>UGTZ01000001.1:3677500-4332500 GCA_900455085.1 Providencia rettgeri | reverse complement strand
ACCAGTACCGTGAGGGAAAGGCGAAAAGAACCCCGGCGAGGGGAGTGAAATAGAACCTGAAACCGTGTACGTACAAGCAGTGGGAGCCCCACCACCAAAGCATTTTCTGGTGTTGAGGACAACTTTGAAGTGACATTCAACACGCGTTGGCGGAGCGTTTTTTGCGACGCCCAACAAAACAAACAAGTAGTGAATGTGCTTTGGGGTGGGGTGACTGCGTACCTTTTGTATAATGGGTCAGCGACTTATATTCTGTAGCAAGGTTAACCGTATAGGGGAGCCGTAGGGAAACCGAGTCTTAACTGGGCGAATGAGTTGCAGGGTATAGACCCGAAACCCGGTGATCTAGCCATGGGCAGGTTGAAGGTTGGGTAACACTAACTGGAGGACCGAACCGACTAATGTTGAAAAATTAGCGGATGACTTGTGGCTGGGGGTGAAAGGCCAATCAAACCGGGAGATAGCTGGTTCTCCCCGAAAGCTATTTAGGTAGCGCCTCGTGAACTCATCTTCGGGGGTAGAGCACTGTTTCGACTAGGGGGTCATCCCGACTTACCAACTCGATGCAAACTACGAATACCGAAGAATGTTATCACGGGAGACACACGGCGGGTGCTAACGTTCGTCGTGAAGAGGGAAACAACCCAGACCGCCAGCTAAGGTCCCAAAGTCATAGTTAAGTGGGAAACGAAGTGGGAAGGCTCAGACAGCCAGGATGTTGGCTTAGAAGCAGCCATCATTTAAAGAAAGCGTAATAGCTCACTGGTCGAGTCGGCCTGCGCGGAAGATGTAACGGGGCTAAACTATGCACCGAAGCTGCGGCAGCGATATGTAAATATTGTTGGGTAGGGGAGCGTTCTGTAAGCCTGTGAAGGTGTACTGTGAGGTATGCTGGAGGTATCAGAAGTGCGAATGCTGACATAAGTAACGATAATGCGGGTGAAAAACCCGCACGCCGGAAGACCAAGGGTTCCTGTCCAACGTTAATCGGGGCAGGGTGAGTCGACCCCTAAGGCGAGGCAGAAATGCGTAGTCGATGGGAAACGGGTTAATATTCCCGTACTGGTGATAATTGCGATGGGGGGACGGAGAAGGCTAGGCTATCCGGGCGACGGTTGTCCCGGTTTAAGGATGTAGGCAGGTGAATTAGGCAAATCCGGTTCACTACATGCTGAGTCCGACGACGAGTCACTACGGTGATGAAGTAGCTCATGCCCCGCTTCCAGGAAAAGCCTCTAAGCTCTAGATTATCATTAATCGTACCCCAAACCGACACAGGTGGTCAGGTAGAGAATACTCAGGCGCTTGAGAGAACTCGGGTGAAGGAACTAGGCAAAATGGTGCCGTAACTTCGGGAGAAGGCACGCTGGCGCTAGGTGAAGTCCCTTGCGGATGGAGCTGAAGCCAGTCGCAGATACCAGCTGGCTGCAACTGTTTATTAAAAACACAGCACTGTGCAAACACGAAAGTGGACGTATACGGTGTGACGCCTGCCCGGTGCTGGAAGGTTAATTGATGGGGTTATCCGTAAGGAGAAGCTCTTGATCGAAGCCCCAGTAAACGGCGGCCGTAACTATAACGGTCCTAAGGTAGCGAAATTCCTTGTCGGGTAAGTTCCGACCTGCACGAATGGCGTAATGATGGCCAGGCTGTCTCCACCCGAGACTCAGTGAAATTGAACTCGCTGTGAAGATGCAGTGTACCCGCGGCAAGACGGAAAGACCCCGTGAACCTTTACTATAGCTTGACACTGAACATTGAGCCTTGATGTGTAGGATAGGTGGGAGGCTTTGAAGTGTGGACGCCAGTCTGCATGGAGCCAACCTTGAAATACCACCCTTTAATGTTTGATGTTCTAACGTAGCCCCGTTATCCGGGGTGCGGACAGTGTCTGGTGGGTAGTTTGACTGGGGCGGTCTCCTCCCAAAGAGTAACGGAGGAGCACGAAGGTTGGCTAAGCATGGTCGGACATCATGCGGTTAGTGCAAAGGCATAAGCCAGCTTGACTGCGAGAGTGACGGCTCGAGCAGGTACGAAAGTAGGTCTTAGTGATCCGGTGGTTCTGAATGGAAGGGCCATCGCTCAACGGATAAAAGGTACTCCGGGGATAACAGGCTGATACCGCCCAAGAGTTCATATCGACGGCGGTGTTTGGCACCTCGATGTCGGCTCATCACATCCTGGGGCTGAAGTAGGTCCCAAGGGTACGGCTGTTCGCCGTTTAAAGTGGTACGCGAGCTGGGTTTAGAACGTCGTGAGACAGTTCGGTCCCTATCTGCCGTGGGCGTTGGAAGATTGAAAGGGGCTGCTCCTAGTACGAGAGGACCGGAGTGGACGCACCACTGGTGTTCGGGTTGTCATGCCAATGGCATTGCCCGGTAGCTAAGTGCGGAAGAGATAACCGCTGAAAGCATCTAAGCGGGAAACTTGCCTTGAGATGAGTCTTCCCTGACTCTTTAAGGGTCCTAAAGGAACGTTTAAGA
Source organism: Providencia rettgeri (assembly GCA_900455085.1). Lineage (NCBI taxonomy): Bacteria > Pseudomonadati > Pseudomonadota > Gammaproteobacteria > Enterobacterales > Morganellaceae > Providencia > Providencia rettgeri. The sequence goes on along the minus strand of UGTZ01000001.1, from coordinate 4,330,017 downwards.
CTAAGACGTTGATAGGTTGGGTGTGTAAGCGTAGCGATACGTTGAGCTAACCAATACTAATGAACCGTGAGGCTTAACCTGACAACACCGAAGGTGTTTTAGAGAGATTATGTTGATTCAATAAGCGTGAGAAGCCGAGAGGTGAAGGACACAGCAGCTTGTTCGAGATTGATGTTCTGGTTTAGTACACGAAAGTGAGATTAAACGGGAACACACAGAATTTGTCTGGCGGCAATAGCGCGGTGGTCCCACCTGACCCCATGCCGAACTCAGCAGTGAAACGCCGTAGCGCCGATGGTAGTGTGGGGTCTCCCCATGTGAGAGTAGGGAACTGCCAGACATTAAATTTTAAGGTTGTGTCAGTACTGACTGACCGCACCATATTGCTGATATGGCTCAGTTGGTAGAGCACACCCTTGGTAAGGGTGAGGTCCCCAGTTCGAATCTGGGTATCAGCACCATATAATCAGCATTTAAAAAGAATTTACCTAGCGGCAATAGCGCGGTGGTCCCACCTGACCCCATGCCGAACTCAGTAGTGAAACGCCGTAGCGCCGATGGTAGTGTGGGGTCTCCCCATGTGAGAGTAGGGAACTGCTAGGTTTTAAATATAAAGAAGCCACCCATTGGGTGGCTTTTTGCATTCTATTAATAGCGCAATTCTCACTAATTATCTTATTTTCCTAATCTTGCTATTCACTCTTAATCCAGCCTGATAGACTTATCCTATCCTAGTTTTATTTGTATTGAAGGCTGTAATGAACCTAACGTCTGAACTTAAATCATTTAATAGCTTTGGCATTCAAGCAAAAGCATTATCAATTGTTTTTGTGGATAACCAAGAATCTTTACTCCAACAATGGGTCGAGGCTAAAAATCAGCAACTCCCAGTATTATTATTAGGGGGGGGAAGTAATGTTCTATTTGTTGCAGACTTTGAAGGTGTTGTAATTATTAATCAGCTTAAGGGTATAGAAATAACAGAAGATAACCGTTATTGGTATGTTCATGCTCAAGCAGGTGAAAATTGGCATCAATTACTTGAAACATTATTGAGTAAAGGTATTTGTGGTGCAGAAAATTTAGCATTAATCCCGGGTTGTGTGGGTTCTGCACCCATTCAAAATATTGGTGCTTATGGTATAGAGCTGAAAGATATATGTGAGTATGTTGATGTGCTTTCACTTGAAACAGGCAGAGTAATACGACTAACAGCTTCAGAGTGCCAATTTGGCTATCGTGATAGTATTTTTAAGCATGAGTATCAATATGGCTATGTCATCATCAGTGTTGGGTTAAAATTAGCTAAAGAATGGGTTCCTAAGCTTATGTATGGAGATCTTGCCCAACTTGACCCCAATACAGTAACACCAGAGCAAGTATTTAATTCTGTATGCCAAACACGTAGAAGTAAATTACCTGACCCAACAGTAACGGGCAATGCGGGTAGTTTCTTTAAAAATCCTGTTATTTCAGCAGAAAAGGCACAGGCCATAAAAATAGCTTATCCTAATTGCCCTCAATATGAACAAGCAGATGGCAGTATTAAATTAGCCGCAGGTTGGTTAATTGACCAGTGCGGTTTAAAAGGTTATCAAATAGGTGGTGCAGCTGTTCACACTCAACAAGCATTGGTGTTAATTAATAAACAGCATGCAACAGGGCAAGATATTGCTAACTTGGCGAAATATGTGAGTCAAACAGTAGCAAAGCGCTTTGATATTATTTTAGAGCCAGAAGTTAGGTTTATCGGCAAAATGGGAGAAGTTAATGCAATGGATTATATTCGATGAAAGAAACTAATATTCCTTTACAGTTAATTGATATTTTAGCCGATGCTCAGGTTCATTCAGGGGAACAACTCGGTGAACAATTAGGAATGACAAGATCTGCAATTAATAAACATATCAAAACATTGCGCTCTTGGGGATTAAACATAGAAACAATAGCTGGAAAAGGCTATAAGCTTCCATATCAAATCAACTTATTAAGCGAAGAAGCCATTAAAAAGCAAATTGATAGTGTGAATATTATTGTTGAGCCAGTTATCGATTCAACAAACCAATATATGTTAGAGCGTATTGCTGAGCTTAAATCAGGAGACACTTGCTTAGCCGAATATCAAAGTGCTGGGCGTGGTAGAAGAGGGCGCCAGTGGATATCTCCATTTGGTTGTAATCTTTATCTTTCAATGTATTGGAAATTAGAGCAAGGACCTGCAGCGGCAGTGGGGCTAAGTCTTGTTGTGGGTATCGTAATTGCTGAAGTTTTAAATAGAATCAGCCAAGAAAAAGTGAAAGTAAAGTGGCCCAATGATCTGTATATGAATGATAAAAAACTTGCAGGAATTCTTGTTGAATTAACTGGTAAAACAGGAGATGCAGCCCATATTATTATTGGTGTTGGTATTAACATTGGTATGAATAATAACAACATTGAAAGTTCAAAATCAATAACACAAGAATGGTCATCACTAAGAGATGAAGTTGAAAATATAGAGCGTAATGAATTATCTGCTAATATTATTAAGTCATTAAGAGAATCCTTAGTTATATTTGAACACGAAGGACTAAAACCATTTTTAGAGCGATGGTTTAAATTAGATAATTTTCTGAATAGGCCTGTTAAGCTACTGATAGGTAATGATATAATTACAGGAATTGAGCGTGGTGTTAATGATCAAGGTGCATTATTACTACAAAAGGATAATGGGGAAATAATTCCCTATATTGGTGGGGAAATATCCTTAAGACCAAACGAATAATATATTATTGGCCGGAGATAAACCGGCCAAAATAAATATTTACTTTCTTAATCTAACACTTTGAATAGTATGGTTCTCACCTTTAGTCATAATTAAACTGGCTCTTTCCTTTGTTGGTAATATATTTTCTTCAAGATTTAATCCATTAATTTCATCCCAAATAGACCCTGCAATATTAATAGCTTCATCTTCACTTAATTTAGAGTAGCTATGGAAATAAGAATCAGGATCTGAGAATGCACCTTGCCTAAATTTAAGAAACCGGCCCGATATACCATTGTTTTAATAATTCAGGTGCAGCATCGACATAAATAGAAAAATCAACAAAGTCAGATACAAAGACATGATGAGGATCTTGCGGGTAATCCATATCACTTTGTAAGACATTCAGTCCTTCGAGTATTAAAATATCAGGTCGATCAATTACTTGTTCTTGGTCAGGAACGATATCATACGTTAAATGTGAATAAACAGGAGCCTTAACGTTACGTGCACCTGACTTTATTTGCGACACGAAGTTAACGAGTTTTCGCATATCATAAGACTGCGGAAACCCTTTTTTCTTCATGATATTCCTATCTTTTAATACTTGATTAGGATGTAAGAAACCATCAGTTGTAATCAAGTCAACTTTACGGTGTTCTGGCCAACGAGTGAGTAGTGCTTGTAGTAAACGTGCCGTTGTACTCTTACCAACAGCTACACTACCTGCTATACCAATAATATAAGGCACTTTTGCGCCATTAGTTCCAAGGAATTGCTCTAGGACAGCCTGACGACGCAAGTTTGAGCTGATATAAAAATTCAATAAACGCGATAAAGGTAGATAAATCTCTATAACATCTTCCATAGAGAGTTCTTCGTTAATCCCTTTTAACTCTAGAAGTTCACTCGATGTTAATGTAAGTGGAACTGAATCACGTAACGTTGCCCAGTGTTCTCTATCAAACTCTAAGTATGGCGTAGTAATAAAATTTTCTTTCTTTTTCATAAACCAACATCTGCCTATTTTATGCAGGTTGGACAGGTTGCCTAAACACCCGTATCCATAAAATTTGCTAGCATCATAGCGAGTGAAAGTGGGGAGGCGTAGGTTTTTTTCTATTTTTTTATGAGTTTTTTTTGATGTAGGCAGAAAAAATGATACTGAGTGATGAAAAAAAACACCTAAAAATGAGAGGCTAAAATTGTGATATCGAATAAAAAATAATAATTTAAAAAATTTTAAGCCTCTTTCTCCCTTTACTGACCAAATGATAATGGACTATAGTTAACAGCTGCTGTTGATGTTTTAAGCTTAAAATAGTTAAAAAATCAACAAAAAGCCCAAAAGCGAACAAAATATGAGCGAACAAACAAAAAAATTAATTTTTTTGTTGCAACCTGCGCCGACTCTACCTAGAATGCGCAGCACTTGATGCCGGCATAGCTCAGTTGGTAGAGCAACTGACTTGTAATCAGTAGGTCCCGAGTTCGACTCTTGGTGCCGGCACCATTAACAATTTGGATAGGTGGGATACCCAAGCGGCCAAAGGGAGCAGACTGTAAATCTGCCGTCACAGACTTCGAAGGTTCGAATCCTTCTCCCACCACCATCTCCAAGAAATTTTCTTAAAAGAAAATTTTGAGGAACAGTTTAACAGCTGATAACTCAGGTAGCCGAGTTCATTGCGGGCATCGTATAATGGCTATTACCTCAGCCTTCCAAGCTGATGATGCGGGTTCGATTCCCGCTGCCCGCTCCAAGATGTGCTGATATGGCTCAGTTGGTAGAGCACACCCTTGGTAAGGGTGAGGTCGGCAGTTCGAATCTGCCTATCAGCACCACTTCCTTCATGTTCTCACTAATCTCCCTGATTTGTCTCCTGAAAAAAACAAGCGAAATAAATTCTTGCTTGGTTGATGTGGTTTAACCACCGATTCCGTGTCTTAGAGGGACAATCTAATGTCTAAAGAAAAATTTGAACGTTCAAAACCGCACGTTAACGTTGGTACTATCGGCCACGTTGACCACGGTAAAACTACTCTGACAGCAGCTATCACTACTGTTCTGGCTAAAACTTACGGCGGTTCTGCTCGTGCATTCGACCAAATCGATAACGCACCAGAAGAAAAAGCGCGTGGTATCACTATCTCTACTTCACACGTAGAATACGATACTCCAACTCGCCACTACGCACACGTAGACTGCCCAGGACACGCCGACTATGTTAAAAACATGATCACTGGTGCTGCACAGATGGACGGTGCAATCCTGGTTGTTGCTGCGACTGATGGCCCAATGCCACAAACTCGTGAGCACATCCTGTTAGGTCGCCAAGTAGGTGTTCCTTACATCATCGTGTTCCTGAACAAATGTGACATGGTAGACGACGAAGAGCTGTTAGAATTAGTTGAAATGGAAGTTCGTGAACTTCTGTCTCAATACGATTTCCCAGGCGACGACACTCCAGTTGTTCGTGGTTCAGCTCTGAAAGCGCTGGAAGGCAACCCAGAGTGGGAAGCGAAAATTGTTGAATTAGCAGGCCACCTGGATACTTACATTCCAGAGCCAGAGCGTGCAATTGACAAGCCATTCCTGCTGCCAATCGAAGACGTATTCTCAATCTCAGGTCGTGGTACAGTAGTAACAGGCCGTGTTGAGCGTGGTATCATCAAAGTTGGTGAAGAAGTTGAAATCGTTGGTATTCAAGACACGGTTAAAACAACTTGTACTGGCGTTGAAATGTTCCGTAAACTGCTGGACGAAGGTCGTGCGGGTGAGAACGTAGGTGTTCTGCTGCGTGGTACTAAACGTGAAGAAATTCAACGTGGTCAAGTACTGGCAAAACCAGGTTCAATCAAGCCACACACTAAATTCGAATCAGAAGTTTATATTCTGAGCAAAGATGAAGGTGGTCGTCACACTCCATTCTTCAAAGGTTACCGTCCACAGTTCTACTTCCGTACAACTGACGTAACCGGTACTATCGAACTGCCAGAAGGCGTAGAGATGGTAATGCCAGGTGATAACATCAACATGATCGTTACCCTGATCCACCCAATCGCGATGGACGACGGTTTACGTTTCGCAATCCGTGAAGGTGGCCGTACTGTAGGTGCGGGTGTTGTTGCAAAAATCATTGCATAATACATAGCTTTATTTAGTTTTAAAGAGGGGCACCTTATTAGGTGCCCTTTTTTGTTGTCATAAACAAAATTACTTATCTTGTCCGTAATCTATTCTTTTGATTTAAATTGTTCGTGTAACAAACTTATTTGTAATAAATGATCTTTGTAAATCATTTTGAATGATAATTGAAATGCAAATCATTTTTATTTAAAATATCTGTATGTGATTTATACAGGTAAGCACCATGTACATTTGTCTTTGTGAAGCGATTACTGATAAACAGATCAGAAATGCTGCAAGAAAGTATCAAGTAACCTCACTGAAAGGGCTACGACAGATTTTGCCTGTAGGCTTAGAATGCGGGAAATGCATTAGGCAGACAAAGGCGATTTTATATGAAGAGCAAATGATTTTTGAGGATGAGTGTGCCGCTGAGGTTGCATAGTATCTTATACCATTCAAATTATTCCCACCAAATTTATCACTTTTGGTTTAAATACATTGCGTAAAAATTACACTAACATCAATTTCAGTACTACACTTAAAAGACTGGAAGCGATGGAGGGTAGCAATGAAAGGTGATAAAAAAATGATAGCCCACCTAAATAAACTACTGGGCAATGAGTTAGTTGCAATCAACCAATATTTTTTGCATGCTCGTATGTTTAAAAATTGGGGACTTACACGCCTCAATGAGATGGAATATCACGAATCAATTGATGAAATGAAGCACGCGGACAAATATATAGAGCGAATTCTTTTCTCGAAGGTATTCCTAACCTACAAGATCTTGGTAAGTTAAATATTGGCGAAGATGTTGAAGAAATGCTGAAGTCAGATTTGCAGCTTGAAATCGATGGGGCGAAAAACCTAAAAGAAGCTATTAAATACGCAGATTCGGTTCATGACTACGTTAGTCGAGACCTGATGATTGAAATCTTAGCAGATGAAGAAAACCATATTGATTGGATAGAAACGCAATTAGAACTAATTACTCGATTAGGAATTCAAAACTATCTTCAAGCGCAAGTTAAAGAAGAGTAATTTAGTATTTACATAGCTATTTGCTAAGTAAACTTGTATTAAAAGCCTCTCAGTCACTTCACTTCCTAAGGCTGAGAGGCTTTTTGATGAGTCTCTTCAAAAAAAATGCACATATTTTCCTCGATTACTTGTGTTTCCCTATAATTTACGTATAATGCGCGGGCTTACTGATGAGTAAGCCCTATATTTTAGGACTGAAATCTCAGTATTGAGTCAACGATTTGTTGCTCATTTAGACAATACTTCCGATTTGGAAGTTACATCAAGAACGATTACACTCTCCCATCAATCGAAATGGGTACGAGGAGTAATCATTTACGTTTATAAAATAGTTGGAGCTCTGGTCTCATGCAGAACCAAAGAATCCGTATCCGCCTGAAAGCTTTTGATCATCGTTTAATCGATCAATCAACTGCGGAAATCGTAGAGACTGCTAAGCGCACTGGTGCGCAAGTTCGTGGTCCTATCCCGCTGCCGACACGTAAAGAGCGTTTTACCGTTCTGATTTCTCCGCACGTTAACAAAGATGCGCGTGATCAGTACGAAATTCGCACTCACAAGCGTCTGGTTGACATCGTTGAGCCAACCGAAAAGACCGTTGATGCTCTGATGCGTCTGGACCTGGCTGCCGGCGTTGACGTGCAGATCAGCCTGGGTTAATCAGGTCGTCGAACGATTGAGAGGTTGAAACAATGAAAGGTTTAGTCGGTAAGAAAGTCGGTATGACTCGTATCTTCACTGAAGATGGCGTTTCTATACCTGTAACTGTTATCGAAATTGAAAATAACCGTGTTACTCAGGTTAAAACTGCAGAAACTGACGGTTATAATGCAATTCAGGTTACTACCGGGAGCAAAAAAGCTAACCGTGTAACTAAGCCTGAAGCAGGTCATTTCGCTAAAGCTGGCGTCGAAGCTGGCCGTATCCTACGTGAATTCCGCATTGAAGACAGTGCAGAATACACAGTAGGTCAAAGCATTAGCGTTGAAATTTTCGCTGACGTTAAAAAAGTCGACGTTACTGGTACATCTAAAGGTAAAGGTTTTGCCGGCACAGTTAAGCGCTGGAATTTCCGTACTCAAGATGCTACTCACGGTAACTCCTTGTCTCACCGTGTTCCGGGTTCTATCGGTCAAAACCAGACTCCGGGCAAAGTGTTTAAAGGCAAGAAAATGGCAGGCCAACTGGGTAATGAACGTGTAACTGTTCAAAGCTTAGATGTAGTACGTGTTGACGCTGAGCGCAACCTGCTGCTGGTCAAAGGTGCTGTTCCAGGAGCAACTGGTAGCAACCTGATCGTAAAACCGGCTGTCAAGGCTTAACGTCGAGGAGATAGGAATGGAATTGGTAATGAAAGACGCGCAAAGCGCGCTGACTGTTTCCGAAACTACCTTCGGGCGTGATTTCAATGAAGCGCTTGTTCACCAAGTAGTTGTTGCGTATGCAGCTGGTGCTCGTCAAGGTACTCGTGCTCAGAAAACTCGTGCTGAAGTTTCTGGTTCAGGTAAAAAACCATGGCGTCAAAAAGGTACTGGCCGTGCACGTTCTGGTTCAGTAAAGAGCCCAATTTGGCGCTCTGGTGGTGTTAGCTTCGCAGCTAAACCACAGGACCACAGTCAAAAAGTTAATAAGAAGATGTACCGTGGTGCTTTAAAAAGCATCCTCTCTGAGTTGGTACGTCAAGATCGTCTGATCGTTGTCGAGAAGTTCTCTGTTGAAGCACCTAAAACTAAGTTGCTGGCACAGAAACTGAAAGATATGGCTCTGGAAGATGTTCTGATCATCACTGCTGAATTAGATGAAAATCTGTTTTTAGCAGCACGTAACCTGTATAAGGTTGACGTTCGTGATGCAGCAGGTATTGACCCAGTTAGCCTGATCGCCTTCGACAAAGTGGTTATGACTGCTGATGCTGTGAAGCAAGTTGAGGAGATGCTGGCATGATCCGTGAAGAACGTCTGCTGAAAGTACTGCGCGCGCCGCATGTATCTGAAAAAGCTTCTACAGCGATGGAAAAAAGCAATACCATCGTTCTCAAAGTTGCGAAAGACGCGACTAAAGCAGAAATCAAAGCTGCTGTACAGAAACTGTTTGAAGTCGAAGTTGAAGGTGTTAACACTTTGCTGGTTAAAGGCAAAACTAAACGCCACGGTCAGCGTTTCGGTCGTCGTAGCGACTGGAAAAAAGCTTACGTCACGCTGAAAGAAGGCCAAAATTTGGACTTCATTAGCGGTGCTGAGTAAGTCGGAGGAGTAAAGAACAATGGCAGTTGTTAAATGTAAACCTACGTCTCCGGGCCGTCGCCACGTAGTTAAAGTGGTTAACCCTGAGCTGCATAAGGGTAAGCCTTATGCTCCGCTGTTAGAAAAAAACAGCAAATCCGGTGGTCGTAACAACAATGGCCGTATCACTACCCGTCACATCGGTGGTGGCCATAAGCAGCATTATCGTTTAGTTGACTTTAAACGCAACAAAGATGGTATTCCTGCAGTTGTTGAGCGTTTGGAATATGATCCAAATCGTTCTGCGAACATTGCACTGGTTCTATATAAAGACGGTGAACGTCGTTATATTCTTGCACCAAAAGGCTTGAAAGCTGGTGACCAGATTCAATCTGGTGTTGATTCAGCAATCAAAGCTGGTAATGCACTGCCGATGCGCAATATCCCTGTTGGTTCTACAGTTCATAATATCGAACTGAAACCAGGTAAAGGTGGACAGTTAGCGCGTTCAGCAGGTACTTACGCTCAAATCGTTGCTCGTGATGGCGCTTATGTCTCATTACGTTTACGTTCTGGTGAAATGCGTAAAGTTTTAGCTGATTGCCGTGCAACTCTTGGTGAAGTTGGTAACGCTGAACATATGTTACGTGTTCTCGGTAAAGCTGGTGCTAGCCGCTGGCGTGGTATTCGTCCTACCGTTCGCGGTACTGCGATGAACCCAGTTGACCATCCACATGGTGGTGGTGAAGGCCGTAACTTTGGTAAACACCCAGTAACACCATGGGGCGTTCAAACCAAAGGTAAGAAAACTCGTAGCAACAAGCGTACTGATCAATTCATCGTACGTCATCGTTCTAAAAAATAATTAGAGGATAAACCATGCCACGTTCTCTCAAGAAAGGTCCTTTTATTGACCTGCACTTGCTGAAGAAGGTAGAGAAAGCGGTGGAAAGCGGAGACAAGAAGCCTCTTAAGACTTGGTCCCGTCGTTCAACGATCTTTCCTAATATGATCGGATTGACCATCGCTGTCCATAATGGTCGTCAGCATGTTCCAGTTTTCGTAACCGACGAAATGGTTGGTCACAAACTGGGTGAATTCGCACCGACTCGCACTTATCGCGGCCACGCGGCAGATAAGAAAGCTAAGAAACGTTAAGGATAGGAGGAAGAGATGGAAACTTTAGCTATGCATCGCCACGCTCGTTCTTCTGCCCAGAAGGTTCGCTTAGTTGCCGACCTGATTCGCGGTAAGAAAGTGTCGCAAGCTCTGGAAATTCTGACCTACACCAACAAGAAAGCTGCTGGTTTAGTGAAGAAAGTACTTGAATCTGCAATTGCTAACGCAGAGCAAAACGATGGCGCTGACATTGATGACCTGAAAGTTGCGAAAATTTTCGTAGACGAAGGTCCAACCATGAAACGCATCATGCCGCGTGCGAAAGGCCGTGCAGATCGTATTCTTAAGCGCACCAGCCACATTACTGTGGTTGTGTCCGATCGCTGAGACTCTGGAGACTAGCAATGGGTCAGAAAGTACATCCTAATGGTATTCGCCTGGGTATTGTCAAACCTTGGAACTCTACTTGGTATGCGAACACCAATGAATTCGCTGACAACCTAGACAGCGATTTTAAAGTACGCCAGTACTTGAATAAAGAATTGGCAAAAGCGTCAATCTCTCGCATCGTTATCGAACGTCCTGCGAAAAGCATCCGTGTGACTATTCACACTGCTCGCCCAGGTATCGTTATCGGTAAGAAAGGTGAAGACGTTGAAAAACTGCGTAAAACAGTAGCGGATATCGCTGGTGTTCCTGCGCAAATCAATATCGCCGAAGTTCGTAAACCAGAACTAGACGCTAAATTAGTTGCTGACAGCATTTCTTCACAGCTGGAACGTCGTGTTATGTTCCGTCGTGCTATGAAGCGTGCAGTACAGAACGCAATGCGTCTGGGCGCTAAAGGTATTAAAGTTGAAGTCAGTGGCCGCTTAGGTGGTGCTGAAATCGCTCGTACCGAGTGGTATCGTGAAGGCCGTGTGCCACTGCACACATTACGTGCTGATATCGATTACAACACTTCAGAAGCGCACACCACTTACGGTGTTCTCGGCGTTAAGGTATGGATCTTCAAAGGTGAGATTCTGGGTGGTATGGCTGCTGTTGAACAAGCTGAGAAACCAGCTGCTCAACCTAAAAAGCAGCAGCGTAAAGGCCGCAAGTAAGGAGAGTCGCTGATGTTACAACCAAAGCGTACAAAATTCCGTAAGGTGCACAAAGGCCGCAACCGTGGTCTAGCGCAAGGTACGGATGTTAGCTTCGGCACTTTCGGTCTTAAAGCTGTTGGCCGTGGTCGTCTGACTGCACGTCAGATCGAAGCGGCACGTCGTGCTATGACCCGTGCTATTAAGCGTCAAGGTAAAATCTGGATCCGTGTGTTCCCAGACAAACCAATCACTGAGAAACCACTCGAAGTTCGTATGGGTAAAGGTAAAGGTAACGTAGAATATTGGGTTGCCTTAATCCAGCCTGGTAAAGTACTGTACGAAATGGACGGTGTGCCTGAAGAGCTGGCTCGTGAGGCATTCTCTCTGGCAGCAGCGAAACTGCCTATCAAAACCACCTTTGTAACTAAGACGGTGATGTAATGAAAGCACAAGAGCTGCGCGAAAAAAGCGTTGAAGAGCTGAATGCTGAACTTTTGAACCTGCTACGTGAACAATTTAATTTACGTATGCAGGCTGCAAGTGGTCAGCTGCAACAGTCTCATCTGTTGAAACAAGTGCGTCGCGATATCGCACGTGTGAAGACTTTACTGACTGAGAAGGCAGGTGCGTAATGAGCGATAAAATCCGTACTCTGCAAGGTCGTGTAGTTAGCGATAAAATGGAGAAATCTATTGTTGTTGCTATCGAGCGTATGGTGAAACACCCTCTGTATGGTAAATTCATCCGTCGTACGACTAAATTGCACGTACATGACGAGAACAATGAATGTGGAATCGGTGACGTGGTAGAAATCCGCCAAACTCGTCCACTGTCTAAGACTAAGTCTTGGGCCTTAGTTCGCGTTGTAGAAAAAGCTGTTCTGTAATAGAATAACTTTTCCTGATGAATAAACGGCTCTTTTTGATTGAGCCGTTTATTTTTTTCTGTCCAACACGATGATGTGGTGTTATAATGCCGCGCCCTCGTAGTATGGGTATATTTGAACGGCCTCTTCATAATGAGGTGGCTCAGTAGTAGTTGACATTTAGCGGAGCACTAAAATGATCCAAGAACAGACTATGCTGAACGTGGCCGACAACTCCGGTGCACGTCGCGTAATGTGTATCAAGGTTCTAGGTGGCTCGCACCGTCGCTATGCACATGTAGGCGACATCATTAAAATTACTGTTAAAGAAGCAATTCCACGCGGTAAAGTTAAAAAGGGTGATGTCCTGAAAGCGGTAGTGGTGCGCACCAAGAAGGGTGTACGTCGCCCTGACGGTTCTGTCATTCGCTTCGATGGTAATGCTTGTGTGTTATTAAATAATAACAGCGAGCAAGTAATCGGTACGCGTATTTTTGGGCCGGTAACTCGTGAACTTCGTAACGAGAAGTTTATGAAAATTATCTCTCTGGCACCTGAAGTACTCTAAGGAGCGAAACTATGGCAGCGAAAATCCGTCGTGATGACGAAGTTATCGTGCTAACTGGGAAAGACAAAGGTAAGCGCGGTAAAGTAAAGCAGGTTATTTCTTCTAGTAAAGTTATCGTTGAAGGTATCAATCTGGTTAAAAAACATCAGAAGCCTGTACCGGCTCTGAACCAACCAGGTGGCATCGTTGAAAAAGAAGCGGCTATTCAAGTTTCTAACGTTGCAATCTTTAACGCGGCAACTGGTAAGGCTGACCGTGTAGGCTTTAGATTCGAAGACGGCAAAAAAGTCCGTTTCTTCAAATCTAACAGTGAAACTATCAAGTAATTTTTGGAGTATACGATGGCGAAACTGCATGATTACTATAAAGACGAAGTAGTTAATAAGCTCATGACTGAGTTTAGCTACACTTCTGTCATGCAAGTCCCTCGGGTCGAGAAGATCACCCTGAATATGGGTGTTGGTGAAGCGATTGCTGATAAAAAACTGCTGGATAACGCAGCAGCTGATTTAACAGCGATCTCAGGTCAAAAACCTTTGATCACCAAAGCACGCAAATCTGTTGCAGGCTTCAAAATCCGTCAGGGCTATCCAATCGGCTGTAAAGTAACCCTGCGTGGCGAACGCATGTGGGAGTTCCTTGAGCGTCTGATTTCTATTGCTGTACCACGTATTCGTGACTTCCGTGGCTTGTCCGCTAAGTCTTTCGATGGTCGCGGTAACTACAGCATGGGTGTTCGTGAACAAATCATCTTCCCTGAAATCGATTACGATAAAGTGGATCGCGTACGTGGTTTAGATATTACTATCACCACTACTGCGAAATCAGATGACGAAGGTCGCGCACTGTTAGCAGCGTTCAACTTCCCGTTCCGCAAGTAAGGCAGGGTACTCATGGCTAAGAAATCTATGAAAGCGCGTGATGTTAAACGTGCTAAATTAGCTGAGAAATTCTTCGCAAAACGCGTAGAACTGAAAGCTATCATCTCTGATGTTAAAGCATCTGATGAAGATCGCTGGGACGCTGTTCTCAAGCTGCAAACACTGCCACGTGATTCAAGTCCTTCTCGTCAGCGTAACCGCTGCCGTCAAACAGGGCGTCCGCACGGTTTCCTGCGGAAGTTTGGTCTGAGCCGTATTAAAGTCCGTGAAGCCGCTATGCGCGGTGAAATCCCGGGCCTTAAAAAGGCAAGTTGGTAATTCCATTTGAATCACGGGAGTAAAGACAGATGAGCATGCAAGATCCCATCGCGGATATGCTGACCCGTATCCGTAACGGTCAGGCCGCGAACAAAGTTGCGGTCACCATGCCTTCCTCCAAGCTGAAAGTGGCAATTGCCAAAGTGCTGAAGGAAGAAGGTTATATTGAAGATTTTAAAATTGAAGGCGACATCAAGCCAGAACTGGAACTGACTTTACGTTATTTCCAAGGTAAGGCTGTTGTAGAAAGCATTCAGCGTGTAAGCCGCCCAAGTCTGCGCATCTATAAGAAAAAAGATGAGCTGCCACAAGTTATGGCTGGTTTAGGTATCGCTGTTGTTTCTACCTCTAAAGGTGTCATGACTGATCGTGCAGCTCGCCAAGCTGGTCTTGGTGGCGAGATTCTCTGCTACGTAGCTTAATTCGGGAGGAAAGAATGTCTCGTGTGGCAAAAGCACCCGTCGTCATTCCTGCCGGCGTAGAGGTAAAACTCAACGGTCAGGTTATTTCGATTAAGGGTAAAAACGGCGAGCTTACTCGTACTATCCATAATGCAGTTGAAGTTAAAAGCGAAGACAATCAACTGACTTTCGCACCACGCGAAGGTTTTGATGATGCATGGGCACAAGCGGGTACTACTCGTTCACTGTGTAATGCAATGGTTGTTGGTGTTACCGAAGGCTTCACTAAAAAGCTTCAACTGGTCGGTGTTGGTTACCGTGCAGCAATCAAAGGCAATGCTGTAAGCTTGTCTTTAGGTTTCTCGCATCCGGTTGAACACGCACTGCCAGCAGGCATTACTGCTGAATGCCCAACACAAACTGAAATCGTACTGAAAGGTGCGGATAAGCAAGTGATTGGTCAAGTTGCAGCAGAACTGCGTGCTTACCGTCGTCCTGAACCTTACAAAGGTAAAGGTGTTCGTTACGCCGATGAAATCGTGCGTACCAAAGAGGCTAAGAAGAAGTAAGGTAACACTATGGATAAGAAAGCAGCTCGTATCCGTCGTGCGACCCGCGCACGCCGTAAGATCCAAGAATTGGGTGCGACTCGCCTGGTGGTACATCGTACTCCACGCCATATTTATGCGCAGGTTATCGCACCAAACGGTTCTGAAACATTGGTTGCAGCTTCTACTACAGAAAAAGCTATCAATGAACAAGTTAAGTTTACTGGAAACAAAGACGCAGCAGCAATTGTTGGTAAATTAGTTGCTGAACGCGCACTGGAAAAAGGCATCACTGTTGTTGCTTTTGACCGTTCTGGTTTCCAATATCATGGTAGAGTCCAGGCACTGGCAGATGCTGCCCGTGAAGCTGGCCTTCAGTTCTAAGGTAGAGGTGTAAGATGGCTCACATCGAGAAACAAGCTGGCGAACTGCAGGAAAAGCTGATCGCGGTAAACCGCGTAGCAAAAACCGTTAAAGGTGGCCGTATTTTCAGCTTTACCGCACTGACTGTAGTTGGTGATGGTAACGGTCGCGTTGGTTTTGGCTACGGCAAAGCGCGCGAAGTTCCGGCAGCAATCCAGAAAGCGATGGAAAAAGCCCGTCGCAGTATGAAAACCGTTGCTCTAAACAACGGCACATTGTTCCACCCTGTGAAAGGTACACACACTGGTTCTCGTGTGTTTATGCAACCTGCTCACGAAGGTACCGGTATCATTGCCGGCGGTGCAATGCGTGCTGTTTTAGAAGTAGCTGGAGTTCGCAACGTACTGGCTAAAACCTATGGTTCCACAAACCCAATCAACGTGGTTCGTGCAACACTGGATGCTTTAGACAGCATGAAGTCTCCAGAAATGGTCGCAGCTAAGCGTGGAAAATCCGTCGAAGAAATTCTGGGGTAATCGGCTATGGCTAAGACTATTAAAATTACACAAGTTCGCAGTTCAATCGGTCGTCTGCCTAAGCATAAGGCAACACTGGTCGGTTTAGGTCTGCGTCGCATTGGTCATACAGTAGAGCGCGAGGATACTCCTGCTGTACGTGGTATGGTCAACTTGGTTTCCTACATGGTTAAAGTTGAGGAGTAAGAGATGCGTTTAAATACTCTGTCTCCGGCTGAAGGTGCCAAGCACGCGCCTAAACGCGTAGGTCGTGGTATCGGTTCTGGTCTGGGTAAAACCGGCGGCCGTGGTCACAAAGGTCAGAAATCTCGTTCTGGCGGTGGCGTACGTCGTGGTTTCGAAGGTGGCCAGATGCCTTTATACCGTCGTTTGCCGAAATTCGGCTTTACTTCACGTAAAGCAATGATCACTGCAGAGATTCGTCTGTCTGATTTTGCTGCTGTTGAAGGCGATGTTATTGATCTGAACGCACTGAAAGCCGCGAACGTTGTTGGCATCCAGATTGAATATGCTAAAGTTATTCTGTCTGGCGAAGTGAACCGTGCAGTTACTGTACGTGGCCTTCGTGTTACTAAAGGTGCTCGCGCTGCAATCGAAGCTGCCGGCGGTAAAATTGAGGAATAAGTGACAGATGGCTAAACAACCAGGATTAGATTTTCAAAGTGCCAAGGGTGGAGCTGGCGAACTTAAACGCAGACTTTTGTTTGTAATTGGTGCGCTAATTGTTTTCCGAATTGGTTCTTTTATTCCAATCCCTGGTATTGATGCCACTGTGCTTGCCAAATTGCTCGAACAGCAACAAGGCACCATCATTGAAATGTTTAACATGTTCTCTGGTGGTGCTCTTAGCCGTGCTTCTATCTTTGCTTTGGGTATCATGCCGTATATTTCGGCATCGATCATTATCCAATTATTATCAGTGGTTAATCCACGATTAGCAGAGATCAAGAAGGAAGGAGAAGCAGGTCGTCGGAAGATAAGCCAATATACTCGCTGGGGTACTCTGGTATTAGCAATATTCCAATCTATTGGTATTGCAATGGGTCTACCGAATATGCCAGGGATGCAAGGGTTAGTCATTGATCCAGGCCTCCCGTTCTACTTTACGGCAGTTGTTAGCTTAGTCACAGGGACTATGTTCCTAATGTGGTTAGGTGAGCAGATAACTGAAAGAGGTATCGGTAACGGTATTTCTATCATTATCTTCGCTGGTATTGTTGCGGGGTTACCGCCGGCTATTGGCCATACCATCGAGCAAGCTCGGCAAGGCGATCTGCACTTCCTCCTGTTGCTGTTGGTTGCGGTGTTAGTATTCGCGGTTACTTTCTTTGTTGTGTTTATGGAACGTGGTCAACGTCGTATTGTCGTTAATTACGCTAAACGCCAGCAAGGGCGCCGTGTTTATGCAGCACAAAGTACGCATTTACCGTTAAAAGTGAATATGGCGGGTGTAATTCCTGCAATTTTTGCTTCCAGTATCATACTATTCCCGGGTACAATAGCTTCTTGGTTTGGTGATGGAACTGGCTGGGACTGGCTGACTACAATTTCTATGTATTTGCAGCCTGGTCAACCGTTATATGTGTTACTTTATGCATCTGCGATCATCTTCTTCTGTTTCTTCTATACGGCGTTGGTTTTCAACCCAAGAGAAACAGCAGATAACCTGAAGAAGTCCGGTGCATTTGTACCAGGAATTCGTCCGGGAGAGCAAACGGCCAAGTACATTGATAAGGTAATGACCCGCTTAACATTAGTTGGTGCATTATATATTACCTTCATCTGCCTAATCCCGGAGTTCATGCGTGACGCAATGAAAGTACCTTTTTACTTTGGTGGTACTTCCCTCTTAATCGTGGTTGTCGTTATCATGGACTTTATGGCTCAAGTGCAAACTCTGATGATGTCAAGTCAGTATGAGTCTGCATTGAAGAAAGCAAATCTGAAAGGTAAGTAATCACTCAGTGTGATTATGGTTTGCTTAGAAGTTACGGAGAGTAAAAATGAAAGTTCGTGCTTCCGTCAAGAAATTATGCCGTAACTGCAAAATTATTCGTCGCAATGGTAGCGTTCGCGTAATTTGCAGTGTTGAACCAAGACATAAACAACGTCAAGGTTAAGAAAAAGCATTTTTTTCTTGCAAAGTTGGGTTGAGCTGGCTAAATTAGCCAGCCAATCTTTTTTATCTAAGATACATTATTGTTTGAGTATCCTGAAAACGGGCTTTTCAGCACAGTAATGTATATTTTAACTTAGGAGTGCATAGTGGCCCGTATAGCAGGCATTAACATTCCTGATCATAAACATACTGTAATCGCTTTAACATCGATTTTCGGTATCGGTAAGACCCGCTCACAGGCTATCTGTGAAGCAACAGGTATTGCTGAAAATGTTAAGATCAGTGAGCTGTCTGAAGAACAAATCGACAAGCTGCGTGACGAAGTTGCTAAATACGTTGTAGAAGGTGACTTACGTCGTGAAATTACCCTGAGCATCAAGCGTCTGATGGACCTTGGATGTTACCGTGGTTTACGTCATCGTCGTGGTCTTCCTGTGCGCGGACAGCGTACTAAGACTAACGCTCGTACCCGTAAGGGTCCGCGTAAGCCGATCAAGAAATAAGTCGGGGTATTGAATAATGGCAAAAGCACCAATTCGTGCACGTAAGCGTGTAAGAAAACAAGTCTCAGACGGTGTGGCTCATATCCATGCTTCTTTCAACAACACAATCGTTACTATTACTGACCGTCAAGGTAACGCATTAGGTTGGGCAACTGCCGGTGGTTCCGGTTTCCGTGGTTCTCGCAAATCTACTCCGTTCGCAGCTCAGGTTGCAGCAGAGCGTTGCGCAGAAGCTGTGAAAGAATACGGAATCAAAAACCTGGAAGTTATGGTTAAGGGACCGGGTCCGGGTCGCGAATCAACAATTCGTGCTCTGAACGCCGCTGGTTTCCGCATCACTAATATTACTGATGTGACTCCTATCCCTCATAACGGTTGTCGCCCACCGAAAAAACGTCGCGTTTAATACGTTTCGTTTTTTTTAGGACTGTTGGAGAAAGAAAATGGCTAGATATTTGGGTCCTAAGCTCAAGCTGAGCCGTCGCGAAGGAACAGACCTCTTTCTGAAGTCTGGTGTTCGCGCGATTGACACCAAGTGTAAATTAGAACAGGCTCCAGGCCAGCACGGTGCGCGTAAACCGCGTCTGTCTGACTATGGTGTCCAGTTACGTGAAAAACAAAAAGTTCGTCGTATGTTCGGTGTTCTGGAACGTCAATTCCGTAACTATTACAAAGAAGCAACACGTCTGAAAGGCAACACAGGTGAAAACCTGCTGACTTTGCTTGAAGGTCGTCTTGATAACGTCGTTTACCGTATGGGCTTTGGCGCAACTCGCGCAGAAGCACGTCAAATGGTTAGCCACAAAGCTATCATGGTAAATGGTCGCGTAGTTAATATCGCTTCTTATCAGGTTTCCCCGAATGACGTTATCAGCGTTCGTGAGAAAGCTAAAAAACAGTCTCGTATTAAGGCTGCTTTAGAGCTGGCTGAACAGCGTGAGAAGCCAACTTGGCTGGAAGTTGATGCTGCTAAAATGGAAGGTGTGTTCAAACGTATTCCTGAACGTACTGACTTGTCTGCGGACATTAACGAACACCTGATCGTCGAGCTTTACTCCAAGTAAAGCTTAGCACCAAAGAGAGGACACAATGCAGGGTTCTGTGACAGAGTTTCTAAAACCGCGCCTGGTAGATATCGAGCAAGTGAGTTCGACGCACGCTAAGGTGACCCTTGAGCCTTTAGAGCGTGGCTTTGGCCATACTCTTGGTAACGCACTGCGCCGTATTCTGCTTTCGTCTATGCCGGGTTGTGCGGTGACAGAGGTTGAAATTGATGGTGTACTGCATGAGTACAGCACCAAAGAAGGTGTACAGGAAGATATCCTGGAGATTCTCCTCAACCTGAAAGGGCTGGCGGTAAAAGTTCAGGGGAAAGATGAAGTTATTTTAACCTTGAATAAATCTGGCATTGGCCCTGTGACTGCAGCCGACATCATCCATGATGGTGATGTCGAAATCGTCAAGCCACAGCACGTTATCTGCCACCTGACTGACGAAAGCGCATCTATTAATATGCGAATTAAAGTACAGCGTGGTCGTGGTTATGTGCCGGCTTCTGCCCGAGTTCATTCGGAAGAAGATGAGCGCCCAATCGGTCGTTTGTTAGTCGATGCTTGCTACAGCCCAGTAGAGCGTATAGCCTATAATGTTGAAGCAGCTCGTGTTGAGCAACGTACAGACTTGGATAAGTTAGTTATTGAAATGGAAACTAACGGTACAATCGATCCTGAAGAGGCGATTCGCCGTGCGGCAACCATTCTGGCTGAACAACTTGAAGCTTTTGTTGACTTACGTGATGTACGTCAGCCTGAAGTTAAAGAAGAAAAACCAGAATTCGATCCTATCTTATTGCGCCCAGTTGACGATCTGGAATTGACTGTCCGCTCTGCTAACTGCCTCAAAGCAGAAGCTATCCACTACATCGGTGATCTGGTACAGCGTACAGAAGTTGAGTTGCTTAAAACTCCGAATCTTGGTAAGAAATCTCTTACTGAAATTAAGGACGTCTTGGCATCTCGTGGTCTTTCTCTGGGCATGCGCTTAGAAAATTGGCCACCAGCAAGTATTGCTGATGATTAAGATCACAGGTTAAGGTTTTACTGAGAAGGATAAGGTCATGCGCCATCGTAAGAGTGGTCGTCAATTGAACCGCAACAGCAGCCACCGCCAAGCTATGTTCCGTAACATGGCAGGTTCTTTAGTTCGTCATGAAATCATCAAGACGACTCTGCCTAAAGCGAAAGAACTGCGTCGCGTCGTTGAGCCGCTGATTACTCTTGCCAAGACCGACAGCGTAGCTAATCGTCGTCTGGCATTCGCACGTACTCGTGATAACGAGATCGTTGCAAAATTATTTAATGAACTGGGACCTCGTTTCGCAGCTCGTGCAGGTGGTTACACTCGTATTCTTAAGTGTGGCTACCGTACAGGTGACAACGCTCCGATGGCTTACATCGAGCTTGTTGACCGTGCTGTTGAGTCTCAAGAAGCAGCTGCAGAGTAATCTGTCGTCGCTTTCAAGAAAACCGGGTATATTTGCCCGGTTTTTTTGTACCTGCTATTCTTGTCTTCCTAATAGGTTTGTTCCCTTGAATTTTTTGTGATTAACCCATATTTACAGGTAAGTGTTATGAGCATGTATAAGATAGGTGAAATTGCTAGGCTTGCAGATGTGACGCCTGATACAATTCGTTTTTATGAAAAACAAGGTTTGATGGAACACAAAGAAAGAACTGAAGGTGGGTATAGGTTATTTACTGAGCATGACTTGCAGCGTTTGCGTTTTATTCGTTATGCAAAACAGTTAGGCTTTACTTTAGAAGCTATTACTGAGTTACTTTCAATACGGGTTGATCCTGAACATCATACTTGTCAGGAATCTAAACAGATTGTAGATCTTAGATTACTTGAAGTTGAAAAAAAGATACAAGAGCTTATTATTATGCGCGATTCGTTGAAGATGTTAAGTTCAGCATGTTGTGGTGAAGAACATGCGACAACTTATTGCTCTATTATGGAAATATTAGAAAAAGGCGCATCTAAAGTTTATTAATTATATAATCAGCTAACTATATGAAGGTATATCATGAGTAAATATCAACATAAACGTGGTGAGATTAAAGATAATGCGATTGAAGCATTACTCCATGATCCACTATTTCGTCAAAGAGTTGAAAAAAATAAAAAAGGGAAAGGTAGTTACACAAGAAAAGGAAAAAATAAGAATTCAGTTAACTGGGAGGCCAGTGGTAATAGGTTTATTGACGTATTACCACTGGCCTTTTAGTTATTTTTTATTTTGTTCTTTCAAAAGATCACGAATTTCTGATAATAGAACTTCTTCTTTAGAAGGTGGTGCAGGCTCTGCTGGTGCTGCTTCTTTTTCGCGGCGAACTTTATTCATAACTTTAATTGCCATAAAGATAGCAAAGGCAACAATAACAAAGTCAAAAACAGTTTGTATAAACATTCCATAATTTAGTACAACTGCGGGTAAATCACCCTGTGCTTCTTTCAGTACGATGCTGAATGATTTGAAATCAACACCACCGATTAGTAACCCTAGCGGAGGCATGATGACATCAGCAACTAATGAAGATACAATTTTACCAAATGCGGCACCAATAATAATACCGACTGCCATATCCACTACATTACCTTTCATGGCAAATTCGCGGAAATCTTTTAAAAAGCTCATTAGACGACCCCTTAATAAATAACTCAATTGAAACAAAACATGCATTAGGTTAACAAATTATAGTCGCTAGAATTATTAAGCTGCAAATATTTACTATTTTTATTTTTATAAGAAGAATGGACTTGGTTGAAATAATTTTTCAACTTCGGGTACATACTTTTTATCGGTAATAAACATAATGACATGGTCACCTTGTTCAATAATATGGTAATCGCTAGCTATAATGACTTCTTCTTCTCGAACAATTGCACCAATAATAGTTCCTGGAGGAAGTTTAATTTCAGATATTTTTTTACCAACAACTTTTGACGTATTTTCATCACCGTGTGCAATTGCCTCAATCGCTTCTGCAACACCTCTTCTTAAAGATGAGACATTGACTATATCTGCTTTTCTTACATGGCTTAGTAAAGCGGAAATAGTTGCTTGTTGAGGTGAAATTGCAATGTCAATGACCCCACCTTGAACAAGTTCAACGTATGCAGAGCGTTGTATAAGCACCATTGCTTTTTTAGCCCCCATTTTTTTAGCTAACATAGCAGACATAATATTAGCTTCATCATCATTTGTTAGGGCAATAAAAACATCCATTTGCTCAATGTGCTCTTCAGTGAGTAACTCTTGGTCAGATGCATCTCCATAAAACACAATTGTATCATGCAGTAGCTCAGCAAGTTCTGTTGCACGCTTCTGGTTGCGTTCAATAAGTTTCACGCTGTAATCTTTTTCTAGTCGTCTTGCTAGACCAGCTCCAACGTTGCCACCACCAACTATCATCAAACGTTTGTATGGCTTTTCTAACCTTTGCAATTCACTCATTACGGCTCGGATATGTTGTGTAGAAGCAACAAAAAAAACTTCGTCTCCCGCTTCAATGATTGTTGAGCCTTGAGGCCGGATAGGCCTATCTTGGCGGAAAATAGCGACAACGCGAGTATCAATATGTGGCATATGTTCGCGTAAACTCGATAAAGCATTACCTACAAGTGAACCGCCGTAATAAGCTTTTACAGCAACAATACTGACTTTACCTTCTGCAAAGTTTACAACTTGAAGAGCGCCAGGGTATTGAATTAATTTATAGATATAATCGATAACTAATTGTTCAGGCGATATTAAGTAGTCAATCGGGATTTGTTCAGGCAGGAACAATTTGTCGGATTCACGGATATATTCAGTTGCCCTGATGCGCGCTATTTTATTTGGGGTATTAAATAGGCTATAGGCAATCTGGCAAGCAATCATGTTAGTTTCATCGGAATTGGTCACTGCTACTAACATATCTGCATCTTCTGCACCTGCATCTCGAAGCACTCTAGGGTGAGAACCATGGCCATTTACCACTCGTAGATCGAATTGATCCTGTAATTGACGTAAGCGATCAGCATCGGTATCGACGACGGTAATATCATTGTTCTCATCAACTAAATTTTCAGCAAGCGTGCCGCCAACTTGCCCAGCACCTAGAATAATGATCTTCATTACATATTCCTATATCAGAGAGCTGGCTACCATTTCCTACACCTTTTTTACTAAGCGTGCATAAAAGAAACCATCACCACCATTAGTACTGGGTAATATTTGTAATCCAGCATCAGTTCCGTCATTTAGACAGGCGTCATTATGTTTAGATAGGAAACTTTGTATTTGTTTTCCATTTTCTTCGGGCATAATTGAGCAAGTCGCGTAGACTAGTGTGCCGCCCGGTTTTAAATAAGGCCAGATAGCTTCGAGAATTTGAGATTGTAGTTGCGCTAATTCATTTATGTCTGAATCACGACGTAGCCATTTGATGTCAGGATGACGTCGAATAACGCCTGTTGCGGAACAAGGAGCATCAAGCAAAATACGATCAAATTGCTGACCTTGAGCCCATGTTTCTGGCTGTGTTCCGTCTCCTTGTATAACAACAGCATGTTGCTTTAGGCGAATTAAATTTTCTTTCACTCTTTTAAGGCGCAATTCATCAATGTCTACGGCAATAACATTTGCTTTAGGTGCTAGTTCTAAAATATGGGTTGTTTTTCCACCAGGTGCCGCACATAAATCTAAAATATTTTCCCCATTTTGAGGTTCTAGTAATTCAGCACAGCCTTGAGCTGAAACATCTTGTACTGTTGACCAACCATCTTCAAAGCCCGGAAGACGAGAAACAGCTGTAGGTTCATCTAAGCGGATAGCATTTGGATGTGAAGAGTGCAAATGTGCGGTTATCTCCGATTGCTCTAATAAATTAAGATATTGTGTAGCTGTGTGATGCTGAGAATTTACTCTTAACCACATAGGTGGGCGTTGGTTATTTGCTTCAATAATAGATTGCCAATCATCTGGATAGGCTGTTTGTAGGCGTTTTAATAACCAGCTTGGATGTAAATATTGGCTAGTGTTGTTAGTAATTCTTTCTTCTAATTGTACTTGTTGGCGTTGAAATGAACGCAACACGCCATTAATAAGCCCTTTTAATTGGGTTTTTTTCAGTGCTACTGCTCCATTTACTGTTTCTGCTAATGCAGCATGAGGCGGAATGCGAGTATAAAGTAGCTGATAGATACCTACCATAATTAAGTAATGCAGGGTTCTTTGTTTACCAGTTAATGGTTTTTCCATTAGCTGACTAATAAACCATTCAAGCTTAGGTAAATAACGTAAAACGCCAAAGCAAATTTCTTGTAATAAAGCTTTATCTTTATCATTGATATTGCGTTGTAAGTCAGGCAATACAGTGCTTAGTGATTGTCCGTTATCAAGGACTTGATTAATTGCTGTTGCCGCGATACTACGCAAATTATATGTGTTTTTCATATGGTGAAGATGAATATATTAGTGACTGAAATAAAACTGCCTGAAGGTATCAGACAGTTTACAAGTTCGTTATGCTAGAATTTGCTCTGGAGTAAACCATTCGCGACGAGAGTTTAGGATATCTTGTGCACTCATTGCTTTTTTGCCAGGCGGTTGTAGCTGAGTAATATTTAGTATGCCATTTCCTGTGGCGATACATATACCTTTTTTATCAGCGCTAATAATTGTTCCTGGTTGCTTGTCATGTTCGTCGGTGAATACTTCAGCTTGCCAAACTTTAATGAGTTGCTCTTCAACCATGAAATAACTCATTGGCCAAGGATTGAAAGCACGAATACAACGCTCAATATGTACAGCATCATCTTGCCAATTAATGCGAGCTTCCTCTTTCGATAATTTTTCAGCATAATTTGCTAATGAATCGTCTTGTTTCTCACCAACGCATTGACCTGCGGATAACATCTCAACAGTATGAATTAATGCTTCAGGGCCTGTTATTGCTAATTTATCATATAACGAGGCGCTCGTATCACTAGCGCTAATTGGACAAATTGCTTTGTAAAGCATGTCTCCAGTATCTAAACCTGCGTCCATTTGCATAATAGTCACACCCGTTTCAGTATCACCAGCCCAAATAGAACGTTGAATTGGTGCTGCTCCTCTCCAGCGAGGTAACAAAGAGCCGTGAACATTCAAGCAACCTAAGCGAGGAATATCAAGAACGGCTTGCGGTAAAATCAATCCATAAGCAACAACTATCATTAAGTCCGCATTTTGGTCTTTTATCCACTGCTGGTTTTCGCTATCTCTAAGAGATATTGGTTGAAAAACAGGGAGTTGGTTTTCTTCAGCGAGAACCTTGACAGGGCTTGGTGTTAACTTTTTACCTCTCCCCGCAGGTTTATCATGGCGAGTGAGAACGCCTACGATTTGGTGCCTGGTACCTAAGAGAGCAGCTAAGTGTTTGGCCGCAAAATCTGGTGTACCTGCAAAAATAATTTTCAATGGCTCTGACACGTTAATTTCCCTATTTATATTTAGCGAACTAGCTATTCTTGGCTTCTTTTGCTCTTAGTCTGTCTAGTTTTTCAACTTTCTGGCGGATGCGCTGACGTTTTAAAGGCGATAAATAGTCAACAAATAGCTTACCAACAAGGTGGTCCATTTCATGTTGGATACAGATAGCTAATAAACCATCAGCCTCTAGTTCAAAAGACTCGCCGTTATAATTTAGTGCACGAACTTTTACCTGCTCAGCACGAGGGACGAAGCCATGTTGTTCCGGAATAGACAAGCAACCTTCTTCGATACCTGTTTCCCCAGATTTATCTAACAATTCAGGGTTAATAAGAACTAAGCGCTCATCACGAGTTTCGGACACATCAATGACGATGATTCGCTGGTGGATATCGACTTGAGTTGCTGCAAGGCCAATACCTTCTTCTTCATACATGGTATCGAACATATCATCAACGATACGCTGTATAGAAGCATCAACTTTGTCTACTGGCTTAGCAATTGTGCGTAAGCGTTCGTCTGGATAATGTAATACGTTTAAGACTGACATAAATTTTTCGAGCGGTTTCCAAAATGTGAATGGGAATTAATGACTATTCTAGACATTTCTCTTTCATATTGACAGTATTGGTTATGATTTGTTCACTAAAGAACCTATTTGTTAATGAGTCAGGATGACAATAATGGATACCCAAGAAATTTGGTTAAGGATGTCTCAAGTTAAAAGGCTATTGCCCCTGAATGCAGTAAGAATAATTAATGAGCTAAAACAACTAAATAAAATTAGCTATCAGGCTTTACACCATCATGGTTTGAATGAAATACAGCAATTACAATTTATGAATGTCTCTATGCACCGGCTAGAAAAAGTACAAGCATGGCTTTCAGATAAACATCATCAAATGATTACTTACTGTGATTCCCATTACCCTTTTTTATTAAAGCAAATCTACAGTCCTCCTCTTTTATTATTTGTTGTGGGAAAAAGTGAATTATTGGTAGCGCCTCAAATTGCTATAGTTGGCAGTCGTAGAGCAAGTGAATATGGGAGAATATGGACTAACCTGTTTGTAAAGAGCTTTGTTCATCATGGTATAACCATCACTAGTGGGCTTGCATTAGGCATCGACGGTATAAGCCATAAAGCAGCTCTAGATAATAGAGGTGAAACAATCGCAGTTTTAGGTAGCGGATTAGCAAATATTTACCCGCGTCAACATGCTGAATTAGCTGAAAAGATTAAAAATTATGGTGCGTTGATTTCAGAATATTGGCCGGATGTACCACCATTACCTAAGCAATTTCCCAAGAGAAACCGTATTATTAGTGGGTTAAGTAAAGCAGTTGTTGTCATTGAAGCTGGAATGAAAAGTGGATCACTAATAACTGCTAGATATGCATTAGAGCAAAACCGTGACTTATTTACATTGCCTGCTCCATTGGGTAATTCTGCATTCCATGGTAACCATTGGCTATTGCAGCAAGGAGCTTATCTATTAGCTGAACCTGAAGATGTATTGCAACATATTGGTGATGGGTTAAATTGGATACAAACAGAATTGCCTATAGAGAAGGTATCACTTGAGTTTAGTGTGGTAGAAAATAAAATTTTAGGTATGGTGGGGTACCAAGCGACACCAGTAGATGTCATTGCAGAACAGACCCAAATTCCTGTTACTCAAATAATTACCATATTAACTGAGATGGAAATCAATGGAGTAGTTAGCTCGGGGGCTGGTGGGTATACCAGAGTCACTTAGTTAAAAGCAACAGTAGAGAAAAACATGTCTAAACAACTGCCCTTCGATACAGAGAAAAATGAACATTGTCCAGAATGCGATTCCTTGCTTGTTATCCGCAATAGTTCACATGGGCCTTTTTTAGGTTGTTCAAGTTATCCACAATGTCATTATATGAGGCCGCTAAGGCCTACAGTAGAAAGTCATATTATTAAAGTATTAAGTGGTCAACATTGTCCTAAATGTAGTCATGATTTAGTGCTGAAGCAAGGTCGATTTGGCATGTTTATTGGTTGTAGTAATTATCCTGAATGTGAACATATTGAGCTAATTGATAAGCCGGGTGAAACTAAAATTTTTTGCCCGCAATGCCAAACAGGGAATTTATTACAGAGAAAATCGCGTTTTGGTAAGACTTTTTATGCTTGTGATAATTACCCTAACTGTCAGTTTATATTAAATAATAAGCCTATTACTGGTAAATGTAAGTATTGTGAATATCCATTACTTATGGAAAAAAGGGGGGGACAGGGAGTAAGATTATTTTGTGCCAGCAAACGCTGCGGTAAGCAACAAGAAGAATAATGAGTTAAAACTATGTCAAATATATCTACACCTGCAATTGAAAGTATCATAAGTTCATTACAACACGAGGAGGTTATTGCCTACCCAACAGAAGCCGTATTTGGTTTAGGCTGTGACCCAGATAGTGAAAAGGCAGTACATAATTTATTAGAATTGAAGCAACGCCCTTGGGAAAAAGGATTAATCCTTATTGCTGACAGCTATGAACAATTAAAAGACTATATAGATGATGAGCAGTTAACGGAAGATCAGAAACAAGCGATGTTTGCAACATGGCCAGGGCCAGTAACATGGGTTATCCCCGCAAAAACAACGACGCCAAAATGGTTGACTGGCCGGTTTGATACGATTGCAGTGAGAGTCACAGACCATGAATTAGTAAAAAGCTTATGCCGTCATTATGGCAAACCTTTAGTGTCTACAAGTGCAAATTTAAGTGGTTTAGAGCCTTGTAGAACAACAGAAGAAGTAATTGCTCAATTTAAAGGAAGTGTTCCTGTCCTTGATGGAATAGTGGGTGGCCGCCAAAATCCTTCTGAAATAAGAGACGCAAAAACAGGGCAACTATATCGTAAAGGATAATATTGATGGAAATGTTTGCGGTTTTTGGCAATCCAATTCAACACAGTAAATCACCTGTTATACATAAAATGTTTGCAGAGCAAACAGGTATTTCACTGAAATATGAAAAAATCCTAGCACCAGTAGAGGTTTTCGAACAAAGCTTAATAGAGTTTTTTTCACAAGGTGGAAAGGGCGCAAACATTACATTGCCATTTAAGGAGCGCGCCTTTCAGGCCGTTTCTGAATTAACAGCCAGAGCTCAAACTTGTGGCGCAGTTAATACGATCATGAAGCTTGATGATAATCGACTACTGGGAGACAACACCGACGGAATGGGGCTTTTGTTAGATTTACAGCGTTTGAATTTTGTACATCCAAGTAGCCGAATATTAATAGTTGGTGCTGGTGGTGCAACACGTGGGGCATTATTGCCACTTTTAGAATATGGCTGTGATATCACTTTAACAAATAGAACCTTTTCTAAGGTTGAGTTATTAATTAACGAATTTTCTGCGCTAGGGAAAATATGTGGGAAGGAGATCTCGCAGATCGTATCTGCTGATTTTGATCTGATCATCAATGCGACTTCATCTGGTGTGAATGGAGAGGTTCCTGCAATTGATCCAAATGTATTTAGCCATCAAGTTGCATGTTATGACATGTTTTATCAATCGTCATTAACTCCTTTCCTTGAATTTGCGGCTCAACACCAAGTGACTAAGATAGCGGATGGCTTGGGTATGCTTGTAGGACAAGCTGCGTTTTCTTTTAAGCTATGGCATGGCGTTCTTCCTGAAATTACACCTGTTTTATCTGCTTTATATAAGGAGTTGAAAGGGTGAATCAGCAAATTCAATTTCCTGATAGAGAAGAGTGGGATGAGCTATCCAAGCAAGTACGTTTTCCTGTATTGATCAGTGGAATGCTTGCCGAATGTGCAATTCCTCAGTCATTGCTATTTCAACGCTATGGTAAAGAAGAAACACCTCTGAGGCTATTTCAGCAGTATCGATGGGATATAGAAGAAGAGTTTGAAGCCTTGATTGAACAAGGCTTCGATGGTGAAGACGGGCTTTACGTATTATCAGAAGCTAAATAGTTATTTTTCCATTCAACATAGTTATTCGCTGAATACCGTAAATGACCTAACTCAGCATCAGTCAATTTTCGGATGGCTTTTGCTGGGCTCCCTGTATATAAGTAACCGGACTCGAGCCTTTTTCCTTGAGTTACTAAACTGTTAGCTCCAATAATAACGTCATCTTCGACTATAGCCCCATCAATAACAATTGAGCCCATTCCAACCAGTACTCTATTCCCTATAGTGCAACCATGTAACATGACTTTATGACCAATGGTGACATTTTCTCCAATAATTAACGGGTTCCCCTCAGGGTTACTGGCAGATTTATGTGTGACATGTAGTACTGAGCCATCTTGGATATTGGTGCGTGCGCCAATAGAGATATAGTTAACATCACCACGCAAAACACTGAGAGGCCAAATACTGACATCATCAGCTATGCGAACATCTCCAATTACAACAGAAGATGGGTCAATGAAAACGCGTGCATTAATAGAAGGATAGATACCTAAATAAGGGCGTAAAAGTGTGTTCATAGTGATAACCATAAAAAGAAATAAAGGATGGCAGTTAAATAACTCGCTAATTCATTATGAATTTATGAGCCAAGTAGGCTGCTAAAGTTAGAATTATAGGCATGAAGTCGCTTCTTTTATAATCGTTATGCAGCGAAAAAGCACAAGATGGCTATTTTATCCGCAAACGGAGTTTTTTTTAAAAAAAAAGGTTGTGTAATTCTGAAGGCTCCCTATAATGCGCATCCGTTGTCACGACAAACCGGTTCGAAGAAAACTTCATAACCCAGTGATAACAGAGGTGAGAAAGAAAAAAGTTGAAAATAAACTCTTGACTTTCTAAATAAAAAACGTAATATACGACACCTCGCGACAACAACCTCGAAGTCGAAAATCAAAAGATTTAGTCGCAACGCTCTTTAACAATTTATCAGACAATCTGTGTGGGCACTCACAGGACACTATCAAAAAAATATTTGATTTTAAGTCTTGAAGAGTGACTAACACGTTAATTCATATATATGAACTAATAGGTAATTTGATTTCTTCGGAAATCAAACGACAGTAAACATTCTTTGAGCATCAAGCTTTTTAATTGAAGAGTTTGATCATGGCTCAGATTGAACGCTGGCGGCAGGCCTAACACATGCAAGTCGAGCGGTAACAGGGGAAGCTTGCTTCTCGCTGACGAGCGGCGGACGGGTGAGTAATGTATGGGGATCTGCCCGATAGAGGGGGATAACTACTGGAAACGGTAGCTAATACCGCATAATCTCTTAGGAGCAAAGCAGGGGAACTTCGGTCCTTGCGCTATCGGATGAACCCATATGGGATTAGCTAGTAGGTGAGGTAATGGCTCACCTAGGCGACGATCCCTAGCTGGTCTGAGAGGATGATCAGCCACACTGGGACTGAGACACGGCCCAGACTCCTACGGGAGGCAGCAGTGGGGAATATTGCACAATGGGCGCAAGCCTGATGCAGCCATGCCGCGTGTATGAAGAAGGCCCTAGGGTTGTAAAGTACTTTCAGTCGGGAGGAAGGCGTTGATGCTAATATCATCAACGATTGACGTTACCGACAGAAGAAGCACCGGCTAACTCCGTGCCAGCAGCCGCGGTAATACGGAGGGTGCAAGCGTTAATCGGAATTACTGGGCGTAAAGCGCACGCAGGCGGTTGATTAAGTTAGATGTGAAATCCCCGGGCTTAACCTGGGAATGGCATCTAAGACTGGTCAGCTAGAGTCTTGTAGAGGGGGGGTAGAATTCCATGTGTAGCGGTGAAATGCGTAGAGATGTGGAGGAATACCGGTGGCGAAGGCGGCCCCCTGGACAAAGACTGACGCTCAGGTGCGAAAGCGTGGGGAGCAAACAGGATTAGATACCCTGGTAGTCCACGCTGTAAACGATGTCGATTTGAAGGTTGTTCCCTTGAGGAGTGGCTTTCGGAGCTAACGCGTTAAATCGACCGCCTGGGGAGTACGGCCGCAAGGTTAAAACTCAAATGAATTGACGGGGGCCCGCACAAGCGGTGGAGCATGTGGTTTAATTCGATGCAACGCGAAGAACCTTACCTACTCTTGACATCCAGAGAATTTAGCAGAGATGCTTTAGTGCCTTCGGGAACTCTGAGACAGGTGCTGCATGGCTGTCGTCAGCTCGTGTTGTGAAATGTTGGGTTAAGTCCCGCAACGAGCGCAACCCTTATCCTTTGTTGCCAGCGATTCGGTCGGGAACTCAAAGGAGACTGCCGGTGATAAACCGGAGGAAGGTGGGGATGACGTCAAGTCATCATGGCCCTTACGAGTAGGGCTACACACGTGCTACAATGGCGTATACAAAGAGAAGCGACCTCGCGAGAGCAAGCGGAACTCATAAAGTACGTCGTAGTCCGGATTGGAGTCTGCAACTCGACTCCATGAAGTCGGAATCGCTAGTAATCGTAGATCAGAATGCTACGGTGAATACGTTCCCGGGCCTTGTACACACCGCCCGTCACACCATGGGAGTGGGTTGCAAAAGAAGTAGGTAGCTTAACCTTCGGGAGGGCGCTTACCACTTTGTGATTCATGACTGGGGTGAAGTCGTAACAAGGTAACCGTAGGGGAACCTGCGGTTGGATCACCTCCTTACCATTGAAGTGTTTTTGTGAAGTGCTCACACAGATTGTCTGATAGAAAGTAGAGCAATGGCTTTACGTGGGAGACTTATTCGAGAGGATAAGACTTACATGAAAATAGCAAAACGGTGTTTTGCAATTGAATTTTCGTGTCCCCTTCGTCTAGAGGCCTAGGACACCGCCCTTTCACGGCGGTAACAGGGGTTCGAATCCCCTAGGGGACGCCAATTGCGCCGATGTCGAGTGAAAGACGATGTCCCCAATAATGATTAAGCCAATTACATTGTAGTTGGTTTAACAATTATGCTCTTTAACAATCTGGAACAAGCTGAAAATTGAAAACAACGCACATTGTTTATCGCTTAAACAATGTGAGAGTCTCTCAAAAATCTCAACTTGAAGTGTTTTTCAAACACACAAGCAAGTGGCATGAGCGAGCAGTGTGAAATTCAAGGCGGCTAGCGCACAGCAAGCGCAGCGTACAATAGTACGTGAGCATTGCGAGCACTACCCAACGAAGAAGTTCACCACGCGCAGCCATGACGTTAAGTGTCGTCTGATAAGAAGACACCTTCGGGTTGTGAGGTTAAGCGACTAAGCGTACACGGTGGATGCCTAGGCAATCAGAGGCGATGAAGGACGTGCTAATCTGCGATAAGCGTCGGTAAGGTGATATGAACCGTGATAACCGACGATTTCCGAATGGGGAAACCCAGTGCAATTCGTTGCACTATCGTTTGATGAATACATAGTCAAACGAAGCGAACCGGGGGAACTGAAACATCTCAGTACCCGAGGAAAAGAAATCAACCGAGATTCCCCTAGTAGCGGCGAGCGAACGGGGAGCAGCCCAGAGTCTTAATCAACATTAGCATCAGGAGAACGGTCTGGAAAGGCCGGCAGTAAAGGGTGATAGCCCCGTATCCGAAGGTGTTAGTGTTGTGAACTCGACGAGTAGGGCGGGACACGTGTTATCCTGTCTGAATATGGGGGGACCATCCTCCAAGGCTAAATACTCCTGATTGACCGATAGTGAACCAGTACCGTGAGGGAAAGGCGAAAAGAACCCCGGCGAGGGGAGTGAAATAGAACCTGAAACCGTGTACGTACAAGCAGTGGGAGCCCCACCACCAAAGCATTTTCTGGTGTTGAGGACAACTTTGAAGTGACATTCAACACGCGTTGGCGGAGCGTTTTTTGCGACGCCCAACAAACAAAACAAGTAGTGAATGTGCTTTGGGGTGGGGTGACTGCGTACCTTTTGTATAATGGGTCAGCGACTTATATTCTGTAGCAAGGTTAACCGTATAGGGGAGCCGTAGGGAAACCGAGTCTTAACTGGGCGAATGAGTTGCAGGGTATAGACCCGAAACCCGGTGATCTAGCCATGGGCAGGTTGAAGGTTGGGTAACACTAACTGGAGGACCGAACCGACTAATGTTGAAAAATTAGCGGATGACTTGTGGCTGGGGGTGAAAGGCCAATCAAACCGGGAGATAGCTGGTTCTCCCCGAAAGCTATTTAGGTAGCGCCTCGTGAACTCATCTTCGGGGGTAGAGCACTGTTTCGACTAGGGGGTCATCCCGACTTACCAACTCGATGCAAACTACGAATACCGAAGAATGTTATCACGGGAGACACACGGCGGGTGCTAACGTTCGTCGTGAAGAGGGAAACAACCCAGACCGCCAGCTAAGGTCCCAAAGTCATAGTTAAGTGGGAAACGAAGTGGGAAGGCTCAGACAGCCAGGATGTTGGCTTAGAAGCAGCCATCATTTAAAGAAAGCGTAATAGCTCACTGGTCGAGTCGGCCTGCGCGGAAGATGTAACGGGGCTAAACTATGCACCGAAGCTGCGGCAGCGATATGTAAATATTGTTGGGTAGGGGAGCGTTCTGTAAGCCTGTGAAGGTGTACTGTGAGGTATGCTGGAGGTATCAGAAGTGCGAATGCTGACATAAGTAACGATAATGCGGGTGAAAAACCCGCACGCCGGAAGACCAAGGGTTCCTGTCCAACGTTAATCGGGGCAGGGTGAGTCGACCCCTAAGGCGAGGCAGAAATGCGTAGTCGATGGGAAACGGGTTAATATTCCCGTACTGGTGATAATTGCGATGGGGGGACGGAGAAGGCTAGGCTATCCGGGCGACGGTTGTCCCGGTTTAAGGATGTAGGCAGGTGAATTAGGCAAATCCGGTTCACTACATGCTGAGGTCCGACGACGAGTCACTACGGTGATGAAGTAGCTCATGCCCCGCTTCCAGGAAAAGCCTCTAAGCTCTAGATTATCATTAATCGTACCCCAAACCGACACAGGTGGTCAGGTAGAGAATACTCAGGCGCTTGAGAGAACTCGGGTGAAGGAACTAGGCAAAATGGTGCCGTAACTTCGGGAGAAGGCACGCTGGCGCTAGGTGAAGTCCCTTGCGGATGGAGCTGAAGCCAGTCGCAGATACCAGCTGGCTGCAACTGTTTATTAAAAACACAGCACTGTGCAAACACGAAAGTGGACGTATACGGTGTGACGCCTGCCCGGTGCTGGAAGGTTAATTGATGGGGTTATCCGTAAGGAGAAGCTCTTGATCGAAGCCCCAGTAAACGGCGGCCGTAACTATAACGGTCCTAAGGTAGCGAAATTCCTTGTCGGGTAAGTTCCGACCTGCACGAATGGCGTAATGATGGCCAGGCTGTCTCCACCCGAGACTCAGTGAAATTGAACTCGCTGTGAAGATGCAGTGTACCCGCGGCAAGACGGAAAGACCCCGTGAACCTTTACTATAGCTTGACACTGAACATTGAGCCTTGATGTGTAGGATAGGTGGGAGGCTTTGAAGTGTGGACGCCAGTCTGCATGGAGCCAACCTTGAAATACCACCCTTTAATGTTTGATGTTCTAACGTAGCCCCGTTATCCGGGGTGCGGACAGTGTCTGGTGGGTAGTTTGACTGGGGCGGTCTCCTCCCAAAGAGTAACGGAGGAGCACGAAGGTTGGCTAAGCATGGTCGGACATCATGCGGTTAGTGCAAAGGCATAAGCCAGCTTGACTGCGAGAGTGACGGCTCGAGCAGGTACGAAAGTAGGTCTTAGTGATCCGGTGGTTCTGAATGGAAGGGCCATCGCTCAACGGATAAAAGGTACTCCGGGGATAACAGGCTGATACCGCCCAAGAGTTCATATCGACGGCGGTGTTTGGCACCTCGATGTCGGCTCATCACATCCTGGGGCTGAAGTAGGTCCCAAGGGTACGGCTGTTCGCCGTTTAAAGTGGTACGCGAGCTGGGTTTAGAACGTCGTGAGACAGTTCGGTCCCTATCTGCCGTGGGCGTTGGAAGATTGAAAGGGGCTGCTCCTAGTACGAGAGGACCGGAGTGGACGCACCACTGGTGTTCGGGTTGTCATGCCAATGGCATTGCCCGGTAGCTAAGTGCGGAAGAGATAACCGCTGAAAGCATCTAAGCGGGAAACTTGCCTTGAGATGAGTCTTCCCTGACTCTTTAAGGGTCCTAAAGGAACGTTTAAGACTAAGACGTTGATAGGTTGGGTGTGTAAGCGTAGCGATACGTTGAGCTAACCAATACTAATGAACCGTGAGGCTTAACCTGACAACACCGAAGGTGTTTTAGAGAGATTATGTTGATTCAATAAGCGTGAGAAGCCGAGAGGTGAAGGACACAGCAGCTTGTTCGAGATTGATGTTCTGGTTTAGTACACGAAAGTGAGATTAAACGGGAACACACAGAATTTGTCTGGCGGCAATAGCGCGGTGGTCCCACCTGACCCCATGCCGAACTCAGCAGTGAAACGCCGTAGCGCCGATGGTAGTGTGGGGTCTCCCCATGTGAGAGTAGGGAACTGCCAGACATTAATTAAAGGTTTATTGCTTAATTAGCAGTAAACAGCCGAAAGGCAAAAGAATAAGTGGAGCGGTAGTTCAGTTGGTTAGAATACCTGCCTGTCACGCAGGGGGTCGCGGGTTCGAGTCCCGTCCGTTCCGCCACTTAATCTAGGGGCGTAGTTCAATTGGTAGAGCACCGGTCTCCAAAACCGGGTGTTGGGAGTTCGAGTCTCTCCGCCCCTGCCAGTTACCAATTAAGTAATAATAAAAGAAGTATCTATTGATAACCCGATTAGCTTAATCGGGTTTTTCTTTATTTATCTAATAGTAGATATAGAGTTACTTTTCCCTATTTGCTAATTTTCATTTGATTTTAGCCAATCTACTATCCCACTGTTTTATATGCTTTAATTGTATTCATCATTTTAAATGCAAGAAATAAGCTCCTTGATTTATTTCTCTCTCATCCAATCCTTTGACGTTCTTTATTAATACTAAAAATAGGTGAGTTATTACTTACTGTTTATATCTTTTAATTACATTTGCTACTAAAATGTATTGATGATATTACCTAGTTGCCCTCTCAACTATTCTTCTTTATTTTCATCGGCTTATATACATTTCAGCTAATCAGTAAATTGTTGCTTGCTACTTTATGTTTTTCAATAGTATTTGTGGGTTGAAAGGTATTTTAATGCGCTCAATCTTTAATTTAGATAAATGTCGTATACCGAGAATTGCTGGTTTAGCTTTATTAATCTCAAAAAATCATTTTGTTTATATTGTATAAATAAATGCCGATGAGTTATTCGTGATTGGTATATCTTATTAAAAGATAAAAAGAAGCATCAATTAAGATCATTGTGCAGTGGAACATAGTTTGTTTATAAAGTAGTAGGAAGGTGAGTGAATTCGGTTACTCACCTTCTTCTTTTATTGTTCACTTAACTGTGCATTTTTTATTGGCGTTTTAATCAGTTGATTGATAAGAGCTTGCTGATCGTTTTTTTGGAGCCAGACTGCATACAAAGGTTTGTTTATTGAGGTTTCTGAGAGCGTTTTTAGGCCTGGATATTGATATACCCAATGAGCAGGTAAAAATGCCGCTGAAAGCGATACAGGAAGTAATTGGCGGGTAATATGGGCAGAGGTCGTGATCATTACGGGTGTATCATCTTGGGTTAGTGATGGTTCATTTTTGGGATGGAAATCAACCCCCCACTCTAGCTTTATAAAATTATATTTTGTTAATGCAATATTTTTTTGGGAAGCCATAAGCTGTAAATCAATCGTACCGATGATAGTGCTTTCAAACTCATCCATTTTTGGGGGTTCAGTTGCGATTAATAAGTCTAATTCTCTAGAATGTAGTTGCTTAACAAGAGACTGGCGCGTTGAAACCCTAGCTTCGAGCCGCAGTTCATCATGTTGATTATAAAGTTCTTCTACCCAGTCAGTTAGATAACCTTCCCAAAGTGAAGCTGTAGCACCAATAGAAAGCTCTGTGTGTTGTGAGGCATGAGATATTTCTTTTTTAGCTTGCAACCAGGTATTCATTAACGATTCGGCATATGGAACAAGCCTTTCTCCCGCGGCTGTTAACCGGATATTGTTTCTATGCCTAGTAAATAAGCTTGTACCTAGCTGTGTTTCTAATTGTCTAATACGAAAGCTAACTGCTGATTGTGTTAAATAGAGTGATTCTGCGGCTCTACCGAAGTGCCTAGTCTTACTGACCTCTAAAAAAGTTCTCAATAACTCGCTGTCCACATGCATCTCCAATTATTTTTGTCGTGATGATTTAAATGTTTTGTTTTACAGATTGTCAATGCTGTCTAATACTCCGCGCCATATAGAGTTTGACTGTAATAAGTTAGGAGTGTGTCAGATGGCAGATAGCTTCATCACGACTAATCGTTTTTTTGATAATAAACATTACCCACGTGGCTTTTCTCGTCATGGTGATTTCACCATTAAAGAAGCTCAGTTGCTAGAACGTCTCGGCCAAGCTTTTAATGAGCTTGATATAGGTAAACGCGAACCTCAAACAGAAGAAGAAAAACTTTTCGTCGCTGTATGCCGTGGTGAGCGTGAACCTGCTACCCCAGAAGAAAAAGTTTGGGCAAAATATTCTAGCCGTATTAACCGTCCAAAACGCTT
Organism: Providencia rettgeri; assembly: GCA_900455085.1. NCBI lineage: Bacteria > Pseudomonadati > Pseudomonadota > Gammaproteobacteria > Enterobacterales > Morganellaceae > Providencia > Providencia rettgeri. The sequence goes on along the minus strand of UGTZ01000001.1, from coordinate 4,291,449 downwards.
CCATACTTTATCTGGCGGTAAACCGCAGATAGATCCATCGGAAGACTACACTGATACAGATGATTAATATCATCATCGTATAATAAGAGGGACTACGGTCCCTTTATTTTTACGAGATAATAAAGTAGTTATCTGTCCATTCTTCTCAGCTTACTTGTTTTTGCAAATGAAGCAATAACTTATCCATCGCTCGATACCCTAGAGCTTCTAATAAATCAGAACGCTCAATAGTTTCTGCGGCATTAAGGTCGGCTATTGTTCTGGCAACTCTTAATATTCTGTGCCAAGCTCGGGATGGAAAGACCTAACTTATTTAATGCATGTTCTAAGAATAATGCATCTTTTGCGGTTAGTAGGCAAAATTGTGTGGTTTCTCTTGGCGTTAGTAAACTATTAATTTTTCCGGCTCGCCTAAGTTGCCTATTTCTGGCTTCGATAACTCTTTGTCTGACGTGTTCACTTGTTTCACCTTGATTGGTTTGGCTACTCAATGAACCGAGAGGTAACAATGGAATTTCTATAGAGAGATCAAACCGGTCAATAAAAGGCCCTGATATGCGTGAAAGGTAACGTAGGATACGGGAAGGAGCTGAACGACTCATTTCTCCTTGGTAATGACCTGTTGGGCTAGGGTTTAGAGCTGCAACTAACTGAAAACTAGCGGGATAGCAAACTTTTGCTTTTGCTCGAGAAATACTAATTTTTCGGGATTCTAGTGGTTCTCGTAAAGAATCGAGTACTGAGCGGCTAAATTCTGGTAATTCATCTAAAAATAAAACACCGTGATGTGCAAGTGAGATCTCGCCAGGCTTGGGAAGAGAGCCACCGCCAATTAAAGCTGCAATTGATGCGCTATGATGGGGCGCTCTAAAAGGCCTTATCGGCCAATTCATGTCTTCTTTTGTATTTTCACTCAAGCTATGTAATGAAGCAACTTCTAACGCTTCCTGAGAGGTTAATGGGGGAAGTAAAGTCATTAGCCGACTGGCTAACATCGTTTTTCCTGTTCCTGGCGGACCCAATAAGAGTAAATTATGCCCACCAGCGGCACAGATTTCTAATGCTCGTTTACCATGTTCTTGGCCAATGATATCGTTAATATCACCTTCTTGCTTGATTGAGAGAGGTGCTTGGTGAATTTGTTGATTACAAAGCAATGTGTTTTTGTTATGTAAAAAATGACAAAGCTCCAATAAGGATGTTGCGAAATAAACGCTATTATCTGAGAGTAGGCCTAATTGATGTTGATTCTCCATAGATAGTATTAAGGAGCGTTGTTGTTTTAATGCTGATTGGGCGGCAGGAATAGCACTGCTAACATAGCGAACATCGCCTGATAAAGCAAGTTCACCTAAAAATTCATACTGTTTTAATGGCTCGTGGGGGAGCTGTCCTGATGATGCGAGTATGGCAATCGCGATTGCAAGATCATACCGACCACTTTCTTTTGGTAAGTCAGCTGGAGCTAAATTAACCGTCATTTTTTTAGCTGGATATTCAAATCCGCTATTTAGTAGAGCGCTTCGAACTCTATCTCTTGCTTCTTTTACGGCCGTTTCTGGTAGCCCAACGAGTGTTAAACCTGGGAGCCCATTACTAATATGTGCTTCAACAGTAACAAGAGGTGCTTCTAACCCAATTGATGCTCTAGTGTAAACAATCGCTAATGTCATGAGCCCTCCAATATTATTTACAGAGTAATATTCTGCTAAAAATAATTTGATTTATCTTGAATAGATAACATGTTTGCGAAACCGCTCGATAATTTAATTACTTAGTTACTGAGTTGTTTCAATTTACTACGAGTGGCTTCGAAGCTAGGTTATAACTGGGATTGTGTTAGTTTCATGAAGCGAGGATACTATGCCGAGCTTGGTTATTCATAAGAAAAAGTAATTAATTATGTGGGGTGAGTTTTAATGGTGCCAAATGACTAATATGGATGATGTAGCTGATTATGCTATGTATTCTATTGAATTTTACTGAAGAATGGCTATTTAAGTAGTTTATAATGCTAATTTCATTGTTATTATATGATTTTAAAGTAATTTAATGTTTTGAAAATAAATAAATTAAATAAAAGTTGTCAAAACGCCTTTAAAATGATAACTCTAAATAATAGATGATTAAGAACATTGAAAAAGTAAAACACATGAACGCATTTATCCAAGCAGTTAGCCTAATTATTATTAGCGTGGTGGTGATTATTATCCCACCGTGCGGGGCTGCACTTGGACGACGAAGGCTAAAATAACAGCCAGATCTCACGAGAACCCCGCACCGAAAGGCGCGGGGTTTTTTTTGATATAAATGTTGATTGATGCAAGCACACTAAATAAAACATAACAAATACAAATAGATAAAGTAGACAGACAGGAGATAAAGCATGAACGGAGCACAATGGTTAGTTCAAGCATTGCGAACACAGGGAGTTGATACCGTATTTGGGTATCCTGGTGGTGCAATTATGCCAGTTTATGACGCATTGTATGATGGTGGAGTTGAGCATTTATTGTGTCGACATGAGCAAGGGGCTGTAATCGCGGCAATTGGTTATGCACGATCAACAGGAAAGACAGGGGTGTGTATTGCAACATCTGGTCCTGGTGCAACAAATATTATCACGGGGCTAGCGGACGCATTATTAGACTCTGTTCCTGTTGTCGCCATTACTGGTCAAGTCGCTTCTGAATTTATTGGAACCGATGCTTTTCAAGAAATCGACGTCTTAGGGTTGTCTCTAGCTTGTACTAAGCACAGTTTTTTGGTTGAAGACATCGAGGATTTACCTCGCATTCTTGCTGAGGCTTTCGCAATCGCAAATAGTGGGCGACCAGGCCCTGTACTGATTGATATTCCGAAAGATATTCAGCTACAACACGCTGAGTTGTCTCCGTTTTTAATGCCGGTAGAGCAAGAAGTCACGTCACCTTTATCAGAAATTCAACAGGCAAGAATGCTATTAGAGCAATCAGAAAAGCCTATGTTGTACGTTGGTGGCGGTGTTGGAATGTCAGGTGCCGTAAAAGAATTACGCGAATTTATTGAGTTTACAGGTATTCCTTCAGTTGCAACATTAAAAGGGCTTGGTGCTGTGAGCCCTTTAGATGAAAACTATTTAGGCATGTTAGGTATGCACGGTACTAAAGCGGCCAATATTTCTGTGCAGCGCTGTGACTTACTCATCGCTGTTGGTGCTCGTTTTGATGATAGGGTAACAGGTAAGTTAAATACTTTTGCACCGAACGCCAAAGTGATTCATATCGATATAGACCACGTAGAATTGGACAAATTACGTCAAACGCATGTTGCGTTGCATGGTGATGCAAAAGTATTACTACCTGAATTAATGCTTAAAAAATCAATAGCACCTTGGCTGCAGGAAGTTCAGCAACTTAAAAAAGAATTCGGTTGGCGTTATGACCATCCTGGTGAGCCTATTTATGCACCACTGTTACTGAAACAACTGTCGGATAAAATGCAGCCAAATACGGTTGTTACTACCGATGTAGGGCAACACCAAATGTGGTCGGCACAACATATCACCGTTGATGGCCCTGAAAATTTCTTAACCTCAAGTGGGCTTGGAACCATGGGGTTTGGTATCCCTGCGGCAATTGGGGCACAGGTTGCTAGGCCTGAAGATACGGTTGTTTGTGTATCAGGAGATGGCTCATTCATGATGAATGTCCAAGAGCTGGGAACCATCAAACGTAAGCAACTTCCTGTAAAAATTCTTTTAATCGATAACCAGCGCTTAGGCATGGTTCGCCAGTGGCAAGAACTGTTTTTCGAACAGCGTTATAGCGAAACTATTTTAACAGACAACCCTGATTTTGTGGCATTAGCCAGCGCGTTTGGTATTAAAGGCCAACGGATCACAGATAAGTCGGAAGTTAATGCGGCATTAGATGAATTACTTAATAGCGAAGGTGCCTATTTATTACAGGTATCAATTAATGAACTAGAAAACGTCTGGCCGTTGGTTCCGCCTGGGGCTAGTAATGAAAAAATGATGGAGAAACCATTATGATGCAACACCAAATCTCGATATTGGCCCGTTTCCGTCCTGAGGTTTTAGAGCGTATATTAAGGGTCACTCGCCATCGTGGATTTCGTATTAATGCCATGAATATGGGACAATCGACAGACGGCGACAATGTTAATATTGAACTTACTGTAAGTAGTCAAAGGCCATTAACCCAGCTTTGTGCACAGTTAACCAAGCTTTCGGACATTACAGAAGTTGAAGTACTACAACAAGAATCACGACTATTACGCACACAAAGTGCAATGTAAGGAATATACAAATGACTAAGAAAGCTGACTTTATTTGGTTTAACGGTGAAATGACGCCATGGGCTGATGCAAAGGTTCATGTTATGTCTCATGCTCTGCACTATGGTACATCAGTGTTTGAAGGTGTCCGTTGTTATGACTCGCACAAAGGTCCTGTGGTCTTCCGCCACCGTGAGCATATGCAACGTTTGCATGATTCAGCAAAAATTTACCGTATGCCTGTCAGCTACAGCGTGGAAGAGTTAATGGAAGCATGTCGTGCAACTCTGCGTAAAAATAACTTAGTCAGTGCGTATATTCGTCCATTAGTGTTTATTGGTGATGTTGGTATGGGTGTTAACCCTCCAGACGGTTATAACACCGATGTGATTTTAGCCGCTTTTCCATGGGGAGCGTATTTAGGTGAAGAAGCGTTAGACCAAGGTATTGATGCGATGGTCTCTTCTTGGAATCGTGTTGCACCAAACACCATTCCTACAGGGGCAAAAGCAGGTGGCAACTATTTATCTTCTCTACTAGTTGGTAGCGAAGCTCGTCGCCATGGTTACCAAGAAGGTATTGCATTAGATGTTCACGGATATCTCTCCGAAGGTGCTGGGGAAAATATTTTTGAGGTGAAAGATGGCATCCTGTATACACCTCCGTTCACATCATCTGCATTACCAGGTATTACGCGTGATGCAATTTTAACTTTAGCAAAAGATTTGGGTATCGAAGTACGTGAGCAAACACTATCACGTGAATCTCTCTATCTTGCTGATGAAGTCTTCATGACAGGAACCGCTGCAGAGATCACTCCGGTTCGTAGTGTTGATGGTATCCAAGTTGGCATTGGCCGTTGTGGCCCAGTAACCAAGCAAATTCAGCAGGCATTCTTTGGCTTATTTGATGGTACAACAGAAGATAAATGGGGCTGGTTAGATCCAGTAAACCCTTAATAATTAAATTTAAATAGATGTTACAGGCGGACGTTCCCCGCCTGTTTTAAACACGGGAGTTAAAGATATGCCTAAGTACCGTTCAGCAACAACAACTCATGGTCGTAATATGGCTGGGGCTCGTGCATTATGGCGTGCAACAGGCATGACCGATGCTGATTTTGGAAAGCCCATTATTGCTGTTGTTAACTCATTCACACAGTTTGTTCCAGGCCACGTACATTTACGTGATTTAGGCAAATTAGTTGCAGAGCAAATTGAAAATGCAGGTGGTGTTGCGAAAGAGTTTAATACAATCGCTGTTGATGATGGGATTGCCATGGGACATGGCGGAATGTTGTATTCCTTACCTTCCCGTGAATTAATTGCGGATTCTGTTGAATATATGGTGAACGCACACTGTGCGGATGCCATGGTGTGTATTTCAAACTGCGATAAAATCACCCCAGGCATGTTGATGGCGTCATTACGTCTGAATATTCCGGTTATTTTTGTTTCGGGCGGTCCAATGGAAGCAGGTAAAACCAAGCTTTCAGATCAAATCATCAAGCTCGATTTAGTTGATGCCATGATTCAAGGGGCTAACCCTAATGTGAGTGATGCAGATAGTGAGCAAATAGAACGTTCAGCATGCCCAACGTGTGGCTCTTGCTCAGGAATGTTTACTGCAAACTCAATGAACTGCTTAACTGAGGCGCTTGGGTTATCTCAGCCAGGAAATGGCTCATTGTTAGCGACTCACGCAGACCGCGAAACTTTATTTATCAATGCAGGTAAGCGCATTGTTGAATTAACCAAACGCTATTACGAACAAGATGATGAAAGTGCGTTACCACGCAATATCGCTAATAAATCTGCATTTGAAAATGCGATGACGTTGGATATTGCCATGGGTGGTTCAACTAACACAGTCCTGCATTTACTTGCAGCAGCTCAAGAAGCAGAGATCGATTTCACCATGGATGATATCGACCGTTTATCACGTAAAGTCCCACATTTGTGTAAGGTTGCACCGAGTACACAAAAATACCATATGGAAGATGTTCACCGTGCTGGTGGTGTCATCGGTATTTTAGGTGAACTGAGCCGTGCAGGTTTATTGCAAGAAAACGTGACGAATATTTTAGGTCTGAGCTTCCAAGAAACATTAGCGCAATATGATGTGATGTTAACAAAGGATGAGGCCGTTAAATCAATGTTTTCCGCGGGCCCTGCTGGTATCCGTACAACAAAAGCCTTTTCACAGAATTGCCGCTGGCCGTCATTGGATACTGACCGTGAGAATGGGTGTATCCGTAGTATTGAGCATGCGTATAGTTTGGATGGGGGACTGGCTGTCCTGTCTGGAAATATTGCAGAAGATGGTTGTATTGTTAAAACCGCTGGAGTTGATGAAGGCAGTTTAACATTCCGTGGCCCTGCCAAAGTCTTTGAAAGCCAAGATGACGCAGTAGAAGCTATTTTGGGTGGCAAAGTCGTTGAAGGAGATGTGGTTGTTATTCGCTATGAAGGGCCTAAGGGTGGTCCGGGCATGCAAGAAATGCTGTACCCAACCTCATACCTGAAATCAATGGGATTAGGCAAAAGCTGTGCATTGATAACAGATGGTCGCTTCTCTGGCGGTAGCTCAGGGCTTTCTATTGGTCATATTTCACCAGAAGCAGCGAGTGGTGGCTTACTCGCATTAGTTCAAGATGGCGATATTATTGATATCGATATTCCAAAAAGAACGATGGTGCTGGATGTTAGTGAAAGTGAGCTGAATCAACGCCGTGAAGCGGAATTAGCTCGAGGCGATAAAGCTTATACTCCGCGTAATCGTCAGCGTGAGGTTTCTTTTGCTCTGCGCGCTTATGCTTCATTGGCGACGAGTGCAGACAAAGGTGCTGTTCGTGACAAGTCGAAATTAGGGGGCTGATTGTGGCAGCAGCAAAACCATTACCGGTTGCCCCAACCGGAGCAGATTACTTAAAAGCGGCGCTGAGTGCGCCGGTTTATGAAGCTGCGCAAGTAACGCCTCTTCAACAGATGGATAAAATATCTTCACGCTTGGGGAATACCATTTTAGTCAAGCGTGAAGATAGGCAGCCAGTACATAGCTTTAAGCTTCGTGGGGCTTACGCCATGATTGCAAATTTAACCGAAGAGCAAAAAAGCAAAGGTGTGGTGACAGCTTCTGCGGGGAACCACGCTCAAGGCGTTGCGTTATCAGCAAATCGTGTTGGTGTGAAAGCAAAAATAGTCATGCCAGTTGCGACAGCGGATATCAAAGTGGATGCAGTACGAAGCTTTGGTGGTGAAGCTATTTTACATGGCGCTAATTTTGATGAAGCGAAAGCGAAAGCCATTGCAATGGCCGCAGAGGATGGCTATACCTTTGTTCCACCTTTTGACCACCCTTCAGTGATTGCTGGGCAAGCTACGATAGCTCTCGAGCTATTGCAACAGGATGTGCATTTAGATCGAATTTTTATTCCTGTAGGTGGCGGTGGGTTAATTGCAGGCGTTGCTGTGATTATTAAGCAGTTAATGCCTGAAATTAAAATCATTGGTGTGGAGTCTGAAGATGCCGCTTGTTTAAAAGCCGCGTTAGAGGCTGGGCATCCTGTTGATTTACCACGTGTTGGCCTATTCGCAGAAGGGGTGGCAGTAAAGCGTATTGGAGATGAAACCTTCAGGTTGTGCCAGCAGTATGTTGACGATGTTATCACTGTTGATAGTGATTCCATTTGTGCTGCATTGAAAGATATTTTTGAAGATGTTCGCGCGATAGCAGAGCCTTCGGGCGCTTTAGCATTGGCCGGATTAAAAAAATACGTACAGCAGCATAACATTAAAGGTGAACGTTTAGCGCATATTTTGTCCGGTGCGAATATGAATTTCCATGGGCTGCGTTATGTTTCTGAACGCTGTGAAATTGGTGAACAACGAGAAGCTTTACTCGCAGTCACCATTCCTGAGCAAAAAGGCAGCTTCTTACGTTTTTGCCAGTTATTAGGCCATCGAGCCATTACGGAGTTTAATTATCGCTATACGGATGCGGACCCTGAACGCGCATGTATTTTTGTTGGGGTGCGTTTAAGTGGCCGTGATGGCGAGCGCTCGGAGATTATCCAAGAGCTTAGAAGTAACGGCTATGAAGTCGATGATTTATCAGATGATGAAATGGCAAAACTTCATGTGCGTTATATGATTGGTGGGCGTCCATCAAAGCCATTAGACGAAAGGTTATATAGCTTTGAATTTCCAGAGTCTCCAGGTGCATTGTTGAGATTCTTAGAAACCCTAGGGACTCATTGGAATATAACGTTATTTCATTACCGTAGCCATGGTACAGATTATGGACGTGTGCTGGCGGCATTTGAACTGGCTGGGCCAGAAGTGCGTTTTGATAGGCATCTTGATGCGCTAGGTTATGAATATCATGATGAAACAGGAAACCCCTCTTTCCGCTTTTTCTTAGCGCCACAAGATAACCAAAGAACCTTAGATTGAGTTGTCTGGGAGTAATTCCCAAAATGCTTTAATTAATGGTTCACTCAGGCGTTTGCTTAATAGGCAAACGCCGAGCTCAAAAGGTTCTACCATTGAAATATTATCGAGCTGTGAAATACGGCTGCGTACGGGTTCTGGGCTGTTATCAACAACCACACTGGGAATTAAGGCGATACCGCACCCCAAAGCGACCATTGATACAATAGCTTCATGGCCTGAGACCGTCGCATAAATGACAGGGTTATTGATATTATGGCGACGGAACCAGAGCTCGATACGTTTACGGGATGGGCCGTGCTCAGGCAGGATAAAAGGGACGGTAGACCAATCAGGTTCAGCCTCTGTTACCATGCTTCGTACTGCACAGGGTAGTGATGGGGCAATCAAAACGAGAGGGATTTCGCCGATTTTTGCAAAACGGACGTTATCGGGTAAGCGCTCGGGTTTCCCTGCAATACCAAGATCAGCCTCATGAGTTTCCACTTTTTCAACGGCATCAGCTGCGTCACCTGTCGTGAGTTTAATTTCAACTAGTGGATGTAGCGCACGGAATTTGTCTAAAACTTCGGGTAAATGACTATAAGCTGCCGTAACTGAGCAAAAAAGATGCAGTTCCCCACTAAGTGATGGGCTTTGCTGATTGAGAGCATGTTGTAGTTGTTGATATTGCAATAATGTTTGTTGGGCAAATTGTTTAAGGTGCTCCCCTGCTTGAGTCAATTTGACTGAGCGGTTATCTCGCACAAATAGCGGATGACCAAGCTGTTCTTCGAGGCGTTGTATTTGGCGAGACAATGTGGAAGGACTGACATGCATCGCTTTAGATGTGCGCCCGAAGTGGCAGCTTTGTGCTAAATGCAAAAAAAAGCTTGAGATCACGAATGTCCATTTTGCCCTCTAATAACATAACTAATGACGTTGCAGATATTGCAACATTGTATTGTTAATATATCAATTTAAGCAATGCGAAACATCGCATATAGTAAATCCATAAACGCTCAAAATGAGCGACAGGCAAAATTGTTGCCTGACATAACGAACACAACAGAACAATGGAGTATGACAATGGCGAATTATTTTAACACATTGAATTTACGTGAGCAGTTAGCTCAATTAGGTAAGTGCCGTTTTATGCAGCGCGAAGAATTTGCGGATGAAGCGGGTTTCCTGAAAGGTAAAAAAATCGTCATCGTCGGTTGTGGGGCACAAGGTTTGAACCAAGGCCTGAATATGCGTGACTCAGGTTTAGATATTGCTTATGCATTACGTGATGAAGCAATTGCAGAGAAACGTGCTTCATGGCGTAAAGCGACAGAAAATGGCTTCAAAGTTGGCACTTATGAAGAATTGATCCCTACCGCTGATTTGGTTGTTAACTTAACGCCGGACAAACAGCATTCAGCCGTTGTTCGTGCTGTTCAGCCTATGATGAAACAAGGTGCAGCACTGGGTTATTCACATGGATTCAACATTGTTGAAGTTGGTGAAGAAATTCGTAAAGACATTACTGTTGTGATGGTAGCGCCAAAATGCCCAGGTACCGAAGTTCGTGAAGAATACAAGCGTGGTTTTGGTGTTCCAACTCTGATTGCAGTACACCCAGAGAATGACCCGAAAGGTGAGGGGATGGCGATTGCTAAAGCATGGGCGGCAGCGACTGGTGGCCACCGTGCCGGTGTTCTGGAGTCTTCGTTTGTTGCAGAGGTTAAGTCTGACCTGATGGGTGAGCAAACTATTCTGTGTGGTATGTTACAAGCAGGCGCATTACTGAGCTATGATAAAATGGTTGCTGACGGTGTTGAGCCAGGCTATGCAGGTAAATTAATTCAGTTTGGTTGGGAAACTATCACCGAAGCGCTGAAACAAGGTGGTATCACACTGATGATGGACCGTTTGTCTAACCCTGCAAAAGTTCGTGCTTATGCATTATCTGAGCAACTGAAAACTATCATGGCGCCATTGTTCCAAAAACATATGGATGACATCATTTCAGGCGAATTTTCTGCAACCATGATGGCAGACTGGGCAAATGATGATAAAAACTTGCTGACATGGCGTGAAGAGACAGGCAAAACGGCATTCGAAAATTACCCTGAATATGAAGGGAAAATTGCCGAACAAGAATACTTTGACCACGGTGTTTTGTTAGTTGCTATGGTTAAAGCGGGCGTTGAATTAGCGTTCGATACGATGTTAGAAGCGGGTATCTTAGAAGAATCAGCTTACTATGAGTCCCTGCATGAGTTACCACTGATTGCAAATACCATTGCTCGTAAGCGTTTATATGAAATGAACGTGGTTATTTCAGACACAGCAGAATACGGTAACTATCTGTTCTCATTTGCAGCTGTGCCAATGCTGAAAGAATTCATGACGAAATTACAAGCGGGTGATTTAGCGAAACCAGTTGCAGATAATGGCACTGATAACGCACAGTTACGTGATATCAACGAAGCTATCCGTAACCATCCTATCGAGAAAATCGGTAAGACGTTACGTGGTTATATGACGGATATGAAGAAGATTGCGGTCGGCTAACTCATTTTTCGTCACTCTTCGCGTGATAGGCGCGTTGGCTGCACTCGGTTACCCAAGTCACATACTTGTGTATTCTCTTTGGGATAACCTAATTTTTCGTCGCTCTTCGCGTGATAGGTGCGTTGGCTACACTCGGTTACCCAAGTCACATACTCGTGTATACTCCTTGGGATAGCCTCCTTTGCCGCCTTCCTCTAACGCGAATAGTTTAGAAAAATGTATTGGTGGTATAAAAGAAAAAGAACAAAACCACATCTTTCTGATGAATGATGTGGTTTTTTGTTTTTTATAAATAGAGAAGATCGTTGCTCAAGAGTTGGGTCGGTTTCTGCTACAATCTGTAGCGAATTCCTTTTTGAATAACTAAGTGATGTAGAAAACCATGCGATTAAACCCAAGCCAGCAGCAGGCAGTTGAATATGTAGAGGGTCCATGCCTTGTGTTAGCTGGGGCTGGGTCAGGTAAAACGCGTGTTATCACGAATAAAATTGCGCATTTAATTCGCCAATGCGGTTATCAGCCTCGACAAATTGCAGCGGTGACTTTCACCAATAAAGCGGCGCGGGAAATGAAAGAGCGCGTGGCTCAAACCTTGGGGAAAAAAGAAGCACGCGGTTTGATCATATCCACCTTCCCATACATTAGGGTTGGAAATCATTAAGCGTGAATATAAAGCGCTGGGTATTAAAGCCAATTTTTCGCTATTTGACGACCAAGATCAGATGGCATTATTGAAAGAACTTACCTTTGATTTATTGGAAGAGGATAAAGACTTACTCAAACAATTGATCTCAGCGATCTCAAATTGGAAAAATGATCTTATCTCGCCACAACAAGTGATAGGCCAAGCACGGAGTGAGAAAGAGCATCACTTTGCGGAGTGTTATCGCCGCTATGAACTTCATCTGAAAAGTTGCAATGTGCTGGATTTTGACGATTTAATCAGCAAGCCTACCTTGTTGTTATACCAAAATGAAGAAGTTCGCGAGCGTTGGCAGCAAAAAATTCGTTACTTGCTGGTGGACGAGTACCAAGATACCAATACGAGTCAATATCAGTTGGTTAAATTGCTTGTGGGGCAGCGAGCAAGGTTTACGGTTGTGGGCGATGACGATCAGTCAATCTATTCATGGCGTGGAGCAAGGCCACAAAACTTGGTTTTATTGAATCAAGATTTCCCTAAATTAAATGTCATTAAGCTTGAGCAGAATTACCGCTCATCAGAACGAATTTTAAAAGCGGCGAATATTTTAATTGCCAATAATCCTCATGTATTTGAAAAAAAATTATTTTCTGAATTAGGGTATGGAGCGCCACTTAAAGTCCTGACCGCGAATAATGAAGATCATGAAGCTGAAAGAGTGATTGGGGAGCTTATCGCACATCACTTTATTAATAAGACGGAATATAAAGATTACGCCATTTTGTATCGTGGCAACCATCAATCACGTATTTTTGAAAAAATGTTGATGCAAAACCGTATTCCGTATCGGATTTCAGGGGGGACTTCATTTTTCTCTCGCCCTGAAATCAAAGACTTGTTAGCTTATTTGCGAGTGCTTACTAACCCCGAAGATGATAGTGCATTCTTGCGTATTGTTAATACTCCGCGTCGAGAAATTGGCCCTAAAACTATCCAAAAACTTGGGGAGTGGGCAAACCAGCGGGGTAAAAGTTTATATCAAGCCAGCTTTGATTTAGGGCTTGAACAAATCTTAAAAGGCAAAGGATTAGAAGCATTACAGCGTTTCACTCATTGGATGGACAGTATTGTACGAACGTCGGAGCGTGAGCCTTTAATTGCGGTGCGTGACTTACTGCGTGAAATGGATTATGAAAGCTGGCTATATGAAACGTCGACCAGTACTAAAGCTGCCGAAATGCGAATGAAAAACGTCAACCAACTATTCACATGGATGAGTGAAATGGTTGAAGGCGATGAGCTCAATGACCCAATGACATTGAGCCAAGTGGTTACACGTTTTACGCTGCGCGATATGATGGAGCGTGGTGAGGATGATGAAGAATCAGACCAAGTTCAGCTCATGACGTTACATGCCTCTAAAGGCCTTGAGTTTCCTTATGTTTTTTTGGTTGGCATGGAGGAAGGGCTGCTACCACATCAAAGTAGTATTGATGAAAACAATATTGATGAAGAACGCCGTTTAGCTTATGTAGGAATTACGCGGGCGCAAAGAGAGCTATTCTTTTCTCATTGTCGTGAGCGTCGCCAATATGGTGAGTTGATCCGTCCTGAATTAAGCCGTTTTCTCCTTGAATTGCCTCAAGATGATTTACAATGGGAGCAGCAGCGTAAAGTGGTTAGTGCGCAGGAACGTATGCAGAAGGGGCAATCAGCTTTAGCCGATATTAAAGCGCGTTTAGGGTTAAATAAAAAAAGTGAGTAACCGCAACTAATTGAATTTCCACACTAGAGTAGGTCTAGTGTGGAAAATATTATCAATTTGAACTATTACGTTCTTCCAACTCTAAAGCCCAATTTACATAGCCCTGCCATTGAACTTCTTGCTGTAAATTTTCCGCTCGTAGAGGGTGATCGGATAACCAACGATAAGGCAGCGTGATGGTTAGCCTTTGTGCATTCACATTAAGCCTTAGTGCTGGCAAGGTGTCATCACGTCTACGGCTCGCAAAAATAATGGCAAGGCGAAGTAAACGACATAAATTATATGCATGCTGCATAGGGAGCGCATTTTGTTGGCTTAATGGCGTTAAATCAACAGGGCCTTGCTGATTTATCAATAATGCAGCAAGTAACCGCTTTTGAGCTGGGGTAAAACCAGGTAAATCAAGGTGTGTTATGAGGTAGCTAGCGTGCTCGGGGCCTTTACGGAAATCAACACTCAAGCCAATTTCATGTAACGCGCATGCACTGGATAGTAAATCACGACAACGTGTATCTAAGCCCCAATCTTTCGCGACTTGTAAATAAAAATATTCTGCAAGTTGACGAACTCGGCTTGCTTGTTCGATATCGACTTGGAAGCGCCGCTGAATATTGCGAACGGTACGAGCGCGAATATCCTGCTCAATAGGAAGCTGTAGCATGCCATAGACAAGTCCTTCACGAAGTGCTCCGCCAGCGAGTGTCATGTTATCAATTTCTAATGCTTCAAAGATAGCGATCAAAATAGATAATCCGCTTGGAAAAACAAGAGCACGTTCGAAGGTTAGGCCATCAATTTCAAGCTCTTCAAGTTTTTGGCATTGAATGGCTTTACGCTTAAGCTGTTGTAATTTAGAAAGTGTGACCAGTTCATCCATGCCTTGGGCAATCATGATTTCCTGAATCGCTTGTACGGTGCCGGATGCACCAACACAAATCTTCCACCCATGTGTCTTAAGTGCATCTGCAATAGGGGCGATGACATTATGGGCAGCGGCTTGAGCTGCTGAGAAGTTTTCTTCTGTTAAACTTCTATCGCCAAAGTAGCGCTCAAGCCAAGTTACACAACCCATTTCAAGACTATAGAGTTGCTCCGCTTTTGCGCCTGTACCTGTAACGAGCTCAGTACTTCCTCCGCCAATATCAACTACTAAGCGTTGATCTGGCCCGCCAGTTGTATGTGCAACACCTTGATAAATTAAGCGAGCTTCTTCTTCTCCTTGAATAACTTTTACAGGGTTTCCTAAAATTTGGCTGGCTTTTTCGATGAAAATATCGGCATTTTTAGCTAAACGCAAAGTCGCAGTTGCGACAACACGAATTTGTGTATTCGGAATATCTTGTAAGTGTTCCGAAAACAGGCGTAAACATTGCCAGCCTCGCTCCATTGCTTGTTCAGAAAGCAGGTTGTTGTTGTCTAAACCTGCGGCAAGACGAACTTTGCGCTTAACCCTAGAGATTACCTGAATGCTACCAGCAGTTTCACGTACGACTAGCATATGAAAACTGTTTGAGCCTAAATCGATGGCGGCATAAAGAGAAGAAGATTTCAGCATATCGTTTTTACTCAGCCTGGACGTTTATGGTTGTTACGTGGGCCATTGTGGCGACGCTGCGAATTCGAATTACGACGTGGGCCTCCAGGACGTGGGCGATGGCGGCGTTTTGGCGCAGGTAAATCACTCAATAATGCATCACTGTTATATTTACTAACAGGGATTGAGTGTTGGATATACTCTTCAATAGCAGGCAGGTTAAGTGAATATTCTTCACACGCTAAGCTAATTGAGTTTCCACTTTCACCCGCACGACCCGTACGGCCAATACGGTGTACGTAATCTTCGCAGTCATCAGGTAAGTCGTAGTTAAATACATGAGTTACTGATGGAATATGTAAACCACGAGCTGCAACATCAGTTGCCACTAAAATATCTAAATGGCCTTGTGTGAATTGCTCTAATATACGCAGTCGTTTTTTCTGTGCGACATCGCCAGTTAATAAACCTACACGATGGCCATCGGCAGCTAAATGCGCCCAAATATCATCACAACGGTGTTTTGTATTGGCGAAAATAATACAACGCTCTGGCCACTCTTCTTCAAGAAGCGTTTGGAGCAGGCGCATTTTTTCTTCATTAGAAGGGTAAAATAGCTCTTCTTTGATACGGTGACCTGTTTTTTGCAAAGGTTCGACCTCAACATATTCAGGGTTGTTCATTTGTTCGAAGGCTAATTCTCTGACTCGGTAAGATAAAGTTGCAGAAAACAGCAAATTAAGCCTTTCTGCGGCACCTGGCATACGACGGAAAATCCAGCGGATATCTTTAATAAATCCAAGGTCATACATGCGGTCGGCTTCATCAAGTACCACAACCTGAATCGCACTTAGGTCGACATGGCCTTGTTTTGCGTAGTCGATTAAACGGCCAGTTGTACCAATGAGGATATCAACACCGTTTTGTAAAACCTTAAGTTGCTCATCATAGCCGTCACCACCGTATGCTAGCCCCATTTTCAGGCCAGTGTACTCAGCTAGCTCTTTAGCATCCGAATAAATTTGTACTGCGAGTTCGCGTGTCGGCGCCATGATTAGTGCACGAGGCTGGTTCGCTTTTTTACCCTCAATAGCTGGGTGAGTTAATAAATAATGAAATGTAGACGTTAAAAAAGCTAACGTTTTACCTGTACCTGTTTGCGCTTGACCCGCCACGTCTTTGCCTTCGACAGTAAAAGGCAAGGTGGACGCCTGTATAGGCGTGCAAAAATTGAAGCCTTTTTTATTCAGAGCTTCAATGACTTTAGGGTGCAATGCGAAGTCGGAAAACTTCTTTTCTGTCAAGTGTGCTTTACTCATAGTATGTTAGAATATCAGTTAACGGTTGGTTTACGAAAGTGTATCTTTTGAAATAAAGCATACTGCTGCCAATAATGTTACACTAAGTCTGCAAAAGATGATCCTTTGGAGTACAACATGAGCGATAAAATTATACATATAACTGATGCAAGTTTTGCAACTGAAGTTCTGAACGCAAGTTCACCTGTTCTCGTCGATTTTTGGGCAGCATGGTGTGGTCCTTGTAAAATGATCGCGCCTATTCTTGATGAAGTTGCTGAAGAATATACAGGCAAACTGACTATCGCAAAACTGAATATTGATGAAAACCCAGGTACCGCTCCAAAATATGGAATTCGTGGTATCCCGACCTTGCTTTTATTCAAAAATGGTGAAGTCGCAGCAACGAAAGTCGGTGCATTATCAAAAACGCAACTGAAAGAATTTTTAGACGAAAATCTGTAAGTTATCGTTATATGTAAGCTAAAACGTTTAGCGGTATATCTATTTTATCTAGAGAGCCGCTAGACGTCTTCACTTAAGCATGATAAGTTATCCTCATTCCTCGTATAGCACCCATATGAATTACCTTGTATTCCATTGCTCTTATCTTACATATATAGCTTGTTAGTTCAGTATTGTGATGATTGTTTCGTAATGATTGTTATTGATCAAAAACTGATGGCGTAATGATTTTAAATATGAAAATTGAAAGTTTAGACATTGAGTTATAGTCGTATTCAATATCTTTGATTTCAATGTATCTCTCATATGAATTAAAGATAGTGCATAAACGAACGTAATGAAATTCAATATTTTTATATCATAGGGATGTAAAAATGAAGTGGGAGAAGGTTGGCACTTAGCAGTTATGTGTTTTTTAATGCTAATCTGCCATTAAATTTGCGATATTGGGATGGATGTTGTCCTAAATGTACAAAAAACTATTGCTAATATTGCGTGTGTTTCTAATAATATGTCACACATCATCAAGATGAGATGCAGTCAGATGTTAGAGCAATCTTAGTAATGGCTAGCACAAGATTTTTTTGCATTGTTGTTTGCTTTTGGTAAAAATTAGTGAGCAACAGGGCAGTATAAAGTTAAACTGGCACTTAATAATAAGCTGCCGTCAATTTACGTTCATAGTTCGAGAATTACCCCGAGTTAAAGAACCCACCATTATGAATCTTACCGAATTAAAAAATACGCCAGTATCAGAATTGATTACGTTAGGCGAAAACATGGGGCTAGAGAACTTAGCCCGTATGAGAAAGCAGGATATTATTTTCTCTATCTTGAAGCAGCATGCGAAAAGTGGCGAAGATATTTTCGGCGATGGCGTACTGGAAATATTGCAGGATGGATTTGGTTTCCTCCGTTCAGCAGACAGTTCTTACCTCGCAGGTCCTGATGATATCTACGTTTCTCCTAGCCAAATCCGCCGTTTTAACCTACGCACAGGTGACACAATCTCAGGGAAAATTCGTCCACCTAAAGAAGGTGAACGTTACTTTGCTCTCCTGAAAGTCAATGAAGTTAACTACGACAAACCTGAAAATGCCCGCAGTAAAATTCTTTTCGAAAACTTAACCCCATTACATGCAAACCGTCGTCTGCGTATGGAACGTGGTAATGGTTCAACTGAGGATTTAACTGCACGTGTATTGGACCTTGCGGCTCCAATCGGTCGTGGTCAACGTGGTTTGATTGTTGCTCCACCGAAAGCGGGTAAAACAATGTTACTGCAAAATATTGCAGCAAATATTGCACACAATTACCCTGATTGCGTTCTGATGGTTCTGCTAATTGATGAGCGCCCAGAGGAAGTGACAGAAATGCAACGTTTGGTCAAAGGTGAAGTTATTGCTTCAACATTTGATGAGCCTGCTGCACGTCACGTTCAAGTTGCTGAAATGGTAATTGAAAAAGCAAAACGTCTAGTTGAACATAAAAAAGACGTTATCATTTTACTCGACTCTATTACGCGTCTAGCCCGTGCATATAACACCGTAGTACCTTCGTCTGGTAAAGTATTAACCGGTGGTGTGGATGCGAATGCATTACACCGTCCAAAACGTTTCTTCGGTGCTGCTCGTAATGTTGAAGAAGGTGGAAGCCTGACAATCATTGCAACGGCACTGGTTGATACCGGTTCGAAAATGGATGAAGTTATTTACGAGGAATTTAAAGGTACAGGTAACATGGAACTGCACCTTTCTCGTAAAATTGCAGAAAAACGTGTGTTCCCTGCAATAGACTACAATCGTTCAGGTACGCGTAAAGAAGAGTTACTTACATCGCAAGATGAATTACAAAAAATGTGGATCTTACGTAAGATTATTCATCCAATGGGCGAAATCGATGCGATGGAGTTCCTCATTAGTAAGTTAGCGATGACGAAAACCAACGAAGAGTTCTTTGACTTTATGAAAAGAGCCTAGCCGTTAAGGTTCGCTGTGTTTTATAAATAGGTGCCAGTTATGGTACCTATTTTTTTTGTTTTTATACACCGCGTTAGTTCATAAAAATTAAAACATATCATATTAAATCAGGCCTAATATTTTGCCGATTTAGTTTCAATAGATTAAGATGATGTTTTATTACTTTGTTTATAAATAACGTTAAATAAATAGGCGAAGTTTTTATTAAAAATTAATAATGCACTATAAAAATATCAGTAATATGATGTTAACATTATGAATCAAAAGAAAAATGTTATGTTTATATTTGTTTTGTGACTAGTGTTAAATTTATTTTCATCACTTTATTATTTAATCATCGAGTGCTTATTTAAGCACCAGTCGATTAACTCGATTCTAGAGTGTTGTTTTTATGGCATGCATATTGCAGCTATTCAGTATAAAATTACGGGATGTTTCGTTATTAAATCAAACACCCTAATAAAGTGTAAGAACTAATAATGTTGCAGGAATTTCTTTATGAATAAAGATTCGTCTTATAGCAGATTTCAGTACTAAGATGATAATGCATTGGCTCCTGCTTGTTTATCGGCATTTGCCAAAAAAAATTTAGTTTTGAAAGTTAAATATAAAGATTAAGAGAGTCGAACAGTGGACACCATACACTTTGTAACCAATCTCTTCTACGTTTTCTTGTTTTCATTAGTTTTTATTTTTCTGGCTCGAGTTGTTGCAATAAAAATCGGGTTGGTTGATAAGCCTAATTTCAGAAAGAAACATGTAGGATTAGTTCCCCTTGTTGGGGGAATTTCCGTTTTCTTTGGGATCTGTTTTGCATTTTATATTACAGGTGAATACATTCCTCATAAGTGGCTATATATCGCTTGTGCGGGGTTATTGGTCTTTATTGGCGCATTAGATGATAGGTTTGATATCAGTGTGAAATTAAGGGCTGGTATTCAAGCAGTCGTTGCCGTTGTTATGATGACAGCGGCAGGATTGAAACTTGAGTCACTCGGTCATGCCTTTGGACCATGGGAACTCGTACTTGGCCCATTCGGTTATATCGTTACCTTATTTGCAGTATGGGCAGCAATCAATGCTTTTAACATGGTTGATGGTATTGACGGGTTACTCGGTGGTTTATCTTCTGTTTCTTTTGGTGCTCTCGGCTTTTTGCTATATCAAAACGGTAACTATGCGTTAGCATTTTGGTGTTTTGCCTTTATTGCAGCTATTCTTCCTTATATTCTTTTAAATTTAGGCGTGTTAGGTCGCCGTTTTAAAGTCTTCATGGGGGATGCGGGAAGTACACTGATTGGGTTCACGATTATTTGGATCCTTGTGGCTTCGACGCAAGAGGAAGTCCATCCGATTAACCCAGTTACGGCTTTATGGATTATTGCGATCCCTCTAATGGACATGGTTGCCATTATGTATCGCCGTATTCGTAAAGGTATGAGCCCATTTTCACCTGATCGCCAGCACATTCATCATTTAATTATGCGTTCTGGTTTTACACCAAAAGGGGCATTTGTGCTGATTACATTATCAGCGGCTGCTTTAGCGTGTGTTGGTATTATTGGTGAGCACTTAACATTTGTACCTGAATGGGTAATGTTGGCATTATTTTTGCTTGTATTTATGATGTATGGTTACTGCATCAAACGAGCTTGGAAAGTCGCCCGTTTTATTAAGCGAGTGAGACGTAGAGCACGTAGAGGAGCAGTACGGTAACGACAAAACGAAAATAGAGGTTCTGTGCAGTGAATAACTCAGAAACACAACCGAGTCAGCATCAATCGCCAATAGAGCCGGAATTGGATATCCGTGGTTTATGTCGCTCATTGTGGCAAGGTAAAATTTGGATCGTTGCATTTGCCGTTATTTTTGCTGCAATTGCCTTGGGAGCGTCCTATTTTATGCAGCCTAAGTGGAGTGCGACAGCAATTACGGATTTACCAACCGTCAATAATCTGGGAAGTTATTATTCTCAGCAGCAGTTTCTGCGCAACCTCGATTCCCGTATTAATAATACGGGACAAGAAGGGCAATTACCGACAATTGCAAAAGAAGCTTATCAAGAATTCACAAAGCAGCTCGGCTCTTATGATACACGTCGTCAGTTTTGGCTAACTACGGATTACTATAAGCAGCGCTTAGAGAATGACCCTAAAGCAGATGCCGCATTATTGGATGAGCTCATTAACGATATTGAGTTTACGCCAGCAGATGAAGTCAAAAATTTAACCGATAGCATTAAATTAGTGGCGGAAACATCCGCAGATGCGAACCAGCTATTACGTCAATACACTCAGTTTGCTAACCAACGTGCCACAACTAATCTTAACGATGAAATTAAAGGTACTTGGGCAACGAAGATGCAATCCATGAAAGCATTGGTTAAACGCGAAGATATGGTGGCAAAGGCCGCTTACGAACGACGTTTAAACGCGCTGGAGCAAGCACTAAAAGTTGCTGAAAAACAAGGTATTGTACGTAATCAAAGCGCAACACCTGTGGATGAAATTCCAGATTCTAAAATGTTTATGTTAGGTGCCCCTTTATTACAAGCACAGATTGAAACATTGAAAGCAACCGGGCCCGATCACGATAGTGATTACGACCAAAATATTGCCATGTTATCAACATTGAGCGTGGGGCCCACCCTCCAAGATAATTTTCAAGCATATCGCTATTTACGAACTCCAGAAGAGCCTGTTAAACGCGATAGTCCTCGTCGAGCCTTTATGATGGTTCTGTGGGGAGCCATAGGGATGTTAGTAGGTGCCGGAGTGGTACTTGCTCGCCGCCGCCCATCTTGATTTTGGGATAAGCCACTGGTGAATTCATCAGTGGCATATAAAGTTATTAAGATTACAAAAGCAGCTCACTGCGAAAGATAAATATAAGAGAGTCACTGTGAAAGTATTGACTGTATTCGGCACACGACCTGAAGCCATTAAAATGGCACCACTGGTTCATGCATTGGCTGGGGATGCAGACTTTGAAGCCAAAGTCTGTGTTACAGCGCAGCATCGTGAAATGCTAGATCAAGTACTGAAACTGTTTGAGATCACGCCAGATTACGATCTCAATATTATGAAACCAGGGCAAGATTTAACGGATATCACTTGTCGTATTCTAGAAGGGTTGAAAAGCGTTTTTGCTGATTTTCAACCGGATGTTGTTCTCGTTCATGGCGATACAGCGACAACGATGGCAACTAGCCTTGCGGCATTTTACCATCGTATACCCGTTGGGCACGTTGAAGCTGGGTTACGTACCGGAGACCTGTATTCTCCATGGCCTGAGGAAGCAAATCGTAAAATTGCAGGGCATTTAGCGATGTACCACTTTGCCCCAACCGAAAATTCACGCCAAAATTTGTTAAAAGAATCAATCCCTGACAGCCATATTTTTGTCACCGGTAATAGTGTGATTGATGCGTTATTGTGGGTACGTGATAAAGTCATGAGCGACCAGTATATGATGGAAAAACTGGCCGCAAATTATCCGTTTATCGACCCAAATAAAAAAATGATTTTAGTCACAGGTCACCGTCGTGAAAGTTTCGGTGGTGGCTTTGAACGTATTTGTCATGCTTTGGCAGAAATTGCACAAGCGCATCCAGACGTGCAAGTTGTCTACCCTGTTCACTTAAATCCAAATGTGAGTGAACCTGTTAAGCGTATATTGCATGATATTGATAATATTATTTTAATTAGCCCTCAAGACTACCTACCGTTTGTTTATTTGATGAACCATGCTTATTTGATTCTAACAGACTCAGGTGGTATTCAAGAGGAAGCGCCTTCTCTCGGTAAACCTGTTTTGGTGATGAGAGATACCACAGAACGACCTGAAGCTGTTGATGCAGGTACTGTTCGTCTTGTGGGAACAGATACACAAAAAATTGTGAAAGAAGTTAATCGGTTACTGACAGATGACGCGGAATATCACGAAATGAGCCGCGCACATAACCCATATGGGGATGGTCATGCTTGTCAGCGTATTCTTGCAGCATTGAAAAGTAATCAGGTGAAATTATGAGTTTTGAAACTATTTCTGTTATTGGCCTTGGTTATATCGGTTTACCAACAGCAGCCGCCTTTGCATCACGTAAAAAACAAGTGGTTGGTGTCGATGTGAACCAACATGCCGTTGATACTATTAATCAGGGAAAAATCCACATTGTGGAGCCAGAACTGGATATCGTGGTCAAAAAAGCGGTTGAAGAAGGCCACCTGAAAGCCTTTACTAAGCCACAACCTGCGGATGCTTATCTGATTGCTGTGCCTACGCCATTTAAAGGCGAGCACGAACCTGATCTCGCCTATGTGCGTGCAGCCGCAGAATCCGTTGCTCCCGTGCTGAAGAAAGGCGATTTAGTCATTCTTGAGTCGACATCGCCAGTAGGTACAACAGAGCAAATGGCCGAATGGATGGCCGCAGCTCGTCCTGATTTAACTTTCCCTCATCAAGCTGGCGAAGATGCAGATATCGATGTGGCATACTGCCCTGAGCGTGTGTTACCGGGCCAAGTGATGGTCGAATTAATTAAAAATGACCGTGTTGTTGGTGGTATGACGCCAAAATCCTCTTTGCGCGCAAGTGAGCTATACAATATTTTCCTTGAAGGTGAGTGTGTAATTACTAACTCAAGAACCGCGGAAATGTGTAAGTTAACGGAAAATAGCTTCCGTGATGTGAATATTGCTTTTGCGAATGAATTATCATTAATTTGTGCTGAGCAAGACATCAATGTGTGGGAATTAATCAGCCTCGCGAACCGCCATCCACGTGTTAACATTTTGCAGCCAGGTCCGGGTGTTGGTGGGCACTGCATCGCGGTTGACCCATGGTTTATCGTCGCACAAAATCCAAAACAATCACGCCTTATTCATACCGCTCGTTTAGTCAATGATGGCAAACCAATTTGGGTTGTTGATCAAGTAAAAGCGGCTGTAGCCGATTGCTTAGTGGAAACGGGTAAAAAAGCCAGTGAAGTGACAATCGCCTGTTTTGGCCTGTCATTTAAACCCAATATTGATGATTTACGTGAAAGCCCAGCGATGCACATCACCAAAATGGTGGCGAACTGGAACCCAGGTAAAACGTATGCAGTTGAGCCACACATTCACGAATTACCAACCTCTTTAAAAGGTATTTCTGAGCTAGTTTCGATTGAAAAAGCCGTTAATGAAGCGGATGTGATCTTAATGTTAGTTGACCACAATATGTTCAAAGGCATCCAAGGTTCTGCAATCCCACAAAAATGGGTTGTGGATACAAAAGGAGTATGGCGTTGAAACGCATTTTAATCACTGGAGGCGCCGGGTTTATCGGCTCTGCTGTTGTTCGTCATATTATTGAAAATACTGACGACAGCGCAGTGGTTCTGGATTGTTTAACCTATGCAGGTAACTTAGAGTCCCTCGCAACGGTTGCGAGCAACCCGCGCTATGCTTTTGAGCAGGTGAATATTTGTGATAGAGCTGCATTAGATGCCGTTTTTGAAAAATATCAACCCGATGCAGTGATGCATTTAGCGGCAGAAAGCCATGTTGACCGCTCTATCGATGGTCCAGCGGCATTTATCGAAACGAACATTGTGGGCACTTACACACTGTTAGAGGCGGCACGCCATTACTGGTCCGCATTGAATGATGAGAAAAAAGCAGCTTTCCGTTTTCATCATATCTCAACAGATGAAGTATATGGTGACTTAGAAGGACCTGATGGTTTCTTTACAGAAACAACGTCTTATGCACCAAGTAGCCCATATTCAGCATCGAAAGCATCGAGTGATCATTTAGTTCGTGCTTGGCAAAGAACTTATGGCCTGCCAACGATGATCACTAATTGTTCAAATAACTACGGGCCGTATCATTTTCCAGAGAAATTGATCCCATTAATTATTTTGAACGCCTTAGCGGGTAAGCCTCTGCCTGTTTATGGTAAAGGTGAGCAAATTCGTGACTGGTTGTTTGTTGAAGACCATGCACGAGCACTACATTTAGTTGCTACAACCGCGCAACCTGGCACCACCTATAATATCGGTGGCCATAATGAGCGCCGTAATATTGACGTTGTAGAAACGATTTGTGAACTGCTTGAAGAGCTACGTTCGCAAAAGCCTGAAGGTGTGGCGCACTACCGTGACTTAATCACGTATGTGAAAGACCGGCCGGGCCACGATATGCGTTATGCGATTGATGCTGCGAAAATTGAGCGCGAATTGGGGTGGACGCCACAAGAAACCTTCGAATCAGGTATTCGCAAAACGGTGCAGTGGTATTTGAACAATGAAACGTGGTGGCGTCGCGTACAAGACGGTTCCTATGCGGGTGAACGTTTAGGTCTAGGAAATTAGGTGACAGTATGAAAGGTATTATATTAGCTGGAGGGTCGGGAACGCGTTTGCATCCTATTACTCGCGGTATTTCTAAACAGTTATTGCCTATCTACGATAAGCCGATGATTTACTACCCGCTTTCAGTTTTGATGTTAGCGGGAGTTCGTGAGATTTTAATTATCTCTACCCCTGACGACTTGCCGATGTTTAAACGTTTATTAGGGGATGGCCATGAGTTTGGGATTGAGCTGAGCTATGCGGAACAGCCATCACCAGACGGCCTTGCGCAAGCGTTTATCATTGGTGAAGAGTTCATTAATGGTGATTCATGCTGTTTAGTATTGGGCGACAATATCTTTTTCGGCCATTCATTTAGCCCAAAATTGAAATCTGTCGCTGAGCGCACAAAAGGCGCAACCGTTTTTGGTTACCAAGTGATGGACCCTGAGCGCTTTGGTGTTGTGGAATTTGACGATAATTTTAAAGTACTGTCTATTGAAGAAAAACCGCTTAAACCTAAATCCAATTGGGCGGTGACAGGGTTGTATTTCTATGATTCACAAGTGGTTGAATTTGCAAAACAAGTTAAACCTTCTGAACGCGGTGAATTAGAAATTACGTCAATTAACCAAATGTATTTAGAACGTGGTGAATTAAACGTTGAATTGCTCGGTCGTGGCTTTGCTTGGTTGGATACAGGCACTCACGATAGCCTCATTGAGGCGGGTACTTTTGTACAAACCGTTGAAAAACGCCAAGGCTTCAAAGTGGCTTGTTTAGAAGAAATAGCATGGCGTAATGGCTGGTTGACAGACGAACAAGTCGCTTTTTCAGCGCAACAGCTGAAAAAAACAGGTTATGGGCAATATTTAGAGGATTTATTACGTGTCCGTCCGCGCCAGTATTGAGAGCTTGCCATGGGAGAGCGAATTTTTTCATCGCTCAACAGCAAAGTTGAATTTTACAGGGGATAACCTCGAAACTCTCCTTGCTTATCAAATGGATGAATACGATATCGTGCAAGCAAAAGTCGCAGCGTCTGAAACGCAGCTGATTGATGATTTAGCTGGTATGGGGTTTTCATTTGTTGAAGGTGAAATCGATTTCGCTCTTACTATTGGCACAGAAAATGCTTATTTAAAGGCTGGTTTAACAGCGGAAGACCACGTTATTGTTGCACAAGTGGATGATATCCCTACGTTGCGGCAAGCCGCTGAGTCTGTCTTTAGCAAAAGCCGCTTTAGAGCACCTTGGTACCGTGATGGTGATAGCGGGCAGTTTTATGCGTTGTGGATAGAAAAATCAGTTCTGGGTACGTTTGACCACACTTGTTTACTGGTTAAAGATGCGTCTGGTGCGGTATTGGGCTTCGTGAGTTTGCGGCACCTTGATGCAGAAACGGCACGGGTTGGCCTACTAGCGAAAATGCCAGAAGCGAAAGGGCAAGGTGTGGGGCGTAAATTGATGTCAGCAGCATTTAATTGGTGTGTGGAACACCAAAAAAGACAGTTAAATGTGGCCACGCAAATCAGTAATGTTGCGGCATTAAATCTTTATTCACGTAGCGGTGCAGCAATTGCCAGTACCGCCTATTGGTTATACAGGGGACAACATGATTCCATTTAATAAACCACCCGTTGTAGGTACTGAATTAGAGTATATGAGACAAGCCATGGAAAGTGGCAAATTGTGTGGTGACGGTGGCTTCACGAAACGTTGTGAAGAATGGATGGAAAAACGATTTAATTGCCCAAAAGTGCAGTTAACGCCATCTTGTACGGCCTCATTAGAAATGGCAGCGATCCTGATTGATACTAAGCCAGGTGATGAAATTATCATGCCAAGCTTTACTTTTGTATCGACCTCTAACGCATTCGTATTACGTGGCGCTAAAATCGTGTTTGTTGATATCCGTCCGGATACCATGAATATCGATGAAACTAAAATTGAAGCTGCAATCACTGAGCGTACACGTGCCATCGTTCCTGTCCACTATGCAGGTGTTGCTTGCGAAATGGACACCATCATGGCTATCGCAAAAAAACACAATTTATTCGTGATTGAAGATGCGGCACAAGGTGTGATGTCGACGTATAAAGGCAAAGCACTGGGGACTATCGGCCACATTGGCTGCTATAGCTTCCATGAAACTAAAAACTACTCTTCAGGCGGTGAAGGTGGAGCTACGCTTATCAATGATAAAGACCTGATTAGCCGTGCCGAAGTGATCCGTGAAAAAGGGACAAACCGTAGCCAATTTTTCCGTGGTCAAGTCGATAAATACACGTGGCGTGATATCGGCTCAAGCTACTTGTTGTCTGATTTGCAAGCGGCTTACTTATGGGCGCAGTTAGAAGAAGCGGACAAAATTAATGACCGCCGTTTACTACTATGGAAACGTTATGATGAAGCGTTGCAGCCGCTGGTTGATGCAGGGCGTTTAGTCCTAGCAACTGTGCCGGAAGGCTTAAAACATAATGCTCATATGTTCTATATCAAACTCAAAGATATTGAAGAGCGTACTGAATTCAACGATTACATGAAATCTCATGGTATTTTGACGGTATTCCACTACGTTGCATTGCACACGAGCCCTGCAGGTATTGAGTTTGGCCGTTTCCATGGTGAAGATAAATACACTACATCAGAAAGTGACCGCCTAGTGCGTTTACCGATGTTCTACAACATGACTGATGACGAGCAGCAGACAGTCATTGAGCGAATCAAAGCGTTCTTTGCCTAATGTCTCTCGCTAAAGCATCGGTTTGGACTGCTGGGTCTACCCTGATTAAAATCGGGGTGGGCCTGTTAATTGTTAAATTATTTGCAGTCTCATTTGGCCCCAGCGGTGTGGGGCTGGCGGGTAACTTCCGCCAATTGATTACTGTACTAGGGGTATTATCAGGTGCAGGAATTTTCAATGGCGTCACAAAATATGTAGCAGAGCACCACCAAGACTCACAAAAATTACGTGCAGTACTGGGAACTTCATCGACGATTATTCTTGGGTTTTCAGCGCTACTTGCGCTTATCTTTTTGCTTTGCAGTGCGCCAATCAGCATGGCGTTATTTGATAGCGAAAAATACAGTTCGGTTATTCAAATTGTTGCCTTAATTCAAATGGGTATCGCGTATGCGAACTATTTTCTGGCTATTTTGAAGGGTTACCGAGACGCATCAGCAAACGCATTAGCCATTATTTTTGGTAGTGTAATTGGTGTAATAGCTTATTATTTATGCTATCTAGTTGGCGGGTATGAAGGTGCATTAGCAGGGTTAGCATTAGTCCCTGCGCTAGTAGTACTGCCTGCGGCTGGGATGATAATTAAGCGCAAGCAATTTGCGTTATCGTCATTGAAGCCAGCATGGGACAAAGCGATTGCGACTAATTTAGGCAAATTTACGGTCATGGCGATGCTAACCGCAGTCACACTGCCAGTCGCTTATATCATGATGCGAAATCTGCTCGCCCAAACCTATAGTTGGGATGAAGTGGGGTTATGGACCGGTGTGACCACCATTTCAGATGCCTATTTGCAGTTTATTACCGCGACATTTTCAGTGTATTTATTGCCGACGCTATCGCGTTTGCAGCATAAAAATGAAATTTCCGCAGAGATTGTTAAGGCATTGAAATTTGTTTTACCTGCCGTTGCCGTTGTGAGTTTTACGGTTTGGTTACTACGTGATTTTGCGATTTGGTTGCTGTTCTCAAAAGAATTTACCGGAATGAGAGACCTGTTTGCATGGCAGCTAGTCGGTGATGTATTGAAAGTGGGGGGCGTACGTATTTGGCTATTTAGTCATTGCCAAAGCCGCATTGCGTTTTTATGTCCTCACTGAAGTTAGTCAGTTTATATTATTAACGGGCTTTGCGCATTGGCTTATCCCTGAACATGGTGCAGTAGGCGCAACTCAGGCTTATATGGCCACTTATATTGTCTATTTTACTTTATGTTGTTGCGTATTTTTGATTTACCGTAGGCGAGCATGACAACCTTAATACATGTACTGGGATCGAATCTCCCACACCACAACCAGACGGTACTGACGTTTTTTAATGACGTCATTTGCCAAGAAATGGCTCCGTCATCAAAGCCGCATTTTATGGTGGTAAGCGATGATGCGCAGCTTGTTGACGCTTATCCTCAGCTAAAAATAGATGTTTTTGCGAATAAACAGGCCATTGCTAATAGTGTTATACAGCGTGCCAAGGCAGACCGCCGTACTCGCTTTTTCTTTCATGGGCAATTTAACGCCCTATTTGGCTAGCGCTATTATTTGGGCAAATTAAATCCCACCAGTTTTGGTGGCATATATGGGGAGCTGACCTCTATGAAGAGTCTAGCGTTCTAAAATTTAAGTTATTCTATATTTTGCGTCGTTTAGCGCAGAAAAAAGTAGGGCATGTGTGTGCAACACGTGGGGATTTGTGCTATTTCCACCAGTCGAACCCTAAAGTGCCTGCGTCAGTGTTGTATTTCCCAACACGAATGGACCCTGCATTGACAATAAGCGAGCCTAAGGTACGTGAAGGCTCTCAATTGACTATTTTACTGGGTAACTCAGGTGACCGTTCTAATCGCCATGTAGAGGCTCTGGGTGCGATTAAACAGCAATTTGGTGATGAGGTTAAGGTTATTGTCCCTATGGGCTATCCTGCCAATAACCAAAGTTATATCCAACAAGTTGAACAGGCTGCGAGTAGTGAGTTTACCTCAGGGCAAGTGGAAATCCTGAAAGAGCGCATGGAATTTAGCGAGTACCTTAATTTGCTCAAAACCTGTGACCTTGGCTATTTTATTTTTAATCGCCAGCAAGGTGTTGGCACCGTTTGTTTGCTAATCCAATTTGGCATTCCATTTGTAATTAGCCGTCAAAATACCTTTTGGCAGGATTTAACTGCTCAAAATGTCCCAGTCTTTTTCTATGGTGACAACCTGACGACACCCGCTAGTGGATGAAGCTCAGCGCCAAATGAGCCTATTAGATAAACACCATATTGAATTTTTTGCTCCCAACTTTATTGAGGGCTGGAAAGCCGTTCTCAGTGCCGTGGAGGAGCGAGCATGACGCTGACGGAATTGGGCGGCTTAGCACTGGTCTACCTGATATCAATTATTTTTATTGGTACTTTGTTATACAAAGAGTTTTTACGGGCTCGGTTTAACTTCAATATTTTCTTTTTCCATGCTGTATTTATTGACGTTTTACTTTGGTTTCCCATTAACCTGCGCGTTAGTTTTTCAATTTGATGTTGCCGTTGTGAAGGCTGATTATTTACTTTATGCTCAACTAGCAGCGACTAGTTTTTATGCGATTTATTATGTTGCCTATAAAACTCGACTTTCTAGGCAACCATACACACCACGGCGTGCGTTGTTTAGCATGAACAAAGTGGAAACGAATCTAACCTGTCTGTTATTGATACTGGTTGCAGTCGTGACAGTAGGTATCTTTTTCATGCAGAACGGTTTTTTGCTATTTAAGCTAAAATCCTATAGCCAAATTTTCTCCCAGCCAGGTTTCTGGCGTGGCATTAAAACGCTTTTTCTATTTCTTCATACCGGCAATGTTGATTGTTTATTTCTTGCGACCAACACAGAAACGCTGGATTTTCTTCCTTGTTAGTACCGTCGCATTTGGTTTCTTGACCTATGTTATTGTCGGAGGAACGAGAGCGAACATCATCATTGCTTTCGCACTCTTCTTATTTATTGGATTGTCAGAGGTTGGATTACGCTGTGGATGCTAGCCGCGGCTGGGGTCGCCAGTATTGTAGGGATGTTCTGGTTAGCCTTAAAACGCTATGGCTTAGATGTCAGTGGTGCTGAAGCATATTACACTTTCTTGTATTTAACGCGGGATACATTCTCCCCGTGGGAAAACTTAGCATTACTACTAAGCCATTATGATGAGATGGATTTTCAAGGTCTAGCTCCGATTATCCGTGACTTTTATGTTTTCATTCCTTCTTGGGTTTGGCCTGAACGCCCAGACACGGTATTGAACTCTGCCAATTATTTTACGTGGGAAGTGCTGAACAACCATTCTGGGCTGGCAATTTCTCCAACACTGATTGGTTCATTGGTGGTGATGGGCGGGGTGATTTTTATACCCCTCGGAGCTATAGTTGTGGGGCTTATCATCAAATGGTTTGATTGGATCTATGGCATGAGCCTGAAAGAACCAAATCGCTATAAGGCAGCCATTATGCAGGCATTTTGTTTTGGCGCCATTTTCAACATTATTGTTTTGGCTCGTGAAGGCGTGGATTCTTTCGTCTCACGGGTGGTTTTCTTCTGCTTAATATTCGGACTGTGTCTGGTGTTAGCAAAATTACTGTATTGGTTATTTGAAAGTGCAGGGCTTATTCGCACAAAAACAGCTTCTTTTTTAAGAAGCCAACAGCGTGAAAGCCGCTAAAGGAGTATCATGGAATCGTCATCAACTCAGTCTTCATCCGTTACACAGTCATCTATCCCACAATATAGTATTCGTGGTCATAATATTTGGGGCTTTAAAAATATGGCCCATTTTTTAGACTACCTATTTGCTGGTGGTGAAACGAAAACGGGAACACTCGTTGCGATTAATGCAGAAAAAGTGATGATCGCTGAACAAGATACGGCTTTAAATACATTACTAGGCCAAGCTGAATATTTATATGCTGACGGAATTAGTATTGTCCGTGCTATCCGTCGTAAATACCCACAAGCTGAAGTTTCTCGTGTCGCTGGTGCTGACTTATGGGAAGGGCTAATGGAAAGGGCCGGTAAAGAAGGCACGCCAGTTTTCTTAGTGGGTGGTAAACCCGAGATTCTAGAGCAAACAGAAAGCAAACTACGCTCGCAGTGGAATGTGAACATTGTTGGCTCGCAAAACGGCTATTTTACCGCTGAAGACCGAAGCGCATTATTCGAACGTATTCGCGCAAGTGGCGCTAAAATTGTCACCGTTGCGATGGGGTCGCCGAAACAAGAAATTTTTATGCGGGATTGCCGAAGTGTGTATCCAGATGCCTTATATATGGGTGTTGGTGGGACTTATGATGTGTTTACAGGGCATGTTAAACGCGCCCCGAAAGTGTGGCAAAACTTAGGTCTAGAATGGTTATATCGCTTATTATCTCAACCTTCCCGTATTACTCGACAGTTTAAATTACTGAAATTTTTAGGCTACTACTACGGTGGTAAGCTGTAGTTTTTGTAGTAGTTTGATTTATATTGTTATTTTTAATGAATTTAACTCACTGTAAGTAGGCTTAACAGGCTTACTTACAGTTCGCACGGTTCCGAATAGCTGGTCTCTTCCTTCAAATATTTCTATAATCCCTCAAAAATAAGTATGTTCGCATCAGTTTGTGCTCAATCTTGCGGCTATGGCATTTTTTTAATCGCCTAATTGATACTTTTCGAATAATTGCAGTGATTATTACTAACTGAGTTTCAATTAAAACTGCATTTTAATTATCTAATTTTGACAGGGGTATGTATGGGAAATCCACAGCAGGGGCTTCAACGTGGGTTAGAAGCGCGCCATATCGAGCTTATCGCGCTCGGGGAACCATTGGCGTTGGTTTATTTATGGGGTCGGCCAGTACGCTGAAATGGGCGGGGCCTTCGGTTTTACTGGCATATATCATCGCTGGGATTTTTGTTTTCTTCATTATGCGTTCAATGGGGGAAATGCTATTTCTTGAGCCTGTAACGGGTTCTTTTGCTTCATTTGGGTATAAATACTTAAGTCCGTTTTGGGGGTGCCTGACTGCTTGGGGCTACTGGTTTATGTGGGTGGCTGTTGGTATTTCAGAGATCACTGCGATTGGTGTATATGCCGAATATTGGTTCCCTGATGTGCCTCAATGGATTTTTGCCATTATCGCGGTGGTATTAGTGGCATTAGCGAACTTAGCCGCTGTACGGCTGTATGGCGAGCTTGAGTTTTGGTTTGCCATGATCAAAGTCACTACGATTGTGGTGATGATTTTAATTGGTTTAGGGCTGATTTTTTTTGGTCTGGGTAATAACTTTGAGCCGATTGGGCTTGCGAATCTCACTGAACATGGTGGTTTCTTTGCCGGGGGCTGGAAAGGCTTTTTATTTGCTTTGTGTATCGTTGTGGCCTCTTATCAAGGGGTTGAGCTGGTAGGGATCACCGCGGGTGAAGCGAAAAATCCGCAAGTCACGTTAAAAAAAGCGATCAATAATATTTTATGGCGCATATTAATTTTTTATGTAGGCGCCATTTTTATTGTAGTGACGCTATTTCCGTGGACGGAAGTGGGTTCACAAGGTAGCCCGTTTGTCCTTACCTTTGCGAAAGTGGGAATTGTGTCCGCAGCGGCGGTAATTAACTTTGTGGTGTTAACTGCGGCGTTATCTGGTTGCAATAGTGGCATGTATAGTGGCGGGCGCATGCTGTACGCTTTAGCACAAAATAAACAATTGCCTCGTTCATTATTGAAATTAACAAAAAAATGGCGTACCGGCACGTTGCGTGGGCTTTACTATCCTATGCTTAGTCGCGGGATCAAGCTTGAATTACATCATACCGAATCCAGAGAAAGTCTTTGTTTATGTCTATAGTGCGAGTGTGTTACCAGGAATGGTGCCTTGGCTGGTGTTATTGACTAGCCAAATCCGTTTTCGTCAACAAAACAAAGAAAAACTTGTAGGGCATCCTTTCAAATCGATTCTTTTTCCATGGGTTAACTATGCGACCTTGCTCTTTTTAGCCTGCGTATTGATTGGAATGGCGATTAACCCAGATACTCGCTTATCTTTAATCGTTGGAGCCATCTTCTTAGGGGGTGTTTCTCTCCTTTATTTCATCATTCGCCTGTTCAATAACCGTAACGGAAAAGTTTAACGGCGGGGTTTTGATAGATTTTTATTAGGTGCATAGCGAAAAAGAGGGTAAATATGCTCTCTTTCTCAACGAAATGGATAAAAGGCAAGCAATCGATATTTTTATTTCAAAAAGGACTAGACAGCGGGAGGATAAATCCGTACTATCCTCTCCCGCAACGGCGTTAAGCGCCCGTAGCTCAGCTGGATAGAGCGCTGCCCTCCGGAGGCAGAGGTCTCAGGTTCGAATCCTGTCGGGCGCACCAGTTTTAGCGCTTCGCTACGGTTGGCAAAATGACGTTGTATGTAGTAATATAGCAACGCTTTGAAAAAAGTGAAGTTATGGTGGCTATAGCTCAGTTGGTAGAGCCCTGGATTGTGATTCCAGTTGTCGTGGGTTCGAGTCCCATTAGCCACCCCATTTTTTTGTGACATTGCGAGGGTGGCGGAATTGGTAGACGCGCTAGCTTCAGGTGTTAGTGTCCTATGGACGTGGGGTTCAAGTCCCCCCTTTCGCACCACGAAGAAATGTAATAGTACTATTCACTATTAATAAGTACTACAAAAATTTCGGCGAGTAGCGCAGCTTGGTAGCGCAACTGGTTTGGGACCAGTGGGTCGGAGGTTCGAATCCTCTCTCGCCGACCAATTTAAAGAAACCCGTCTTAATCGACGGGTTTTTTGCGTTTTATACTTTACACACTTCACACTTCAAACCGTAGCGTTATTGGCTACGTTCATCTACCCAAATCACATACTTATTCGTACTCATCGGAATATCTTTACTTGCCACTTAGCCATAACTTGAATTGCTTAGAGTATACTCGGGGGCGTTTCTTCAACGAATGACAGGGGTATGGTTAATTGCTTGTTTTTATTTCTAATTTAGCAGCTTAACTTACTTGTGTCGTAAAATAGATACAACCCATCATATCAATGTCGTCAAAAGGTGACACTTTACTGGTTGATTTATAAGGAAATATAAATAACTGTTTTATGATGTCTCTAAACTGCGACAAAATAGAGTGGTAAGTTTCGGGCAACATATTAGTGAATTTTTTAAAGATAGAGCGGTTTACTACCAAGAAGAAAAATAGTTGTGTAAAACCGAGGGATAGGAAATAGACCAAAAGAGTGAGCTAAAAAAATACCGTTTTAAAAAAGTTGGCACGTATTGTGCATTATTGTATATGTAGATGCTCATCTCACTTCTTATGACAGCGAAGCTTCATAAACCCAGAGATGACGCAAAGCCGATTATCGGTGCCTATTGTCCACTTTAGATGATCAAGAGCTCATCCTCTTACCATCAACGAACGGGCGAAACGTTGAGTGAGGCACCATCCGTCTGTAGACCTGATTGTATTTTACACCTGTCTTGTGCAGGTGTTTTTTTTTGTCTGTACAAAACACTTAGCCCCCTAGAAAATGACTAAGAGGCTGAAAATAAGATAGCTATTAGCTTCTACCTTTACTAAACCATTTACTGAACCAGCGAGTAATATAGGTATAGCAGAGGATAATGAATGTAATAATGAAAATGTCTTTACTAAGATCTTCGGTATTAAAACCAATAATCATAATAAAAACAAAAGGTGATAATACTAACAGCAGAAGATCAAAGAATATTTGTAAACGGTTTGGAGTTGCAATAATCCAGCGCCAAATAGTTTTAATTACATTCATATCGATATCCCTAATTCATTCAAAGCAAAGATGTATATAAAGCTTTATACACTATGTGTTTATTTTATAACATAGCGAAGTGTGTTTTCCTTATCCTTAAATAATGATTATTGATTAAACATTGAATTATTTACCTGCAATGTTGCCAATTATAAACCTCATATTTTCCTTTTATGATGATTTAATACGATTAACGCGATGTATTTAAATTGTTTTTACGTTTTTTATTGGGGAAGGTCAGATTAGTCGCCGTTAAGCTTATGAATAAAAAAACTCCACCAAAATGAGTGGAGTTTTTAGATGAGGCCAAACAAGAATATTATTTCCGTTCTTGTTTTAATGAATGGTTTAATGCATCTTGGCGAATTTTTGCGGCATCGCTAGGCTTATGTTGCCGGTCAAAAGCATCAGCTAACCATGATGCATCTTGTACATCAAAACGTTGAGCTAAAGCGGCTTTAAAGTAATTTTCAGCTTTGTCCCATTGGGCATGCTGTAGCGATAAAACGCCTAATGTACTGTTAAGTAACGGGGTGGCACCGTTCTGCTTCTGCAGATGTAAAAGGGTTTTTTCTATAACTTCAGGGCGTTCGCTATTCAGTTTTGGCACCAACAGGATCAAGCGTTCATCATATTGCTGTTTTAAACCGTCAATAATCATTTTTTCTGCACTTGCAGTATCGCCACATTCAATCAAATGCTCTGCTAAGAAAGCTTGCAATGCGGTTTCATGACGAACTCGGCGAGGTTGTGCTTTCCACCAAGCTTTTAGCCCATCACTACCTCCTTCAGCCATATATTGGTTCATCAACCCTTTGTAAGCCTTTAATTTCAATGCATCGAGCTCATCTTCATTGTGTAACTGTACTTTAGCCATGACAGGAAGTAATTCAATCAGCGACTGATAGGCGCCTGAGCGTAAGTAAGCTTGTTCTGCTAGGCGCAGCACTTCAGGGTGCCTTGGAGCTTTGTCGAGAAGTTTATCAATGCCATTACGGGCAGCATGGACTTCTCCTTCCGCTAATTGGATACGGACACGGCTGATATCAACGGGGAGCTGGTCACTTCCTGCGGCTTCGGCAGCTCTATCCAAGTATTGGTGAGTGCGATATTCATCACCACGCTGTTGAGCAGCTTCGGCTGCCATGAGGTAGTTAATAACCGGCTGTTGAGAAAAATCAGCATGTTTGCTCATTAATTTTTCAACTTGCTCGAAATCACCTTCTGCTAATTTCAGCAGCGCTTTTTGTGTTTGGGTATGTGCTTTGTGGTATTTACGACCACTTACCCAACCTCGGGTACGTGATGTCGTGCTGATAAAGCGGCGGTAGCACCAACCAAGGAATAACAGCACAAACTGGAGCAAGATAAAGCCCAAAACGAGGCTGGTTACACTGGTCGTAATGTCATAATTATCTGTACGGATAAAAACATAACCTTGGTGACCCGCTAATAATGGGCCTAAGATTATCCCTGCAATAAGTACTATAAATAGGATCAAGACTTTTATCATAATTACCCCCTATTGCCAGCAGGCTCTGCTGATTCAAAAGGGTGTGCATTGTCAGCTGACTCCGCTTTTTGCGTATCCGTGGCGGGAACTGCGGCTTCTGTTGGCGCTTCAGTTGCATCCGCTGCGGCATCAACGGCACCATCGCTAACTTTTGCATTGTCAGACGACTGAGAAAGTAAGCTACGAACCCGTGTTTGCATGATTTTTTCTAGCTTTTCTTGGCTTTCTAAAGTATCAGGCATATCAATATCAATCGGCTGATTGATTAGGTCATCAATGGTTGATAGAAAAGCTTTAGTTTCAGGCGCCTCAGTATCAAAATAGGCTCTTACCCAAGTCGAAGCCTGCTCTAATGACTGTTTGTAAGTGGCTTCTTGATAACGTGGCACGGCTTGTGCTGCGATTAATAGTTGAGAGCGAATGTTTTCTCGTAGATAAATATCCTGATTTGGAGCTAAAAGCGGGGCTTCTGAGCCATCACGAGCGCGTACGGTGACGAAGTCATTTGCGAAACTTTTCCAGCTACGAGCCAAATTTTGTTTCCAATCCGAAATATCCTCGCTGACATCTGCGTTATCTTCATTTTTCGCATCGCCGCTGTTTAAATCAGCTAAACGTAAGTTGTCCACTTCATTACTGAGCTGGTTTAAACGTAAGATAATACCGTCATAGTCAATTTGATTGATTGCGGCTAATTTAGCCATATCACTGTTAATTGATTTACGAATGTCGAGTAGGCTCGGGTCATTCATTTCGGCTAAGCTCGAGTCAGCACTTTTTAATAGAACCGCTGCGGTCACAGGATCGCGATCATTCCACAGCTTTCTTCCCGCCATTTTAACCATAAAGTCAGCCTGTGCGAGAAGCCAACTTTTAACATCAGCGCTGGATAACGCCGTGACGTGCGCTTGTAGCTCTTGCATGCGACGGTTGAGATTCTCTTCATATTCACGAGAATGGCTTTTTATTTCAGCATTAGCCGCAGCTAAAGCGTTTAATCGTTGCCTGTCTGAATTTTGCTGTTCGATTAAATCACTTAATTTTTGTTTTAATTCATTGTTTTCATTTACTAAAGTGGCAGTGCTTTGTTGGGTAAAATAGTATAATCCGCCACCAATAGCGATGATAATAGCAATAGCAATTACACCACCTATCAGACCAGAACGTTTTTGTTCCGAAGAAGGTTTGTTTTTTGGGTGCTGTTGTTCTGCACCAGCTTCTTGGGTAACCGTCTCGGTTGTTTTATCGTGTTCCGTCATAAATTAGCATCCCATATCGATTGAAATTAATGCTTCTAATAAAGCATTATTATCTGCGCTATTAGCTACACAGACCTTTTGCCATCCGCCTCTGCGGGCTTGGTCTGCAATCCGTTCACTGACGACAAGTAGGCGGCGGGAAAACCACCAAGTTTGGTATTCTTCAGTGATTAATTCGTCTAACAAGGCTAACATTTGACCACTCGTGATCACAACATCTGTAATACCCGTTTGAAACCATTGCTGATTGAATAGGGTTCTATCATAGTAAACAGGATGCCTTGTATAACATTCACAATAGCTGATTTTTGCGCCCCTGGCCCTTAATGTTGATGCGAGATGCTCTCGTCCGCCATTTCCTCGTAATAATAGAGCGTTTTTCCCTTCGAGAAATTGAAGTTCAGGGTGTGTTAGTAGTACTTCACTGGTTTCACCTTGTTCAGCCCAACTTATGTTTTTTCCTGTTACTTGTTGAAAATACTGCCCTGTAGAGCGGCCAATTCCATAGTAAGATAACTTATCTGACCAGCTACGCGCCATTTGTTCAAGTGTTAAATTTGCATATTCGACTGCATTTTTAGATAAAAGAAAGACTAAATCATTTTCAGTAAGGCTATCAAGTTGAGGTATAAGGGTATTTAATTCAGCACCGGGTCCAATGCGAATTAAAGGGGAGGCGAAGGCTTCTCCCCCTTTGGCGGTGATTGCTGTGATCAGCTCCGAACCTGCTGGTTCAGGGCGAGTGACAAGCACCTTCATGCAGGCGGGTTTCCTTGGTAAACATCCGCCAGAATTTCCCTTGCACCACGCTCAAGTAATTCTTCAGCCAATGATACACCCGCTTGATTAGCTTCACTCGGAGAAACGAGTCGTTCCCCACGAATAATCACACTGCCGTCTGGCGCTCCCACCAAGGCCCGTAGCCATATTTTGTCATCTTGCCAAATAGCGTAACTGCCAATCGGAACTTGGCAACCGCCTTCAAGGCGCATATTCATTGCTCGTTCAGCCAGAACACAGGTTGATGTTGAGTCATTATTGAGTTTCGCGAGTAATTCGCGGGTTTTACTATCATTTAAACGGCATTCGATACCGACAGCACCTTGGCCAACTGCAGGTAAGCATTGCTCAGGTGCAAGAGCCGTTTTAATTCGAGTGTCTAACTCCAAGCGTTTTAACCCAGCAACGGCTAAAATAATGGCATCATATTCACCGTTATCTAATTTTGATAGGCGTGTACCTACGTTACCACGTAAGTCGCGAATGACTAAATCAGGGCGGAGTTCCCTTAAT
The DNA here is from genome assembly GCA_900455085.1 of Providencia rettgeri. Classification (NCBI taxonomy): domain Bacteria; kingdom Pseudomonadati; phylum Pseudomonadota; class Gammaproteobacteria; order Enterobacterales; family Morganellaceae; genus Providencia; species Providencia rettgeri. Next base: position 4,251,558 of record UGTZ01000001.1, on the reverse strand, counting down.
TGGCATTGACGACGTAAACTCGATGTCCCGACGATACTGCCTTTTGGCAATGCATCAAGGTTATCGTAGTGGTTTGAGACAAAGGCATCTCGCGGGTCTTCACGTTCACAAATCGTGACTAATCCTAAGCCTTCAGGGAATTCAACAGGGACATCTTTCATCGAGTGAACGGCAATGTCTGCGCGTCCTTCCAACAAGGCAAGTTCTAATTCTTTGACGAATAAACCTTTCCCGCCGACCTTAGCAAGAGGGGTATCAAGAATGATGTCGCCTTTTGTCACCATAGGAACTAATTCAACCTGTAAGCCTGGGTGAAGCTGCTCTAATTTATCTTTGACAAAGTGCGCTTGCCATAGGGCTAAAGGGCTTTTGCGCGTTGCAATACGCACGATATTTGTTGATGTCATTTTACTGTTTTCTCTGGCGAAGAATGCCGCAGATTAACCATACAATTGGCATTAGTTTTAACATGTTAAGGATATTTTTTCCAGCTGGGTGCAAAATCGCGCTCTGAATTGTTTATAGCCGATTTACTTTTTCTACCATGATGCAAGAAAGTGATTCAAAAGGAGATGACCTAGAATAGCTATTAAGCAATTTCTTTAGCTTATCGTGCTATTTTTTGTGTGGAACAATCTGTGTTTTCTATTAATTCGTGTTGAAGCGTGTAAGCACAGACGCTGTGCGTATTGTACTTAATATCGTTCAGTTTTGCTGTTTTACTAAACAATAAGGTAAAAAGAAATTATTCCATTGAAAAACAAGGGATATTTTACAGATTAAAAAATAAAAAGCCTTTTTATACAATATGTTGAAAAGCATTTTGTATCAAAAATAAGCGCGTAAAATTATGTGATCTACTTTACCCTTTTGATGCAAGGTGTTAAATTGATCACGTTTCCGACAATCCATTTGAAAATTATTTTAAATCTATCTCTATCTGTTGGGTGCTGGGAAATTCTCAGGTTTGTATTACTTTCATTCAATCAGGCGTAACCTTTGTATCTCTATATTGAAACCTTAAAACAAAGACTGGATGCGATAAACCAATTACGGTTAGAACGTGCAACAGCTTCTATGAGTGAAACCTTCTCGAAGGTTTATAGTTTGCTGCCTGTCTTGTTTCATTATCATCATCCCATGATACCTGGTTTTATTGAAGGTAATGTCCCTCATGGTGTCTGCTTTTTCTCTCCTGATGCAGAGCAAAAAAAATGGTTAGCGCCTTTTGAACGTTTTTTACCCGTGATTGAAACTGAAGCGAACGGTGAATTACCGATTACAGGCATCTATTCGATGGGTAGCACTTCATCTGTTGGGCAAAGCCAGTGTTCAGATATCGACGTTTGGGTTTGTCATCCGTCTTGGTTGGACCACGAAGAAAAACGTTTTTTGCAAAAAAAATGCACCTTAATTGAACAGTGGGCAGCATCTTTAGGGATTGATGTCACTGTGTTTTTAATCGATGAAAATCGTTTTCGCCATCATGCCAGTGGGCATATTGGTGGGGAAAACTGTGGTTCAACGCAACACATCCTATTGTTAGATGAATTTTATCGAACCGCTGTACGTATGGCGGGTAAACGTTTGCTGTGGACCATGGTGCCGGTTGAAGAAGAGCAGCATTACGATGAATATGTTATGGGGTTATATGCACAAGGAGTGCTAACACCGAACGAATGGCTTGATTTAGGCGGGTTAAGTGAGCTTTCTGCCGCGGAATATTTCGGTGCAAGCCTATGGCAGTTGTATAAAAGTGTTGATTCCCCTTATAAAGCGGTATTGAAGAGTATTTTGCTGGAATCCTATTCATGGGATTACCCTAACGGTAAATTATTAGCCATGGAGTTTAAGCGTCATTTACATGCAGGCGAAATTGTGTGTTATGGCTTGGACTCATACTGCTTAATGTTAGAGCGTGTGACACGTTACCTGACTGAAATTAATGATTTAACCCGTCTTGACCTTATCCGCCGTTGTTTCTACCTGAAAGTATGCGAAAAACTATCTGAAGAAGAGGGGAATACTTGCGCAGGTTGGCGCCGTGATGTGTTGTCTCAATTGGTTGAATCATGGGGATGGGGATCAGAGCGTTTGTCGATACTCGATACACGCAATCAATGGAAAATTGAGCGTGTCCGTGAAGCACATAACGAGTTACTTGATACGATGATGCAAAGCTATCGTAACCTCATTCGCTTTGCCCGTAGAAATAATTTAAGTGTTAGTGCAAGCCCACAAGATATTGGAGTATTAACCCGTAAATTATATGCGGCTTTCGAAGCTCTCCCGGGGAAGGTGACGTTAGTTAATCCACAAATCTCACCTGATTTGAGCGAAGCGCATTTAACCTTTATTTATGTGCCAGAGGGGCGAGCTAACCGTAGCGGCTGGTATTTGTATAACCAAGCGCCAAATATTGATGCCATTATTGGCCATCAACCTCTTGAATATAACCGCTATTTAAATAAATTAGTGGCATGGGCTTATTTTAATGGTTTGCTGACTGAAACCACCCAGGTTTACATGCATAATGGGAAATCCCAGTGTGATGAACGAAAATTGCTTGAACTGATGCACGATGTTTCAAGCCATTTCCCTATCAGGTTACCAGCCCCAACGCCAAAAGCGCTTTATAGTCCATGTGAAATTCGCCACCTTGCAATCATTGTTAACTTAGAAAAAGATCCAACACAGGTATATTCTGAGCAAGTCGTCCATGTTGATTTTAGAAAACTGGATATTTTCAGTTTTGGAGAATCACAACAGTGCCTGATTGGTAGTATTGATTTGTTGTATCGTAATTCGTGGAATGAGGTAAGAACGCTACATTTCAGCGGAGAACAGTGCATGTTAGAAGCACTTAAAACTATTTTAGGGAAAATGCATCAAGATGCATCGCCTCCTGAAGCGGTTGAGGTGTTTTGTTATAGTGAGCACTTACGTGGGTTGATCCGTACTCGTGTACAACAGTTGGTATCTGAGTGTGTTGAATTGCGTTTGTCAAGCAACCGAAATGACCCTGGGCGTTTTAAAGCATTGCGTATCGCGGGGCAGACGTGGGGGTTATTCTTTGAGCGTCTGAACGTATCGGTACAAAAACTTGAGAATGCGGTTGAGTTCTACGGGGCTATCTCCCATAACAAACTACATGGCTGGCCCGTTAAACTTCAGGCGAAGAGTGATAACCATTTACCTGCAGTTGTTGATGGCTATGCGAGTGAAGGGATTGTACAGTTTTTCTTTGAAAATACGGCAGATAATACCGGTTTTAATATTTATGTTTTAGATGAGGCGAATCGGGTTGAAATTTATTCTCACTGTGAGGGGTCGAAAGAAGATCTTGTTCGTGACGTGAGTAAATTCTATTCTTCTTCCCATGACCGGTTTACCTATGGCGCAAACTTTATCAATTTCAATTTACCGCAATTTTACCAAATCATTAATCAAGATGGTAAAAATCAAGTTGTTGCATTTTCCGGGGCAACATGGCCATTCACAGCGGAAGAAGATGATGACGTTGGATATGAAATGCATTCGAACCAATCACCGCACCCACAAGCGCACTATTATTGATATTAATGGCAGGCAGTATAGCGTGCTGCCCACCTTCGAAACTTGTAATGCTTAAAATGAAAAGGGCTCTTGGCTTTGAAAGGCAATTGCCTCGGCTAATTTAGCTTTAAATTCATGCCCAGAGCGGTCACAAATCCAATTACCTTGTTGATAATCATAATGGTACCCACCCTGTTTAGTCGCTAGCCATATTTGGTGGAATGCTTCTTGCTTGTTGATAATAATTTTACTGCCATCTTCAAAGCTAAGAGTCATCACACCCCCATTGATTTCACAATCAATATCGGCATCACCCTCATAATTATCTAAATGTTCTTCGATGGTGCTCAGTAGCGTTTCTGCTAGCTGATGAAATTCGCTGTCATTCACGATTAATTTCCTGTTTGCTCACAATGGGTTAATTGAAATTATTATTGTTAGCTGAAATTATAGGAGGGAATCTGCATCAGGGTCAATCTAAGCATGCCCACTAAAAACTTCAGACTAAATTTAGCCTAAAGTATATAATATCCGCATGCTAGATAAACAGGCGTGATTTGCAAGGCCACTCCTGTTATTGTGTAAATTATCAGATGTCAAAAGTGAGCAATACGGGCGAAAAAGAATGAAAAAAAGTTTAATTGGGCTTAGTGCACTAGTTGTTTTATTTACCCTTTCTGGCTGTGGCTTAAAAGGCCCGTTGTATTTTCCGCCGGAAGAAACTGCAGCACCGGCTAAGGCATCTGATGTGCAACCTACCGCACAAGACAGTACTGCCAAAGAGCCTGCTCAAACAACAAATAATCAGTAAGCCACCTCTATGGAGCGTGAAATGCAATTTTCTAAAATGCATGGCTTAGGCAATGACTTCATGGTTGTCGATGGCGTTACACAAAATATATATTTTTCGCCTGAATTGATTTGTCGGTTAGCGGATAGACACACAGGAGTTGGGTTCGATCAACTACTATTGGTTGAAGCACCTTATGACCCTGACCTTGACTTCCATTATCGTATTTTTAATGCAGATGGTAGTGAAGTTGCACAATGTGGCAATGGTGCGCGTTGTTTTGCTCGTTTTGTCAGGCTTAAAGGTTTAACGAATAAGCAAAAAATCAAAGTCAGTACTCAGTCCGGCCGTATGACATTAACCATAAATGAGAATGATGATGTCTGCGTTAATATGGGCGTGCCTGATTTTGAACCACAGAGAGTACCATTTCGCGCAGTTAAAGAAGAAAAAACCTATATTATTCGAGCACAAGAACGTACAGTTCTGTGTGGGGTGGTCTCAATGGGTAACCCGCATTGTGTCATTCAAGTTGAAAGTATTCATACGGCAGAAGTCGAAGTTTTAGGTCCCGCTTTAGAAAATCATGAGCGCTTTCCAGAACGTGCCAATATTGGCTTTATGGAAATTATCAGTGTTGACCACATCCGCTTGCGCGTTTATGAACGTGGGGCTGGGGAAACTCAAGCTTGTGGTAGCGGGGCATGCGCCGCTGTCGCGGTTGGAATTAGTCAAGGATTACTGGCGAAGCGGGTCAAAGTTGATTTACCAGGGGGCTCATTAGATATTTCCTGGGAAGGTCCTGGGGCGCCACTTTATATGACAGGCCCTGCAACGCATGTTTATGACGGAGTCATTCAACTATAATTTTGAATAGCTGAAGAGGGAAAAATGGATAAAACCAAAAAAGCACAGGAATTGGCTCATCAAATTGATGAGGTCGATGTCGTGCGCTACTTAACGGAAAACCCCTATTTTTTTCTTCGTAATGCGCAACTGTTGGAACAGCTAAAAGTACCCCATGTTGTGCGGGAAGCTATCTCATTACCTGAGTTAGTGATGAGTCGTCAACGGTTGAAAATCAAAGAGCTCGAACAAGATATTCGTTTTATGGTTGAGCAAGCTCACGAAAATGTGGAGCTTTTTGATGAATTGTTAGTGTTGGTGATTGAAATGTCATCAGCAGAAAGTTTACAGCAAATGCTGCTAGCGCTAAATCGTTGGGCAAAAAAACTGGGTTTATCCGGTGCTCAAGTGCGTTTGTTTAGTGACAGCTGGCATTTATCCGCTCCTTTGGATGCGCATCAATTAGTTATTTCGCGTCGTGTATTTGAACCCGTGAGAATTCAACGATTTGGCGATAAACGTAACTACCTCGGTCGGTTGAATGGCCCTGAAATTCAATTACTTTTACCTGATGCATTAAATGTCGGTTCAGTCGCTATTTCACTGTTTGGTCAGCATGGTGAATCCGGTATGGTCATCTTTACTAGTCGGGATCGTGAACATTATCAACATGGTATGGGAACGGTCATGTTGGAGAAAGTCGCTCAGATTCTACCGAGGTTATTATGCCAATGGATAGAACGCCTATAAAAAATCAGCCTGAAGGGCTGATGACCCAAATTGAGACCTTTCTGTATTATCTGCGTGTTGAACGTCGGCTAAGCCCTGTCACGATAACTAATTATCGTCGCCAATTGAGTGTTATTGTGGAAATGTTAGTCTCACTAAATATCCACGAATGGCAAAAAGTTGATGCAACGATTGTGCGCAACGTTGCCGCTAAAAGTCGTAAATCGGGCTTACAAGCCGCAAGTATGGCGTTGCGGTTATCATCACTGCGCAGTTTTTTTGATTGGATGGTGCACCAAGGGGAATTACCCGCAAATCCCGCAAAAGCCGTTCATGCCCCTAAATCCAAAAAGCGTCTTCCTAAAAATATGGATGTGGATGAAGTCTCCCAACTTTTGAATATGGAGAGTGGTGACCCGCTCGTCGTACGTGACCGAACGATGCTTGAAGTGATGTACGGCGCAGGGTTACGTTTATCTGAGCTAGTTGGGCTAGATGTTCGCCATCTTGATTTAAATACGGGTGAAGTGTGGGTTATGGGGAAAGGGAGTAAAGAACGCAGGGTGCCAATGGGAAAAACTGCCGTGAGTTGGCTACAGCGTTGGCTTGAGATGCGAGAGCTCTATGAGCCAGAAGATGACGCTGTTTTTATTTCAACCCAAAGTGGTAAACGTATTTCGAATCGGAACGTACAGAAACGTTTTGAGCAATGGGGTATAAAGCAAGGGGTTAATAGCCACATTAACCCGCATAAATTACGCCACTCTTTTGCGACACATATCCTTGAATCAAGTGGGAATTTACGTGGAGTGCAAGAACTTCTTGGGCATGCAAATTTATCGACAACACAAATCTATACGCACCTTGATTTTCAGCACTTAGCAAATGTTTATGATGTGGCTCATCCAAGAGCAAAGAGGGAGAAACCTTAATGCATTTTTACCGTCCGTTATCACCCATTCTGGCGATCACGTTTGATTTGGATGACACGCTTTACGATAACCATCCAGTTATTGATAAAACGGAAGAAGAAGTTTTACGTTTTGTCCGTGAATATGACCCGCGTTTTAATCATTTTAGTAATGAAGATCTTTATGCTTTTCGTCGTCTTGTCGAAGAGCAAGAACCTGATATCTATCATGATATTTCACGCTGGCGTTGGCTTTCTTCCAGAATGATGTTTTGCCATTATGGCTACTCAAAAGAAGCCGCACAAAAAGGGGCAGATGACATCATGGCGCATTTCACTTATTGGCGAAATAGAATTGATGTCCCAAAGTCTACTCATGAAACACTGTGCCAACTGGCAGAAAAAATTCCGCTGGTGGCGATCACTAATGGAAATGCAGAACCGGAAGCGTGCGGGTTAGGTCAATATTTCCAATTTGTCTTGAAAGCAGGGCCTGACGGGCGCTCTAAGCCATTTTGCGATATGTATCGTTTAGCCGCGAAGCGGCTTGAGATTGAGCCACAATTTATTCTTCATGTTGGTGACAACTTGCTAACGGATGTTGAAGGTGCAATTAACAGTGGCATGCAAGCTTGCTGGATCAACACAAACCAAAAAACACTGATGGAAGAGAAAGAGGTGCGTTTATTACCACATGTGGAAATTTCGCGGTTGGATTCTCTCTTATCATTGGTATAATCATTTACTGTATAAAAAAACAGTGGCATTCGCCATTGTCAACAACCTCACAGTGGTGTTAGCCACTGTTTTGCTTTGATGGTAACTATGGACGTCTCTTATCTGCTTGAAGGTCTTAACGACAAACAGCGCGAAGCGGTTGCCGCACCGCGTACCAATTTACTTGTCCTTGCGGGGGCTGGTAGTGGTAAAACTCGGGTGCTAGTGCATCGAATCGCATGGCTGATGTCTGTGGAAAATGCTTCTCCATTTTCAATTATGGCAGTGACATTCACGAACAAAGCAGCGGCAGAAATGCGCCATAGAATCAATCAATTGATTGGTACTAGTGAAGGCGGTATGTGGATAGGAACATTCCACGGCTTAGCGCATCGTTTATTGCGCCAACATTATATGGACGCCAATTTACCACAAGACTTCCAAATTCTAGATAGTGATGACCAATACCGTTTAATTCGTCGTTTACTTAAGGCGATGAATTTAGATGAAAAACAATGGCCACCTCGTCAGGGGATGTGGTACATCAACGGCAAAAAAGATGAAGGTCTGCGGCCTCAGCACATTGAAGCCTATGGTAACCCAGTTGAAGCCACATGGTTAAAAGTATACCAAGCTTACCAAGAGGCTTGTGATAGAGCCGGGCTGGTAGATTTTGCTGAGCTATTATTACGAGCCCATGAATTGTGGTTAAACAAGCCTCACGTATTGCAGCATTATCGTGAGCGCTTTACCAATATTCTTGTCGATGAATTTCAAGATACCAACAATATCCAATACGCATGGATCCGTGTACTCGCTGGAGATACAGGCAAAGTCATGATTGTTGGTGATGATGACCAGTCAATCTATGGCTGGCGTGGTGCGCAAGTCGAAAATATCCAGCGCTTTCTCAATGATTTTCCTGGTACAGAAACTATCCGTCTAGAGCAAAACTACCGTTCAACGAATAATATCTTAAAAGCGGCGAACGCATTGATTGCGAATAACAGTGACCGCTTAGGGAAAAATTTATGGACGGAAGGCGGAGATGGCGAGCCAATATCCCTCTACTGTGCGTTTAATGAGTTAGATGAAGCACGCTATGTAGTTGGCCGCATCAAACAATGGCATGAAAATGGTGGGGCCTTACAAGATTGTGCCATGCTGTATCGTAGTAATGCCCAGTCTCGTGTATTGGAAGAAGCGCTCATCCAAGGTGCAATGCCATATCGTATTTATGGTGGGCAACGTTTCTTTGAACGCCAAGAGATTAAAGATGCACTTTCTTATTTAAGATTAATAGCAAATCGCAACGACGATGCCTCCTTTGAACGTGTGGTCAATACACCAACCCGTGGCATCGGCGATAGAACATTAGATACTGTTCGCCAAACTGCACGGGATCAACAGCTAACACTATGGGAAAGTTGTGAGTACTTACTTCGCGAGCAGGTGTTGGGAGGTCGTGCAGCTGCCGCAATTGAACGTTTCTTAGAATTAATCGATGCATTAGCCAAAGAAACCCAAGATATGCCATTACATGTTCAAGCCGATAGAGTGATTAACGACTCAGGCCTACGAGCGATGTATGAGCAAGAAAAAGGCGAAAAGGCGCAGGCTCGCATTGAAAACTTGGAAGAGTTAGTCAATGCAACCCGTGATTTTAGCTATCAAGACGAAGACCAAGACTTAATGCCATTGCAGGCTTTTCTTTCTCATGCGGCATTGGAAGCTGGGGATGGGCAAGCGGATGTCAGCCAAGATGCTGTTCAATTGATGACTTTGCATTCAGCTAAAGGCCTAGAGTTTCCAGTTGTATTCATTGTGGGCATGGAAGAAGGCATGTTCCCAAGTCAAATGTCGATGGATGAAAGTGGTCGTCTTGAAGAAGAGCGTCGTCTTGCTTATGTCGGTATTACCCGTGCAATGGAAAAACTCACGATTACTTATGCAGAAAGCCGTCGTTTATATGGCAAAGAGGTTTATCACAGGCCTTCTCGTTTTATCGGTGAGCTACCAACCGAGTGTGTTGAAGAAGTTCGTTTGCGAGCGCAGGTTTCAAGACCAGTTAGCCATCAACGCCTTGGTACACCGATTAGCCAAAATGATTCAGGTTATGCTCTAGGTCAGCGTGTCATGCACCCTAAATTTGGTGAAGGCACGATTATTAACCTTGAAGGTAGTGGGGAACACTGCCGCTTGCAAATTGCCTTTCAAGGTCAAGGGATTAAGTGGCTGGTGGCGTCTTATGCACGGTTGGAGAGCCTATAAAACTCATGCTATCAATAATAAATATCACTGATAGTTATTTCGGTGATATTTATTATAATCTATTCAATAAATAATTAGCGTAAAAATTATTTATTATTATATTGATAATAAAATTAGACATGTGTCTGTTGTACTATATAAATACTAAATTAGTTATTTATTACCTGCTCATGTATCATTTTTTTGCTGTACATGTCAGTTTTATAGTATTAATACACTAAGGGATGTAAAAATATGAATACTAATTTTGATATTAAAAATAATGAAAAACATAAAGAAATTGAGTCATTACTTCAATCAATAGAAAATCGAATTAAAAAAACAAAAGGTGCAGAGAATTCATTAAGGAAGGAAATTAATGAGTTGAAAGCGAAAAAATACACAGATGATGGGGTGTCGTCAGCGCCATTAGTAAGAGAAATGAAAAAAAAAATTAAGTGAGATTACAATTAGTCGAATTAAACATGAAAGGATGTTAGATTCTATGAATGAAACAATTCAAACCAGAACTAATAAGATGATAGGTAATTTGGAATTAGATTCTGTAAATGAGTCTACGATGAATGAAAGAATAAATGTGGTTAATTTAATTTCAAAAATCTCACATAACACAAACAATAAAATATCTGATTCAGCAAGAAGTAATATTATTAATGCTAATAATCAGACTATTAAAATAAAACAGGCTATAACAAGGGTTGCAGAACTGACTAAGCAAATAAATAGCGAATATAAAGAAGCTAGATTGAAGCCATTAGTCCAGACTAGTAACCAGCAAGCTATTAGCGAACAAATAGCTTCTTTCTCTATGCCTGATAAAATGAGTGCTGTAATAGAATTATCAATAAAAATGAAGAGTATTACTCACCATAACTATGGTGGTTTAGATAGAACAGGGCAGTACTTATAGAGGCATTTAAGCTAATCAATCGTTTTATTTATTGAATTCAAGGTATTCAACAAAGAGTTGAATACCTTTTTTAATTTTAATGTAAGGTTGGATGACAAGTGTGATTACTGTGATTTTTGCTTACTCTATGATAATTAATATTATATTTCCAGTGATTAGTATTAATGGAATGTTTTAATCATCAGGATTTGAGTTTTTAATTTTATTTTTTTGTTGTCTTACCGTATAAAGTTTTACCGAATAACCTTCCTAACACTCATCATGTCAATTAATAAACTTATTGATTCACTTTCCTCACAAGGTTGGTATGTGTGGGACGATTTCTTGACTCTGTCCGAAGTTAAAGAAATAAAACAATGCATTCCGAATACATTACAAGACGCACGTATTGGACATCGGGACTCATTACAAGGCAATAAAGCGATTCGCGGCGACCAAACGGTTTGGTTGGAGCCCGAAATGGGGAGTTCTATAGTTCATTATCTCAATAAAATGGAGCAGGTCAGGCAAGAACTTAACTGTCAGCTTTATCTTGGTCTACGTGATTTTGAAACACATTTTTGCCGTTATCCAAATGGTGGTTTTTATAAGAAACACGTGGATAACCCAAGAGGTGTCGGTCGACGAAAAATTACGACGGTTCTATATATGAATGAACAATGGCACCCTAGCGATGGTGGTGAATTGGTTGTCTATGACCAAGAAGATAATCAATTGTTTAAGTTAGAACCCATTGTAGGTCGTATGATCTTTTTTATGTCAGAAGAATTTCCTCATGAAGTTCTCCCGACAGAACAAACTCGCGAAAGTATCGCGGGGTGGTTTTTAACTGAAAAAATACTTTAACCCGTTCAGGCTATTACCACCTCTTATAGAGGTGGCTGATAGAAGTATTCTCATTATTTATACACATAACAAATTTTATAATAGTTATTTTAATATATTTATTTGATTTTCTGTTTTTCTTGATGTTAACTTTATTTGAACTTTGGTTTTTTATATTAAATTATATTTTCTGCTGTGTGACTAAATTATATAAAAGGAGTTTATAAATGAACAGCACTGATAAGTTCGGTTATGGTTCTAAACAATTTCAACAAGGTGTTAGTATAACGGAGTATAATCGCCAATTAGAAAAAGCTTTGAAGGAATTAAGCGAAAAAAATATTGGTGATACCGTGATGATTAATTCTAATAATGATATGTCATCATTAATACAAAGTGTAAATTATTTCCCAGTACCAAAAGACCATTGCTCGGTTATTGAGGTGGGTTGCTACTCCTCTAAATTGAATAATTCGATTCTTTATGATTTTAAATAATCTACTTTAGAAATCGAATCATTAAATATTGTCTAATATTGGATTAAATTATGTGCCACCTCTAATTCGAAGTGGCACTAATTTTATATTAATCGTTTAAATTCATTTCCTACAAAAGTCATAGTCGCATTTCCTCGTTCAATTTGATAGTGAGATTGATGGCGCTGTTTATCTAATATATTTGATTGTTTCGATTGATACTCATCAAGCTTCCATTGTATTAACTGTTTTGCGAGTTTTTTATTTGCGTGTTGGCTGCGTTCAGATTGAACTTTAACTGTAATTCCCGTAGCAGCATGCTTAGCTCTAACCGCTGAGGACGTTTTATTAACATGCTGCCCTCCGGCCCCTTGCGCTTTGGTGAACTCAAATTCAATTTCACTCTCTTCAATTGGTTTAATGGGAGAGAAACGGGTGACACTCAAAAACCAATTTTTACGTTTATGTCGCGGCCTAATAGGGCTTTGGCATTGCCATTGGATTGTACCACACCAAGTACTTGCTAAACTTTCAGTATCTTTACCATCAAGGCAAACTAAGGCGGATTTTAGCCCCTTTTTAGAGGGAAATGACTCCAGTACGTCATAAGCGACATGATATTTTTTAGCTTCTTGTAGAAAGCGGGCAAGGGCCTTTTCAACAGCAATACAGCATTCTTCAGGCCCCTGAGCAGCGGAAAATTGCAACAATATCATTAGCAATCTCCACTGGTTTTATAGGTGATAACCGGCTTAAGTCGTGCAACAACTTGGATGATGCCAATATTCACCATGCTTTCAATTACAGTATCAATGGATTTATACGATTGTGGGGCTTCTTCGTAAATCAATTGTTTGTTTGCACAGATAACACGACTGCCTAATGCCGTTCTTGATAATTGAATCGGTGTATATTTATGAGATAAGCGCCCTTTACACTCAGTTCGCATCCACTTGCGGCCAGCTCCGTGAGCAAGAGAATTCAGACAAACTTCACTTGGCTGTGGGGATACCAGATAGCTGTAATCACCTCGAGAACCAGGGATAACAACTAGCCCGCGATCTGATGGCGTGGCGCCTTTTCGATGTATCCACCCTTCAATGCCATTGATTTTACAGTATTCAACTAGGTTATGATTAAGATCGAGTACGAGTTTTCCCTTTGATTTTACTTGTTGCAGCATACGTAAACCGATCATTTGGCGATTTAGTTGGGCAAAATCTAAGGCATTCTGATGCGCTTCTAAGTAATTTTTAGCATCTTGAGAGCTATCTATAAGCCCATCATGACTATGATTTTCTACATGTTGACGAAGGATTGATTGGCCTAAACCACGAGAGCCACTGTGAACTAATAACAGTAATTGTTGTTTATTCAAACCACTCATATCGAATAATTCTGGGTTTAATATTTCGTCAACGGCTTGAAACTCAGCAAAATGATTCCCGCCACCAATAGAACTTAATGATGACATAAAGTCATGTGATTGCATGTTATCTGGGACATGTTCTTCAAGCCAAGATAGAGGCGCATGATCTGACATTTCAAAAAGTTGTTTTTCGAGTTTATCGAGGTTAACTTTCGATTTTTTAATATCAGTTTGGAACAGCGCCATTCCACAACCGATGTCATTACCAACTAGCGCAGGATAAAAGCGCTTGGTTGAGAAAAATGCCGCACCAATTGGATAGCCGCGACCAGGATGTAAGTCAGGCATGCCGACAACGGATACCATATCAGGTAAGTTTGCGGTTGTTTGTAATTGTTGGATTGCTTTACTTTCAATCCATGTTGATTCTGTGGCGATATAGCTGACTTGCTGATCCACAGTATGTAAGGTATTGCCCATAAGCTATTAACTCATTTTTAATTGAAAAATAAGGTGATTAGCAGGCAAATTTAAGAAAATAGATTAACTAACGAGAGTGACTATTTCTGAGAGTGCCCGCAAAGAGTTTGATTAATTGTTGTCATGGTAAACCTCCTTGCAGTTAGTAGATGAATATAAAACGCTGCGGATACTAACGGTAACTTTTTTCTTTTGCAAGGGCTATTTTAAAGATAGCCGATTTTTAGCCTTTTTCTTAAACCAATATATAAAATCAATATGTAAATTAATTAATATTATACGAACTAATAATTAGATAATTAAATTTATATTTTTATTTATTCCAATGGAATTGAGCGTGAGTGAAATATAAAAGTTTGCTATCATTTGGGCGGGTGCTTGAGCCTTTCTGGTTCAAGCTTATTATATTGGATAAAATGTTTGGATTAGAAATGGAAAAGCCCCGTTAGTTATTATTAACCAACGAGGCCCAAACCTAACCGAACAATTAGGATTGTGCCTCTTAACTATTAAGAGGTCAAGGGAAATGAGCAAGTTCGCAGTGATTGCGTTTGTTTCGGCGTGTATTACCGTGTTCGGTATTTCACTATTAATGCGGGATAGGCTTTGCCTAATTGTCATTAGTCATGGAAATACAGTTGTTCAAACAACGTTTTCTTACGAAGAATAATGTTGCTTTACGAGGGAGTTTATTCCCTCGTAATTTCCCGATTTAATTGTGAGTATTCAGGTTTGGAATTAAGTGCCCAATTAAAAACACCCCAAGATATTATTGAATCTTTGGGGTGTTTATTTAATTAGTTATCTAAATAAATAATTAAGCAATATGTACAGTTTTTCCACCAATAATTGTACGTAATACTTTTACATTTTCAATATCATCAGCAGGGATCTCAAATACATTGCGATCTAGCACGATCATATCAGCAAATTTTCCAGCCTCTAATGAGCCGAGTACATCTTCACGGTGCTGTGCATAAGCAGAGTCAATGGTTGCAGAGCGCAAAACTTCAATTACCGTCAAATCTCGGTCATTATCGAGTCTCGGTGCTTTTGGCCATTAATATCGCGGCCACGGCGTGTCGCTGCGACTTTTAAATCATACCACTCATCGAAATCATCGATTGGCCAGTCACTACCAAATGCAACAACCGCGCCAGCATCGACAAATTTAGCGATGGGTTCAAGTTGCTCAAAACGTTCATCACCGAGCATTTTTTTCTCAAAAGCCGCTAGCTCTGGAGTTGGGGCTGCCCACTGGAAGATAAACAAGCGGATGGTTTTTAAGCGCGCAAAACGGGCGTAATCATCCGCATGGACTAGTTCATTGTGAGCGAGTCCTGGGCGAATATCTTTTTCTGGGTGCGCTGCTCGCATTTTTTCAATCGCATCTAATACGATGGGAAACGGCACCTTCACCAACAGTATGCAAGTGAGGGTCATAGCCTGCTGCGGCAATTTTTTCCATTAATTCATCAAGAATTTCAGCTGTGAAATAGAGATCACCATAGTTATCCGTTTCTACCCAATTAGGCGTGTCATCTGTGCCTTGATTAATGCGGTATGGCTGCAATAACGACGCTGTCATTGTTGGAAATTGCATGACACCATCAACAAACATTTTAATATTATTCAAGCCAATACCTGGGGTTGGTGTCCAATCAGCTTGGTGCCATTTTTTGGCAAATGCAACGGCTTTATCCACGGCTGCCGCTACTGAAGCAACATCTGGTGTTTCATCGGGGGTGATTTCACGAGCAGCTTGGAAACGGATCGTAAGGTCACCACGTTGCTGTAATTGAGAAAAGGCTTCAAGCTGTTGTTCTGAAACGCGGGCGTCCATCACCATAGTCACACCTTGCTGGTTAAGTACTTTCTGTACTAATTCAGCAACTTCAATTGCTTGGTCGTCACGAATTGAAGGAATGCTATCGGCAGCACGCATAGCGGGGTGCATCTTCAAGGATGCCATTCAACTCACCGTTCTCGTATTTGCCAATTTTACCATCAGGTGGCTCAGGCGTGTCTTTAGTGATACCAAATAGTTCGAGAGCACGGCTATTGGCTAGCAATGTATGGCAGTCATTTGAAAATAATACGACAGGGCGTTTTGTATTGAGCTTGTCCATATCTTCACGATACATATCAACACCCGCCGGGATCATACCTTGGCGCAGCCATGCAGTGACTTTGAGCCAATCATTTTCCCCGGTACGAGGGTCTTTATCGAGGTGATCTTGTACACGCTCTAAAATTTGCTCGATAGTTAACGATTCATAATTTAAATGACAACCGAAGAGTTGAATACCGCCCCAAAAAGGGTGCATATGACCATCAATGATACCAGGCATCATCATTTTGCCTTCGAGATCGATACTCTCTGTTTCAGGGCCAACATACTGATGAAGTTCATCAGAAGTGCCTGTGGCAAGAATGTAACCATCACGAACAGCAACCGCATCGACAACGCGATTTTTATCATCCGCAGTATATATATAACCGTTAAAATAAATAACGTCAGCTAATTGATTATTCATTGTAAACCGTCTGTATCAGTGGTGCTTTGGTGGCACCAGAGCTAAAAAAACAACGGGGAAGGCAAGTGCTCCCCCGTAATCATTTATAAGACTTGAAATGCTTAGTTAATAATCATTTCAGTTTCATCGTCAGAGATTGCAGGTGGACGACGAGTAAAACCATGGGTCAGAAGTGCTAAGTAAATTGCACCTGCAGCTAACCACCATAAACCCACTTTAAAGGCTTCGCTATCAAGACTTGTCCATAACCACAATGTTAGGATAACACCAATAGAAGGCATAATCAGGCAAGTGATAATTTTTGTATTATCCAGTGGTGCTTTACGGTCAATATAAAAATGTTTAATGACCGATAAATTCACAAAAGTGAACGCAATTAAGGCACCAAAACTGATCATTGAAGCGACCATGCTGAGCGAAAGCACTAATGAAAGCAGTGACGCTAGCGCAACAAAAATAATCGAGTAAACCGGTGTATTGAGTCTTGGATGCAGATAAGCAAACAGCGAACGTGGTAACACACCTTCACGGCCCATCGCATAGAAAATACGCACAATACTGGCTTGTGAGGTCATTGCCGAGGCAAATACACCGATAACATAAGCGGTGATAAAGCTAGAAGCCATCATCGCACCACCAACTTGTTTCATTACCGCAAGGCTAGCAATATCTGTGTTAGGAATGAAATCTTGCCACATCGGGTAAACCAAGTGCGCACCATAGGAAATGATGACAAATAGCGTACCTGCGATAAACACGGTGTATAGAATCGCTTTTGGTAACGCACTACGTGCATCTTTGGTTTCTTCTGCCATGGTGGAGATCGCATCAAAGCCAAGGAAGGCTAAGCAGAGTACCGCTGCACCTGCAAATAACCCTGATACTTGTTCTGACATTACCGTAATAGGTGCCAATAAAGCATCAGTATCCAATACAAATGAAGTTTTAAAACTCAAGTATAGGAACACTGCGATAAATACAAATTGCATTAAAATGATTAGCATATTCATTGAGGAAACTAATTTAATTCCCAAAATATTCATAATGCTAACAATTGTGATGGTACTGCAAATAATCACATACATTGGGATATCGGGGAACGCTTCATGGACAAAGATCCCAATTGCAATGTAGTTAATAATTGGTAGAAAGAGGTAATCGAGCAGTTGTGCCCAACCCACTAAAAACCCGAGTGTGCCGCCAAAGGTTTTTTGCACGTATGAATAAGCAGATCCTGAAAGCGGAAGTGCGCTTGTCATGCGGCAATAGCTCATGGCAGTGAAAAAGACGGCAGCTAATGTAATTAAATAAGCGACAGGCAGATGGCCTTCACTTAATACAGTTACTTGTCCATAGGTGGTGAAAATTCCGAGTGGCACCATATAAGCCAGCCCGAAAAAAACTAACGCAGGTGTGGTCAGTACGCGTTTCATTTGAACGGTATTCTGTTGCATTTTTAAGCCCTTCCCAAAAGCCCTTAAACAACGTTAACTCTGTCTGAATGCACAGGCCGAGTGAACCTAAAATGCAGCCGTACTCGTCATACTTCGAATTACAACGTCGTTGGCTTTGCTCGCTCGCACTAGTCACATACTTTTGTATGCTCCTAGCGACTCCTTTGCTTGCCGCCTAGTTGTATTTTCGAATTATTTAGAGTCGTACTCGTCATACTTCGAATTACAACGTCGTTGGCTTTGCTCGCTCGCACTAGTCACATACTTTTGTATGCTCCTAGCGACTCCCTTGCTTGCCGCCTAGTTGTATTTTCGAATTATTTAGAGTCTTAACGCTACATGATTGTATTAAATTAAATTTTAGAACCGGCTGTATTCAATTTCAGAAAACCTCGCACCAGGACATTTTTAAAATGAAATGTCATCGTGCGCACTTTAATGAAACGTCAGTGATGAATCGGACCATCACCATCCGCTGGGGTGAATACAAGCGGCGTACAATATAATTACCAAGTCCCTATTAAGCAATCATTAATTGAAAAAAATAAACAACTACTTTTATTTCAAAGAGTTGTTTGATGGATATGTTTATTAATTGAAGTGGATTTAAGATAAATTAAATAATAGCCATTATGGATAGAAAATCAAGGTGAATTTTTTCGTTTAACTTATTGATTTTATATAGTTAAATTTATTTTTTCTCAATGGGTATTATAGATAAGAACAACGAGATTTGATTTAAGCTTAATTTATTATGAGGCAGGCAAAGAATTGGCTATAAAATTAAATAGCCTATTTGCATTAATTAAACTTACTATTCAAGTTCCATATAATGAAACACCGACTTCGTTTAAAATATAAAACGAGAGTCGGCATTTAATATTAACGCTATTTATCGGTCACCTGAGTTTCTGAAAACCGTTATCCGTTATTTTCTTCTCAGTTTTTGCTGGGTATATAAAGCATCTAATGTAAATAAAATTAATGCAACCCAGATAAAGCCAAAGGTGACTAACAATTCAGATGTCATCACTTCACCGTACATAAAGACGGCGAGTAAGAACATAATACTTGGCCCCATATATTGGAAAAAGCCTAGAGTCGAAAGCCTTAAGTGGTTAGCTGCCTCTGTAAATAGTAACAGTGGCACCGTAGTAATTACCCCTGCGGCAATCAGCAGTGCATTCAAATGCCAGTCATTCATTGCCATATTGCTAGTTGGACTATCTGCAAAAAATAATAAGAAGATAATACCGACAGGAAGTAGCCAAAGTGTTTCGAATGTCATTCCTGTTTGTGCATCGACCCCTAATTTTTTACGTAATAAACCGTAGGTAGCAAATGTAACAGCCAAACTTAGACCAATCACAGGCACTGAGCCAAATTGCCAAAGCTGGATCAATACACCCGTTAGCGCAAGGCCAACAGCAATCCACTGCATGCGGCGAAAACGTTCTTGTAAAAATAGCATTCCAAACAGTACGTTAACTAGTGGGTTAATAAAGTAACCTAAGCTAGCTTGTAGCATATAACCATTATTAACTGCCCAAATATAAATTAACCAGTTACATGCAATTGTCGTTGCCGTTACCCCAAGAACTAATATTTTCTTTGGTTGCTTCAGTACTTGGCGGACATAACTCCAATGGCGTGAAACGGTTAATAATAAAATCATAAAGAAAAATGACCAAATAATACGATGAGTCAGGATTTCTTCTGCAGGCACTTCTTGGATGCTTTTAAAATAAATAGGTGCGACACCCCAAATAAAATAGGCGCCTAAGGCACATAACACGCCTTTGGTAGTATTTTGCTGGCTCATTGTTGGCTCTGAAATTGAATTAAAGACTAAAAAGATACTTATACAGAGAGACCGAGCCGATTTAAGCGGCACGATTTTTGATACCACTAATGTGACATTGCTCAGGTTTTTTTACAAGTTATTAGTTTAGTAGGTGACTAATTATTTGTATCTATTTTATCCCACCAGGTAAGTTGCCGTTGCTGTCGCAATATGCTGATTGTTTTCATTATGAAGTTCGCAGCGTGTAACGGCTATTTTATTACCATCTCTTAATAAGCTGGCACTGGCGGTAAAAAGTTGGCCTCGACCAGGGCGTAAATAATCAACTCGTAGGTCGATTGTTCCCATGCGAGACATTTTGTCGACAATCTCAGTATGAGTTAATGGATTAATGCGCTGCAAAATACGGTTAATACACACCATGCCTCCTGCAATATCTAAAACCGAAGCGATCACACCGCCATGTAAAATGTTCTGAGTGAAATTACCAATTAATTGCTGACGATTTTCAACGGTAAGCTGAACAAAATCATCATTTAGACTCATTAACTTAATCCCAAGTAATTGGTTAAATGGCATTTTATAAATAAATGCATGGCTCATTAACTCACTGGCTTCTTCTAAAGTATAAGTACGGTCATTCATCGTTTTCATCCTTTAAAAATATGTAAATAATAAGTTAACATTACGTGTAAATTATGTCTCTAACAAACGAATGAATAATCTTTCAACAGTTATTCAGTTTTGTGTGTAAAATAGGACAAACTTTTTTTGGACGATGTTGAAATAGGAATGACTAATGCGCGCTTTACCGATTTTGTTAAGTGCAGTGCTCAGCTTTTGGTCTGCTTCACTGTTTGCGACTGAAAATACAAGTATTCAGCCTGAACAAGATGTCAAAAATACCCTACCAATACGTGGAAGTATCATTTCAGGATTACTACAACACCATGATAATCCATTTGTATTGTATCCGTATGAATCGAATTACATCATTTATACCTATACCTCCTCGATGAATAAAAAAGCGATTTCTAGCTACAATTGGGGCGATGATGCGTTAAAGGATGAAGTTAAATTTCAACTAAGTTTAGCTTTTCCATTATGGGCCGGTATTGCTGGTGATGATTCCATTTTAGCCGTTTCTTATACTCAACGTTCTTGGTGGCAGTTAAGTAATAAAAAAGAATCTTCACCATTTAGAGAAACCAACTATGAGCCTCAGGTGTTTGTTGGCTGGCTAACTGACTACCAATTTGCGGGTTGGACGTTACGTGAGATTGAAACGGGCTTTAACCACGAGTCAAATGGGCGCTCAGAACCGACCTCTCGCAGCTGGAACCGTGTATATGCGAGGGCAATGGCGCAAAATGGTAATTGGCAAGTTGACCTTAAACCTTGGTACCGCATTCATGAAAGTGAAGGGCGTGATGATAATTCTGATATTACCAAATACATGGGCTACTATCGCTTAAAGGTAGGATATGCATTGGGAGATAGCGTATTTACTACGACTGGACGCTATAACTGGAATACCGGTTACGGTGGTGCAGAGTTGGGGTGGAGTTATCCAATTAGTAAACATGTGCGTTTTTATACCCAGTTGTTTAGCGGATATGGTGAGTCGATGATAGACTACAATTATCGCCAAACCCGTTTTGGTATCGGTGTTATGCTAAACGATATGTTGTAATGGAAGAAAAACTCAGTGCTCTATTCAGTTCTGAGTGAAATACCAAGTCATAAATCAACAACTTCGCTGCTCAATTGGGCAGCGGCTTGTTTTATCGATTGAGGAAGTTTGTGTCCACCGCTTGCGTCATTAACCAACTTTCATTGGCTGAACATGTGCTTAATAGTACATTTGGTTATCAGTCATTTCGCCCTGGGCAAGATGCTGTCATTGGGGCCATTTTAGATAACCGTGATTGCTTAGTGTTAATGCCAACAGGGGGCGGTAAATCCCTTTGCTACCAAGTCCCTGCTTTAGTTAAAGACGGTGTCACACTGGTTGTTTCGCCATTAATATCATTAATGAAAGACCAAGTTGACCAATTAAGGTTACATGGGGTTAATGCGGCATGTTTAAATTCATCACAAACGTCACAAGAACAGCGTCAAATCATGGAGCTGTGCAGTCAGGGGGAAATAAAATTACTTTATGTTGCCCCTGAACGGCTATTAACTGATTATTTTCTAAGCCAATTAGCAGGGTGGAATATCACTTTGCTAGCCGTGGATGAAGCCCACTGTATTTCTCAATGGGGACACGATTTTCGCCCTGAATATCGTGCACTAGGCCAATTACGGCAATCATTGCCTAATGTACCCGTGATGGCGTTAACCGCAACTGCAGATGAAACCACACGTGCAGACATTATTCGCTTATTGGAGCTACATGAGCCATTAGTTCATGTGAGTAGCTTTGATAGGCCAAATATTCGTTATACCTTAGTCGAAAATATAAACCGTTAGATCAACTTTGGTTTTTTATTAAAGGCCAAAAAGGAAAAGCGGGTATTGTTTATTGTAACAGTCGCAGTAAGGTTGAAGAAACGACAGAGCGCTTGCAAAAACGAGGCCTAAGCGTTGCAGCATACCATGCAGGGTTAGAGGCTGCTAAACGGGAGTGGGTACAAGACGCATTTCTAAAAGATAATCTGCAAGTTGTCGTGGCGACAGTGGCTTTTGGGATGGGAATTAATAAATCAAACGTTCGGTTTGTCGCTCATTTCGATATTCCACGTAATATCGAAGCGTATTATCAAGAAACAGGGCGAGCAGGGCGTGATGGTGTTGAGGCCGAAGCCATTTTATTTTATGACCCGGCCGATATGGCATGGTTACGTCGTTGCCTTGAGGAAAAACCTGCAGGTATGCAGCAAGATATCGAACGGCATAAGCTGAATGCCATCGCGGCTTTTGCTGAAGCCCAAACCTGCCGTCGTTTGGTGTTACTCAATTATTTTGGCGAAAATCGTCAGCAGCCTTGTGGTAACTGTGATATTTGCTTAGATCCGCCAAAACAGTACGATGGGTTAGTGGATGCGCAAAAAGCGCTATCCTGTATTTATCGTGTTGGTCAGCGGTTTGGTATCGGCTATATTGTAGAGGTATTGCGTGGTGCTAATAATCAACGTATCCGTGATTTAGGCCATGACAAACTGCCTGTTTATGGTATCGGTAAAGAACAAAGTAATGAACATTGGGTTAGTGTGATTCGCCAATTGATCCATTTAGGTATGATCACTCAGAATATTACGCATTTTTCAGCGCTTCAATTAACTGAGGCTGCACGGCCTATATTACGGGGCGAAGCGGCACTAAAACTAGCAGTTCCGCGTGTTTTAGTGGTAAAAAGCCGTAATCAACAAAACAAAATTTATCATGGCAATTATGATAAAAAATTATTTGCGAAACTGCGTAAATTACGTAAGTCCATTGCAGATGAAGAAAATATTCCACCATTTGTCGTGTTTAATGATGCAACATTAATTGAAATGGCTGAGCACACTCCAACTTCACCTGCCGAATTATTGTTAATTAATGGTGTTGGCGAGCGCAAACTCGAACGTTTTGGAGTGGCATTTATGGCACTTATCCAAGACCATCTTGAAGGTTATGAATGAATAAATAAGGAAACTGCAGGATGACGTCTGAAAACCTAAAAGAGAGTTGGCTGAATCGAGAAACTCAATTTTCTGCTTTTACAAATGGCCCGCTTTTAGATTTCTGGCAACATCGAGAAGAATCTCAATTTATGGGAGTTGATGATATTCCCATTCACTATGTCCGTTTTATTCATCCAAAGCACCATAAAGCGATAGTCATTTCACCGGGGCGTAGTGAAAGCTATGTGAAGTACCCTGAAGTGGCTTATGATTTTTATCATTTAGGCTATGATGTTTTTATTATTGATCATCGTGGTCAAGGGCGATCAGGGCGCATGTTAGCTGATCCTCAAAAAGGCCATGTTGAAAAATTCACTGATTACATTGACGATTTTGAAAAGTTTATTGAGCTTGAGGTTAAATATCGGCATTACCCAAAATGTTATGCATTAGCACATTCAATGGGAAGTGCTATTTTAGCCGGGTATTTGTTGCGAGATAACGTCACATTTGATGCCGCAACCTTATGTGCACCGATGATTGGTATTAATTTACCCATGCCTCGTTGGATGGCGAGCTTTATTGTTGATAGAGCGGAATCGCGTGAAAGCGTTCGTAATGATTACGCGGCCTCTACTGGGAAATGGCAGCCATTACCTTATTTAATCAATGTATTAACACACAGCTCGGAGCGTTATCGGCGCTACTTACGCTATTATGCCGATTACCCTGAATTGCGCTTGGGTGGGCCAACTTATCATTGGCTACGTGAAAGTTTTGTGATTGGCGATGAGCTAATTGCGAAAGCGGGAGAAATTGATGTGCCACTGATGGTGTTGGAAGCCAGTGAAGAAAAAGTGGTCAGCAATAAAGAGCTACAAGCTTTTTGTCAAAGCCGACAAAAAGCGAAAATAGGACGAGAAGAAAAATTACCTCTCATTATTGAAGGGGCACACCATGAAATCCTATTTGAAGTGGATGCATTAAGAGCGATGGCGCTCAATGCTATCTGTGATTTTTTTGAGCAGTATTAGTTAGGGTTTGAATATGAAATATCCTGTAGTTGCTTCCGATTTGGATGGGACACTGTTATCTCCCAATCATGACTTAACGTCTTATACAAAAGACACTTTGAAACAGCTAGTAACTTCGCAAGATGTGCATTTTGTGTTTGCAACAGGCCGTCACCATGTGGATGTTGCTCAAATCCGTGATGGTTTAGGCATCGATGCGTATATGATCACGTCTAATGGTGCGCGGATCCATAATACCCGTGGTGACTTAATTTTTGAGCACAATGTTGCTCCTCAAATTGCTCATGAGCTGTGTTTGATGGAATTTGATAACCCTGAGCTTGTCACTAATTACTACCATGGTGATGATTGGTTTATCAACCGTGAAAGCCCTGAACAAAAAGAGTTTTTTAAAGAATCGGTATTTAACTACCAGTTGTTTGACCGCCATAATTTTGTCACCTCTGAGGTCTGTAAAGTTTACTACACCAGTGAAGATCATGATTTGCTGGTGGATCTACAGCGGCGCATTCAAGCACGCTGGCAAGATAAAGTGAATGTAACGTTTTCACTGCGTAGCTGTTTAGAAGTTATGGCTGGTACTGTTTCTAAAGGGGAAGCTTTGAAGCAAGTAGCTGCTCTACATGGCTATACACCGAGTGATAGCATTGCGTTTGGTGATGGCATGAATGACAAAGAAATGCTAACGATGGCCGGAAAAGGCTGCATCATGCAAAATGCACATCAGTTGCTAAAAGATGCGTTACCACACATGGAAGTCATTGGCTCGAATAGTGATGATGCTGTTGCTCGTTATCTGAGAAATAAATACCTTAATAACGCATAATTCATTTTGTTATTTGAAATAGAGAAACCAGATAGGCAATATGTTTATCTGGTTTTTTATTATCGCAATTAGACCAGAAACGTAAGTTCCCACAGCGAAAATACAGCGAAACGTGCTTTTTGTGAAATTTAGGTCACTTTTCCTATTTTTTCTGACAAAAAGTAAATTTAAACTAGGGGGATGAGTGTTTAGGTCGATATTAATGGATAGCACTGTTTTCACAGGTTGCATATTGCACTGTTGAGGGTTCCTTAGGATGAAAAGAATTGCGTTAGTACTGTTGTTAGGCTCGATTTGTTTTAGTTCCGTTTTAACTGCTAAACCTACCACTGCGCCGGCATCGGCAACAGCAACACAAGAACCCTCGATTGAACAAATTACGCAGTTAGCGCAAAAAGGTGACCCTAAAGCCCAATTCCAGCTAGGTGAGCGTTATTTTAAGGGATTAGGTGTTTCTCAAGATTCTAAAGCCGCGGCTGAGTGGTTCATCAAAGCAGGAAACCAAGGGAATTCAGATGCGCAATTCCGCCTTGGTACGATGTTTGTAAATGGCTTTGGTGTGCGTCGTGATTATGACAAAGCGATGCTATGGTATGAACAAGCCGCCGCTCAAGGTGATACCCGAGCTGAAACAAACATGGCGATGATGTACGCGCAAGGCTTAGGTGTTACTCAAAACCTAGAAAAAGCGGCATTTTGGTTTAGAAAAGCTGCGCAGGGCGGAAATATACTGGCTCAATTCCAGATAGGCCAAATGTACTCGATTGGTAGTGGTGTTGATTTAGATGACGAAAAGGCGGTCTTTTGGTTTAGAAAAGCCGCGAAACAAAAAGATGCTAAGTCTCAAGACCGCTTAGGTGTCATGTACTCTGAAGGACGTGGCGTGAAGAAAAACTTGCAGCAAGCCTACGCATGGCTTGCAACTGCGGTTTACAGTGGTAACGCAGAAAGTCATCGTCTACAGAATAAGATTGCGGAGCAGTTAAGTCCTGAAGAATTACAGCAGGCACAAAAATTAGCGGAAGGTTATATTAAATCGTATGGTTTTAAAGCCAGCTAACGATTAAGCAGATGTGTGGGATACGATTTTGTATCCCACCAGTATGACAACCGATAATACAAGATAGCACCAAGAAAGCCGATAAAAACGGTTGTTTCCCCAGCCTCGACGAATAGCTAGCTGTTGCTGTTGCGATGATAGCTTGCCACAAAGTACACGAAACCCGACGATATAAACCGCACAATACACTTGCCAAAGATATAGCGTATTAAATGCAAAAGCTTTCCCAACAATTAATAAGATAATTAATGGAATCAAAAAGAATAAAATCGACCCAACACGTTCAAGTTGGGCGATCCTCAATATCACTAATTCGTCTTTTTCATCTAATTGTAATGGCATAATACGGCTTACAGTTCCCCAGATTTACGGCTTGGATTACGTCCTGAAAGATTGTTTGTCGCACTTTGCAGAGAGTTATCACGGACATCCACCCTTGCTTGGAATGGTGGGAATGGCAAGGTAATCCCTTGTTCAGCAAAGGATACTAGGATGTTTTGATGTATTTCATGGCGTGCAGGTAACCGGTGGCCCATTTCTGCGGCATAGACACGTAATTCAAAAATCTGAATACCTTGTTGTAAATCAACAAGATATACTTCAGGTGCCGGGTTGTCTAAAATCATCGTAGAGCGTTGAGCTGCACGTAAAATAGTATCTGTCACTAATTCACTATTGGCATCAGAAGGTGCAGGAATCGTCATGACAATACGTGTGATTGTGTCAGAAAGTGACCAGTTAATAAATTGTTCAGTAATAAATGCCTTATTTGGCACAATAATTTCTTTTCTGTCCCAATCTGTTAGCGTGGTTGCACGGGTATTGATCTTGGTAATACTGCCGGTCAAGTTACGGATAGTTACTGTGTCTCCAATCCGGATCGGTTTTTCAAATAAGATCATCAACCCTGAGATAATATTAGCGAAGATTTCTTGTAAGCCAAAACCAAGTCCGACCCCCATCGCCGCTACAAGCCATTGTAGTTTTGACCACTCAATCCCTAACATAGAGAAGCCAACAATGGTCCCGATAATAGTAATCGTATACTTGGTTAGTGTGCTGATAGCGTAACCGGTACCTGGCGTTAAATCCAAATGTTGGAGTACTGCCAGCTCAAGTAAAGCGGGTAAGTTACGAACTAATTGGGCAGTAACGATAATAGTCAAAATAGCAATGAAAATAGAGCCCATGGTGATAGGTTGTACCGTATCAACGCCATTAACCGTTGAGGTCACATCCCATAAGCGAATATTTTCAAGGAAAGAGAATGCAGTATGTAGCTCAGACCATAGCCAAATTAATGAAACCAAGGCAATCATGGTTAAAATCGAACGAACTAACCCCACAGATTGGGTGCTAATGGTATCCAAGTCGATAACCTGTTCTTCGATATCAATATTTCCTTCACTACTGGCGTTTGCTTGCTGGCTATCGTCTTCACCTTTAGCACGTTGCGCCAATATCTCAGCACGGCGTTGTTTCGCACGCTCGAAGGCTAATTTACGGCGCTGCATCGACATCCAACGGCGAATAGTATGATAAACGATAAGGATGACAAACCAAATGGCAACAGAAGTTTCTAAACGTGCAAGCAGGGCCTGTGAGGTTGAGAAATAACCTAAAATGGAGAAGAACCCAGCAACAATAGGTGCGAGTAATATCATCCACCACAAGGCTTTATTAACGATATTCTCACCGGACCCATGTCTATCTAAATAGAGAGGGATTTGTGAACGACGCAAGTTGTTGGTAATTAAGCTAAGTGCAACACATAAAAAGATAAAACAGAAACGGCCAATACTGGCTGCAAATTCCCTATCGCTATAATGTTCAAAGGTAATAATTGCCATCACTAATGGAACGATGACAAAAATCGCCATTCGGTAATAACGCATCGCACGTTTAACGGAATCTTTGTCCCAACCGAAGTGAGAAATAAATAGCCCGGTTGGACGAGAAAAGGTTTCGCTGATCATAAACAGCCACAATAAAGGTGTCGTCGCACTGACACCATAACCTATCGCCGCGGCCATGGGGTATTGCCATGCACTTTGTAAGCCATAGCCGATGGCTGACCACATCATAGGTAGAGGAAGAGCAACAATAATTGACCAAAAAATGGTTCGAATGGTTAAGTAGAACCGGTCTTGTGTCACCTTACCAATACGTAAACTGGAGCGGTCAAGAAATGCTTGGTAGTGCTTACGCGTGCTAATACTGAAAATGACTAATGCTATCGAACCAAGAAGATACAAAAAGGTATCTTGAGTTGTCAGCATAACGTTCAGTGCACCAGCAAGTTGGGACAAGGTATCCAGTGAAAGTAATTGAGTAATATCAGTTACTAACATGACAGGATAGCTGATGCTTATTGGTGGAACATCTGCGACCCAGAAAAGATAACGGTTGGAAGCATCTTTGACTTCTTTTAATGCATCGGTTAATTGCCCAGTAGCGACATTAAGCTTTGTTAGCTCTAACATTTCAGCATCAAGACCGGAAATTAAAGAGGTCAGTAGCTCTCGGCGGGTTTTAATTAATGACTGATAAACTTGCACTTGAGCTGCATTAAGCTCATGCTCGGTTTCTTGCTCGGTTGTATCTATTTTACTTAGTCTATCGAGGCTATCTTCATAATTTAAGCGTTGCACGCGTAAATCAGCCATTTCACGATCAAGCTGTTGGCTTTTTGGAATATCAGGCAAACGGGAAAGCTGTGTTCTGAGTGCTTCCCCTAATGTGCTTGAGCTGCTGATCCACTGAGCTTGCTCGCGAATAGTTGTGAGTGCTTGGCGAGCATCACGGATACTGGTTGAAATTTCTGCTTGGCTATTGGTGATGGCGCTCATGCGCTGTGCCTGAGCTGTTAATTCCTGAGACATTTTGCGGTTAATATCAAGCTGCTCAGTTAAAAATGGGGTTAGTTCCCCTTGTGCGGCCAACATTTCTGTGTGTTCTAACGCTAAAATAGCTTTTTGTTGGCGTTGGGTATTTTGGAAATCACGCAGGTTTTGTAACTCAAGTTCCATACGTTGATAGCGTTTTTTGTATAATTCCAACGTAAGGCGTGAGATTTCTTGTCGGTTATTGGCAGAAAGCTGCGCCATTTCCAGTTCATTAACTGTTGATTTGCGAGCACTTACTTCGGCTTGAGCCAATGTGTACTGGGCATCGGCTAATGGCGTTGATGGTGTACTCAAAGACTGAAAGCGTGCGGTGGCTTCAGTCAGTAAACGTCTGGCTTCAGAAAGCTGTTGTG
The DNA here is from genome assembly GCA_900455085.1 of Providencia rettgeri. Taxonomy (NCBI): domain Bacteria; kingdom Pseudomonadati; phylum Pseudomonadota; class Gammaproteobacteria; order Enterobacterales; family Morganellaceae; genus Providencia; species Providencia rettgeri. The sequence continues at coordinate 4,222,095 of UGTZ01000001.1, read as the reverse complement.
GCAGAATACTTAATGATTCACTGATTTCTCGGCCTTTATCTTGCTCTTGCTGAGTTAAGCGGCTTTGATCGAGTAATTGGCTGCTAAGCTGAATAATACGTTGTTCAAGCTCACCTAAGCTGATACCTACCGGTATTGGGGCTGGTTCATCACTTTCATTGAGGATTTTTTGTCTTATTTCTTTGATAATTCTAGGGAAATTATCAATAGCTTCTTGATAAGATTTGGCTTTTGCATCGGAATCACGTGTTTCACTCATCCAATTCAAAGCACCCTGTAATGCTTGTGCTATCTCTGCATCTTTGGGGTTGGTGCTTGACTCAAGTTGTTTGAGCTCCTGCTTAATCTGTGCTTCATCCTGCGCTGCAGTTGGTGCTGCAACGGAAGAGAAAACGATTAACAGGCTAAGAAAAAAACTGATAATCACACGCACAGTGAGGAGCTCCTTCAAGGGATAATGATGTAATTAAGCGTCAACGGCTTTTTCTGTCACTGTATTTGCAACAGTTTCAGCGAGTAATTCGCCCATGCGAGTTGCATAACCGGGGATTAGTGATGAATTAAATGTCACTTTGTTAGGTTCAAATAAATTAATCACTGTTGAACCCAATTTAAATAGTCCCATTTCCTCACCTTTTTTCAAGAAAACAGCCCCTTCAGAGTTTAACTCAGGGTAAACCCAACGCTTAATGACGCCTTCACGAGAGGAGTTAACGCAACCGCTCCATACGGTTTCAATACTACCAACGATAGTTGCACCGACGAGGATCTGTACCATTAGGCCGACAGGGGTGTCAAAGACACAAATCAAGCGTTCATTACGTGCAAATAGATTGGGAACATTTTGTGCCGTCAATGGATTAACAGAGAATAAATCACCAGGAACATAAATCATCTCTTTGAGCAAACCGTCACACGGCATGTGTACACGGTGATAGTCACTCGGGGAGAGGTAAGTGGTAATAAAGTCACCACCACGAAAACGTTCCGCTAATTGGTATTGGCCTGCAAGTAACGCTTCCACTGTGTAATTATGGCCTTTAGCTTGGAAGATAAGGTCATCATTAATCGGGCCTAATTGGCTAACTGCACCGTCAGCAGGTTGAGCAAGTTGGTGCTCTTTTTCGACAATCGGGCGTGCGCCTTCTTTTAGCAGACGGATGAAGAAATCATTAAAAGTGGCATAAGCAGTAAGTTCACTTTTTTGCGCTTCATTCATGTTGACTTTATAGGCTTTTGCGAACAGTTTAATTGCCCATTGCGTCATGAAACCCGCATTGCGACTTGCGAACCAGCCTGCAAATTCAGTAAGACATTGTTTTGGAAGCATATATTGCAAGCGAATTTTAATTTTATCTAGCACGTTAACCTCTGATTTTTAAAGGTATGTTAGCAAAAGGGCGGCTATTGTACACAGTTTACTCGTCATATTTCAAACGGTCGCGTAACAGGTTAACCGTAATTAAATTATTTAGAGCTGTCTTAGCGTTAGGGAGTTAATTGTAAGCACTCACTAACATTATTTATCTTTTGCCGTAAAATTGCCACGAGGTTTGATTTGTTCCATGCTTTCTAAAATGCGATGGTAGTTTTCAAAACGTGATTCAGCAATTTTATTTGCTTCTACGGCTTCACGTAACAGACAACCTGGATCATCTAAATGTTTACAGTCACGGAATTTACAGCCACCAAGGTAATCTTTAAATTCGACAAATCCTTTGGTCACTTGTTCCGTTGTTAAATGCCATAAACCAAATTCACGCACACCAGGGGAGTCAATCACATCGCCGCCCAACGGGAAGTGGTATAAACGAGCTGTCGTCGTCGTATGTTGTCCTAGCCCTGAGTTGTCTGAAACCTCATTGACTAGAATTGTTTCTTCATTATGTGGGAGTAATGCATTTAATAAACTTGATTTGCCCACTCCAGACTGACCAACAAATACTGAAACTTTACCTGCTAGCGCGTTAGTAAGTGCTTCCATGCCTTCGTTGGTATGGCTTGAAACTTCGAGAACTTGATAGCCAATATCGCTATAAATCGTCATTAAATCGCTTACCCACTCACGGTTTTCGTCGTCGAGTAGGTCGACTTTATTGAGAACGATAACAGGCTTAATCCCTGTGGTTTCGCAGGCAACTAAATAGCGGTCAATAATATTCAGCGAAAGCTCAGGTAAAATAGCGGAAACTACGACAATTTGGTCAATATTAGCAGCAATCGGTTTTAAGCCATCATAATAATCGGGACGAGTTAGGACAGAACGGCGTTCATGAACAGCTTCGACGATGCCATTTACTTTGATATCACTTTGTGTGTTCAAGGCTGGCCGCCACACCACGTTATCCCCTGTTACGAGGGATGAAATAGTTCTACGCAAGTTACAGCGCTGGATAGTTCCGTCACTTGCTTGAATATCAGCATGTTGCCCAAAACGGCTAATGACTAAGCCTTCTTGTGCTTCACCTAATTGGCTATCATCAATTTCAACTGTTTTTTGCTTTTTAAGTCTTTTTTGATGATTTTCTTGAACTCGGCGCTGTTGGCCTTTCGAAAGTTTCTGTTTAGCCACCTGTCCTCTCTTTACTATGGGCTGTATTTTAGGGGTTACTCACGCCTGTCACTGAAGGCATGAAGAGTGCTATCATACCTTAACTTCATAGAATGCAGTTAGGGTATATCATGCAAAAGAATGAGAATAATTTAATTTGGATCGATTTAGAAATGACGGGGCTCGATCCTGTTCGTGATCGTATTATTGAAATAGCGACTATTGTAACAGATAGCCATCTTAATATTTTAGCAGAAGGCCCTGTAATTGCAGTTCATCAAACGAATGAACAACTTGCTTTAATGGATGAGTGGAATGTAAACACTCACACCAATAGTGGTTTAGTTGAACGTGTGCGCAAAAGTACCGTGAGTGAGCGTGAAGCTGAGCTAGCCACCATTGAGTTTTTAGAAAAATGGGTTCCCCAAGGGGCATCTCCGATTTGTGGGAATAGTGTTGGGCAAGACAGGCGTTTTCTATTTAACTACATGCCTGAATTAGAACGCTATTTTCATTATCGTTATCTTGATGTTAGTACACTTAAAGAACTTGCTCGTCGTTGGAAACCTGAAATTTTAGCAGGGTTTTCGAAGAAAAATACCCACCAAGCTCTTGATGATATTCGTGAATCGGTCGCTGAACTGGCTTATTATCGGGAAACATTTATTAAAGAATAAATGATTCGTTATGAAAGTCGCCATTGGCGACTTTCATTCGCGGTTTTTTCTCAATAAGTTAACAATGTTAACTTATTGAAATCAGTTTATTACAACGGGTGTTGATAAAATCACCATTGTGATTGAATTGTCAGCAAACGAATAAAAAAATAAAAATTTTGAGCGCAAGGGCTTGCTAGTATCTGAATTTTTCGTATAATGCGCTCCCCGTACCGATGAAGTTTTTGTTATTGAGTCGGCACGTGAAACATCCAGAAATGTGATGCGGGAATAGCTCAGTTGGTAGAGCACGACCTTGCCAAGGTCGGGGTCGCGAGTTCGAGTCTCGTTTCCCGCTCCAAATTTTCTTGATGTTTTAGCTAGAACACTATTTTCGTGATGCGGGAATAGCTCAGTTGGTAGAGCACGACCTTGCCAAGGTCGGGGTCGCGAGTTCGAGTCTCGTTTCCCGCTCCAAACTTTCTTAGTGTTTTAGTGAGATAGCAGTACCCACCAAATGCGGGAATAGCTCAGTTGGTAGAGCACGACCTTGCCAAGGTCGGGGTCGCGAGTTCGAGTCTCGTTTCCCGCTCCAATATTTTCTTTATCTCTTAACTTTTCTTCTTAATTAAATCTCACATAATATCCATTTAACTTAATTTTATTTAAGTAAAATCACTTAGTGCATATGAACTGCGCTTGTTCACTGTTTTTATCCCTTGAACACTGGGATCTAAAAGGGTTTCGCGATCTTTTTTGGATCATATCCAGATTTGTGCTTGCATTCATTTTCAGGGCGCCATAGAATAGCCACCCCTTAGCAATAGGGTGTTTTACTTCCATCTCTAAGATGAAAACATGAAGTTTAAATAATAAACAAAAATATGCTTTTTTATTTACTTCGAGTGTTTTCTCATTTTAACCTTGCTTTTTGGTCACTTTTGTATTGCTAGTTAACGTAAAATCAGTATTTTTCTTTTCAACGCGACATTAGAAAGTTATCCACAGCTAACTCAATCAATCTGAGTTTTTATTGCGATTTGAAATAACTTATTACACAGAGTTATCCACAGGCTAATTAACAAATTCCTGCTGTGCTATTTAATTCTAGCGCTTAAATTGTATTGTTATAACTTATTGATTTTATTGGTCTGTGAATTATTTTGTCAAAATGAGGCTAGCACAGCTTGCAAATTCTTTACCTATTGTCAGGTAAGCATTTTTTATTTTATTCACATCAATTTGACAATTCTTCATTCCGGATATATAGCAGGCTTTTTTCTAGGCGTCTCTCGGTAAACCTTTGTTAATAGCGCGTACAAGGCGTTTTTGCTGTGAAGTTTGAATTGTGACTTGGTTCGCATCGCGTCGGTTAAGCTGTTGTTGTATAGACCATTGGAAGTGCTCATCTAGCATTTCGTTGATCCCCAATCTATTTTGTAAAGCAAGTACAATACGGTCTTGATAAGGTGCATTGCCTAGCGCCACACTGATATTTCGCAGCCACTTAATATAACCAATACGGCGGATTGCAGAGCCTTCGGTCACCTTTAAAAAGGTTTTTTCATCCCATGAGAACAAGTCAAGTAGCTCTGGTGTATGTAAGTCCTTTCTTGGACTAAAATCATCTTCATCAGTAAGCTGGGAAAAACGGTTCCACGGGCAAATGAGCTGGCAGTCATCGCAACCATAGATCCGATTTCCCATGAGTGGACGAAATTCTTCTGGGATAGCACTATCTAGCTCGATTGTGAGATAAGAAATACAGCGTCTTGCATCGACGGTGTAAGGTTCAACAATCGCACCTGTTGGGCAGGTTGTCATACAAGCAACACAGCGACCACAATCTTCTTCGACAGGTTTATCAACAGGAACGGGTAAATTAATCAATAACTCACCGAGAAAAAACCAAGATCCTGCTTCACGATTTAAGACTAATGAATGTTTTCCTGTCCATCCTAAACCCGCTTTGACAGCGAGAGGGGCGTTCTAGGATTGGAGCGGAATCGACAAAAGGTCGAAAATTAAGATCATCGCTACTGGCACCATCGGGCAGTATCATTCCGTTAAATTCACGACAATAGTCTAAAATACGATCTGAAAGTTGTTTTAGGCGTTTTTTAATAGCTTGTGGTAGTCTCGTCCTAAGGCATAACGGCTGATATAACCTAATTCGGGGTTATTTAATGTACTAGCAAATGCGGCTTTGGCGGGCAAGTAATTCATACGCACACTAATGACACGTAACGTGCCTGGGTGCAGTTCGTGTGGTCTGGCTCGCATCATTCCATGGCGGCTCATCCATTTCATCTCGCCATGAAATTGTTTGTCTAGCCATGCTTGTAATTTGGGCTCTTCCGCAGAAAGGTCAGTATCGCAGATCCCTACTTGTTGGAAACCTGCTTCAATGCCCCATTGTTTAATATTCTGAGCGAGAAGATCGAGATCGAGGTATCTTGCCATCAGATCCTATCTTGATAAAGATTAAAACGGCAGGCACTCTATCATGACCTGCGTTGTTCATCAAAATGCATGAAAAATACCGTCAATATTGAGAACAATTATAGGATATTTCTGAACTCATCATTCAAGCAATGTTAATTAAGAAAAAAGCCCCATCTTAGGTTAATATAAGCGGTAATATTGATGTTTGTTGATATCTCTTTATGCATTTTGATCAGCAATATAAACTATGCATTTAAAGGATAAACAGGTGACACCGCCTATTAATGACATAATAAAAGAACAATATGAAAGAATGTACAATACAACTTGCCAATGAAGCGCAAACTGTTGCGTTAGGTAATGCTATCGCTAAGGCTTGCCATCAAAGCACTGTGATTCACTTATACGGTGATCTTGGTGCAGGGAAAACCACCTTTAGCCGAGGTTTCTTACAAGCGCTAGGTCATCAAGGCCATGTAAAAAGTCCAACTTACACATTGGTTGAACCCTATGAATTAGCGGATCGTCAAGTTTTCCACTTTGATCTCTATCGGTTAGCAGATCCTGAAGAACTTGAATTTATGGGAATTCGTGACTATTTTTCTGGAAATTCGATCTGTTTGGTCGAATGGCCGCAACAAGGTAAAGGTTTTTTACCTGAAGCGGATCTTGAGCTCCATCTGACCTATCAAGGCGAAGGGCGTCAGGCTCACTTTGTTGCTTTTTCTGCCAATGGGGAGTCGTTGTTAGAAGCATTACCCCTACTCTAAGGAAGCTATTGCTCATGTTGAATGCATCAATGCACAGAATAACAAAAAAGGGTTTTTTTACTGTTTTCGTCTTGTTTATGGTATCCGTTATGTGGCTGTTTGCTGCAAAAACACAAGCGGCAACATTATCGAATATTCAAGTTAACAATAGTCCATCACAAGCAGAAGTGGTACTAAGCTTTGTTGATGGTAAGCCTGATTACTCCTATTTCCCATTGCATTCACCTGAGCGCCTTGTTGTTGATATCAAACAGCGAGGCGAGATTATTGGCCTACCGCTTAAAGTTCCCGCAGGGGATCTTGTAAAACTAGTACGGGCAAGCCAACCTTCTGATAATCAACACAAACGCTTAGTTTTAGAGCTATCTCGCGCAGCCAAAACGAAAGCAGTACTTAAACAAGTTTCAGGTGAATATCAGTTGGTATTAACGATATCGACGGGAAATTCATCCGGTTCTACCTCCTTTAATCAAACCAATAATACGATTAAAGCAGCGGCAAATAGCGCTCAAGATAAACCATTGAAGATAAATAATCCTGCGCCTGTTGCCACGCCAACACCGACTAAATATAAAAATATGCCGAAGGGCAGCAAGCAGGTAGTTATTGCGATTGATGCAGGGCATGGTGGAAAAGACCCTGGTGCGATTGGTAAGAATGGTTATAAAGAAAAGGATGTGACTCTTAGTGTTGCACGTAAGTTATACCAACGTCTTGAAGCCGACCCAATGTTTAAACCTGCGATGACACGTGATGGAGACTATTTTATTTCCGTTAGTGGCCGTTCTGATGTGGCACGTAAGAAAGGGGCTAATATGTTGGTGTCAATTCACGCAGACTCGGCCCCGAATAGCAGTGCACGAGGCGCATCAGTGTGGGTATTGTCTAATCGACGTGCAAACAGTGAGCTGGGTAGCTGGCTCGAACAACGTGAAAAACAATCTGAATTATTAGGTGGGGGCGGGTGATGCGCTTAGTGGTGCGGACCCTTATTTAAGCCAAGCTGTTTTAGATCTACAATTCGGCCATTCTCAGCGTGTGGGGTACGATGTTGCGGTTAAAGTGATCGAACAGCTGCGAAAAGTGGGTAATATTCATAAAAGAACACCTGAGCATGCAAGTTTAGGTGTATTGCGCTCCCCCAGATATCCCATCGATTTTAGTCGAAACTGGTTTTATTAGTAATACGGCAGAAGAACAGTTGCTAAAATCTAATGAATTCCAAGACAAAGTCGCAGAAGCTATCCATTTAGGATTACGTCAATATTTCTTGGCGAATCCAATACAAGCGGCACCACAATAAGGGGGGAAGACATGGCAATACATATTCTCTCCCCACAGCTAGCCAACCAAATTGCGGCAGGAGAAGTGGTCGAAAGGCCTGCGTCAGTGGTTAAAGAGCTCGTTGAGAACAGTCTTGATGCCGGGGCAACGCGTATTGATATCGACATTGAGCGTGGTGGAGAAAAACTGATCCGTATTCGTGATAATGGCTGTGGTATCGGTAAAGATGAACTGATTCTCGCATTAGCTCGCCATGCGACCAGTAAAATTGCCACTTTGGATGACCTTGAAGCTATTATGAGTATGGGGTTTCGCGGTGAAGCGCTAGCGAGTATCAGTTCCGTTTCACGTTTAACATTGACATCCAAGCCCGCAGACCAAACAGAAGCATGGCAATCATATGCCGAAGGCCGGGATATGGAAGTGATGGTTAAACCCGCAGCGCATCCCAATGGCACAACGGTTGAAGTATTAGATTTATTCTATAATACGCCAGCTCGCCGTAAATTTATGCGCACAGAAAAAACCGAGTTCGGCCATATTGATGAAATTGTTCGCCGAATTGCACTTTCTCGTCCTGATGTGGCTATTAACCTGACTCACAACGGGAAATTAGTAAAGCAATATCGAGCCGCTCATGATGAAGCGCAGCAAGAGCGGCGTCTCGGGACGATTTGCGGTACGGGTTTTCTGCAAAGCGCTTTGGCGTTATCTTGGGAACATAGCGACCTTGCTATCAAAGGGTGGGTTGTTTCTCCATCAATGACATCAGGTAGCGAAACGCAATATTGCTATGTTAATGGCCGTATGATGCGTGACCGCCTGATTAACCATGCTATTCGCCAAGCCTATGAAGGGCATTTAGACGAAAACCAACAGCCTGCTTATGTCTTGTATTTGACGATTGATCCAAAACAAGTTGATGTTAACGTACACCCAGCAAAACATGAGGTTCGTTTTCACCAAGCTCGCTTGGTACATGATTTTATTTATCAAGCGGTACGAACGGTATTATTAGAAGCTGCATCTATTGATGAGCTTCCGGGTATTGAACCAGCAAATATAGAGTTAGAAAATCGACCTTCTGCGGGGGAAAACTATTTTTCTTCACCAAACGTGACTCCCAAGCAGCAACATAAGACAGAAAATCATACGCTCATTGAAAATACCGTTCGAGAGTCTAAAATACCTTATGACCAGCCCAGCCACTTAAAGGATAGTGCCGCAAATCACGCTTTTTCTTCACCGAAGACAACGTCAGGTTTTTCAGAAAATGCGCCAGCAAAAACGTTTGGTTCAACGTATGACAAAAAAGCGGGTGAGCTGTATCAGAGCTTAATGTCAATTCCCGTTGCCTCTGAAGATAAAAAACCGCTTTTTCCTGAGCGTAAACCGATAAACTCGCCACCAATATCGTCACAACCTGTAGCAAAAAATGCGGATAACTACCTTTTTGGCAAGGTATTGACAATTTACGCAAAAAACTTTGCATTAATTGAGTCTTCGTTGGGGCTAATCCTGTTATCCTTAACGGAAGCTAATTATTTATTGAAATTGTCACAATTGTCACCGGGTGGCGGAGCCTTAAAGCCTCAGCCATTGTTAATACCTCTAAAAGTGTCACTTAAAAATGATGAAATAGAGGTTTTACAGCGGTACAAGGAACAATTGACAATATTTGGTATCGAAGCCACGATATTACATGGAAAAGTAACAATTCATACGGTATCGTTACCATTAAGAACACAAAATTTATCACAGCTTTTTTCTGAATTACTCGATTTTTTATCGAGAAAAGAAAGTGTCACTGACGAAGAGATTGCACAATGGCTCGCTAAAGCAGTTTCACAGGTTAAAACAGAAGAAAGTTGGAGTTTAGCACAGGCTGTTCAGTTGCTGGCTGATGTTGAGCGGGTATGCCCTCAGTGGGTAAAAAATCCCCCACCAACATTATTACAATTAATTAATTTACAATCCGTGGTAGCTACACTAACAAATGAGTGATTTAGCAACTCAGAAAAAACCTGACGCAATATTCCTAATGGGTCCAACGGCCTCAGGTAAAACCGCTTTAGCGATAGAACTTCGCAAGCATTTGCCTGTGGAAATTATTAGTGTCGATTCGGCATTAATTTACCGAGGAATGGATATTGGCACAGCAAAACCAACAGCGGAAGAACTCAGCCAAGCTCCCCATCGTCTGATTGATATCCTTGATCCGTCTCTACCATACAGCGCTGCCGATTTTCGCCGTGACGCATTAAATGCCATGGCTGAAATTACCTCACAAGGTAAAATTCCGTTATTAGTTGGCGGCACTATGTTGTATTTTAAAGCCTTATTAGAAGGACTTTCACCACTTCCTTCAGCTGACCCAACAGTTCGTGCTGAAATTGAACACATTGCGAAAGAACAAGGATGGGGAGAAATTCATCGTCGTCTTACTGAAGCTGACCCAGTTGCCGCGGCAAGGATCCACCCTAACGATCCACAAAGATTATCCCGTGCTTTAGAGGTATATCTCATTTCGGGACAAACTTTGACTGAAATGACACAAACAGCTGGGGAAGAATTACCTTATAATGTGTTTCAGTTTGCTATTGCGCCACAAGATCGTAAAATTTTACATGAGCGCATAGAACAACGTTTTCATCTGATGATAGATGCGGGTTTTGAAGAAGAAGTTCGCAAATTGCATCAACGAAATGATTTACATGTTGACCTCCCTTCAATCCGTTGTGTGGGATATCGGCAAATGTGGTCATATTTAGATGGTGAAATTAGCCATGATGAAATGATTTATCGGGGAATTTGTGCAACTCGCCAATTGGCAAAACGTCAAATTACCTGGTTAAGAGGCTGGGAGAATGTTCATTGGTTAGATAGTGAACAACCTCAGCAAGCGCTTAGCACCGTTATGCAGGTTATGCGTGCATAGGACTGATGTTTGTGTACAATTAGAACGTTAAGCGCAATTTTTGAGTAGTTACTTTTTGGAATCTAAAAGATTCTCTTTTAAAAACAACAAAATAAGGAAAACATAGAATGGCTAAGGGGCAATCTTTGCAAGATCCGTTCCTGAACGCATTACGTCGTGAAAGGGTTCCGGTCTCTATTTATCTCGTTAATGGCATCAAATTGCAGGGGCAAATTGAGTCTTTTGACCAATTTGTCATTTTATTAAAAAATACAGTTAGCCAGATGGTTTATAAGCACGCTATCTCGACTGTTGTCCCTGCTCGCCCTGTTTCTCATCATAGCGGTACTGCGGGTAGCACTGGCAATGGTAATTACCATTCAGGTAACCCTGCAGCGCAAGATGGCGAAGTAACTGAGTAAGTTTGTACGCTAAAAGACAAGGAAAGCATGGGTAGGGAGACTGTACCTGTGTTTTTCCTTTGCAATTATTGTTTAGCCTAAGAGGTTACACCTTGTTTGATAGGTATGAAGGCGGTGAACTAGCTGTATTAGTCCATGTCTTTTTTTCTCAAGAAAAAGATGTTGATAATCTGGCAGAATTTGAGTCACTTGTGACATCTGCTGGCGTAAAACCAGTACAAATAGTCACGGGCAGTCGTAAAGCCCCTCATCCAAAGTTTTTTGTTGGGGAAGGTAAAGCAGAAGAAATTGCCCAAGCTGTTGAGGAAAGTGGTGCAGATGTGGTGTTGTTTAATCATACTCTAAGCCCTGCTCAAGAACGTAATCTCGAAAGGATTTGCCAATGTAAGGTGGTTGACCGTACAGGGGTAATTTTAGATATTTTTGCTCAACGCGCACGTACACACGAAGGTAAGCTTCAAGTTGAATTGGCTCAGTTAAGGCATTTATCGACTCGCTTAGTGAGGGGATGGACGCACTTAGAGCGACAAAAAGGCGGGATTGGCTTACGAGGTCCCGGTGAAACTCAACTTGAGACTGACCGCCGGCTATTAAGAGATAAAATTAAACAAATCTTATCTCGTCTTAGTCGGGTGGAAAAACAGCGTGAACAAGGGCGTCAAGCGAGAAGTAAGGCTGATATCCCGACTATTTCGCTTGTCGGTTATACCAACGCTGGTAAATCTAGTTTGTTTAACCGCATGACGGCCGCTGATGTTTATGCTGCTGACCAGTTATTTGCAACACTTGACCCAACACTTCGTCGTATTGATGTAGAAGATGTTGGTGTTGTCGTTCTTGCAGATACTGTGGGTTTTATCCGTCATTTACCCCATGATTTGGTTGCAGCTTTTAAAGCAACCCTGCAAGAAACACGTGAAGCAACGTTACTGCTGCACGTTATCGATGCAGCTGATAATCGCTTGGATGAAAATATTCATGCAGTTGAAAGTGTGTTAGAAGAAATCGAAGCGGATGAAATACCAACACTTTTAGTGATGAACAAAGTTGATATGCTGGAGGATTTTGTCCCGCGTATTGACAGAGATGAGGATAACAAGCCGGTTCGTGTCTGGGTTTCAGCGCAAACGGGCGATGGTATCTCATTGCTGCTACAGGCATTGACGGAACGTCTTTCAGGTGAAATCGCACATGTTGAATTGCGTTTACCACCGAATGAAGGCCGTTTACGTAGCCGTTTCTACCAACTTCAGTCAATCGAACGTGAATGGCAGGAAGAAGACGGCTCAATTGGCCTTGAGGTGCGTATGCCAATGGTGGATTGGCGGCGTCTGTGCAAACAAGAGCAGCAATTACCTGACTACGTTATTTAATTGTTTTGGTGATTAATGATGTAGTTAGGCAATGGAATTGATATTAAGAGCCCTATCGCTCTTAGCCCTGAAAATCAATCATAAAGAATGGAGCTAAAACATGGCGTGGAATCAGCCCGGTAATGACGGACAAGACCGCGATCCGTGGGGAAGCGGCAATAAAGGCGGCAACTCTGGCGGGAACAAAGGTGGTCGAAAACGTGGGGCTTATGATCTCGACGATCTCTTTCGTAAACTAGGCAGCAAGCTTGGTGGAAATAAAGGCAGCGGTGGTGATGGCGATAATAAACAACCATCACAAATCAGCGGCCGTTTAGGTATGTTAGCTCTTGCTGCTATCGTTGTTGTATGGGCAGGTTCAGGCTTCTACACCATCAAAGAAAGTGACCGTGGCGTAGTATTACGTTTTGGTGAATATAGTGGTGTTGTTGGGCCTGGTTTGAACTGGAAACCAACCTTCATTGATAGAGTTATTCCTGTCAACGTAGAAACCGTACGTGAACAAGCGACAAATGGCATGATGTTAACGTCAGATGAAAACGTGATCCGCGTTGAAATGAACGTTCAATATCGTGTTACCGACCCTGCGCAATATTTATTTAGTGTCACAAACCCAGACAATAGTCTGCGTCAGGCGCTAGATAGTGCTGTGCGTGGTGTAATCGGTCAGTCTGCGATGGAGCAAGTACTGACTACGAATCGTGCTTTTATCCGTGATGTAACACAAAAAGAGCTCGAAGCAACGATTGCGCCATACAAAATGGGTATCACACTGCTTGACGTCAACTTCCAGGCAGCGCGTCCGCCTGAAGACGTTAAAGCCGCATTTGATGATGTAATTGCAGCAAGGGAAGAAGAACAAAAAACCATTCGTGAAGCACATGCTTATCGAAACGAAGTTCTTCCTCTGGCAAAAGGTAACGCACAACGCTTAATTGAAGAAGCTGAAGCTTATAAAGCCAGTGTGGTCTTCAAAGCAGAGGGTGAGGTGGCAAGTTTTGCAAAAATGTTGCCTGAATATCGTGCTGCACCTGAGATTACCCGTGAACGTCTATATATCGAAACGATGGAACGTGTATTAGGTAATACACGTAAAGTGATAGCAAATGATAAGAGCAACAGCATGTTAGTGCTGCCGCTTGATCAAATCATGCGTGGTGCTAATACGAACGCTACATCAGCACCGAAAGTCAGTCCATCAGCCAGAATGGCGACGCCAAATAATAACGCGTCATCTAATGGCGCAACATCAGCTCAGCCAAACAGTGCTGTTCGTGGTGATGCAGTTAGAGTAGGGAGACAATAATCATGCGTAAATCGCTAATTGTTATCGTTCTGGCCATTTTGGCAGTCGCATACGCATCTATCTTTATTGTTCCTCAAACTGATCGCGGCATTGTCTTGCGTTTTGGTAAGGTTCTGCGTGATTCTGAAAACAAACCGATCATTTATGAGCCGGGTCTGCATTTCAAAGTACCATTTATTGAAACGGTAAAAATGTTGGATGCACGTATTCAGACACTGGAAATTCAGGCTGACCGCTATCTGACAAGTGAAAACAAAGACTTAATGGTGGATTCCTACCTGAAATGGCGCGTTACTGATTTCAGTCGTTACTATGTAGCGACTGGCGGTGGTAATCCATTCCAAGCGGAAACCCTGTTAAAACGTAAATTTAGTGACCGTTTACGTTCTGAGTTTGGTCGCTTAAGCGTAAAAGATATCATTACTGACTCACGTGGCCGTTTGACCATTGATGTCCGTGATGCTTTGAACAAAGGTACAGCAACTGACGATGCAACCAAAGAAGCGGATGCAGCGATTGCGGATGCAGCAAAACGTGTTGAAGAAGAAACAAACCTGAAGCCACTGGTTGTGAATGCAAACAGTATGGCGGCGTTAGGTATTGAAGTTGTCGACGTACGTATTAAACGTATCGAGCTACCAAACGAAGTTTCTGAAGCTATTTATGCGCGTATGCGTGCAGAACGTGAAGCAGTTGCACGTCAACACCGTTCACAAGGTCAAGAAGAAGCGACTAAGATCCGCGCTGTTGCAGATAAAACAGTAACAGAAACGTTGGCTGAAGCGGAGCGTACCGCACTGACTTACCGTGGTGAAGGTGATGCGATGGCAACAAAATTGTTTGCTGATGCATTCAACCAAGACCCAGAGTTCTATGCGTTTATTCGTAGCTTACGTGCTTATGAACAAAGCTTTAAGAGTGGTGATGACGTGATGGTCATGAGTCCAGACACTGACTTCTTCCGCTTTATGAAGGCACCAACTAAGCTTCGCGCGACAGATTAATAACAAGCTAAGTTGCGTGCAACCTAGCAAAATAACTGTTAATCTATTAAAGAAAAGCCCGCTTCGGTGGGCTTTTTTTCGCCTGTCGTTTTAAGTATAGGATTTTTCAGGGAAAATTTGAGCTGCTCAACTGATGGCATTCATTTTGAGTTTACGGCAGAAATAAAAAATACCATTTTACTTGCTTTCCAGGAAAAAATTTTTGTATTGCCAAAATATCACTGGAACAGTTCATTTTTGATGGTAGAATTCATTTTTAAGCAACCGAGTGTATTTCAAAATGGGTAAGAACGTTGTCGTACTGGGCACCCAATGGGGTGACGAAGGGAAGGGCAAGATCGTTGACTTGCTGACAGAGCGTGCTAAATACGTAGTTCGCTATCAGGGCGGCCATAATGCTGGCCATACTCTTGTTGTAAACGGTGAAAAAACCGTTCTCCACTTAATTCCATCCGGTATTCTTCGTGAAAATGTCATCAGTATTATTGCTAATGGTGTTGTTTTAGCGCCAGACGCATTAATGAAAGAGATGAAAGAATTGGAAGACCGCGGTGTTCCTGTTCGGGAACGTTTACGTCTTTCTGAAGCATGCCCACTGATCCTGCCTTATCATATCGCATTAGATAATGCGCGTGAAAAAGCACGTGGTTCCAAAGCGATTGGAACAACAGGTCGTGGTATTGGTCCTGCTTATGAAGATAAAGTTGCACGTCGTGGTCTACGCGTTGGTGATTTGTTCGATAAAGCCACGTTTGCAGAAAAATTAAAAGAAATCGTTGAATACCATAACTTCCAACTTGTTCATTATTATAAAGAACCAGCTGTAGATTACCAAAAAACGTTAGATGATATTATGGCTGTAGCGGATATCCTGACTGGCATGGTAATTGATGTTTCTGATCTGCTATATAAAGCAAATCAGAAGAATGAATTAGTGATGTTTGAAGGTGCACAAGGGACATTATTAGATATCGACCATGGTACTTATCCTTATGTAACCTCTTCAAATACGACCGCTGGTGGTGTAGCGACAGGTTCTGGTTTAGGTCCTCGCTATGTCAACTACGTATTAGGTATCATCAAGGCTTACTCAACGCGTGTTGGTGCAGGTCCATTCCCAACTGAGCTGTTTGACGAAGTGGGTGAGTTCCTGCGTGAAAAAGGCCAAGAATTTGGTGCAACTACGGGTCGTAAACGCCGTACTGGTTGGTTAGATATCGTTGCGATTAATCGTGCGGTACAAATTAACTCACTGTCAGGCTTCTGTATGACTAAACTGGATGTTTTAGACGGTTTAGAAGAAGTCAAAATCTGCGTAGGCTACCGTCGTCCAGATGGCAAAGTGCTTGAAACAACGCCTTTAGCTGCTGATGAGTGGGATGGCTTAGAGCCAGTTTATGAATCAATGCCAGGTTGGAAAGAAACAACTTTTGGTGTGAAACAAAGAGAATTACTGCCACAAGCAGCTCTGAATTACATCAAACGCGTTGAAGAACTAACGGGTATTCCAGTTGATATTATTTCAACCGGTCCAGATCGTTCAGAAACCATGATCCTGCGTGATCCATTTGACGTTGAGTAATAACACTGACTGCGCCTAATACAGGCGCAGTTTTTTACTGCTTTACCTCCTTCCACTATGCAGCTTCTTTGATAAAACAGTCAAAATTCCCCATAATGATTGAATCAAGTCACTTTTGTGTGCAAATTATGTGCAATTAAGTGCATATTTGACTTGTGTTATACGTTAAACTTTATTTAACGACATATAATTTATTAGCATGCTATATTTTGTTCAGAAAACTGAAAGTGTTGGGTTAGAAATAGCAAGCGTGAATTTTAAAATGAGTCGCATTTTTTAGGCCAATGATTTGCGGCCAACAGCGTTATAGCTAAAATTTTGAGGTGATTGTGCAACTGACTAGTTTTACAGATTATGGGTTACGAGCTCTTATTTACCTGGCATCCCTAGGTGAAGGGAAAATGACCAGTATTACAGAGGTCACCGAGGTTTACGGTGTATC
Source organism: Providencia rettgeri (assembly GCA_900455085.1). NCBI lineage: Bacteria > Pseudomonadati > Pseudomonadota > Gammaproteobacteria > Enterobacterales > Morganellaceae > Providencia > Providencia rettgeri. Next base: position 4,205,343 of record UGTZ01000001.1, on the reverse strand, counting down.
GCGTAACCATATGGTAAAAATTATTAATCAGCTCAGTCACCTAGGTTATATTAAAGCCACTCGTGGCAAAAATGGCGGGATTACACTAGGACAACCAGCGGAATCAATTCGTATAGGGGACGTTGTCAGAGCATTAGAGCCCCTGACTCTTGTTAATTGTAGTGGCGAGTTTTGCCACATTACACCTGCGTGTCGTTTAAAAGGTGTGCTACACCAAGCAATACAGCAGTTTTTACAAGAACTTGATCAATACACGCTGGCGGACATGGTGAAAGATAACAGCCCGCTCTATCAACTACTGCTTGACTAGTATTTGCGGTAGTTATGAATTCTGATGACAACGGAGGTAACGATGTCACAAGATCCTTTTCAGGAAAGAGAAGCAGAAAAATACGAGTCCCCAATTCCAAGTCGAGAATACATTCTTGACCTTATCTCGAAGCGTACTGCACCCGCTAATCGCGAAGAAATCGCACAATTATTGAATTTATCGACAGAAGATGAATTAGAAGCACTGCGTCGTCGATTAAGAGCCATGGAACGGGATGGGCAATTAGTCTTCACTCGCCGTCAGTGTTATGCATTACCGGAGCGTTTAGACTTATTAAAAGGGAAAGTGATTGGCCATCGTGATGGCTACGGCTTCTTGCGTGTTGAGGGTAAAAAAGAAGATTACTATTTATCTCAAGACGAAATGAAACGCGCCCTACATGGTGACGTTATTCTAGCGCAACCTTATGGGCAAGACCGTAAGGGGCGGACAGAGGTTCGTGTTGTTCGTGTGTTAGAACCGCGTAATAACCAAATTGTTGGCCGGTATTTTATTGAATCGGGTATGGGGTTTGTCGTACCGGATGATAGCCGTTTAAGCTTTGATATTTTGATTCCGAAAGATCGCGTCCTTGGCGCTCGTATGGGAAATGTGGTGGTGGTTGAATTAGTCACCCGCCCACAACGTCGCTCGCAAGCGGTGGGGAATATCATTGAAGTATTAGGCGAAACAATGGGAACAGGTATGGCGGTAGAGATCGCTTTACGTACCCATGAAATTCCACATTCATGGCCACCACAAGTTGAAAAACAAGTTGCGGACCTGAGTGAGCATGTCCCTGAGTCTGCGAAAAAAGGGCGCGTTGATTTACGTGATCTCCCTTTAGTGACCATTGATGGCGAAGATGCCCGCGACTTTGATGATGCGGTTTATTGTGCACCGAAAAAAGGCGGTGGTTGGCGCTTATGGGTGGCGATTGCGGATGTCAGCTATTATGTCCGTCCGCAAACAGCTCTAGATACAGAAGCTCGTAGTCGCGGTAACTCGGTATATTTTCCATCTCAAGTTGTTCCTATGCTCCCGGAAGTCTTATCGAACGGCCTGTGCTCACTGAACCCTGGTGTTGACCGCCTGTGTATGGTGTGTGAAATGACAGTATCGGCATCCGGTAAGCTTTCGTCATACAAGTTCTATGAAGCGGTTATGAGCTCTCATGCAAGGTTAACTTACACGAAAGTGTGGAAAATCTTGGAAGGAGACGAAGAGCTGCGTGAGCATTATAAAGCCTTAGTGCTGCATATTGAGCATCTGCACCAATTATATAAAGCACTGGATGCTGCACGTATTGAGCGTGGTGCAATTTCCTTCGAATCCGAAGAAGCGAAATTTATTTTTAACGCAGAACGCCGTATTGAAAGTATCGAACCGGTTGAGCGAAATGATGCACATAAATTGATTGAAGAGTGCATGATTTTGGCTAATATTGCGGCGGCTCGGTTTGTTGAGAAAAACGAAGAGCCTGCTTTATACCGTGTGCATGACCGTCCTAAAGAAGAAAGCGTGATGAATTTACGCTCAGTATTCAGTGAATTAGGGTTGACTCTACCGGGTGGAATGAAGCCAGAGCCGAAAGATTATGCGCAGGTAATGAATGAAGTGGCTGAGCGCCCTGACCATGAATTACTGCAAACCATGATTTTACGTTCGATGAAACAAGCGATTTATGATCCTGAAAACCGCGGTCACTTTGGCTTAGGTTTGAAATCGTATGCTCACTTTACATCACCAATTCGTCGTTATCCTGACCTGACGTTACATCGTGGGATAAAATATTTACTGGCGAAAGAACATGGTCATTCAGATAAGCGCTGGACGGAAACAGGTGGCTGGCATTCAGACATGGATAGCATGTTACAGCTTGGTGAGCACTGTTCAATGACTGAGCGCCGTGCGGATGAAGCGACGCGTGATGTCGCTGACTGGCTGAAATGTGATTTCATGCAAGACCAAGTTGGCCAAACCTTTACAGGTTTAATCACAAGTGTCACTGGTTTTGGTTTTTTTGTGCGCCTTAATGATTTATTTATTGATGGTTTAGTGCATATTTCAACGTTAGATAATGATTACTACCGTTATGATGCGGTCGGTCAGCGTTTAATTGGTGAATCATCAGGTACCACTTATCGTCTTGGTGATGAAGTGGAAATTCGTGTCGAGGCGGTGCATATGGATGAGCGCACCATTGATTTCGCCTTAATTTCAACTACTCGTAAAGCGAAAAACCCGGGCAAAACAGCGCGGGACAAAATGAAGCAAGAAGTGAAAAATGCGACGCGTCCAGCTCGTCGAAAAGCGGATGCGAGCAAAGATAAAAACTTCGAGCCTGATTCTGCATTTCGCCGTTCAGAGAAAAAAGGGAAAAAAGCTGAAGCTAAACCAGAGGCGAAAGGGAAAGGAAAAGGCAAAAAGCCGTCTGATAAAACCAGAAAAATTACAGCAAAATTAAAAGCTAAACGCGTTGCAAAAAAATCCCAAAAACAAGAGGGATAATGGTATTGCTGTAGTGATTAACCATCGTTATTAACCAAAGTGGCGTATTAGCGCCACTTTACTATTTATATAAATAAGAAATTTATGAGCGAAATGATTTATGGCATTCACGCAGTGAAAGCCTTACTGGAGCGTTCACCGCAACGCATCAAAGAAGTCTATATTCTGAAAGGTCGTGAAGATCGCCGATTAATGCCGTTGGTGCATGAAATTGAAGCATTAGGTGTCGTCGTTCAAGTGGCGAATCGTCAATGGATGGATAGCCAAACTGAAGGTGCGGTTCACCAAGGCATCATTGCGAAAGTACTACCAGGTAAACAATATCAAGAAGGTGACCTGCCTGATTTATTGGAGAGCACACCATCGCCATTTTTATTGGTATTGGATGGCGTGACAGACCCACATAACTTAGGTGCATGTTTACGTAGCGCTGATGCGGCAGGTGTTCATGCTGTGATTGTTCCTAAAGATAAATCCGCTCAGCTTAATGCAACTGCGAAAAAAGTGGCCTGTGGTGCGGCAGAAAATATTCCTCTTATTCGTGTGACGAATCTAGCAAGGACATTGCGCTTGCTACAAGAATACAATGTATGGATTGTGGGAACGGCAGGTGAAGCTGACCACAATTTATATCAAAGCAAGTTAACGGGCCCGATAGCTCTGGTGATGGGAGCTGAAGGTGAAGGTATGCGTCGTTTAACTCGTGAGCATTGTGACGAGTTAATTAGCATTCCAATGGCAGGTTCTGTGTCATCATTGAACGTCTCTGTAGCAACAGGGGTTTGCTTGTTTGAAGCCGTGCGTCAGCGCTTATCCGTTTCTGTAGAAAAATAATATTTAGCGTAAAATTGCATCCATCTCTTGAGTTTTATCTCAGGGATGGGTATAATTACGCGTCAATTTTTTAGCCGCACTCAACAAGTTCCTTGCCTCCGCGGGCCGCGGTTAACCCAGACAGGAGGCTAATAATCCGTAAGGAGCAACTACTAATGCGTCATTACGAAATCGTTTTTATGGTCCATCCTGACCAAAGCGAACAGGTTCCGGCATGATCGAGCGTTACAGTGCTGTTATCACTAACGCACAAGGTCAGATTCACCGTCTGGAAGACTGGGGCCGCCGTCAACTGGCTTACCCAATCAACAAACTGCACAAAGCACACTATGTTCTTCTGAACGTAGAAGCGCCGCAGGAAGCGATTGATGAGCTGGAAACTAACTTCCGCTTCAACGATGCCGTTATCCGCAGCATGGTTATGCGCTTAAAACACGCAGTAACAGAAGCTTCTCCAATGGTCAAAGCTAAAGACGAACGTCGTGGCCGTGACATGTCTGATGAATATCAGGATGAAGAAGTAGAAGAAACTGGGGATTCTGAAGAGTAATTGCGCAAGTGACCACTAATCGTTTGGTGCTCACAGGTACAGTCTGTAAAGCATTGATTCGAAAAGTGAGTCCGTCAGGCATTCCTCACTGCCAGTTTGTTTTAGAACATCGTTCGGAGCAACAGGAAGCGGGGTTGTCAAGGCAAGCATGGTGCAGAATGCCCATTATCGCCAGCGGACAAACCTTACAAGCTCATACTCACAGTATAACGGTCGGCAGTTGGCTTACAGTAAGCGGTTTCATTAGTACCCATCAGGGTCGCAATGGGATCAGCAAGATTGTCCTCCATGCCGAGCAGATTGATTTGATAGATTCTGGAGACTAGCCATATGGCACGTTATTTCCGTCGTCGCAAGTTCTGCCGTTTCACAGCGGAAGGCGTTCAAGAGATCGACTATAAAGATATCGCAACGCTGAAAAACTATATCACTGAAAGTGGTAAAATTGTACCAAGCCGTATCACCGGTACTCGTGCAAAATATCAACGCCAGCTCGCTCGTGCTATCAAGCGCGCTCGCTACCTGTCTCTGTTACCATACACTGATCGTCATCAGTAATTGGTACAGTCCATTAACGACTAATAGAGGATAAGGTAATGCAAGTTATTCTGCTTGATAAAGTAGCTAACCTAGGTAGCCTGGGTGACCAAGTTAACGTTAAATCGGGCTATGCTCGTAACTTCTTAGTACCACAGGGCAAAGCTGTTCCTGCAACTAAGAAAAACGTTGAATTTTTCGAAGCTCGCCGCGCTGAACTGGAAGCTAAATTAGCTGACGTTCTGGCAGCAGCACAGGCTCGTGCAGCAGCTGTTACTGCACTGGGTTCTGTAACTTTAGCTTCTAAAGCTGGTGACGAAGGTAAACTGTTCGGTTCAATCGGTACTCGTGATATCGCTGACGCAGTTACTGCGGCTGGCGTTCAAATCGCGAAAAGCGAAGTTCGTCTGCCAAACGGCGTTCTGCGTACTACTGGTGACCACGAAGTTCACTTCCAGTTACACAGCGATGTTTTCGCAGAGCTGAACGTTATCATCGTTGCTGAGTAATCAATAATGATGATATGCATCATTGGGTTATCCATGGTGCAAATAAAAAACACCGGTTAAGTCCGGTGTTTTTTGCTTTTTAGATATCTGTTTTTTATTTCACAAGCGTTTTTGCACTAATACTAAGGCGTTCTGTAATAACTCCCATCGCTTAATCGCGCAAAGCTATAGGTTTTTCCATCAGAACCGGTAGTTTCTAATAATTGAACTTCCCCTTTTGCATTGGCTTTTAATCGAATTTTTTGCCCTTGACGTAAATTACTCAGTGGTTTTTCTGCACCTTCTACGCGAGCCATAATAAAAGCGTCATTGGCTTGTAAGTTATTATCACGAAACAGTTGTGCGAGAGTCTTCCCTTTTTGAACTCGGTAGTTTTGCCATTCGCTAGTTGAAGGGCGAGTGGTTTTGGGCTCAGGCGTTTTTTCTGGTGAAGTCACTATTGGAGGCTCATTGGGTGTGGGCTCAATAGGTTCTGGAATAATCTCAGGCTCAGTAGGTAAAAGTGGGGAATTACCTTCAGGTGTCGGCACTGGCTCTGGTACTGGTGGTGTAATAGTAGATTCAGGCATGACCTCAGGGGTAGTGGGTGGGGGAATGACAATCGGTTGGTTTTGAACAATATCGCTGGGGGATTTATCACTTGTAGGCCAAAAAAAAGCGACCACGACAATTAGAGCGAGCAGTGCAATACCATAGCGATGAAATTTTGAAAGTTTAAACATCACTCCTCCTTGATGAGGCAATGAGTAAATTAGACCGTATTAATACGCATACTAGCACCCTTTTTAGACATTTTTAGCGTTTAGCTGAATTTTTCAGAGAACACTGAATAAATTTGTCGGGAATCAATCAGTTTTATTCTTTAGATTCATTGTTTGGGTTTACCCATAAGGGTGAGGCTGCTATTCTTGGTTTTTCTCAAAATCATATGGGTATTTTCATGGCAAACCAAAATTTCGATTCGGTAGAAGCTCAAGCGAGTTATGGCATAGGTCTACAAGTTGGGCAGCAATTATTAGAGTCAGGGCTAGAAGGTTTAGTGCCAAATGCAATCCTAGCAGGTCTCGTTGATGCTTTAGAAGGCAATATGCCATCGGTACCTGTTGAAACTCTGCACAAAGCATTGCGTGAAGTGCATGAGCGTGCCGACGCTGTCCGTGTCTCTCGTCAGGCAGCATTAGCGGAAGAAGGCCAAAAATTCCTAGATGAAAACCAAAAACGTGATGGTGTTTCAACGACTGAGTCAGGCTTACAATTTTCAGTGATTAACCAAGGTGATGGTGCTATCCCATCCCGCTCAGACCGTGTACGTGTTCACTACACAGGGCGTTTAATTGATGGTTCTGTGTTTGATAGCTCAGTACAGCGTGGGCAGCCAGCAGAATTTCCTGTAAGTGGTGTTATTCCTGGTTGGATTGAAGCATTGACTCTGATGCCAGTTGGTTCTAAATGGGAATTGTATATTCCTCATCAATTAGCTTATGGTGAGCGTGGTGCAGGCGCATCAATCCCGCCATTCAGCACATTAGTATTTGAAGTTGAATTACTTGAAATTTTATAATTTCTGTTAATTCAGTTCACAGCTAAAAAGCCTCATTGTCTTTGGACTTTGGGGCTTTTTTTATGGCGTTAATTTCACACAATTGCTACTCTTGCTATAAAGGGTCATCAGAGAGGTGAATAATATGCTACAGCAAATTTGCGAATTAGCTCAAGAAGCGGGTTATGCGATTATGGAAACTTATAATGCGCAAGAACCTTTACAGGTTGAACATAAAAGTGATAATTCGCCTGTGACCGAGGCTGATATTGCCGCCCACAATGTGATTACAGCAGGCCTTGCTCGCATTGCCCCTGATATCCCTCAACTGTCTGAAGAAGACCCTCCACAGTGGTCAACCAGGCAGAATTGGCAACGTTATTGGTTGATTGACCCATTGGATGGAACGAAAGAATTTATTAATCGTAATGGGGATTTTACGGTTAACATTGCACTGATTGAGAATGGCGTACCAACGATGGGGGTGGTATATGCCCCCGCGAAAGGGTTGCTATATTATGCGGAAGGAAATCAAGCCTGGAAGGAAGAAGGTGGCCACAAGCAACTTATTCATGTGAATGATGCTAAGCCTCCGGTGATTGTTATTAGCCGTTCTCATCAAGACAATGAATTAATGGATTATTTAAAACAAATGGGTGAACACACGACAGTAGAAATTGGTTCTTCACTCAAATTTTGTTTGGTTGCGGAAGGAAAAGCACAGCTTTATCCACGTTTTGGGCCTACGAATATTTGGGACACTGCTGCGGGTCATGCGGTTGCCATTGGTGCAGGTGCGAAAGTCGTTGATTGGCACGGAAAAACGTTAGACTACACACCGCGAGAATCCTTTTTGAACCCAGGTTTTCGGGTCATTTTATTCTAAATATTGGTAAAGGTTGGGAAGTGATTTCCCAACCTAATTAATAACTAATTATCTAGTTTCAGCACTTTGGCAGTAGCTGTACGAATATCTAAACAGGCTTTTGCATCCGTTTTTAAATCAATCCCATAGGTTGGAATGATATCTTTTAAACGTGTTTCCCATCCATCGGCTTTGAGTTGGTCATCAAAACAGGTTTTTAATACATTTAGTGCAATAAATGCCGCAGTGGAGGCCCCCGGAGATGCGCCCATCAATACAGTAAATGATTTATCCGCACTGGTAATCAGTTCTGTACCAAATTCTAAAACCCCTTTCTTATCATGGTCAGGCTTAATAATTTGTACTCGTTGCCCTGCAACCACCTCTTTCCAATCCTCATGCTGTGCTTCTGGGTAGAATTGTTGCAACATGGCAAATTGGTGAGCAGAAGTTTGCAGAACTTGGCCTACTAAATATTCTGCGAGTGACCAGTTATCTTTCGCAACCGCAAGCATTGGTTCAATGTTATTCAATTTAACCGATTCAAACAGGTCTAAATAAGAGCCATGCTTAAGGAATTTACTCGAAAAACCGGCATAAGGCCCAAATAATAGAGAACGTTTACCTCCAATAATGCGAGTGTCCAAGTGTGGAACAGACATTGGTGGTGAGCCTTTATCTGCTTTACCATAAACTTTAGCATGGTGGCGAGAAGCAATTTCTTCGTTATCACAACGCAACCAGATACCACTAACAGGGAATCCACCATACCCTTTTCCTTCAGGGATCCCAGATTTCTGCAGTAATTCGATTGCCCGCCCGCCTGCACCAACGAACACAAACTTCGCGGAAGTGATCGTTTTTTCATGCGTGAGTAGATTTTTAACTTCAATATTCCATCTGCCATCGGGGGTCTTTTTAACATCGATGACTTCATGTTTATAGTGAATTGAAAAACCGGATTGTTCGCTTAATTGTGCAATTAATAAATGCGTTAGTGCACCGTAATCAACATCAGCACCAGTATTAACACGGGTAACCGCAATCGCTTCTTTAGGATCACGGCCTTCCATGATCAGTGGTGCCCATTCGTTGATCTGTTTTGGATCATCACTGTATTCCATATTGTGGTAACAGTGGTGAGCTGACATCTGTAGGTAGCGTTGTTTTAAGAATTTTACATTATCCTCACCCCAAACAAAGCTCATATGTGGGCATGGGTGAATAAAGTCACGTGGATCTTTAATTTTACCTTTGGTGACTAGATAAGACCAAAGCTGGCGAGAGAGATCGAACTCCGTATTGACTTCAAGCGCTTTACTGATATCCACCGTACCATCTGGGTTTGGTGGAGTATAGTTCATCTCACAGTTAGCGGCATGACCTGTTCCCGCATTGTTCCACGGATGGGAGCTTTCTTGGGCACAGTCGTTTAGCCTTTCAAAAACAGCAATCGTTAGCGAAGGCTCTAGTTCTTTGAGAAATGTACCAAGCGTTGCACTCATGATCCCTGCGCCGATGAGAGCAATATCGACATTTTCAGCAATCGGTTTATTCATGATGGCCTCTATTTTTTTGTTGGAGTAAAGCTAAGATTGGTACCTTCTTGATAGACAACATAAGCACGACGCCATGGCTCATCACCAATAAGCCGCCATTTATGGCCGGTTCCTGTATTATCTTGCGCAAGTAAGATATCACCAGGATTGATGATAAATTTAGAACCATCTTTAGTTTCGAATTCTAAAGTGCCGGAAAGGGTAATGACATAACGAGGAACAGGGTCTTGATGCCAATCAAAAGAACCGCCGGAAACTGTTTCACGGAAGGTTAGTTCACTGGCTGCAATGGCAGAGGTTTGGCTATCTCCTCCTGTGACATTATTGAGCTCAAGAGTGCCTTCTTCAAATAGAGAATTTCCATCTTCTCCTGTCCACATACGAACGCAGCGTATCATTTTATTTAGCTCCTTAATCACCGATTGTAGTGTATAACAATTATTTGATATTAATTGGATACAAAAATAAGACTCTTAAAATGATGATAAATAAAATTAAATATTATTTAAATTTAAGGTTTTTTAGCGGATAGGTCAAAGTGAAATATGTTTTATCTTGGAATTATGGTTTTATTTTTTAATAAAAGAATAAAATAATAAAAGTTGATTATCTTTTTACGATTGTTTTTATTTTTATCGTTCGTTTAATGATTGATAAAAAATAGGAAAGCTCACTATGACTTTATTTTATCATTATGAGCTATCAGAGCTGGATTAGCTATTTTAGAATAGCATTTAGGGCGAGGTATTGGATCAACATGATGGTTTTACCATCAACAATTTCTCCCGTTTTAATCGCATCAATGGCTTTAGAGAAAGGCCACTCTAAAACTTCAATATCTTCGCCTTCATCCTTAAGTCCACCACCCGCGTTTTGACGATTATTATCACTGTATTCAGCGATGTAAAAGTGGAGTTTTTCGGTGACAGAGCCTGGGCTCATAAAGGCTTCAAAAACTTTTTGAATTTTATCGACTTTAAAACCCGTTTCTTCTTCGGCTTCAGCAATAATTCGTGTTTCTGGTGAGGCGTTTTCGAGTAAACCTGCGGCAGCTTCAATTAGAAAATTAGAATAGCCATTTATATAGACTGGCATACGAAATTGACGAATTAATATAATGCTATTCTTTATTTTGTTATATAACAAAATAACGGCACCATTGCCTCTATCATAGACTTCGCGTTCTTGTTGTTGCCAACTACCGTCTCGTCGTTGTAACTCATAAGTATATTTTCTTAAAATATACCAATTGTCTGAAAGCAGTTTCTCTCGAATATTACGTATGTTGGGGGAGTTTTACAGTCATTAATCAGCCTTAGTAAGCAAAAATGATTTTGTTAATTTAACACTGTTAATTTTTGTATGAAATAGGATTTAGATGGGACCTACTTTAAAGCAGATCCCATTGTAAAGCTGTGAATTATTTAATGATTTGGATTTGTTTAACTTCGACTTCTCTTGAATTCCAGTCTTTATCAATTTTACCGCGAATTTCAACTTTGTCTTTTGGCGTTACATTGATACCGTTCCAACGCTTTTCACTGATTTCTAAATTAATGGTGCCAGTACCATCAGTGAACTCATAATGTTTATTGTCGAGTTGTTTAACGATATTACCACGTAAAATAACCCAGCTATCATCTGACATATCAAGTGCTTTTGCGACCGTCATTTCCCCACTATTTGGGCCGATGAAACCACCCGTTTGAGTCGTTTGAGTCGTTGTATTTGTGGCAGCACCTGGGCCATCAAATCCACCATTTGCAGCGAAAACAGGCGCACTTGCGAGTGCAGCAACTAAAGCGATTACAGGTAATTTTTTCATCATCAGTATCTCCAAATGGACATGAACTTGTTTGTATGGAGGGTATTAAACCAAGTAAATCTTAACAGGATCTTAAGAAACATAATTAACGAATTATATTTTTAATTTTGTTAATTATAGCTAGTCATCTCAAGACTGATGGGATAAATATAATAATATTCTGAGGTGGAGGATATTATGCGTATTCTATTAATTGAAGATGACAGGCTAATTGGTGATGGTTTAAAAGTGGGATTAACACAGCTAGGGTTTACGGTTGATTGGTTTATGGATGGTAAACAAGGGCAACTCGCTTTATTTGATGCGCCCTATGACGCTGTTGTACTCGATCTTTCATTACCAAATATTGACGGTATGGATATTTTGAAACATTGGCGCAAGGAGGGGCGTGATGAGCCAGTCTTAATTTTGACGGCACGAGATGCACTGGATCAACGTGTTCAAGGGCTACAACAAGGGGCTGATGATTATCTTTGTAAACCATTTGCTTTAATGGAAGTCATGGCGCGCTTGCAGGCGTTAATCCGTCGTCGAAGTGGGCAATTATCCTCCAAACTTACGCATGGTGATGTTGAAATGGATCCGGTTGCAATGACGGTGACACTGCAAGGTAAACCTGTACAACTAAAAGGTAAAGAGTTTGCCTTATTGTCTTTATTTATGCATAACCCAAATAAAGTTTTCTCTCGTCCTTTAATTGAAGAAAAATTGTATAACTGGGATGAAGAGGTCTCTAGCAATTCTGTTGAGGTACATATCCACCATTTAAGGCGTAAATTAGGTAATAAGTTTATTCGAACCATTCATGGTGTTGGCTATCGATTAGGTGATGATAAATGATGAAGACATTTAGTCTTAGGTTAAAACTCACTTTAATGCTGCTCCTGTTGGCTTTGCTGACATGGGGGATCGCCAGTTCGTTAGCGTGGTACCAAAGCTATAAAACGATTAATGAGCTATTTGATACCCAGCAAATGGCGTTTGCTAAACGGCTATCTGTTTTACCATCAGACTTTGAATTGAGCCGGCCTTCCCTGACTAAAACCAAAAAATTATTGCGCAAGAACCATGGCCATCAGGATGACGATGCATTGGCATTTGCTATCTTTTCACAGAATGGCGAAATGGTATTAAACGACGGTGATAATGGTAGAGATATTGTCTACCAATTTAAGCGAGAAGGGTTTACCGATGGGATGCTCCAAGGAAGTGACGACCCTTGGCGTTTGGTGTGGTTAAAATCTCAAGATGGTCAATATGTTATTGCAGTAGGGCAAGAGTGGGAGTACCGGCAAGAAATGGCGACCGATATTATGGTTGCACAATTTATGCCTTGGTTGATGGCTTTGCCAATTATGTTATTGCTATTTTTATGGCTGCTCACACGTGCTTTACGTCCATTGAGGGATGTAGCAAAGCAGTTATATCACCGAAAACCAGATGAATTAACCCCAGTACAAGTAACGCGCATCCCCAGTGAAGTAAGACCCATTATTGACTCCATGAATGTGCTATTTGGCCGTATTAATGACATGTTCGCTCGCGAGCGACAATTTACATCGGATGCCGCTCATGAATTACGTAGCCCACTCGCAGCATTAAGAGTACAGGCGGAAGTGGTACAAATTGCGGGGAATAATACAGATATCCGTAATCATGCAGTGGCTAATTTATCGGAAGGTATTGATAGGGCAACAAGGCTTGTTGACCAACTACTCATGTTGTCTCGGTTAGAGTCATCCTCGCAACTTGATGATATTACGGCGGTATCTTGGGCCATATTAATTGAAACAGCAATAAAGGATGTTGAACCCGAAGCTCAAGAGCAGCAAACAACGATAATAAACACCTTAATAAGTCGTCCCCCTGATTTTCAAGGTCAGCCATTACTACTCAATGCGTTGCTGAGAAATTTACTCAATAATGCAATACGTTATGGAAAAATAGCTGGGCGAGTGGAGATCATTTTGTATGCTGACCACCTTGAAATTCAAGATGATGGTAATGGTGTGACACCTGAAGTTTTACAGCGTCTAGGTGAGCGTTTTTATCGTCCACCAGGACAAGAAAAGACAGGGAGTGGTTTAGGACTCTCTATTGTTAAGCGGATTGCGCAATTGCATCATTTGCAGGTTATTTTTACTCATGGCACTAATGGCGGGTTTTGCGCCAAAGTGTATTGGAATGAAACTAAAGCGTGATAATGCGCACATTAGTCATGATTATTTATGAAAAAAACAATCATAATTATGCATGTTTAATGTAAGGGTATTTTAGCATAACTCACTATTTTTGATGTAATAGAGATAGACTGAATTGTAAGTGTAGTGTGCGAAATTACGCACACTACATAATAGTAAAAGTTTGACCTTATTGGTTTAGTGATGAGCTTAACAAACTAATGACTTTTTGAATTTCTTGGGAATTTAATTCACCATCTTTGAAAAATAACACCTTTCCTTGATTATCCAATACGATAATTGCTGAACTTTCTGGTTTCAAACCCCATGCACTCTTCACCGTACCCTCGCTATCAACAATAAATTGTGAATAAGGGAACTCTTTTTTGCTATCTTCAACACTATTTTTAACAAATACACCCGTACCGAACATTGCATCATCAGTATTAATGATTGTTGTTGTTTGATAGGTATCATGCGGGAATTTGGCTTGTTTGATGGCTTCAACTAAAGGGGCATTGAGCTCTTTTGCGGAAGAACGGCCAGCAATATGTTGAATTGTCCGTACTTTTCCAACGAGCTGTTGGCTTTTCCACGGTTGATAATCCAACTTCCCTTCATTATTTATGACAAGCTCACCTTTGTCGGTGACAGAAATGGTAGGAACAGATTGGTTTAATTGAATATTTGCAGCAGAAGCTATCGCTGATGCCCCTAGCAAGCATATTAAAAGTAAATAATTTCTTATCATAACAGCCCCTTGATTGATTATTTTGTCATGTGAGCCTAACGGTTTGTCTGATTACTGCTATTTATAGCATAGCTCATCGGATGAGTTACAAGAGGTAATTTAACATTTTTTTAAAATTCAGAATAAAAACAATGTTTATAGGGTTTTAACAGTTAGTTTACAGTGTCATGTTATGTCAGTAAATTGAATAAAACTGCAATTTTAGAACCAAAGTGAAAATTTCTGGTCTATGATTATTGTACGGTATGAGTTATTGAATATCGTAAGAACAAAGGGGAGGCAAAGTTCTAATGAAAATTTTTAACCGTTATAACCCATCAAAGATTGCTCTTTACGTCAAAACGCTATTCCGTGGCCGGCTCTATATTAAGGATTTTGGGGCATTTGAGTTTAACTATGGGAAAATTCTACCACCTAAAATTAGTGATAAGCGCCATTACAATGTGATGAGTGAGGTCAACAAACAGGTTTCATTATTGCAGGCAGAAATGGGGTAGGTTAATCAAGAAGGTTTTGGTTAACAACGCGCCACATGGGTGGCGCATTGAAAGAAACGGCTTCGCCATCAAGCACTAATGTTCAGTATCTTTTGTTTGTTGTTTTGCGTCAGCCGTTTCAATAGTATTTTTTCCGGGCTGTACAACGACAGGTGATGGCACCGTAGTAAGACGAGTTACGAGTAATTGGTCAATTTTGTAATTATCAATATCGACAACTTCAAATTTGTATCCCGCATATTTCACATAGTCTGTGCGCTTTGGCATTCTTCTTAACCGGTACATCATAAACCCTGCGATGGTTTCATAGTTGCTAAAGTCAGGGAAATCATCAATATCCAAAATGCGCATCACATCTTCGATTGGTGTTCCGCCTTCAACTAACCAAGAATTCTCATCACGTACCACGATTTGCTCTTCTTGTCCTGGACCAATTAAGTCTCCCATTAAAGTGATCATTACATCATTGATGGTAATGATACCCATGACTAATGCATATTCGTTGAGAATAACAGCAAAATCGACGGCGTTTGTTTTAAATGCTTCTAAGGTATCTGATAATGAGAGAGTGTCAGGGATCATTAGCGTATTTCTAATGTGAGCACCATCTTTTAAACTTAAGCTCTGCCCATTGAGCACGCGATTAAGTAATTCTTTTGAATCAACATAACCGATAACATGATCGATATCCCCTGCACACACTAGGAACTTAGAATGGGGTTGGGTTGAAATTTTATGTTTGATACTGTCTTCTGACTCGTCTTTGTCAAAATAAATAATGCTCTCACGTGGGGTCATAGCTGATGGCACAGTGCGTGATTCCAGTTCAAACACATTCTCAATCAATTCGTGTTCTTGCTTACGTAACACACCCGCTACAGCACCCGCTTCAACGACCGCAAAAATATCATCAGAAGTGATATCTTCGTTACGTGATGTAGGTAATTTGAATAATTTAAAAAAGAGGTTCGCAAGGCCATTAAAAAACCAGACGAATGGGCCCAGTACCACTAAACAGAAGCGCATTGGATTCACAATGCGAATCGCAATGGCTTCAGGTTTTACCATACCGATACGTTTAGGTGTTAAATCTGCCACTAAAATAAACAGGCTCGTCACAATGGTGAACGACAGTATTGATGAAACTTGCTGAGCCCAGCTTGGCGATAAAAATTGAATAAAGATATCGTACAAAGCTGGAGAAAAAGCAGACTCTCCCACAATACCGGCAAGGATAGCAACGGCATTTAAACCAATTTGAACGACGGTAAAAAACATTCCCGGCATTTCTTGTAATTTAAGCACGCGAGCCGCATTAATGTTGCCTTCATCGGCCATAAGTTTAAGTTTAATGCGGCGGGAAGCCGCCAGAGAAATTTCTGACAAAGAAAAGAATGCGCTGATTGCACATAATAATAGAACAATTAATAAACTGTTGAGCATAAGTTATC
The DNA here is from genome assembly GCA_900455085.1 of Providencia rettgeri. NCBI lineage: Bacteria > Pseudomonadati > Pseudomonadota > Gammaproteobacteria > Enterobacterales > Morganellaceae > Providencia > Providencia rettgeri. The sequence continues at coordinate 4,189,424 of UGTZ01000001.1, read as the reverse complement.
CAGCCAATCAAAGGAAGAATCCATAAAATTCAAAAATCTCTGAAGGCATAGTCTCGTGTATTTAAATATATTGAGTATGCAAATATATGTTGCGCGATATGCGCAAATTGTTGATATGTTGCATTAGTATAGCACTGAGGTGATTTATCTGCCTAGATATTCATCATCATTCAAGCTGCTTTAAGTCATATTGAAAAGCAACTTGAATGGTTGGAAAGATGAACTCACTGTAATAAGTTATTGATTTAGTTGTTTAACGAAGGTGGTAAACAGATACCAATTCCTCCTAATCCGCAATATCCATTCGGGTTTTTATATAAGTACTGCTGGTGGTAATCTTCGGCAAAATAGAAAGTATCTAATGGCGCTATTTCGGTCGTGATTGCACGGGCGTCATGCTGCGCTTTCATTGCATTTTGGTAAGCTTGCAGTGTGTCCATCGCTTGCTTATCTTGCTCGTCTGACACAGTATAAATGGCAGAGCGATATTGGCTGCCCATATCGTTCCCTTGGCGCATGCCTTGTGCAGGGTCATGGTTTTCCCAAAATAACGTCAATAATTGGGAGTAACTGATAACTTGCGGATCAAAAACAACCCGAACTGCTTCCGCGTGGCCAGTTCGTCCTGAGCAAACTTCTTCGTAGGTTGGGTTAGGGGTCACACCACCACAATACCCCGCAGAAGTTGAATAAACCCCAGCTTGCTGCCAAAATAATCGTTCAACTCCCCAAAAACAGCCCATGGCAAAATACGCAATTTCCATATTCTTAGGAATAATCTCAATCGAATGATGGTTAAGCGCATGATATGGTGAGTAGGTCATAGCAGTTGCTCTGCCAGGCAGAGGTTGTGCAATACTTGCAGAGTGAAATTTATTAAAAGGCATAATGATTCCTATATATAGTGACCACACAAATAATCTAAAAATAGGGATAAAAACTTGTGTCTATGGCGAATTTTACTCAAAATAAATTGATATGAAGTATTTAGTCAATCGAACAATCACCTTAGGAGTAGGCGTGTCGAAATACCCTCTAATTTGTTTTCTCTGCCTAACTGCGGCAGTGCCAGTGGTACACGCAGCTAATCTTCGTCTTAATATTGAAGGCCTTGAAGGACAACTTAATCAAAACGTTCGTGTACAACTGTCTAATATATCGCAAGATGAAGTTGTGCCAAACGGTCGTTTTCGAGCCCGTGTTGAGAAAGCAATTAAAGAAGGTTTAAAGCCTTTAGGCTATTACCAACCCACGGTTGAATTTAGCTATGAAGAAAAAACACCGCCTGCTCGTTCTGTTTTAACCGCCAAAGTCACTCCTGGGGAACCTATTTTATTAAAAGGGGTGAATGTTGAATTGCAAGGTGGCGCTAAAACGGACCCTGACTATGAAAAGATGCTCAAACAATATACGCCAAAGCTCGATACAGTTCAAAATGATGGTGAATACGAAGAATTTAAAGGGCGCTTTAGCAGTTTAGCCATTCGCAAAGGTTATTTTGATGCGATGATGGAGAAAAGCCAACTGGGTATTTCTCTTGACCACCATGCGGCTTATTGGGATTTTGATTTTAACAGTGGCGAACGTTATCGGTTTGGCGCCATTTCTTATTCAGGCTCACAAATCCGTGAAGATTATCTGAACAACCTTGCGCCTTTCAAAAAAGGGGAATACTACACATCAGAGCAACTTGCTGAATTTAACCGCCGATTAGCTGAAACAGGGTGGTTCTCTTCTGCGATTGTGACTCCGCGTATCGTGAGTGCCCGAAAAGATAACTCCTATGAATTACCGATGGAAGCGGTGATGACGCCTAGAGCCAAAAATTTTATTGAGCTCGGTGGGGGTTATGCAACAGATGTAGGCCCTCGCGTTAAAACGACATGGAATAAGCCTTGGATTAACTCTCGTGGGCAGAGTTTAACGTCAAATATTAGTTTATCCCAACCAGAACAATTAATAGATGCAAGCTATAAAATTCCATTAAAAGCGAACCCACTTGAGCAATATTATGCAGTTCAAGGGGGCTTTAAACGGACAGATTTAAATGATACGCAAGCGAATACAACAACCTTGAATGTGTCTCGTAACTGGGATTATTCATCCGGTTGGCAATATGGTGTGAATATGCGTTGGATGCTGAGTAACTTTACCCAAGCCAACGTGACGAATACGACGATGTTGCTGTATCCCGGGGCCTATGTGAGCCGAATTCGCCAACGTGGAGGTGTGATGCCAACATGGGGGGATAGCCAACGTTACTCTATTGATTACTCGAATAAAATTTGGGGTTCAGACATCGACTTTGCGGTACTACAAGCTAAAAATGTGTGGATCAGAACGCCATGGGAAGGTCATCGCTTTATTGTTCGTGGAAATATCGGTTGGATTGAAACCAATGATTTCGATAAGGTTCCACCGGACTTACGCTTCTTTGCGGGGGGTGATGGCAGTGTGCGTGGATATGGCTATCAAAAAATCTCTCCAGAAGATAGTAAAGGTAAGCTGACAGGGGCATCAAAATTGGCTGTAGGCTCTGTGGAATACCAATATAACTTTACTGGGAATTGGTGGGGTGCGACCTTTATTGATAGTGGTGAAGCCGTTGATAATTTTAAGGATAATGATTTTAAAACGGGGGCGGGAGTCGGTATCCGTTGGGTCTCACCGGTTGGGCCAATAAAATTAGATTTAGCCAAACCTATTGGCGATCCAGATAACAACAAAATACAGTTTTATATCGGCTTGGGGACTGAGCTATGAGGTGGTTGAAGTGGCTAAAATGGACCAGTCTTTCCATTTTATTAATTCTTGTTCTGGTTGTTGCCGCACTCAGTTGGGTGATTGGAACGCAATCAGGTCTTCACTTTGCATTAAATACAGCGACACGTTTTGTTCCTGAATTAACCATTGATAAAATTAACGGTGATATTAGTGACTTAACGCTAAGTGGCGTTAAATATCAAATGCCAGGCGTTGATGTTAATGCGGGGAAATTAAATTTAGCGGTACGTCTAGGTTGTTTAACAAGCCGTGAGCTATGTGTCGACAACTTAGGCACGGAAAATGTCACTGTGACTGTCGATACCACCCAATTCCCCCCTTCAGAAGAAACGCCACCATCTGAACCATTGACTGAACTCAAGGCGCCTTTGACCATTCGTTTGAATCAATTGGCTTTGGTTTCAACGCACGTCAATGTGGATGGTATGGATATTGATTTAGCGAAATTTACCACAGGAGCAACGTGGGAAGGGAAAACGATTACTATCATTCCAACTGATATCATTGATTTAGCGATTAATTTACCTGAAACCAAATCAGATGCCGTCGTTGAAGAGAAACAGCCAGACCCAACGCCGATCAACGAACAAAAATCATTGGCAGACGAATTAAAAGCACTATTTTCTAAACCGTTACTCGCTGAATTACCAGAAGTTATTTTACCTGTTGATTTAAATGTTGATGGCATTAATGCTTCGAATTTTCAGTTAACGGGGGCGACTGATCTTAAAATTAACCAATTGCACCTGAGTCTTTCAAATGAAGGACAACAAGTCCTCGTTAAACAGTTAAAAGTCGATGCACCGCAGGGGAATATTGCGTTATCTGGCTCGGCAACTTTGCAAGATAAATGGCCAGTCTCATTATCAGTCGTGGGGGAAAGCCGTTTAGAAGATTTAAATGGGCAAAAAATAGACCTCTCCTTAAAAGGCGGTTTGATTGATGAACTAAAATTGGCCTTGAACTTACATGGGCCAATTAATGCAAAATTAGATGCAGAAACGGATTTGTCACAAGCAGACTTACCTATTTTGCTTACACTAGAAAGCGATAAGTTAACGTGGCCGTTAGTGGGGGAAGCACAATACCAACTCGATGGGACACGTCTGCGTCTAAATGGCCGACCGTCAGCTTATGACATGTCTGTACGTTCAGCTATCACTGGGCAGGATTTACCACCTTCGACCTTGCTATTAGATGCGAAAGGTAATGAAGAGCAAATTAATTTAACTCGCTTACGTTTAGCTGCTTTGCAAGGTCATGCTGATATTACTGGCGTTGCGGACTGGAGCAAGGCAATTAGTTGGAATGCAGTATTGACCCTTTCAGGTATTAATACTGCCAAACAGTACCCTGAATGGCCTGCTAAAGTGGAAGGTAAAATTGCCACGCGCGGAAGTTTATACGGCGGTAGTTGGCAGTTGGATATTCCTGAAATTGTTTTAGACGGCAATGTTAAAAATAACCTCTTAAAAGCGCGCGGTAAAGCCAAAGGTAACGCAGCTGGTCAATGGGATATTCCAAACTTTAATTTGGCACTGGGTAAAAACCATGTCGATGTAAAAGGCTCTCTTGCCGATAAATGGAACCTTGATGCCAAAATTAATGCCCCTGCTCTCAATGGCTTGCTACCCGGCTTAGGGGGAGTGATTGCCGGTGATGTGAAATTGCGTGGTAATTTACAGACACCTGAAGCCCTTGTTGACCTTACGGCACGCGGCGTGAAGTGGCAAGATGATCTTGCTATCGAGAATGTTGTTATCAAAGGAAATGTAGCAACAGGCGAGCAAATTAAAGGGGATTTATCCGTTGTTCTTCGTCAGTTGAAACAAGGTGATCTTGTCGTCAATAACCTGACTTTAGATGCGAAAGGAAGTGAAAAACAGCACTCGCTCAAGTTGAACATGAAGGGTGAACCGGTTTCTGGACAATTAGCATTAGCAGGTAGTTTTGACCGGCAGACTGAAGTGTGGAAAGGGAATTTAACCAATACCTTATTTGATACGGTGGTGGGTGAATGGCGCTTAAACCAAGCGATGTCACTCAATTATGCTAACCAAACGCAAGAAGTGACTATCGGCAGCCATTGTTGGGTCAACCCGAATGCCCGTTTGTGTGTACCAAAACCGATTAAAGCAGGTAAAAGTGGTAGCGCAGATATCGTGCTAGAACGTTTTGACCTCGCGATGATCAAACCGTTTATGCCACAAGATACTCGAGTCAGCGGCGTATTTACGGGTAAAGCTAATGCGATTTGGAAAGCAGATGGCAGTATGCCGCAAGTGAAGTTGGACTTGCGAGGAAATGATGTCAAAGCGGTTCAGTTTGTGGATGGCACTCGTTTACCTATTGCTTTTGATACCTTAACGTTAAGCGCGGGCTTGAAAAATGGCAAGGCAGACCTTAACTGGTTGTTTGGGCTAACGAATAATGGCCAAATGCGCGGCAATATTCAAATTTCTGATATTGAAAATCGCCGCTTACTGTCGGGTAATGTTGAAATCAATTCAGTGACATTAGATTTAATCAAGCCGTTGCTGGGCCAGAAGGAAGTGGCGAATGGGCGCTTGAGTGCGAACTTACGTTTAGGTGGGGCAGCGAATAACCCATTATTAAATGGTAATTTAGCGCTTTCGAGCTTAGAAGTGAGATCGGCAATGATCCCGTTTGATATCAAAAGTGGTCATTTAGGTATTAATTTCAACGGCACAAGCTCAGTAATGAATGGTCAGATAAACACGCCAGAAGGCTATCTGAACATTGATGGTGATGCAGATTGGCGCAATGTTAATGCATGGCGTGCAAAAGTCATGGCACGAGGTAATAACCTTCGAGTTTCTTTACCGCCGATGATCCAAATTGATGTTCAACCGGACATTGTATTTGATGCATCACCTTCGGTACTCACGCTAAACGGTACCGTCAATATTCCGTGGGCACGAATTACTGTTCAAGAACTCCCTGAGTCGGCGGTAAGCCCATCATCGGATGTGGTGATGCTAGATAGCAACCTGCAGCCAATTGAACAAAAAGCGCCGTCCATTCCTATTCAGACCAATTTAGATATTAAAATTGGTAATGATGTCCGATTGGATGCGTTTGGCTTAAAAGCGCGCCTGACGGGTTTATTGAAAGTGGTTCAGAATATCCATGGTCTGCACATTAATGGCCAAGTGGATATTCCAGCCGGTCGTTTCCGTGCTTATGGGCAAGATTTGATTGTCCGTAAAGGCCAAATTCAATTCTCAGGCCCTGCGGACCAACCATTCTTAAACTTAGAAGCCATTCGTAACCCAGACAACACGGCAGATGGCGTGATTGCTGGGGTGAAGGTCACAGGGCTTGCGGATAAACCGAAAGTAGAAATATTCTCTGAACCGGCGAAAACACAACAAGAAGCGCTGTCTTATTTATTAAGAGGAGAGGGCTTAGATAGTGGAGACGCAAATGGTTCACAAATGACATCTATGTTAATAGGCTTAGGTGTAGCACAAAGTGGGCAACTCGTGGGTAAAATAGGTGAGACATTTGGGAGTCTCTGATTTAGCCGTCGATACCCAAGGTGTGGGGGATGGTTCTCAAGTCGTTGTAAGTGGTAAGATCACTAATGATTTACAAGTGAAGTATGGAGTTGGTATCTTTGACTCATTGGCGACGTTAACTTTACGTTATCGGTTGATGCCAAAACTGTATTTAGAAGCTGTGTCTGGTGTGAATCAGGCATTGGATCTCCTCTACCAATTTGAGTTTTAGATTATGCGTGTAATTGTTTATGGCAGCTTAAGACAAAAGCAAGGAAATCATCACTGGATGACTTATGCTCAGCTACTCGGTGAGCATAAGCTAGAAGGCTATGAACTGTATGATCTTGGATATTATCCTGCGGTTGTCAAAGGAGATGGGGCAATAGAGTGCGAGGTTTATCGAATCAACCCGTCCATTTTGACAGAGTTAGATGAGCTAAAGAAAAACTCTCAAGACTATGTGAGGGAGCTCATCTCAACGCCGTATGGCAACGCTTGGATTTATCTGTATAAACATTCTGTTGATGGTCTACGCCAAATAAAAAGTGGCGATTGGCTGAAACGTGATGAAGAAGTATAACGGCTCAATAACCACTATCGAGTCGTAAAAATATAAAACGCCAGTACTATTGCTGGCGTTTTTTATCAACGAATTGGCTTGTTAGGGCCCATAAAAAAGCTCTGGTATTAACCAGAGCTTTCATAATGTTCCGAGAGGGAGATTATTTTTTTGCAGCGCGTTCGAAAGACTCGATGATCTCTGCTTTTGCAGATGCCGCATCTTCCCAACCATCAACTTTAACCCACTTACCTTTTTCTAAGTCTTTGTAATGTTCAAAGAAGTGAGTAATTTGAGCACGCAGTAATTCTGGCAGGTCGTTCACATCTTTAATGTGATCGTACTCTTTGCTTAATTTAGTGTGCGGAACAGCAACTAATTTTGCATCTTCACCTGACTCGTCAGTCATTTTCAGTACGCCAACAGGGCGGCAACGAATGACTGAGCCTGGTTGTAATGGGTATGGTGTTGGGACTAACACATCAACTGGGTCGCCATCTAGAGACAGGGTGTTGTTGATGTAACCATAGTTGCATGGATAGAACATCGCTGTTGACATGAAACGGTCTACAAACAGCGCACCAGACTCTTTATCAACTTCATATTTGATAGGATCTGCGTTCGCTGGAATTTCGATGATAACATAGATATCTTCTGGCAGATCTTACCTGCCGGTACATTGTTCAGGCCATTTAAATGTATCCTTTGTGTGAATAATGAATTTACCCTTGCTAACTTGTTGGAGGGCATCACATTTATGGCGGCCTTCAGACAAATTAAATACTCGGGTAGATAGCGTGGGGAACATTATAGCCGTAAAGAGGGGTAAAACTCACTAGTTGGTGAAAAAAAGGAACAAAAAAGGCGGGAAGCCCCGCCTTATAATTAATGAATTAGATTATTCCGTGTCAGGGAATTCACGCATAAATGATTCTGCTTTCTCTACCATCGACTCAGTTCCGACAAAGAACGGTGCGCGTTGGTGTAATTCGCTAGGCATGATATCTAAAATGCGGTTTGCTCCGTCACTGGCTTTACCACCGGCTTGCTCTGCTAAAAATGCAATTGGGTTGCATTCGTACAGAAGGCGCAGTTTTCCATTTGGATGGCTTGCGGTACTTGGGTAAATATAAATTCCCCCTTTGAGCAAGTTACGATGGAAGTCTGCAACCAAAGAACCGATATAACGTGTGGTATACGGGCGATTTGTTGCTTTATCTTCTTCTTGGCAATATTTAATGTACTTTTTAACACCCATCGGGAACTTGATATAGTTTCCTTCGTTGATGGAGTACATTTTCCCTTCTGATGGGAACATCACTTTTTCATGAGATAAGCAGAAAACGCCCAATGATGGGTCGTAAGTAAACGCATGCACACCAACACCAGTGGTGTAAACCAACATTGTTGATGAACCATAAACCACGTAGCCCGCAGCCACTTGGCGATTACCTGGTTGCAGGAAATCGGCTTCTGTAACCGGTTGACCAATCGGTGTAATACGATGGTAAATGGAGAAAATTGTTCCAACGGAAACGTTTACATCGATGTTCGAAGAACCATCAAGCGGGTCCATTAAAACAACATATTTTGCGTTTTCTGCACGGTCTCCTTCGAAAATGACAATTTCGTCTTCTTCTTCAGAGGCGATACCGGCGACTTCTCCGCGTGCTTTTAAAGCCGCTTTCAGTTTTTCGTTTGCATACAGGTCAAGCTTCATCTGAACTTCACCTTGAATATTCGAAACACCGTTAGTGCCAAGAATATCGACAAGTCCAGCTTTATTAATATCACGATGGATAATTTTAGCGCCCAGTTTGATAGCTGATAATAAAGAAGTCAGCTCACCTGTTGCATGAGGAAAATCTTGTTGCTTTTCGACGATGAATTCGCCTAATGTTTTCATGACGAAGGTCCTGAATAAAATTGACAGAGGTTTTGCGGGGCATTTACCCTCGCGCGGGAAGAGTTTAACTAAATAAAAAAAAGATTAATAGGTTAATGCATTTATAAACCTGTTTTTGATGGGTAGAATAGTGACCAACCTCATGCTAATTGGATGAAAAAGAATGCACATACATATTTTAGGTATATGCGGTACCTTTATGGGAAGCTTAGCAATATTGGCTCGTTCTTTAGGACATAAAGTGACGGGTTCGGATGCCAATGTATATCCACCGATGAGCACATTACTTGAAAATCAAGGAATTGAACTCATTCAAGGGTATGATCCGGCTCAGCTTGACCCAATACCGGATATGGTAGTGATTGGTAATGCAATGACGCGTGGTAACCCTTGTGTCGAAGCCGTGTTAGAAAGAGGTTTGCCGTATACATCTGGCCCACAGTGGCTTCATGACCATGTCTTACCTGAACGTTGGGTACTGGCTGTGGCGGGAACTCATGGTAAAACAACCACCGCGGGAATGCTTGCATGGATTTTAGAAGACTGTGGTTACAAGCCTGGTTTTCTAATTGGCGGTGTTCCAGGGAATTTTGATGTCTCCGCTAAGATAGGTGAAAGCCCGTTTTTTGTTATCGAAGCGGATGAGTATGACTGTGCATTCTTTGATAAACGTTCTAAATTTGTGCATTACAGCCCGAAAACCTTGGTATTGAACAACCTTGAATTCGACCATGCGGATATCTTTGAAAACCTCGAAGCGATTCAAAAACAGTTCCATCATCTTGTACGTATTGTGCCAGCCAGCGGCAAAATTTTTACACCTGACAACGACAATCATTTAAAACAAGTGATTGGAATGGGCTGCTGGAGTGAACAAGAGCTGGTGGGTGGAGAGCATGGCGGATGGCAAGCTGAGAAGCTCAGCCACGATGGCAGCCACTTCGCCGTGTACTACCAACAAGAAAAAGTTGGAGAAGTCACTTGGTCACAAGTGGGTAACCACAATATCCAAAATGCATTGATGGCGATTGCGGCGGCTCACCATGTGGGTGTTCCAGTAAAAGAAGCTTGCCTCGCTTTGAATCGTTTTATCAATGCACGCCGTCGCCTTGAGCTACGTGGTGTTGAAAATGGTGTCAGTGTTTACGATGACTTCGCACATCATCCAACTGCTATTTTGGCAACGTTAGAAGCACTTCGCAGCAAAGTTGGCGGGACTTCACGTATTCTTGCGGTGCTTGAACCTCGCTCGAATACGATGAAAATGGGTATCAATAAAAATGATATTGCGCCTGCGTTAGGCCGTGCAGATGAAGTATTTCTGTTCCAACCTGCCAATATCCCTTGGATGGTCACAGACATCGCTGAAAAATGTGTTCAACCCGCACGTTGGAGTGCAGATATTGAGGCATTTACCAATATGATTATTGAAACCGCACAACCGGGCGATCATATTTTGGTGATGAGCAACGGTGGTTTCAGCGGTATTCATGGCAAATTACTCGCAGGTTTGAAAGCCAAATCAGAAACAGAGCAAGATGATTAATGGCCTCTTAATCATTTAGAAAATAACCCCCAGCATCAATGAGTCGAGGGTAGTTCATTGATGAAGGGGGTTTATTATTAACTGAGAGACTAAGACATTATTGCCTGCCGCCATTGTTGCACACCCCGCATACTGCGTTCGTATTTTCGCACAGGGGCCATCACCACATCAAAAAATCGAAAATAACCATCGCACAGTGCATTTTTCCCTGTTGAATTGATATGCGCAGGGCAGCCGCCTTGGCAAACGCTCTTTACTGTGCAGGACTGGCATTCTCTGCGGGTACTTTTATTTTGCCCAAAAGAGAGAGAAATAGAGTTGGAGACTTGTTCACTAAATGGCGTTAACTCTGAAAAATGCCCCAAATAATGACTGGCGTTCATTTGGTGATCACAGGCAAATATTTCGCCTTGCGTTTCCATGATTAAGTTAGTCCCACAGCGCTCTGAATGGACGCAAGTTTGGCTTACATAAGTAAAATATTGGTTATATACCTGTTCAATATTCATCACAAATACTTGGCCAATGTGATTTTTGGATTGCCAGCGTGAATAAATGTCTGTCAAAAATTGCCCCCCAATTATGAGCAGACAACGTAAAATGATGCTCAAGCGCACTACCTTCAGACATTAACGGTTGAAATTGAATGAATTTCACACCTAACTGAGTGAAGTGGTCATAAATAGTTACGGCTTGGTTGGCAACCGCATCATGTACAACCGTCAGAATATTAAACTCAATGCCAAACTCTTGTAATAACCGAATACCTTTTAGGACCCCATCATAACTTCCTTGTTGTCCTTTTTTATTTAAACGATAACGGTCATGAATTTCTTTTGGCCCATCTAAGCTGACACCAACAATAAAATCATGCTGTTTTAAGAAGCGGCACCAGGCAGGAGTGAGCAAGGTGGCATTAGTTTGTAGGCTATTAGAAATTTTGACTTGGCTTGGTGCATATTTTTGTTGCAACGCAATGGCCTTTTTATAGAAATCTAACCCTGCAAGTAAGGGCTCTCCACCTTGCCATACAAAGTTAATTTCTTTGCTGTAGGCAGGTTGTGATGCGATATAGTGACGGATAAAAGGTTCTAACATCTCTTTTATCATGGGTTTAGATCTCGCCAGCTGATCTTCTGGATAATAACAATAATCACATTTAAGATTACAGCCAGCGCCAACGGGTTTAAGCAAAATATGAAAGGGAACGACCGCTCGTGTGGGCGGCGAAAATACCGGCGGGTTATCATGAAAGGCGATTTTCATGTTATTCCCCTGACTGAGTTAGCGTTGGCACTATGCGCTTATGTGTTTCGGGGTCAATACCAAGGTAATTACCCGTTTTTTCGTTATAACCAATATAATCAATCGCTTCTCCTTTAGCCTCAATAACCATTCCTGTTTTGGCAAACTGTTCATATTGCTGGCGAAGTTTTTCAAGAATGTCAGGGTACTGTGCGGCAAGGTTTTGCGTTTCCAGCGGGTCGTCTTTTAAATTAAACAGCTCCCATGGCGCCATTTCTGCTTTGGCCGAGGTAGGGACAAGGCGACGTAGTTTCCAATTACCTTCAACTAAGGCTGCTTGGTTATGTAACTCCATAGCAAATGAATAACGCGTTTTTACTGGAGTACCTTGGGTGAAATGCTGTTTAAAGCTAACACCTCGAACTGGCACTGGGCTGATATCTTTAATCTTTTTATTAGGGTCAATACCAGCAAATTCATATAGGGTTGGAGCGATGTCATAAACGGCCATCGGAGTATTATCAATACTTCCTGCTTTATTGATACCGGGACCTGTGATGATTAAATCGGTGTTAATCCCACCTTGTGCACTGGTCGTTTTGTGGATGTTTGCATAGGGTGCATTACTAACATTGGCCCAATGAGGTCCCGCAGAGACAAAGGAATTTTTACGTCCTAAGTTTTCGTAGCTATTATCAAACTGCTGCCAAAATGCAGAATCGCCCTCGTAATAAAAGCCTTGAGCTGGGTTGGCCCCATTTGTCTGTCGCAAAAATAATAATCGTATTTTTATCGCGGCCAGTTTCTTTTAATGTATTGAGTACATTGCCAATTTGCTCATCCATATTGGCAATCATTGCTGCATAGACTTGCATTGTTTTCGCTGCATAGCGTTTTTCTTCAGGTGTGAGTTGCTCCCATTCTTTATCTAAATCAAGATGGGGCATTGGGGTTTTATCTATGATAATTCCAATTTCTTTTAATCGATTGATGCGCTGTCGATAAATTTTTCCATAGCCTTCATCATATTGGCCATCAAAATGTTGGATCCACTCATCTGGCGCTTGCAAAGGGTCATGAGGGGGCAGTAAAAGCCAAATAGGCAAAAATAGGTTGGCCACTAGGGGTTTCTTTTATCCACTCTTCAAGTTTTTTTGCGTAGGCTTCACTGGAATAAAAGTTTGCGGGTAACGGTGTTTTTTCACCATTTAATGTGTAATAAGTGTGGAAACTTTCGACCGTTCCTAATGGAACTGCATCATCAAAGTGGCTAGTCCCCCCTCCCATAAAGGCAAAGGCTTGGTTGAATCCTCTATCTGTTGGCCGCGAGCCATGGCTATAACCTAAGTGCCATTTACCGGACATCAAAGTATTATAGCCTGCATCTTGGAAGCGCTCAGCCAAAGTGACCACACGGTCAGTAAGCCGTAATTCATAGCCGGGCTCACCAACCGTATTCTCATACCACCACATTCCACCAATCCCCGCTTGTTGATTAGTTGCGCCAGTGAGCAACATGGAACGAGCGGGGGCTGACATTGGGGAAGTATAATACTGGCTCATCCTGACACCTTGTTCGGCCATAGTCTGCAAATTGGGTGTAGGAATTTCCCCTCCGAATGGGCTGATATCGGAATAGCCCATATCATCGGCAATAATAATTAAAACATTGGGTTTCTCAGGGGGAGCACTGTAAGCAAAACTCGATATTGCACTACTCAATGCAATAGCTAAAAGTGTTTTTTGAATCATTCGACAACCTTTAAATGTTAATAAAGTGTTTAATTAACATTAAATATTGTCGCGATAGATGACTATCGTTCTTTGGAATTATACCTGCAGTAATAAATCAAAAACGCTTTTATTTTATCATGAGGAAACGGAAATAGGGCATTGTTGTATTGTTAAACTCAATGTAATTGGAGCATTCATTTCTTTTTTTAAGCTTCCCATATAACAATCTAGTGAATCAGTAAAAAGGTGGAATAAACAACCAACGGCAATGGCTTTAAGTTTCCATGATGGCATGAATAATAACACCACATAGATAACCGCAGCCCAAAAAGAATGAAGCGGGTGGAATCCGATACCACAGCGCTCTGGGTCGAAAATCGGATCAGCCAGTAGATGATCTAAGTCGATAGCCATTGTGGCAATCATAATCAAGGCGGCTAGTTTCCAATTTTTTCGCCAAAACAGGTAACCAAAGGCAATTGGCATCAGAAAATGGAATCCATAGTGTATGAAGTTACGAAAAATATCAAATAGCAAAATAATGTCTCAAAATCGAATAGAAATAGATAAAAACAAAAAAAGGGAAATTCAATTTCCCTCTTTTGATGCTTAAATTAGTATGGATTAGAGCTCTTGTTCAAACAACGCTAAAATCGCTTCATACAGCTCTTTTGTGGTGAAATTGTTTGCTGGTGTTGAGAAGATAGTATCATCACCAGCAATACTACCTAAAATTCCTTCCGCTTTACCTAATGAATCTAACAAGCGAGCAATAAGCTGTGCAGCTCCTGGGCTCGTTCTGATCACGACAACAGAAGGGTTATAGTCTATATCCAAAACCAAATTTTTGAGTGGGCTGGTGGCAGTAGGGACACCGGGCTCAGTAGGTAAGCAATATACCATTTCCATTTTTGCATTACGGGTACGAACAGCACCAAATTTAGTTAGCATTCTGGAAATTTTTGATTGGTTAATATTTTCGAAGCCTTCTTCTTGCAAAGCCGTGACGATCTCAGCTTGCGAGCTAAATTTTTCTTCTTTAAGTAGGGCTTTAAAAGCCTTAACCAAGTCTTCTTGTTTAGACGGAGTGCGCATAATTAACCCATTCTTTTGCATTGAACTAAGTTGTATTATCCGTAAAAGTGCATTTTTATGCAACAAAATTGCGTTATGATGATTTTATAACCAGTAATCACTTGAAGTTAGGTAAGCGCGTTTTGAGTTGATAGTCAGAAGTATTTATTTATCGTAAATTATGGAAATGAAAAATTAGCATGATAGAGCAATGAATTTTTCAGATATTCGTTGTAAATTTATTGTTAACAAAAATATTTTTGATTGAATAATATACACTAAAAACAACTTATTGTGCGAAATGCAATAGCCGGAAAAACTATTTGTTAAAAAAGTGCCCGTTATCTCATTAACAGATAAGGAATTTGTTTAGAATACTGGCAATTATTAAACAAGTTCTCTTGCGTTAAACTCTCTCTCTATCTGTTAACAAATTGTTTTTTATACGTAATGTGTTAAGTGTATAACAAATAAAGTGATATCTTTTTAAAGTACAAATTAAGGAGTTTCAGAATGAAAGTTGCAGTCCTAGGTGCAGCAGGTGGTATCGGTCAGGCTCTCGCCCTTCTTCTCAAAAACCAGCTCCCAGCAGGTTCAGAACTCTCCCTCTACGACATCGCACCAGTCACTCCAGGTGTTGCTGCTGACTTAAGCCATATCCCTACTGATGTTAAAGTGACAGGCTTTGCTGGCGAAGATGCAAAACCTGCATTGAAAGGTGCTGATATTGTCCTTATTTCTGCGGGTGTTGCTCGTAAACCAGGTATGGATCGTTCTGACTTATTTAACATCAATGCGGGTATTGTCCGTAACCTGATTCAACAAATTGCTGAAACTTGCCCTAAAGCATTGATTGGTATTATCACTAACCCAGTGAATACCACTGTTGCTATCGCTGCAGAAGTCCTGAAAAAAGCAGGCGTCTATGATAAAAACCGTTTATTCGGTGTGACGACATTAGATATCATTCGTTCTAATACGTTTGTTGCTGAATTAAAAGGCAAAAATGTTAATGATCTTGAAGTGCCTGTGATCGGCGGCCATTCTGGTGTGACCATTCTGCCTTTGTTATCTCAAATTGAAGGTGTTAGCTTCACTGACGAGGAAGTTGCTGCGTTAACTAAACGTATTCAAAATGCAGGTACAGAAGTCGTTGAAGCGAAAGCGGGTGGCGGGTCTGCAACTTTATCTATGGGCCAAGCAGCTGCACGTTTAGGTTTATCTTTAATTCGTGGTCTCCAAGGCGAAAGCAATGTGGTTGAATGTGTTTACACCGAAGGTGATGGTGAACATGCTCGCTTCTTCGCACAACCTGTTGTTTTAGGCAAAAACGGTATCGAAAAGCATTTACCAATTGGTAAATTAAGTGCATTTGAAGAAAAAGCACTGAAAGATATGCTAGGTGTATTAAAAGCAGATATCGAATTAGGTGAAAAATTCATTAATGGCTAATGCCAATTAATTTTTCCTAATAGGAAAAGGTTGAGTTTCGTTTTGAACTCAACCTTTTTTATTGGTAAGTCATCATGAAGCATGCTGTCGCATCCAATGGTCCCAATGCGGATCTGATGGTATTTTCTCTACTAAAAAATCAATAAATGTCCTGATTTTAGGCGAGTGTGTATGGGCTGGGTGGTATAAGGCATATAGGGCAAATGGAGTGGATTTAGGGTCATAATCCAATAAGACAGGGAGCAATTCCCCGTTTTCAATATAATTGCCTAGCATATAAGTTGGTAAACAAACGATACCTTGATGGCAGCGAGCCGCCTCTAATAATCCTAAGCTACTATTTACCTCAATCATATTATTAATTTCGAGAGGATATGCGCTCCCGTCTTTATCCGTCATGCGCCAAGTGTCAGGAATATTTGGGTTAATTAAACAATTGTGTGATGCAATATCGGCAGGAGATTGAGGAATACCATATCGTTCGAAATAAGTACGGCTCCCACAGTATACCCAATTAATATTACAAATTTTTCGTAACGCAAAGTTTTCGGGGGGATGGCTGGTAATTCGTAACGCAATATCAAAATCGACTTCATTTAAATTAATGAGCTCATCATTAAGGTCAACAGACAAACTTACTTTAGGATTGGTCTCGCGATATTCACTGTATATTTGCATTAAATGACAAACACCAAATGCAATAGAACAGGTAATTTTTAATTGCCCTTGAGCGTGTTGATAGAAGCTGGCGGTATTGATGAGTGAATCATCGAGATCGGCCAATAAGTTTTGCGATCGTTGCAATAAATAGCGCCCTGCATCCGTTAAAATAAAATTTCGCGTTGTGCGCTTTAGAAGTACAACCCCCAACTGATCTTCGAGTTGTTGAAGGCCTCGACTAACTGACGATGGTGTTACATTCAGCTTCTTAGCGGCAAGGCTGAAGCTATTGCATTCGACGATTTTAATGAATAGCTCTAAATGCCGAAAAATCGCGTAGCTGTCAATTTTTGCTTTAAACGCAAAAGTGTTTTTATTTATTAGCATTGTCATGCCCTATTAAACCCGTTTATTCCAGCATACTATAATTGTGAATTTATCGCAGTTTACTCATGCCACACCAGTTTTAAAAAGAAACGTAGCTCCTACACAATAATGTTGTTCCTAACTTTTTTATAATTAAATCTATAACGTTGAGGAATAGACTATGTCTAATAGTATTCAGGCAAGTGCAGATAATCCGATTAATACGAAAAAGATCCCCTTTACAAAATATGATGTTGGTTGGGTTATTTTATGTATTGGAATGGCAATTGGTTCAGGAATTGTTTTTATGCCTGTGCAAATTGGTATCAAAGGTATTTGGGTCTTTATTGCAGCAACAATGCTTTCTTATCCAGCAATTTATTGGCTACAAAATTTATATCTCAGAACATTATCAGAATCTGAAGAATGCAATGATTACGCGAGTGTTATTACACAATATTTGGGGAAGAACTGGGGGATAGCATTAGGAATTGCCTATTTCTTGATGTTATTGCACGGGATGTTTTCTTACTCACTGGCAGTCACCTTCGATAGCGCTTCCTACATTAAAACGTTTGGATTAACGGAAGGATTATTATCCGATTCTGTTTGGTATGGGCTGATTATTATTTCGGTATTAGTCGCCATTGCTGCACAAGGGGAGCGGTTACTGTTTAAAGTCTCTGGTCCAATGGTTATTGTAAAATTCGGTATTATCGTACTGCTTGGTATAGTGATGGTGCCATATTGGAATTTTGCGAACATCACGGCTTTTCCTGATTTTCTCCCATTTATGCGAGATGTTTTTTTAACACTCCCATTTACCCTATTTTCTATATTATTTGTACAAATATTGAGTCCCATGAATATTGCGTATCGTAAAATAGAAAGTGATAAACGCATTGCGACATACCGTGCAATACGTGCCAACCGTGTTGCATATATTATTCTCGCTGTTGCAGTCTTGTTTTTTGCTTTTTCTTTTACTTTCTCAATTAGCCATGAGCAAGCAGTATCAGCCTTTGAACAAAATATTTCAGCATTAGCGATTGCTGCGCAAGTGATACCCGGTGCCGTTGTGAAAGTAATGACCGCATTACTCAATATTTTTGCTATCTTGACAGCATTCTTAGGCATTTATTTAGGATTCCAAGAAGCGATAAAAGGCATCGTTATCAATCTATTGAGCCGATTTATTCCTGAAGAACGCATTAACCAAACAGTGCTACATTATGGGGTATGCTTAGGCGTTATCATTGCACTGTGGTTTTGGGTTTCAACACGGTTCTCAATTCTGTTTTTTATGCAACTTGGCGGCCCATTATTTGGTATCGTTTCATGTTTAATTCCTTGCTATCTGGTTTACAAAGTCCCTGCATTACACAAATTTAAAGGCCCAACAGTGTGGTTCATCATTTTCTTTGGTGTGCTGTTATGCCTATCTCCATTCTTTAAATTTTTCGAATAAATAATGATGTTGTTGAGAGGATCTCATGAAGAAAAAAGCGGTATCTGAATTTCATGTTGATACACAAGTCACCCAGCTAGGGAGAGACCCTGCTAAGCAAGCTGGGTTTGTAAATGCCCCCGTTTATCGTGGCTCGACGGTCGTATTTCCAACGGTTGATGCCTTAATCAATGATAGGGCGGAATTTAATTATGGCACAGCGGGCACGCCAACAATTAAGCAATTGGAGCAAGCTTGGTCTGCTCTTGCTGGAGCTGAAGGTACGGTGCTTTCACCATCTGGTTTAGGCGCGATTGTGTTGGCATTGCTGACAACCTTGAAAACCGGTGATCATTTATTAATGCCTGATAGTGTTTATCGGCCAACACGTAAATTTTGCCATGGTTTGTTGGATAAAATGGGGATCATCACGACCTATTATGATCCGATGATTGGTGCTGATATTGAAAAACTAGTAACGCCAAATACCAGCACAATTTTTTTAGAATCCCCCGGTTCTCAAAGTTTCGAAATTCAGGATGTTCCTGCAATTGTTGAGGTTGCAAAACGCCATAATATTGCGACGATTATTGATAATACATGGGCGACACCTCTATTTTTTAAAGCTCATGAACTGGGTTGTGATATCTCGCTGGAGGCGGGTACCAAATATTTAGGTGGCCATTCTGATTTGCTAATGGGAGTTGTCTCAGCAAACCAAGCGTGGTGGCCGAAATTACGTGAAACTTATGATTACATGGCCATGCTGCCGGGAGCAGAGGACTGTTTTCTTGCGTTACGTGGTTTGCGAACCTTACCTATTCGTTTAAAAGAAGCCCAAGAAAGAGCTTTAAATATTGCACATTGGCTGCAAGAACGCACCGAAGTGATTCGTATTTTGCACCCTGCATTTGCTGATTGCCCAGGCCATGAAATTTGGAAGCGGGATTTCACGGGTTCATCGGGGCTATTTTCCATTGTACTTGATCCTAAATATACCCAAACAGATATTGCAAGAATGCTGGATGGCTTATCAATTTTTGGTATGGGGTATTCATGGGGGGGATTTGAAAGCTTAATTATTCCATTTAATTGTGCTGAATATCGAACTGTGACTAATTGGAATCCTGGAGGGCCGACATTGCGCTTGCAGATTGGCTTAGAAAATTTAGATGATTTAAAACAAGACCTTGCTGATGGTTTCGCGCGAATGAAGTAAACAAAGCCATTTTTTATTGATTTGCCATCAAAAGATAAGGCCGTGAATAAATTAATTTATTATTCACGGCCTTATAATTTATTTCATTCAGTTTTTAATCTTCCACTGGTGCTTTTACTCTGACTTTTCTTTCTAATAAATCCCCTGTAATTGGATCGTAATAACGACTCGGCCAAATTTCAGCAGGGTGGATCGCTAAGAAATTTGCAATGATCCATTCCCCTTTAGGCCAAGGGCGTGATAGTGCATTTGCTAACGTTGAAGAGCTTAACCCAGCCTCGCGTGAAATTGCGGCAAGCGTAGTTCCACGTTTACGTAAAGCTGCGATGATATCTGCAGGGTGCCAGTCCGATTTCCGTAAAATCATTTTTTAGTCCTTTTTTCACTTAGAATCATGTAGAGTTAGTGGTACGAGTAACCGAAAATTATGATACATTCAGTACATCCGTTTAGTTATTGGAAATAAAATAACAGAAATTTCCCAAAATAATTTCTGATTTTTTCTTAAAAATTCATTTTATGAAACTGTCGTGGTTTTTATGAAATTAAATAGAAAGTCAGAATGAATAACTGTGAATTAGGATAAAACTTTGATGTTAAAACTAACTCTTTCTAGTTAGGGACAAGAATAGCGTATTTAATGCTACTTTTTACTTGTACGAGTAATATATCTAGATTAGTTAATAAAATTAGTTAAATTATTAGCAAGTAAATTATTTAATTATCTGTTATTAAAAGAAATTAGAATGCTAATAACAAATATAATTTGTATATTATTATTTATAGGTATAAATAAAACGAATGAGTCAATAAGGTTTTGAGAAAATATAGATAGTTTTCAACAACTGAAAATTAAATTGTCATCATGACTAGGAGGGTCAGCATGTACAAGGAATGGCTAACGGCAAAAGAGTTGGTTGGGTTACAAGGGCTTCCCATGACAACTCAAGGTATTAATGCAATGGCAAGGCGTGAAAACTGGTTAAACCGCAAAAGGCGGGGTATTCAAGGCAAAGCATTGGAATACCATATTAGTTCTTTACCTATCGATATTTTTGAAGGTCAGTTTGCTAACGAAACTTCACCACCTTATCAAGTAAAAAGAAATGATAATGCCTTTATTTGGCAGGAAGCTTATAACCAGCTTTCCAATGAGGAGAGAGACATTATCCTGACATTTATTATGCGTGAAGGGGCATTAGCGCTAATTAATTTAATTAATAATAAATAATTTACAATTACTTAAGGTGTAAATAATTAATATATAAAAATAATATTATATTGAATTTAAAAATTTTTTTAACTGATGACATTTTAGCAAAGCTGCAACAGCGGGTTTCATAATATAAGCGTGAAGTGAAAATGAAAAAATTGTGGTTCACTGCCAAAGAATTAGCAGGGTTAGAAGGGCTCCCTACATCACCCCAGGGAATTAACCTAATGGCAAGACGAGAAGGCTGGAAAAACCGCCGTAAAAGAGGGGTACAGGGTAAGGCTGTTGAGTATTACTTTGAAAGCTTACCGGGGGAAATCCAAGGGCAGCTTAGCCTGCATGAGCCTTCGGTAACTTATCAAAGCCAAAGAACCGATGCATTGCAAATCTGGTCGGAAGCGTATTACCAACTGACTGAGCCTGAGCGCAATAAAATAGTGAAATACATCCTGCGTTATGGTCTGTCATCACTGCTTGCTCAAATTGATGAAGAAGACAAAGGGGAAAAATAGCGTTTCCCCTTTTCTTGACCCGCTTTATCTTTTTTAGTGACTAAGAATGGCGTTGGATTGCGATATAAGCTAAGCCGATCAATGCATCTTTATAAATTGAATCTTCAATGACATGTAAGGCATCAATCGCTTTTTGTGCTTCTTCTTGGGCTCTTTCATAAGTATATTCAAGAGAACCACAGCGTTTCATGGTTGCGAGAACAGTATCTAACAGATGGCGTCCATTACCTTGTTCAATGGCTTGGCGGATCAATGCTGATTCTTCTTCGTTACCATTTTGCATCGCGTGAAGTAGGGGAAGTGTAGGCTTACCTTCATCTAAGTCATCACCCGTGTTTTTTCCCAGTTGAGCGTTGTCTGCATCATAATCGAGGAGATCATCAATTAACTGGAAAGCGGTACCAATATAACGACCATAATCTTGTAGTGCTTTTTCTTGCACGGGTGTTGCATTGGCTAAAATCGCAGATGCATGAGCCGCAGCTTCAAACAGACGTGCGGTTTTACTGTAGATCACTTGCATGTAGTTTTCTTCAGTAATGTTAGGGTCGTTGCAGTTCATCAACTGTAAAACTTCGCCTTCAGCGATCACATTCGTCGCTTCAGACATTAGTTTTAGCACTCGCATTGAATCAAGATCCGTCATCATCTGGAATGATCGAGTGTAAATAAAATCACCCACTAAGACACTCGCGGCATTACCAAAAACAGCATTTGCAGTTTGCTTTCCACGACGCATGTCAGATTCATCAACGACGTCATCATGCAGCAATGTTGCTGTATGAATGAACTCGATCAATGCAGCAACTTGGGTATGTTTATGACCCGAATAGCCTAAGGATCGACCTGCAAGTATTGCGATCATTGGCCGGATCCTTTTACCGCCACCACTGACTATGTAATAACCAAGCTGGTTAATTAGTGTAACATCTGAATTCAATTGACTGAGGATGGCTTCGTTTACCGCTGACATATCCTCAGTTGTCAGTTCAATAATAGATTCTAAATTCATCGTAATTTATTCATATTATTAGTTTTTGGTTCATTCCCGAAATAAAAAAATGGGAGACCGATAGAACAGTTATCTTTCTAGCATAACATTATTAATTATAAGATTATCAGGTGTGATGCAAAAAATGTTTAAATAAGTAACAATTGAGTGAATAGGGACGAAATCAATGCTCAAAAACGGTTATTGAGAAAAAAGTCGTATTTTTTGTCATCTAACCGCATTATTGGCTTGTGTTCTGCTGCTTTTTTGCGTAGAATTCGCGCCCTATTGTGAATATTTTATAGCGTACTCTGGAATTGAAATATTTAGCGGGTACGCGGAAAGCGGAGTTAATATGTACGCGGTTTTCCAAAGTGGTGGTAAACAACACCGAGTTAGCGAAGGTCAAACTGTCCGCCTAGAAAAGCTGGACATCGCAACAGGTGAAACTGTTGAATTTGATCAAGTTCTGATGGTTGCTAATGGCGATGAGATCCAAATCGGCGCTCCTGTCGTTGAAGGCGTTAAAGTGAAAGCGGAAGTGGTTGCACACGGTCGTGGCGAAAAAGTTAAAATCGTCAAATTCCGTCGTCGTAAACATAGCCGTAAACAACAGGGTCATCGTCAGTGGTTCACTGATGTTAAGATCACTGTCATCGCTTAAGATTTAGGAGAGCAGATTAATGGCACACAAAAAGGCTGGTGGTTCGACTCGTAACGGTCGTGACTCAGAAGCAAAACGTTTAGGTGTTAAACGTTTTGGTGGTGAAGCTGTATTAGCAGGTAGCATCATCGTTCGTCAACGTGGTACTAAGTTCCACGCAGGTAACAACGTAGGTTGTGGCCGTGACCACACTCTGTTCGCATTAGCGGACGGTAAAGTTAAATTTGAAGTTAAAGGTCCAAACAATCGTAAATTTATCAGCATCGAAGCTGAATAAGTTTTCTGACCTTTAATTCAGAATTAAAGCCCTGCAAAAACCTTTTGCGGGGCTTTTTATATTCAGATATTTGATCTTTAATGAACTATACACGTATTAAAGATACACCATCTCTGAGTAGAACAGCCATCCAGCGTTATGCGGCTCAGAAGCGGAGAAAGAATTATGAAATTTGTAGATGAAGCCAAAATATTGGTCGTGGCAGGAGATGGTGGCAATGGTTGTGTCAGCTTCCGCCGTGAAAAATACATCCCTAAAGGGGGACCGGACGGTGGTGACGGTGGCGATGGTGGGGACGTTTACTTACAAGCAGACGAAAACCTCAACACGCTAATCGACTATCGTTTTGAAAAATCATTTCGTGCAGAACGTGGCCAAAATGGCCAAAGCCGTGAATGTACAGGTAAACGTGGTCAAGACATCACTGTAAAAAGTACCTGTAGGAACGCGTGTACGCGATTTAGGGACCAACGAAGTACTTTGTGATATGACTCGTCCATGATCAACGTCATATGGTCGCTAAAGGCGGTTTTCATGGGCTTGGGAATACCCGTTTTAAATCTTCAGTAAATCGTGCTCCACGTCAACGTACTATGGGGACTAAAGGTGAAACCCGCGAAATACTGTTAGAATTGATGCTGTTAGCAGATGTGGGCATGCTTGGTATGCCAAATGCAGGTAAATCAACATTTATCCGTTCTGTATCAGCAGCAAAACCAAAAGTCGCTGATTATCCATTTACCACTTTAGTCCCAAGCTTGGGTGTCGTGCGTATGGATAACGAGCAAAGCTTTGTGGTTGCAGATATTCCAGGGTTGATCGAAGGCGCAGCAGAAGGTGCAGGCCTTGGGATCCAATTCCTGAAACACTTAGAGCGCTGTCGTGTCTTACTTCACTTGATTGACATTTGCCCTATTGATGAGTCTGATCCTGTCGAAAATGCGAAGATCATCATCAGTGAGTTAGAAAAATACAGTGAAAAACTGGCTGCAAAACCACGTTGGTTAGTTTTCAATAAGATTGATATCTTAGGTGAAGAGGAATCCGCACAGCGTGCGGCAGAAATTGCTAAAGCGATGGGCTGGGAAGATAAATTCTACATGATTTCAGCGGTTAACCACGAAGGTGTGAAAGCACTGTGTTGGGATATCATGGAATTTATGAATACTCAACCACGTGATATGGCAACAACTGAAGATGCACAGCAACCTGAAAAAGTTGAATTCATGTGGGATGATTATCATAAGGAACAACTTTCTGGTACTGAAGATTTTGATGATGACTGGGATGACGATTGGGATGAAGATGACGACGAAGGTGTCGAAATCATTTATCAAAAATAGTTTATCTTAGAAATATAAAAAGGCGCGAAAGCGCCTTTTTAATATCTAAATCACGTATGATCAGTTTTTCTGATACAGATCTTTATACAAACGGCTTTCAAACCGTACTAATGGTACTCGACGAGTACGTTGCTGGTTTTGCGGTACTGCATAAGCAGAGATAAACTGCACAAAAGCAACACGCTGGCCACTGGCAGTTGTGATAAAACCTGCGAGGTTATAGACCCCTTGTAATGCCCCCGTTTTGGCGGAAACTTTACCATTTACACCAGCTTCATCAAAGCCGCCACGATAACGCAATGTGCCATCATGGCCTGCAAGTGGAAGCATGGAGATAAAATCGAGCTGTTGATCGTTTTTTGCGATAAATTGCAAGATCTCCATCATTGTTGCAGGCGTGATCAAATTGTGGCGAGACAGCCCTGAACCATCAACCATCACAGTATTGCCAATATCGATCCCCGCTTTTTGCTTCAGTACTTGTCTTACCGCATCGGATCCTGAGCGCCAAGTACCTGGGACGCCATAATATTCTCGACCGATAGTACGAAAAACAGTGTCTGCTATCATATTATCGGATTTTTTTAGCATCACTTTTAACAAGTCATGCAGTGGTTTAGATTCAGTTTTGACTAACACTTGTGATTGAGGCGCTGGGAATGTGCGCTTTTTCACATGGCCGGTGAGCTCAATACCCGCAGTGGTTAACTCATTTTTGACAATCGCCCCTGAGTAACTCGCTCCGTTTTGCACCGCAAAGGCAAGTGGTAAAGGCTCGCTGCGTTGGGTTAAACAACCTGTCAGGGTATAGCGGTTTAGTTCACCAGGAACGACGTCAAGTTCGCAATAGCGCGCTTCAGGGGAGCCTTTAGCTAATGTTTTGACTTCGCTGAACATATTGACAGGGTAAAAACTAGCCGCCTTAATGAAGGCATAATCACCTGCTTTTTCTGCGGGATAAAGAGAAACTGAAAAACAGTTGCGGTCAATGATAGCAGCTGCAGGTGGCGCACTAAAACATTGGGTCATATCATTCCAAACCCAACCAGGCGCTTTGTCATGGCTAGTAAAAGCAGAAATATCAACGACGAGATCGCCATCAACCTTATGGATCCCAAGCTGCTTTAACGCATTAGCCATATTGCGAATTTGTTGACGGGTTAGTGTTGGGTCACCACTGAAGCGGATCACTAAATCGCCAGTCAATGTGTTGTTGCTAAGTTTTGCATCAGTTTCAAAATTGGTGACAAAACGGTAATCTGGCCCCAGTTGTAATAGGGCAGCAAGAGCGGTCACAACCTTTTGTGTACTTGCAGGTAATGCCATTTGCTGTGCATTATAATCAATTAATGGGGTACTACTTCCCACTTTTTGCGCGACCAGAGCAAGGTTAGTGCCATCAGGTAAATATTGTTTGTACTCATCAATAGGAATCGCAAAAACTTGCGTACTGGCTAAGGTAATTCCTAAAGAGATGATCCATTTTCTGGTTAAAGTTAATAATGACATATATTTCACGCATTAGGGTGGACATATAATACATACTAAAGTGTAATGCCCAAGAAAGTAAACGGTGACCCGTTATTAAGTCTCAGTTAAAATAGCGTACATTATGATAAGATAAATGAGTACATAAGTCTGATTGCGTTTTTTTACTAGAACACCCCCCGGTTTTACGTAGGTGTTCGGTGTACTGTTGTTACAAAATCAGGAAGATACTTGTTTTTAGATAGGATTGAACCGAGGTATTTATTAATGAAACAGATCCCGATGACGGTACTTGGTGCGGATAAGCTAAGAGAAGAGCTTGAATTCCTTAAATCTGTCCGTCGCCCAGAAATTATTGCATCTATTGCAGAAGCGCGTGAGCACGGTGACTTAAAAGAAAATGCAGAATATCATGCAGCACGTGAGCAACAAGGTTTCTGTGAGGGCCGTATTCAAGAAATCGAAGGTAAGCTTTCTCACGCTCAAGTGATCGATGTAACTAAAATGGTCAATAATGGTCGCGTTATCTTTGGCGCAACTGTGACAGTACTGAATGTTGATACCGATGAAGAGCTAACATATCGTATCGTTGGTGATGACGAAGCAGATATTAAGATCAATCTGATTTCTGTTAACTCCCCGATAGCACGTGGTTTAGTGGGTAAAGAAGTTGATGACGTGGTCTCAATTAAAACCCCAGGTGGCGATGTTGAGTTCGAAATTCTTAAAGTTGAGTATATCTGATTCCTATTTCCCTGAATTGGTTATATTATTTCCCTGATTTAAAGAAAAAGGCCGCAGGCGGCCTTTTTCATCATATAAAACATGCTTTCAATGGCATTTTTATATAAATGATGGGAAATTATTTAGGTAAAATGATTTTGCGGTCTGCCGAAGGACGGTAGATAACAAGAATTTTACCGATGATTTGTACATTTACTGCACCAGTTTCGCGAACAATCGCATCAGCGATCAAATTTTTAGTATCACGGTCTTCGCCTGCGATCTTGACTTTGATAAGCTCATGATGCGCTAATGAGAGTTCAATCTCAGCCAAAACACCTTCGGTTAAACCATTGTTGCCGATCATAACAACAGGGTTTAAATGGTGAGCGAGACTTTTTAGGTGCTGAATTTGTTTTTTATTAAGATTCATTGATTTTTTGCTTGGTTAGTATTGAAAATGGCTTATTCTACCGCCATCTGATATCTATCACCATCAATTATATCTTTTTGATGGTAAAGAAGCAGCAAGTTAGGTGAAGTTCTTTTAGTATAGTTGGAAAGCACAATGGCCAATAAAAAACGTTCGGCAAGCTCAAGTCGCTGGTTGCAAGAGCATTTTAGTGATAAATATGTTCAGCAAGCACAAAAAAAAGGGCTACGCTCACGTGCATGGTTTAAGCTGGAAGAAATCCAGCAAGGTGATAAAATTTTTAAACCAGGTATGACCGTTGTTGATTTAGGAGCAGCCCCTGGTGGTTGGTCGCAATACGTTGTTAGCCAAATAGGTCATAATGGGCGGGTTATTGCTTGTGACTTATTGCCGATGGACCCAATCGTTGGCGTTGATTTCCTGCAAGGGGATTTTCGCGATGAAGCCGTTCTCGCCGCTTTGTTAGAACGCGTTGGCGACAAAAAAGTACAGGGTGGTCATGTCTGACATGGCGCCAAATATGAGTGGGACACCAGCGGTTGATATTCCTCGCTCTATGTATCTAGTTGAATTAGCATTGGATATGTGCCGTGCTGTATTGGCGCCTGGGGGGAGTTTCATTGTTAAAGTGTTTCAGGGAGAAGGCTTTGACGATTACCTTAGGGATATCCGCTCCCTGTTTACGAAAGTAAAAGTTCGTAAACCCGAATCTTCGCGGGCACGGTCACGTGAAGTATACATTGTAGCGACAGGGCTAAAACTATAGTACCCTGAGCGTTATTTGTTAACACAGTTGTAATATGAGGTTAATCCCTTGAGTGACATGGCGAAAAACCTGATTCTCTGGTTAGTCATCGCAGTTGTTCTGATGTCCTTGTTCCAGAGTTTTGGCCCAAGCGATTCGAATAGTCGCAGAGTCGATTATTCTACGTTTATCAATGAGTTAGCCCAGGATCAGGTGCGTGAAGTTCGTATCACTGGTCGTGAACTGAACGTCAGAAAGGCTGATAATAGCCGCTATACAACTTATCTTCCTATGCAGGATGAGAAGCTGTTAGACACTTTGCTGAATAAGCATGTGACGGTTGTTGGTGAACCACCAGAAGAACCTAGCTTACTGACATCTATTTTTATTTCCTGGTTCCCAATGCTTCTGTTGATTGGTGTCTGGATTTTCTTCATGCGCCAGATGCAAGGCGGTGGCGGCAAGGGGCGATGTCATTTGGCAAAAGTAAAGCCCGCATGTTGACAGAAGATCAGATCAAAACAACATTTGCAGACGTTGCTGGGTGTGATGAAGCCAAAGAAGAAGTAGGCGAAATCGTAGAGTTTCTGCGTGAACCTGCTCGTTTCCAAAAACTTGGCGGTAAAATTCCAAAAGGCGTCCTGATGGTAGGGCCTCCAGGAACAGGTAAAACATTACTGGCAAAAGCTATCGCTGGTGAGGCAAAAGTCCCATTCTTCACTATTTCCGGTTCAGACTTCGTGGAAATGTTTGTGGGTGTGGGGGCTTCTCGTGTTCGTGATATGTTCGAACAAGCGAAAAAAGCAGCGCCTTGTATCATCTTTATCGATGAGATTGACGCAGTAGGTCGTCAACGTGGTGCTGGTCTTGGTGGTGGTCACGATGAGCGTGAGCAAACACTGAACCAAATGCTAGTTGAAATGGACGGTTTTGAAGGTAATGAGGGTATTATTGTTATCGCAGCAACTAACCGTGCTGACGTACTTGACCCTGCTTTATTACGTCCAGGTCGTTTTGACCGTCAGGTAGTTGTTGGCTTACCAGACGTTCGTGGCCGTGAACAAATTCTGAAAGTACATATGCGTCGTGTTCCTATCGACCCAAGCGTAGATACTTTCATTCTTGCACGTGCAACACCTGGCTTCTCGGGTGCTGAATTGGCAAACTTGGTTAACGAAGCCGCGTTGTTTGCCGCACGTGCAAACATGCGTGTCGTTTCCATGGTTGAATTCGAAAAAGCGCGTGACAAAATTTGGATGGGTGCAGAGCGTCGTTCTCTGATGATGACCGAAGAGCAAAAAGAATCAACGGCTTACCATGAAGGTGGTCATATGATTATCGGTCATTTAATGCCAGAGCATGACCCTGTTCACAAAGTCACAATTGTTCCACGTGGTCAAGCACTGGGTGTGGCCTTCTTCTTACCGGAAGGTGATGAAGTTAGTCGTAGTCGCTTGAAACTCGAAGGTATGATTGCGACAGCCTATGCGGGGCGTATTGCTGAAGAACTGATTTACGGTCGCGATAAAGTAACGACGGGAGCATCTTCAGATATTCAGTTTGCAACCAATACCGCACGTAACATGGTAACGCAATGGGGCTTCTCAGACCGTTTAGGCCCAATGCAATACTCGAAAGAAGAAGGTCCAGCGTTCTTAGGTCGTTCTTCAGGTAATGGTTCTGGAATTTCTGATGAAACAGCACGTATTGTTGATGAAGAAATTAAGAAAATTTTAGACCACTGTTACCAACTGGCTTACAAAACACTGGAAGACAATATCGATATTCTACATGCAACGAAAGATGCATTACTGAAATATGAAACTATCGATATGCCAATGATTGATGATTTAATGAATCGTCGTCCAGTTCGTGAACCAGCGGGTTGGGATGAAGATAAAAAAGTCAGTAATGTGACGGGAACATTTGGTAAAGGTGCGGCAAATGTAGCAAAAACAGCCGAAAAACCTCAATCTGAAGAACCTAACAACAGTGCTGAAGAACCAAGTAATACCGATAATAGTAATAATACTGATGAATCAAAACCATCAGATAATAACGACAGCAAACCACAATAAGCGGTCGTGAAATAAAATACTAAGACCCCAGTTCGCTGGGGTTTTTTTCGTTAAGGAAAAATAACAATGCAAATCAAAGCGAGAGGCAGTGTTCTTGACTTATCAACACCAAAGGTGATGGGGATTTTGAATGTCACTCCTGATTCATTTTCAGATGGTGGCACTCATAATCGTTATCATGATGCGCTTGAGCATGTGGCAAAAATGGTTCAACACGGCGCGGCTATCATTGATATTGGTGGCGAATCGACCCGTCCTGGCGCCGCTGAAGTCTCTGTGAATGAGGAACTTGACCGAGTTATTCCCATTGTTGAAGCGATAGCACAGCGTTTTGATGTGTGGATTTCAGTCGATACTTCGAAAGCGAAAGTCATGGCCGAAGCCGCAAACGCAGGCATGCATATTATCAATGACATTCGTTCGCTCCATGAACCAGGTGCATTAGAAGTTGCTGCGAAAACAGGTTTACCCGTTTGCATTATGCATATGCAAGGCCAGCCAAGAACGATGCAAGAAGCACCAAACTATGAAAACGTGGTGCGTGAAGTAAAAGACTATCTTGATGCTGAAATCACCCGATGCGTGACAGCAGGGATAGAGAAACAGCAAATTATCCTTGATCCGGGCTTTGGTTTTGGTAAGAACTTGTCGCATAATTACCAGTTATTGGCAAACTTAGAACAATTTCATAATTTCGGACTACCGCTATTGGCAGGGATGTCACGTAAATCTATGATTGGACAATTATTAAATGTTCCACCACAAGAACGTCTCGCAGGCAGCCTAACTTGTGCAGTGATTGCTGCGATGCAAGGAGCACACATCATTCGAGTTCATGATGTCAAAGAAACCGTGCAAGCGATGCAAGTGGTACAGATGACTCTGTCAGAAAAGGAAAAATAAGCGTATGAGCGACCGTAAATATTTTGGTACTGATGGTATTCGTGGCAAAGTGGGTGATAGCCCAATTACCCCTGATTTTGTTTTAAAATTAGGTTGGGCGGCAGGAAAAGTTCTCGCACGCCATGGTTCACGTAAAATTATTATTGGTAAAGATACGCGTATTTCTGGCTATATGCTGGAGTCCTCGCTAGAAGCCGGCTTAGCTGCTGCAGGTTTATCTGCATCTTTCACTGGCCCAATGCCAACCCCTGCGGTCGCTTATTTAACACGTACTTTCCGCGCAGAAGCGGGGATTGTCATTTCAGCATCTCATAACCCATATTATGACAATGGGATTAAATTCTTCTCAATTGATGGAACCAAATTGCCTGATGAAGTCGAAGAAGCTATTGAAGCTGAAATGGAAAAGCCGATCACATGCGTTGAATCAGCAGAATTAGGTCGTGCAAACCGTATTGTCGATGCTGCGGGCCGTTATATTGAATTTTGTAAAGGTACGTTCCCGAACGAACAAAGCCTAGCAAGTTTAAAAATAGTGATTGACTGTGCTAACGGGGCGACTTATCACATCGCACCAAATGTGTTTCGTGAATTAGGGGCTGAGGTTATCACTATCGGTTGTGATCCTAATGGGATCAACATCAATGAAGAATGTGGTGCAACGGATGTGCGTCAATTGCAACAAAAAGTACTGGAAGAAAAAGCGCACGTTGGTTTGGCATTTGATGGTGATGGCGACCGCATTATCATGGTTGACCACCTCGGTGAAAAAGTCGATGGTGACCAAATCCTCTTTATTATTGCTCGTGAAGCGCTACGTCAAGGCCAGCTAAAAGGCGGCGTAGTCGGAACACTAATGAGTAATATGGGGTTAGAAATCGCTCTGAAACAATTAGGAATTCCTTTTGAGCGTGCAAAAGTGGGCGACCGCTATGTCCTCGAAAAATTACAGGAAAAAGGTTGGCGCATGGGGGCTGAAAACTCAGGCCACGTGATTTTATTGGATAAAACGACTACTGGTGACGGGATTGTTGCAGGCTTGCAGGTATTAAGTGCTATGGTACGTAACCATATGAGCTTACATGACTTATGCAGTGGTATGAAATTATTACCTCAAGTGTTAGTCAATGTCCGTTTCAAAGGCCAACACGACCCACTACAAAGTGATGCGGTGGTTGCAGCGAACGAAGAAGTTGAAAAACAATTGGCAGGAAAAGGCCGCGTATTATTGAGAAAATCAGGAACAGAGCCGCTAATCCGTGTCATGGTTGAAGGTGAAAACGAAGCTGATGTGACTGCAATGGCAAACCATATTGCGGATGCTGTGAAAGCCGCAGGCTAAGTTGTTATGGGTGAAGCTGAGCGATATTTTGATAATTTGTTGTTTTTTTCTGCAAATAATCAAATGGAATCAAAATAGACTTGCTTGTCGGCTCAGCTTTGGTTAGTATTCGCACCTGCTCAATCCCGTAAGAGTATTATTTCACGGTCGAAATGAGTAGGTGTGCAGTGATAAAGGTCATAGCATTAGGCTATGCACCGCAACTGAATAGGTAACTCAAATGTATGTAGCTCTTTTAATTATTTTCTTGCTAGCGGCTATCGGGCTTATTGGTCTGATTATGTTACAGCAAGGTAAAGGTGCTGACATGGGAGCTTCATTCGGTGCGGGCGCTTCTGCAACACTGTTTGGTTCATCGGGCTCAGGTAACTTCATGACCCGTATGACTGGAATCTTGGCTGCTGTGTTTTTCATCATCAGTTTGGTACTTGGCAATATGACTGCTAACAAGTACGGAACTGGTAGTGGTAGTAAGTGGGAAAACATTAGTGAACCTGCAAAAGTCGAGCAACCAACAGACGTTCCGGCAGCACCAGCTACACCAACGAGCGATATCCCTCGTTAAGTGTGAAAGATTCCGAATGAAGGCAACTAATGCCATCATTAAGTAGTAAGCTCAGCGATGAGTGAGAAGTTAAAATTTGAGGTTATTGATTAACTATTGATAACCTCGCCTCAGTGCCGAGGTGGTGAAATTGGTATACACGCTACCTTGAGGTGGTAGTGCCTACAAAACGGGCGTACGGGTTCAAGTCCCGTCCTCGGCACCATTATTTTAGATAGCTTGTGATTTGCAGGTTATCTGTGTAGAATATGACACGTTTTCGAACGCGGGATGGAGCAGCTTGGTAGCTCGTCGGGCTCATAACCCGAAGGTCGTCGGTTCAAATCCGGCTCCCGCAACCATTTCTTATTCAACATACCTTGTCAGTATCTTAGTCTATAGTAGTTATCCGGTGTAGCAATCAAGTGCAGTTAACTAACAGCTCTCAAAATTTCTCATCGATTTCTCTAGATTTTACAGGTATAATAAGAATATGGTGAACCCGTGCACTACAGGGTCCAGTTGCATAAAGCCCCGAATTTCGGGGTTTTTTGTTATTTGACAATCGAATTAACTGGGCTTTTATAGCCCTTTTTTTATGTCTGGGGGTGGGCTTGTCCACATTAGAACAGAAATTAACAGAGATGATTTCAGCACCGGTGGAGGCGCTAGGCTTTGAATTTGTTGGCTTAGAGTTTATCCGTGGTCGCACATCGACACTGCGTGTCTTCATCGATAGTGAAGAAGGCATCACTGTTGATGATTGTGCTGATGTCAGCCATCAGGTCAGTGCAGTATTGGACGTTGAAGATCCAATTTCTGTCATTTATAACCTGGAAATATCGTCACCAGGGCTTGAGCGTCCATTATTCACTGTTGCGCATTACGAGCGTTTTATGGGTGAAGAGGTGGCATTGACTTTGCGTATAGCAATGCAGAACCGCCGTAGGTGGCAAGGCGTTATTAAGGCCATAGACGGTGAAATGATTACGGTTACTGTAGATGGTAAGGATGAGGTGTTCGCCCTCGGCAACATCCAGAAAGCTAACTTGGTACCCCACTTTTAATAAAGTTCAATGAGGCAACTAGGATGAATAAAGAAATTCTGGCTGTTGTAGAAGCGGTTTCTAACGAAAAATCCCTCCCTCGTGAAAAAATCTTCGAGGCTCTGGAAACTGCATTAGCGACGGCAACTAAAAAGAAATACGAGCAAGAAATTGATGTCCGTGTAGAAATTGACCGTAAATCAGGTGATTTCGACACCTTCCGTCGTTGGTTAATTGTCGAAGAAGTCACAATGCCAACGCGTGAAATTACGTTAGAAGCGGCTCAATACGAAGATCCTGCACTGCAGCTTGGAGAGTACGTCGAAGACCAAATCGAGTCTGTTGTATTTGACCGTATTACCACTCAAACAGCTAAGCAAGTTATCGTACAGAAAGTACGCGAAGCAGAGCGTGCGATGGTTGTTGACCAATTCCGTGAGCAACAAGGTGAAATTATCACTGCTCAGGTGAAAAAAGTTAATCGTGAAAATATCACGTTAGACTTAGGCAATAACGCTGAGGCTGTGATTCTGCGTGAAGATATGTTGCCACGTGAAAACTTCCGTCCAGGTGACCGTATCCGCGGAGTCCTGTATGATGTTCGTCCTGAAGCGCGCGGCGCACAACTTTTTGTTACGCGTTCTCGCCCTGAAATGCTGATTGAGTTATTCCGCATTGAAGTGCCAGAAATCGGTGAAGAAATTATTGAAATCAAAGCCGCTGCCCGTGACCCAGGTTCTCGTGCAAAAATTGCGGTTAAAACTAATGACAAGCGTATCGACCCTGTTGGTGCTTGTGTTGGTATGCGTGGAGCGCGAGTTCAAGCCGTTTCTAGTGAATTAGGCGGCGAAAGAATTGATATTGTGTTATGGGACGATAACCCAGCTCAATTCGTTATTAATGCAATGGCTCCGGCTGATGTTGCATCTATCGTGGTCGATGAAGACAAATGTACGATGGATGTTGCCGTAGAAAGCAGTAATCTGGCGCAAGCCATTGGACGTAACGGTCAAAACGTGCGTCTGGCAGCGCAATTACTGAAAAAACACCGTGGTGATGACAAGTGGGAATTAAACGTCATGACCGCAGAAGAGCTTAATGCAAAACATCAGGCAGAAGCACATGCTTCTATTGATACATTCACCAAGCATCTTGATATTGATGAAGAGTTTGCCACTGCACTTGTTGAAGAAGGCTTCTCGACGTTAGAAGAACTGGCTTACGTGCCTATTAATGAACTTCTGGAAATTGATGGTCTTGATGAAGAGACTGTTGAAGTTCTACGTGAAAGAGCGAAAGCGGCCCTCACCACAATAGAATTGGCTCAAAAAGAGAGCCTAGGTGATAATCAGCCAGCAGAAGATTTGTTGAATCTTGAAGGTATGGATCGTACTCTTGCCTATAATTTGGCTACTCGTGGAATCTGTACACTGGAAGATCTTGCTGAGCAGGGCATCGACGACCTGATTGATATTGAAGGTCTGGATGATGAGAAAGCAGGTACGCTCATCATGGCCGCACGTAATATTTGCTGGTTCGGTAACGATGCGTAAACACTGTAGCAGGAAGGAACGGCATGACAGAAACTGTAAAAACATTGGCAACGGAAATTCAAACCACAGTTGATCGCCTGGTACAGCAATTTGCTGAAGCAGGGATCAAAAAAGGTGAGAATGACTCTGTTAGCCAGTCAGAAAAAGAAGCTTTACTGAGCCATTTAAACCGTGAACAAGGCGGAGCAGCGGGTCAGCCAAGCAAATTGACACTACAGCGCAAAACTCGTAGTACGCTGAGTGTCCCCGTCACCGGTGGCAAAAGCAAATCGGTAAATGTCGAAGTCCGCAAAAAACGCACTTATGTGAACCGTGATGCTGAAGAAGCAAAAGCGGAAGAGCAGGCGCAGCGTGAAGCGGAAGAGCAGGCACAGCGCGAAGCTGAAGAACTGGCACAACGTCAAGCAGAAGCAAAACGATTAGCAGAAGAAACAGCTAAACGTGAAGCGGAAGAAAAGGCAAAACGTGAAGCCCAAGAGAAAGCAAAACGTGAAGCAGCAGATAAAGCTACGCGCGAAGCAGCGGAAAGAGAAAAAGTGAAACCAAGCGAAAATCAACAAAAAGCAGGCAAAGCTGTAGAAAGTAATGCCGACAAACAACGCCGTGAAGCTGAAGCTGCGGAGCTAAAACGTAAAGCTGAAGAAGAAACTCAGCGCAAAGTTGAAGCAGAAGCACGTCGCGTGGCTGAAGAAGCACGCAAAATGGCTGAAGAAAACGGTGAAAAGTGGACTGCAGACACGAAAACTGAAGAAGACAGCGATTATCACACAACAACTTCGACGCACGCTCGTGCAGCCGAAGATGAAAGTGATGAGAAAGAAGAAGGCCGTCGTTCACGTAATCGTACTGCAAAAGCACCTCGCCAAAAGAAAGGTAATAAACTTTCTGAAAAAGCAGATCGCGAAGAAGAACGTGCCGCTGGCCGTTCAGGTCGCAGCAAAGGTAAGCAACGTAAAGGTAGTTCTTTACAACAAAGCTTTACTAAGCCAGCCGTTGCGGTTAACCGTGATGTGGTAATTGGTGAAACGATCACCGTTGGTGAACTTGCTAATAAAATGGCAGTAAAAGGTTCTCAAGTCATCAAAACTATGATGAAGATGGGCGCCATGGCGACTATCAACCAAGTGATTGACCAAGAAACTGCACAGTTGGTCGCAGAGGAAATGGGCCACAAAGTTATTCTGCGTCGTGAAAACGAATTAGAAGAAGCGGTAATGAATGACCGTGACACGGGTTCTGCACTTCAAGAGCCACGTGCGCCAGTTGTGACCATTATGGGTCACGTTGACCATGGTAAAACCTCTCTACTTGACTACATTCGTTCAACGAAAGTAGCATCAGGTGAAGCGGGTGGTATTACTCAGCACATTGGTGCTTACCACGTACAAACTGACAAGGGTATGATCACCTTCTTAGATACTCCAGGTCACGCCGCATTCACTTCAATGCGTGCTCGTGGTGCTCAGGCAACGGATATCGTTGTTCTGGTTGTTGCCGCAGACGATGGTGTTATGCCACAAACAATTGAAGCTATTCAGCATGCGAAAGCGGCAGGTGTGCCAATTGTTGTCGCGGTAAATAAAATTGATAAACCAGAAGCAGACCCAGATCGCGTTAGAAATGAGCTGTCTCAGTACGGTGTTATTTCTGAAGATTGGGGTGGTGATACTCAGTTCATCAGCGTTTCTGCGAAGAAAGGTACCGGTATTGATGAGCTGCTTGATGCTATCTTGCTGCAAGCTGAAGTCTTAGAACTGAAAGCAGTATATGCAGGTATG
The DNA here is from genome assembly GCA_900455085.1 of Providencia rettgeri. Classification (NCBI taxonomy): domain Bacteria; kingdom Pseudomonadati; phylum Pseudomonadota; class Gammaproteobacteria; order Enterobacterales; family Morganellaceae; genus Providencia; species Providencia rettgeri. The sequence goes on along the minus strand of UGTZ01000001.1, from coordinate 4,152,275 downwards.
GCAAGCGGTGTCGTTGTTGAATCGTACTTAGACAAAGGTCGTGGCCCAGTTGCAACAATCCTGGTTCAAGAAGGTACATTGAACAAAGGCGATATCGTCCTGTGTGGTTTCGAATATGGCCGTATTCGTGCAATGCGTAACGAATTAGGTAAAGAAGTTCAATCTGCAGGTCCTTCAATGCCTGTTGAGATTTTAGGTTTATCTAACGTGCCTTCGGCGGGTGATGAAGCCACCGTTGTACGTGACGAGAAAAAAGCACGTGAAGTTGCCCTGTACCGTCAAGGTAAATTCCGTGATGTTAAATTAGCTCGCCAGCAGAAATCTAAACTGGAAAACATGTTTGCTAACATGGAAGAAGGTAAAGTATCTGAGCTGAACATCGTTCTGAAAACCGACGTTCAAGGTACTTGTGAAGCGATTACTGACTCTCTAATGAAGCTGTCGACTGATGAAGTTAAAATTAAGATCATCGGTTCTGGTGTCGGTGGTATCACTGAAACTGACGCAACATTAGCTGCGGCATCGAATGCTATTATCTTAGGCTTCAACGTACGTGCAGATGCTTCTGCTCGTCGTGTGATTGAAAGTGAAAGTGTTGACTTACGCTACTACTCTGTTATCTATAGCTTAATTGATGAAATCAAACAAGCGATGAGCGGTATGTTAGCGCCTGAGTACAAACAGCAAATTATTGGTCTGGCAGAAGTTCGTGATGTGTTTAAATCACCGAAATTCGGTGCTGTTGCTGGTTGTATGGTCACTGAAGGCACCATCAAACGTAATAACCCAATCCGTGTATTACGTGATAACGTCGTTATCTATGAGGGTGAATTAGAATCACTGCGTCGCTTTAAAGATGACGTCAATGAAGTTCGTAACGGTATGGAATGTGGTATCGGCGTTAAGAACTACAACGACGTTCGCGTTGGCGATATGATCGAAGTCTTCGAAATCATTGAAGTTAAGCGTTCTATCGACGGTTAATTTTGTGGGAGCCCACGAAGTATCGTGATTACAAAATAGTGTTATAAGGGGGCGATAGCCCCCTTTATTGTCAGGAGATATAACGATGGCAAAAGAATTCAGTCGTGCTCAGCGCGTTGCGCAAGAGATGCAAAAAGAAATTGCGATCATCTTACAACGTGAGATCAAAGACCCACGTATTGGTATGGCTACTGTTTCAGGTGTCGAGTTATCTCGCGATCTTGCATACGGTAAAGTCTTTGTGACCTTCTTCAATATCGCTAATGATAAAAGTGAAGAAGAAATGGTTGCAGACGGCATTAAAGCATTAAATGAAGCATCAGGCTTTATACGTTCATTAATTGGAAAAGCAATGCGCTTACGTATCATTCCTGAGCTAACGTTCGAATATGATAACTCACTAGTCGATGGCATGCGTATGTCTAATCTGGTATCGAATGTCATTCGCCATGACGAAGAACGTCGTGCTGATACAGATAGTAAAGAGGAAAAATAATGGGGCGTCGTCGTAGCGGCCGTAATATTGACGGCGTAGTGCTGCTGGATAAACCCACGGATATTTCTTCAAATGATGCGCTGCAAAAAGTGCGGCGCTTTTTTAATGCCAATAAAGCTGGACACACGGGGGCACTTGACCCTCTAGCAACAGGCATGTTACCTGTTTGTCTTGGCGAAGCGACGAAATTTTCCCAGTTTTTACTCGATTCAGATAAACGTTATCGCGTCATTGCTCGTCTTGGGCAACGAACTGATACATCAGATTCTCATGGTGAAATTATCAGTGAGCGTAACGTAGAGTTTACACAGCAGCAACTGGACGATGCTCTAGAATTTTTTCGTGGTGATACCCTGCAAGTTCCATCGATGTATTCAGCCTTAAAACATCAAGGGCGTCCATTGTATGAATATGCACGTAAAGGAATTACGGTTGAACGTGAAGCACGCCCGATTACTGTGTATGAGCTACAGTTTATTCGTTTAGAAAATAATGAGTTAGAGCTGGAAATTCATTGCTCAAAAGGCACCTATATTCGTACCATTATTGATGACTTAGGCGAGATGCTAGGTTGTGGTGCGCATGTGATTTATCTGCGTCGTGTACAAGTGGCGAATTACCCTTATGAGCGAATGGTAACATTAGAGCAATTAGCCGCTTTACGAGCAAAAGTAGATGCAGGTGAAGGGTCTTTTGAGTCCTTGCTTGATACTTTATTATTGCCAATGGATACCGCAGTCGTTCATTTTCCAGCTGTAAATATTACAGAGGAAACAGGGGCTTACTTTAAACAGGGACAACCTGTGAGAGCCGCGGTTGAAGGCCTTGAAGAAAACGGTATGGTTCGAGTCACTTGTGGTACAGCGCGGCGGTTTATCGGTATTGCTTTGGTGAGTGAGGATGGACGCATCGCACCGAAGCGTTTGGTTGTGGAAAATGAACAGCCCGCGTAGTAGCGCTTATTGCTTTGCTGCCTTAAGCAGCGTAGAATAGCGGCGCTTAATCTTGAGATGCTAAATTAGAGATTGGCTCTCATCACTTACATTAATCATTTTGGAGTTTATTATGTCTCTAAGTAATGAAGCGAAAGCTAAAATCGTTGCTGAGTTCGGCCGCGGTGAAAATGACACTGGTTCAAGCGAAGTTCAAATCGCTCTGCTGACTGCACAAATCAACCACCTGCAAAGCCACTTTGCAGAGCACAAAAAAGATCACCACAGCCGTCGTGGTCTGCTGCGTATGGTTGCTCAGCGTCGTCGCTTACAAGCTTACTTGAAAGGTAAAGATATCGCGCGTTACACTGCTCTTATCGAGCGTTTAGGTCTGCGTCGCTAATCTTACTCTAGATAATTTGAGTTGCAGCTAGGCGACAAATGAGTGAGTTGCTAGGTGTATACATCAGTATATGGCTAGTACAAGTGAATGTAGTCAGCAACGTTGCAACTTGAAGTATGACGAGTAGAGTCAGTTTCAGAGAAAAGGGGCCAGAGGCCCCTTTTCTTCTAAAAGTTATTTTGAAAGTTGAAGTAATACTCGAATTATACTTAACTTAAATGCTAAGCTATAAGTCGTAGTAAGCTGTTTTATTAATGCCTCTTCGCTGCATCCGATTCGCGCGGCTAATGAGAGAGCTGATCACTGGAATATCAGTATTCTCATTAGTCGCGAGGCTGTAGTAGGAAGAGTAAGCCAATGCTCCCTGAGAATCTCAGGTAGCCTTACAAAAAGGGTAATATAGTGTTAAATCCTATTGTTCGTAAATTCCAATACGGTCAACATACTGTCTCGATTGAAACAGGTATGATTGCACGCCAAGCATCTGCTGCTGTTATGGTTAACATGGATGACACTGCAGTATTTGTGACTGCAGTTGCACAGAAAAAAGTGAAAGAAGGTCAAGATTTCTTCCCTTTAACTGTTAACTATCAAGAACGTACATATGCAGCGGGCCGCATCCCTGGAAGCTTCTTCCGTCGTGAAGGTCGTCCTGGTGAAGGTGAAACGTTAATCGCTCGTCTGATTGACCGTCCTCTACGCCCTCTGTTCCCAGAAGGTTTTTATAACGAAATTCAAATCATTGCGACTGTTGTGTCTGTTAACCCACAAGTTAACCCAGATATCGTTGCGATGATCGGTGCATCTGCAGTATTAGCACTGTCAGGTGTTCCATTCAATGGCCCAATTGGTGCGGCGCGTGTTGGTTTTATCAATGACCAATATGTTCTGAACCCTACAGCGGACGAGCTGAAAAACAGCCGTTTGGATTTAGTGGTTGCAGGTACTGATAACGCGGTATTAATGGTTGAATCTGAAGCTGATTTATTAAGCGAAGAGCAAATGTTAGGTGCGGTGGTATTTGGCCACGACCAACAACAAGTTGTTATTCAGAATATCAATGAATTAGTGAAAGAAGCAGGTAAAGAGAAATGGGATTGGCAGCCAGAGCCAGTTAACCAAGCTCTGCATGACCGTGTTGCACAATTAGCTGAAAGCCGTATGGGCGACGCTTACCGCATCACTGAGAAACAAGAGCGCTACGCGCAGGTTGACTTAATCAAAGAAGAAGTCACTGCAGTATTAGTTGCTGAAGACGAAAACGTTGATGTTTCTGAAGTTGCTGACATTTTAGCAAGCTTAGAAAAGCAAGTTGTTCGTAGCCGTGTTATCCGTGGTGAGCCACGCATCGATGGCCGCGAAAAAGATATGGTTCGCGCTCTGGACGTTCGTACAGGAGTTCTGCCACGTACTCACGGTTCTGCACTGTTTACTCGTGGTGAAACTCAAGCACTGGTAACGGCAACGTTAGGTACAGAACGTGATGCGCAGGTTATCGACCAATTAATGGGCGAATATACTGACCGTTTCTTATTCCATTACAATTTCCCTCCATACTCTGTTGGTGAAACTGGTATGGTGGGTTCACCAAAACGTCGTGAAATCGGCCATGGCCGTTTAGCGAAACGTGGTGTGTTAGCAGTAATGCCAGACCACGCTGATTTCCCATACACTATCCGTGTTGTATCTGAAATCACTGAATCTAATGGTTCATCATCAATGGCATCTGTTTGTGGTGCATCATTAGCACTGATGGATGCTGGTGTGCCAATTAAAGCCGCTGTTGCAGGTATTGCAATGGGTCTGGTGAAAGAAGGTAACGATTTCGTTGTTCTGTCTGACATCTTAGGTGACGAAGACCACTTAGGTGACATGGACTTTAAAGTAGCTGGTAGCCGTGAAGGTATCAGTGCACTGCAAATGGACATCAAAATCGAAGGTATCACACGTGAAATCATGCAAGTTGCTCTGAACCAAGCAAAAGGTGCACGTCTGCACATTCTTGGTACAATGGAACAAGCAATTAATGGCCCACGTGAAGAGATCTCTGAATTTGCACCACGCATTTACACGATCAAAATTAACTCAGACAAAATCAAAGATGTCATCGGTAAAGGTGGTTCAGTGATCCGTGCATTAACGGAAGAAACTGGCACAACGATTGAAATCGAAGATGATGGTACTGTTAAGATTGCTGCAACGGATGGCCTGAAAGCGAAAGAAGCAATTCGTCGTATCGAAGACATTACTGCAGAAGTTGAAGTGGGCCGCATTTACCCAGGTAAAGTAACCCGTATCGTCGACTTTGGTGCATTCGTTGCGATTGGTGGGGGTAAAGAAGGTCTGGTTCATATTTCTCAAATCGCGGACAAGCGTGTTGAGAAAGTGACAGATTACCTGCAAATGGGTCAAGAAGTTCCTGTTAAGGTATTGGAAATTGACCGTCAAGGTCGTATCCGCCTTAGCATGAAAGAAGCGGTAGCAACTGAAGAATCAACTGCACAGCCGCAGGACTCAGCAGAGTAAGCTGACCTAACCGCGCTCTATTAAGTTAGGGCGCTATCAGCCTAAATTTGCTGAAACCATAATTTGTAAAGCGTGGTAATGTAAGGGCGGAGTATGTCGAACAGTATCTGTCTTCGGGTGAGAGATTATCGCACGTTACCGCGTGTGCTCTTGGCGCTTATCTTTTTTGTTATTATTGGATGTAGTAGCAAAGATTGGCGAAAGAACGAGGTATTTGCCGTTCCACTTCAACCTTCATTGCAACAAGAAGTGATACTGGCTCGTATGGAACAAATTCTTGCGAGCCGGTCTTTAACCGATGATGAATACGCACAGCTTTTATATGAGCGCGGTGTGTTGTATGATAGTCTCGGTTTAAGGGCACTGGCGCGTAATGATTTTTCAACTGCGTTAGCCATTCGTCCTGATATTCCTGAAGTTTTTAATTTTTTAGGGATATATTTTACGCAGGCAGGCAATTATGATGCTGCCTATGAAGCGTTTGATTCTGTTTTAGAGCTTGATCCAACTTACAATTTCGCGCGAATGAATCGTGGCATCGCATTATATTACGGTGAACGATACAAACTAGCGCAGGATGATCTGCTGGCGTATTATCAGATAGATCCAAATGATCCTTTTCGTACTCTGTGGCTTTATCTCGTAGAGAAAGACATAGACCCGCGTATGGCGCAAGATAATCTTGCCGCCCGCTACAACCAAGCGGAGAAAGGGCAATGGGGCTGGAATATCGTAGAATTCTATCTTGGCAATATCGATGAAAATACATTGATGGCGCGTTTGAAAGAAACGTCTACGGATAACACTTCGCTCGCTGAGCATCTCAGTGAAACTAACTTCTATTTAGGTAAGCATTACCTAAGTCTGGGGGATAAGGATAGCGCAGTTGCGTTATTCAAACTGACGGTAGCTAACAACGCTCACAGCTTTGTTGAACACCGCTATGCATTGTTGGAATTGGCGCTGTTAGGCCAAGAACAAGACGACCTTTTAGAATCGGGCCAGCAATAGCTGACGAACATTTCACGATATTTTTTTAAGTCATCATCCCTCGGGGTGACGGCCTATTTGTTCGTTTAATAAACACAATTTGAGCCAGTTCACATTTTAAATGAAAATGACCGAAATGATTTTCGCATGGTTATGTAAACTGGCTGCCATTATGTATGAGGCACCTTTACATGACTACTGAGACCGATATTTCTTTTGCTGAGTTAGGTTTATCAGCATCTATTTTGACAGCACTAAACGACCTGGGATATGAAAAACCATCACCAATCCAACAACAATGTATTCCATTGTTAATGGATGGTAATGATGTATTAGGTATGGCACAAACAGGTAGCGGTAAAACTGCTGCATTTAGTTTGCCATTGCTGCATAACATCGACCCAGATTTAAAAGCTCCGCAAATTTTAGTTCTGGCACCAACTCGTGAGTTGGCTGTTCAGGTGGCGGAAGCAATGAGCGATTTCTCTAAACATATGAACCGCGTTAACGTTGTTGCCCTGTATGGTGGCCAACGTTATGACGTACAGTTACGTGCGCTGCGCCAAGGACCGCAAATTGTTGTGGGTACACCAGGCCGCCTTCTGGATCACTTAAAACGTGGAACGTTAGACCTCTCTAAATTAAAAGGCTTAGTTTTAGACGAAGCTGATGAAATGCTGCGTATGGGCTTCATTGAAGATGTTGAAAACATCATGAGCCAAATTCCAGCTGAGCACCAAACTGCGCTGTTCTCTGCAACAATGCCTGAACCAATTCGTCGTATTACACGTCGTTTTATGAAAGACCCGAAAGAGATTCGCATTCAGGCTAGCATTACCACTCGTCCAGATATTGCTCAAAGCTATTGGACTGTGTACGGCATGCGTAAAAATGAAGCGTTAGTACGTTTCTTAGAAGCAGAAGACTTTGATGCTGCGATTATTTTCGTACGCACCAAAAATGCAACATTAGAAGTGGCTGAAGCATTAGAACGCAATGGCTACAACAGCGCCGCATTGAATGGTGACATGAACCAAGCACTGCGTGAGCAAACGTTAGAGCGCTTAAAAGATGGTCGTCTAGATATCTTGATCGCTACTGACGTTGCAGCGCGTGGTCTGGATGTTGAGCGTATTAGCTTAGTTGTTAACTACGACATCCCAATGGATGCGGAGTCTTACGTTCACCGTATTGGTCGTACAGGTCGTGCGGGCCGTGCGGGCCGTGCGTTACTGTTTGTTGAGAACCGTGAACGTCGTCTGCTACGTAACGTTGAACGTACGATGAAACTGACTATTCCTGAAGTTGAATTACCAGATGCAGATCTGCTTAGCCAACGTCGTCAGGCGAAATTTGCTGAGAAAATTCAACAGCAATTAGAAAGCAGCGATTTAGACCAATACCGTTCACTGTTAGCGAAAATGTCCCCATCAGAAGATGTTGATATGGAAACCTTAGCCGCAGCCTTGCTGAAAATGGCACAAGGTGAACGTGCGCTGATCTTGCCACCAGATGCACCGCGTCGCCCACGTCGTGAATTCAACGACCGTGATGATCGTCGTGGTGATCGTCGTGACCGTAATAGCAATGGTAATGGTTTTGACCGTGCAGAACGCGGTGAGCGTGGCGGTCGTCGTGAGCGTCGTGATGTGGGTGATATGGAGATGTACCGTATCGAAGTTGGCCGTGATGATGGTGTGGAAGTTCGTCACATTGTTGGTGCGATTGCTAACGAAGCGGATATCAGCAGCCGTTATATCGGTAATATCAAATTGTACGGAACGCACTCGACAATTGAATTGCCAAAAGGTATGCCAACGGACGTGTTAACTCATTTAAGTCGCGCACGCATTTTGAATAAACCAACTCAAATGCAGCTGATCGGTGATGCACAACCGTTCGAACGTCGTGGCGGTGGTGAGCGTCGTGGTGGTGGTCGTCGTGATGGCGGTAGCGAAGGTGGCTTCGGTGCAGGTCGTCGTAATGACCGTGGCGGTGAGCGCGGTGGTGAACGTCGTGGCGGCGGTGAGCGTCGTGGCGGTGGTAACCGTGACCGTGGTAACTCTGCTCCACGCCAAGATGGCACTAATGCGGCACCTCGTCGTCGTAGCAGCAGCCATAACGCATAATGACTTGGTTTTATAGGGATTAATTCCCTACTAAAACACAAAACCCGCATTTCATTGAAGTGCGGTTTTTTTATTTAAGTTTGTTTAGCCCTTCTTTCAATCAACCTTCTTCTAGCTTCACTAACTGTCATTATACGATTATTATCCACGTTATTTTTAGCGGCTATAATCAGTTTTAATAAAGCATCTGATTGTTGTGTTTTCAAATTGTTATACATATTAGAGAACAATTTTTCATATTATGATTTTAAGCTAACCCCAATGCCTCTTTTAGTGGCTTTAGATAACGACGGCTAACAGGAATGCGCTCACCTGAGCTCAGTACTAACTCCGCTTGCCCACTGTCACCAAATAAAATTTCGTTTAATTGGGTCATATTGACTAAATATTGGCGATGGCAGCGCACTAAAGGTGTTCGAGTCTCTAATGTTCTCAGAGTGAGCTCTGTAAAACCTTCCAATCCTTGCGTACTCATTACATACACGCCACTCATTCGCGAGGTGGCATATAGCACTTCATCAAGTTTCATTAAATAAATACGGCTATGGCCAGTGCAAGGGATAAATTTTAGTGGCTCATTGTTACTTAACAGCTCTAGATTTTGTTTTTGCTTGCCTTGGCGTAGGCGGTTTAAGGTCTTTTCTAATCGTTCTGTTTCAAGGGGTTTTAACAAGTAATCAAAAGCATGTTCTTCAAAAGCCTGAATGGCAAATTCATTAAAAGCGGTAAGAAAGACAATATAAGGGCGGTCTTCTGGATCTAGCATGCGTACCATTTCTAAACCCGTTAGGCGTGGCATTTGAATATCCAAAAAGACCACATCAGGCTTTTTTTTATGGATGATGCCAATCGCTTCTATTGCGTTGGCACATTCGCCAATAATTTCAATATCATCGTATTCTTCGAGCAGGCAACGCACATTTTCCCGTGCAAGAGGTTCGTCATCAACAATCAATACATTCATAGAGGTAATTTAATCATTATTATGTTGTAGCCAAATAAGGCAGGCGAATTTTCATTCGGGTGAATTTTTCTGGCTCGTGTTCTACGCTGATGCCATATTGCTCACCATATTTTAAACGTAAGCGCCTATCGACTAAGCCCATCCCTAAGCCATCAGACTGTTTTGCAGGCTTATATAGCCCTGCGTTATCTTCTATTTCGATATACACATGTTCACTGCCGATATAACTACGTATTGTAATATAACCCGTTTCTAATAACTGTGAGGTGCCATGTTTAATTGCATTTTCAACCAATGGTTGTAGGGTAAATGCAGGCAGTTCAACCTGTTTGACTTCATCAGGGATCTCAATATGAATTTGTAAGCTTTCTTGAAAACGGGCTTTTTCTATCTGTAAATAGGCATTGATATGTTCAATTTCTTCGCCGAGTGTGGCACTTTGCTCGGGCCGCTTTAGGTTATTACGGAAAAACGTCGAAATATACTGCACAAGCTGGCCTGCTTGTTGGCTATCTTTGCGGATCACGGCTTGCAGAGTGTTGAGCACATTGAACAAAAAGTGAGGATTTACTTGAGCGTGAAGCAGCTTAACTTCGGATTGCAACAATGATTGTTTGTTGCGTTCATATTGGCCCGCTAAAATTTGTGCAGAAAACAAGCTGGCAATTCCTTCACCGAGAGTACGGTTTATGGAACTAAACAGGCTATTTTTCGCTTCATACAGTTTAATGGTACCAATCACTTTTTCGTTTTCTCCGCGTAATGGGATCACTAACGCAGAGCCGAGTTTACAGGTGGGGCTTAATGAGCATTTATACGGAGTCTCATTGCCGTCAGCATAGACGACTTCATTATTCTCAATAGCTTGCCTTGATTGGCTTGACGAAATCGGTGTCCCGGGTCGATGGTGGTCAGCGCCAATGCCAATAAACGCGAGTATTTTTTCACGATCTGTAATGGCGACAGCACCAATTTCTAACTCTTGATAAATAATCTTAGCGACCTTCATGCTGTTGTCAGCATTAAAGCCTTTACGCAGAATCCCTTCAGTCGTTAAAGCAATTTTTAGTGCCTGAGCAGAGAACGCGGTAGTGTATTTCTCAACAATCGCACGGCGGTCGAGTAAAATTCGAATAAACATTGCCGCACCAATAGTATTCGCGATCACCATCGGTGCAGCGATATTTTTAACGAGTTCTAGCGCTTCATCGAAAGGTTTCGCCAGCAATAAAATAATTAGCATCTGTATGATTTCAGCGATAAAAGTGACACAACTGGCAATCATAGGATTAAAAATTTTATTAATTTCGCCACGTTTCATAAAGTAACGATGAACTAACCCGCCAATCAATCCTTCAACAATGGTCGAGACCATACAAGCAAAGGCGCTCATCCCTCCTAATGAATAACGATGCAGCCCACCAGTGAAACCGACAGCAAAGCCGACCACAGGGCCGCCTAATAGGCCGCCAAGAACGGCTCCAATAGCGCGAGTATTGGCAATAGAATCATTGATATGCAAACCAAAATAAGTACCGATAATGCAAAATACCGAGAAAATCAGGTAGCACATGACTTTATGCGGTAAGCGGATGGTCACCTTCAGAAGAGGGATAACTAATGGTGTGCGGCTAAGCGCCCAAGCAATAACGAGGTAGACACACATTTGCTGGAGTAGGAGTAATATTAAATCAAATTCGTACATGCTCGTCATAATTCGTGATGTGGGGGTGTTGACTTCGTCATCTCGCCCTAGTCACATACTGATGTATGCTCCTAGGGTCTCGCTTCCTCGTCGCCTACCCACATCGCGAATTATTTAGAGCATGGCTCGTTATGTTTCACGTTGTGGGGGTGTTGGCTGCTCTCGCCTACTCGGGTCACATGCTGATGTATGCTTCCCAAGATAGTCTCGCTTGCCGCCTACCCACATCGCGAATTATTTAGAGCATGGCTCGTCGTGTTCACGTTGTGGGATTCTTATTTGGGGTTGAGTTATTTACTATTGTTATCTATTTTTAGTATTTATTTGGCTAGTCATTATACCGTAAGTCATTGGCTAAGTAATCGGCATTTGAGAAAAGTGCACTCATCATTATTTGACATAAGGTAGAAATCGCTTCAATATTAGTCAATGTCCTACCTTTTCGTGATCTTGCGCACGAATTTATTAACGCTGTATTTTACTTTCTTGTCATACTCTAGGGATGATAGTTTCCCCCGTTATTATTTAAGGTTCACATAAATAATGAAAAAAAGAACAATAGCACTGATTTTGCTGATGCTTATCTTAATCGCAGCAGCGGCACTTTTTCATTCCCATAACCAATATTTATTGTTACAGGGAGAGGTGGATGCACCCGAGGTAATCGTCACCTCGAAGGCAAAAGGACGAGTGATAGAACGCCACGTAGAGCGTGGCGATGATGTCAAACAAGGGCAATTACTGATAACTCTAGAGAGCCCAGAACTGCAAGCGCAATATGAGGCATCGAAATCCGCGAGAGACCAAGCAAAAGCGCAACTAGAACAATCCATGAATGGGACTCGTGTTGAAACCATCCGCGATTTACAAGCCTCATTATCACAAGCCAATTCTCAATATCAAAATGCGTCTCGTGAATATGCTCGTTTGAGTAATTTGAAAGGTAAAGGGTATGTTTCCGCGAATGAGCTTGATAATGCACGTAAAGCCAAAGATGTGGCTTTTTCGCAAGTGCAAAGTGCAAAAGCGCGCTTAGATGAGGGCTTACATGGTGACCGTATAGAGCAACGCCAACAATATGAAGCGGCATTACAACAAGCAGAACATAAACTTGCTGAAATCCAAGTACAAATTGATGACTTGCAAGTAAAAGCCCCTGTAGATGGCGAAGTTGGTCCTATTCCTGCTGAAATAGGTGAACTTTTCAATGCCGGTAGTCCTTTAATTTCATTAATTCGACTTCCTCAAGCTTATTTTGTCTATAACTTGCGTGAAGATATTTTAGTTGATGTGAAAAAAGGCGACAAAGTGCAACTTGATGTGCCTGCCTTGGGGAATAAGTTAATTGAGGCTGAGGTTCGCTATATCGCACCGAAAGGTGACTATGCGACAAAACGAGCGACACGTGCAACCGGTGACTTCGATTTAAAAACATTTGAAATTCGTTTATACCCTGTAGAGCCGATTGATGGGCTAAGGCCTGGTATGAGTGTGTTATGGCACTGGGATAAGTAAAAGGTGTTGCCATGAAATTTAAGTTCGCTTGGCACGGTTTTGAGCACGCCTTTAGCCGTGAAACCCAAATGGCTATTCGTAGCCCTGTTTTTCATTGGTTAAGCTGGCTGTTTCCATTAATGCTGTTTACGTTAGTTAGTGCTAACTTTTCAGAGGGGACATTGATGGATTTACCCGTTTCTGTGGTGGACAATAACCATAGCCCAGTGTCTCGGCAAATTATTCGTGACCTCGATGCGGGTCCACATGCGGATGTGAAAACCATTGATGACAATCTCAGTACATCATTAAAAAGACTGGGTAGTTCAAAAGATTACGCGTTATTGTACATTCCTCATAACTTCGAAGAAGATGTCTTACGAGGACGTCAACCTGAGCTACGTATGTATTATAATGCGCTCTTCTATGCATCAGGCAGTTATGCGATTCAAGATTTTAGTGGGTTAGTGGCAGAGCTGAATGCGAAGTATCGCCAAGAAATGGCCAAGTCAATGGGAAAGGCGCTGCCTCCGTTAGCCCAAGTGACACTTTCTTATGACAGTTTATTCAACCCGAGCGGTAGTTATATTTATTATCAACAGTTTGCCGCAACCATTCATATGCTCCAGCTGTTTGTTGTTACCGCAACAATCTATACGATGTCACGAGGTTCTACCTTACAAAGTGTTAAACCGTTTGTGATGGCGTTACTTGGGAAGTTAGCCCCTTATACCTTATTTTTCAGTATATTACTTGCTGTAGAGATTGCGGCATTAGTTACTATTTTTGATGCTAAAGTGGTAGGAAACCCGTTGTATATGATTATATTAGGTTTTTTCTATGTCATAGCAGCGCAGAGTATTGGTTTATTGCTGTTTAGTTTTACCTCAAGTGCCATTATGGCGTATAGCTTGATAGGGATGCTGGTGAGTATCGCTTTGGCCTTTTCGGGTATGGCGGTACCGGAACTGTCAATGATATTGCCTGCACAAATTATTTCGAATATTGAACCACTTACACATACATTAAATGCCATGTTTGATATTTTCTTGCGGGAGATTTCCTTTGCTCGCATTGTTCAAGTGTGTCTATTTTTATTGATTTACCCATTTGTAATTGGCTTTTTAATTCGTAAGCGTTTAGTCAAACGGTTAGAAAACCAAGGAGGGGTTGTCTGATGACTATCTATTTTGCAACCTTTCGTAAAGTGCTACTGGGAATGTTGGAAAAACCGATGTGGCTATTATTGTTGGTTTCTCTGTGCGTCATGAGCTTAGTTTATGCAAAGCCTGTTCTTTGGGATTTACCTGTTGCTGTGATTGATATGGATCACAGCACAGCAAGCCGCGAGTTAATCCGTGACCTCGATGCGACACCGAAAGTGGAATTGCAAAGTTATGATAACCTTGCTCAAGCACGTCAAGATATGATCGCGAGAAAACTATTCGCGATAATTATCATTCCAACGGATTTCCAACAACATTTACTGAGCGGTAAAAATATCACGGTGCCAGTGTATGGAGATGGAACCAACCGGCTAGCGAGTGGGCAAATTCAGCAAGAGTTATCAAAAGCCTACCAAACCCTGCTCAATGCTTATAACACCCAATTACTCACTAAAGCAGGTTATAGCCAAGAGCAGGCCAAAGTGATTATTACCCCTATCCGCAGTGAAACTGAGCCATTGTATAACCCAGGGATCAGCTTTGCAGCGATCGTTTTTCCTGGCTTATTGGTGATGTTATTGCAGCACTCCTTACTTATTGCCTGTGTACGAGTCAGTATCGCGGTGCGTTCTACACCTAAAGGAAAGCCGCCATTAGCCGTTTATTTAGGGGCGTTATCTGCTTTAATTCCGATCTGGTTATTTTTATCCACTGTATTTTTCGCGCTTTGGCCATGGGTATTGGGCTACCGACAAGAAGCGCCATTGTATGTGATTTGGATGTTCACGTTCCCATTCCTATTGGCTGTTTTAGGGCTTGGCAAGTTAGTGACGGAATGTTTGCGCAGTGTTGAAATGATTTACTTAACTTTGGCATTTATTACCACCCCGGTGTTTTATATGTCAGGCACGATTTGGCCACTACAGGCGATGCCTGATTGGGTACGTATGATTGCCTCTGCATTACCATCTACATGGGCTACAAACGCCATGGCAGGCCTTAACCAAATGGGATTACCGTTTAGTGATGTACTTATGGATATCGTGATGATGTTGATTTTAGGCGTTATTTACACGGTTATTGGGGTATTCATTGGTATGCTGCGAGATGGAGAATTACGCCATATTAGCCATATGTTTAACCGTTGGCGCAGGCATCGGCATTAACCGTTATTTTTGAGTAGGAAACCTATTGCTGAGTTGAGATCAACGGCTTTTGTTGCCATTTTTGCTTCTTGGCTTAAGGTTTCCCAGTCATCAGGAGGGCTACCTGTACTTAGCATTGAGGCAAATACTTGATAGGCATCACGTATAGCCGCAGGGATAGTTGTTTGGCTGCATTCGGTAAGGTGGGATTTTGCACGTAAAGACACGGTGCTTGGGTCTATATCAATCATTTTATTTACCTCAAAACTTTCCAGTCTATCCTCAGTGTAATGCAAATGCATTGTACCTGAGGATAGGTGGTTATAAGGTGGGTAATTGATTTAAGGCACCATCGACAATCCTGCAATTTGTCGCCAATAACCATTGCAATTTTTATCTGAAATATTCAATGGAATATCCCCATTTTCATTCGCTTTAAATTGCTTGAATATCTCAAGTGACTCAATACCTTCAGGGGATATGCGTACAATATCCACAAGGTCATGCATTGAATACAGGTCATTGCCAAGGTTATAGCAAGCACCACTGAGCGTTTGAATACCATTCAACGTAAACACCTGCTGATGTTCCTGAGAAAGCACCTTGCGCCCTTGTGGGTAGTTTATACAACAAGTTTCGCATTCGTCTTTTTGCTTATTTTCAGAGCGCGCAGTAAAGCAGCGTGCGGAATAGGCAAGTGGTAAGTGACCGTAGCTCATTACTTCAACATCAAATTTGCCACGAATACCTATGTCATCGCACTGATTTAGCAAATTAACCAGCCAGTCACGCGATAACTCTACAGGCATACACCAGCGCACCATACCTTGGCGTAAGAGAATATTTAAGGTTTGTGCGTTATAGCAATTCAAACCGTGACCAGCGACAAAAGGAAGGTTTCTTTCGACTAACATGTTGATCACACCAAAATCATGGGCTTCAACGAGAAACTCGCCATTATCAACTAACTTGCTGATTTCTTTAAGTTCGGAAGGAGCTTGAAGAAGAGCAAGGGTACTCAGAACAATTTGTTTGCCGCTCTTGGCCAGTTGTTGTGCGAGTTCTATCCAGTCATTGGGCTTCATTTCTCGGCGTTTACTACACACAGTCTCACCGAGATAAATAATATCAGCGTCACTTTGCATGGCGTGTTGATAAAAATCTTCCAGCGTTTGTTTTGGCCAGTAATAAAGAATAGATCCTAACGAGTACTGCATGATATTTACCTTTTAAATTACTGCCATTTACGATGATAGGCACCCAATGTGGTTTGGCTTCCTTCAGACAGCCCACCTAACGCTTTTAGCCATTTCGGGTCAGTGACAAAGTTGTTAGGGTTGGATTTAAAGCGGTCGATGGCTTGGCGCCAAATACGCGTCACTTCAGTCACATAAGCAGGACTGCGCTGGCGGCCTTCAATTTTGACAGAGGCAATATTTGCTGCTATCAGTTCAGGTAATAATTCAATGGTGTTGAGGCTGGTAGGCTCTTCAAGGACATGATATTTCTGTTCATCGACAAGATAACGTCCTTTACATAGCGTTGGGTAGCCTGCATTTTCATCTTTTTGGTAACGGTCTATCAACACATTATTGAGGCGTGATTCCATTCCTTCCTCCGTTTGTTGCCAACGAACAAAACGGGCTGGAGAGCATGCGCCTACCGTATTTGGTGACTCACCTGTGAGATATGAAGACAGATAGCAGCGCCCTTCAGCCATGATACATAAACTACCAAAAGCGAACACTTCCAGTGGCACAGGGCTATTTTTGGCTAATTGTTTCACTTGGTGAATAGATAGCACACGTGGAAGGACAACGCGGTGAACTTGGAAATTACGTTCATAGAAGCGGATGGCTTCAGTATTGGTCGCTGAGGCTTGGACAGAAACGTGCCTTTCAATATGCGGGTATTTATTTGCAGCGTACTCTAACATGGCAATATCGGCTAAGATCAAGGCATCAGCACCAAGATCTGCGGCAAGATCGACGGAGTTTTGCCAACGTTCGTAACCATTAGGATGTGCAAACGTATTAATCGCAATATGTAATTTTCGTTTACGGTTATGGATATAACGCTCAGCTTCATGCAGTTTTTTTTCAGTAAAATTAAGTCCTGCGAAATGCCGTGCATTGGTATCATTTTTTAGTCCAATATAAACGGCATCAGCGCCGTTATCGACCGCCGCTTTTAAAGCGGGCAAATTCCCTGCGGGGCAGAGTAATTCCATTGTCCTATCCCTGTGTAAAATTTAACAGCTGACATTCTAGTCAACAGAACTGTTATAGATTTTGATTTAGAGCAGAGAAATTGTTAATGGATATCAGTATTCGTTAATTAAGGTCGTTAGGGAAATAAGGGGGCTGGTGGGTAATAAAGCAACTTTACCAAATGAAAGAGGATAAGTTTTATAAATAGGGTATATGAATTATCTATGACTAGTTTTTGATCGTTTATTGGAACGGATAGGTAATTAGGGATGATTTTTTATCCATGGGAAGTGAGAAATAAATATTGGCGGGATGGGCAAAAATTGATATAGGATCAAGCCAATAATAACATTTTTTGGCAAGATAACTTATCGTGAGTCAAATGTTAGGTTAATGGCTTCAATAAATGGGGTTATTAGCGTCGAAAATTTAATCGTCTAAATATGCAATATGTTACCCTAAATAATTCGAGCTGCTACTGCTGTTAAGTAGTTACACGAAAACGGGCAGACAATTACTACGGGAGTCAGTACTGTGTTAGGTAAAATTCGTTCTCAACTCATCACGAAAGGCCCTTCATTTTTGAAACTGCCTTTAAAAGTAACCCCATTCGCATTGCAGCGCCAAGTTCTTGAGCAATTACTAAGCTGGCAATTTCGTGAATCAGTGAAAGAAGGGGAACTTGATTTTCTCGAAGACAAATGGCTAAAGGTTGAAGTTCGTGACTTAGCGTTAGTCTGGTTTATCAGTTTGCAAGGCGGCCAACTGTCCGTCAAACAGCATGCAGAGGCTGATGTTAGTGTGAGTGGTAATGCGAATGATCTAGTACTGATCGCCGCGCGTAAAGAAGACCCTGATACGCTCTTTTTCCAACGTAGGTTGGTGATTGAAGGGGATACAGAGCTTGGCCTCTATGTGAAAAACTTAATGGATGCTTTTGAACTCGAAAATATGCCAGCTCCGTTGCGTTTTGCTTTATTACAATTGGCTGATGTAATTAAAACCGTGCATGAAAGTGAGGACGTAGAGCATAAGTCGCCTGCGTTAACTTCATGCTAATTCGAGTTGAAATCCCTGTCGACGCAATGGGTATTGATAAATTATTGCGTGAAACGTTTCCAACTGAAGCAGAAGCTAATCTTGTTCAACATTTACGTGAGGATGGTTTGCTAACTCTCGGGGTTGTGGCAACAAATGATGATGGTGAAGTGATTGGCTATGTAGGCTTCACGCCTGTCGACGTTAACGATGAAGACGTGCAATGGGTTGGCCTTGCACCATTAGCGGTAAATAAAGCGCATCAAGGCCAAGGGATTGCAGAAAAACTGGTCTATGAAGGGTTAGATAGCCTTAATGAGTTTGGTTATGGTGCAGTCGTTGTACTGGGGGATGAACGCTACTATTCGCGCTTCGGTTTTGAACCCGCTGCAAGTCACGGTATAAGCTGCCAATGGCCTGAACAACAAGCTCATTTTTTGGTTTGTGGCTTAGAGAATGGTGAAATTGGAGAACACCAAGGTTTGGTGACTTACTCTTCACACTTCAAT
This sequence comes from Providencia rettgeri, assembly GCA_900455085.1. Classification (NCBI taxonomy): domain Bacteria; kingdom Pseudomonadati; phylum Pseudomonadota; class Gammaproteobacteria; order Enterobacterales; family Morganellaceae; genus Providencia; species Providencia rettgeri. The sequence continues at coordinate 4,133,584 of UGTZ01000001.1, read as the reverse complement.
AATTTATAGTTAGCTAAGTAGTTAACTAAGTCATCGGGCTGGTCTATGACCAGCCTTTCTTTTGTTTTTTTATTCAGTTGCTTAACTTGATATTCTATTTTCGACGCTGCTGAACGAGAACCAATAAAACACGAGAATGCTAATGTCAGTGGCATTTTCCCTTTCAATGCTTTTGCCCCTGTTCCTGCTTTATGTTGCTCAAAACGACGTTGCACATTGGTGGTGATACCACAATACAAGGCGTTATTTTTCTCTCTCACCAAGTAAAGATACCAGTCATTTTGTTCTAATTGGCTATTATTTAGTGTTGTTTTTATCATTCTGTGCTGATTTATAAGGGAAAAATATTGGGTGAACAACGAATATATTCGTTAAGTAAGATATTTATAACATATTAAAATTTAAATAAAAAATGATATGAAACTGTCACAAATTTGTAACCTCAATCTAAGTTATGATTCAAATTATTTGAATAACTATAGCAAAATTAGCTAATTTTCTTTTCAAACTAAAGCGCATAATATGATCCATATCACAGAGGGACAGTAAAAATCCCAACTAAAAATCAAGTTTACAAGAAGGAATATACAATGAAAAAATCAACATTATTTGCTGCTGCTTTAGCTTTAGGTGCTGCATCATTCGGTTCAATGGCTGCTGAAGAAGTTCAACATACTAGTCAGCCAGCTGCGGGTTATGTCTCAGTAACAGGTGCAGTGAGTGTCAATGACCTGACCGCACAATTAGCCAAAAAAGCTGATGAAGCTGGTGCAACTTCATTCCGTGTGATTTCTGCTGGTGGTGAAAACTCAATGAATGGTACCGCGGCTATCTATAAATAACCCTATTCATCATATTTACTTGTCATACTTCGAGCCGTAGCGTTGTTGGCCGCGTTCATTCGCACTAGTCACATACTTATGTATGCTCCTAGCGCCTCGTTCACTTGCCGCCTAGCTACAACTCGAATTATTTAGAGTAAAGACTCGAATTTAGTTGGCGTATAGGCCTAAAAATATTTAGGTTAATATTTCAGCTAGTTAGAGTATAGTAATAGCGAATTTTATACCTACGTTCAGAACGGTTTAAGCAAGCTTAAGGGGAATCCCCCAAAAGCTTGTTCTGAACGGGTTTACATGGAAACCGCTATGACGCCTGAACAAACTTTAAAGCACATCCAGCGCTATATTGCCCGCCAACACGTTTTCTCTCTTTTTACTCACCATAACAATGATATCTGGCCTGCCAGTTGTTACTATGCATTTGATGCGAAAACGATGTGCCTGGTTTTAATGACAGACGCGAATTCAAGGCATGGGCAATTGATGGTGGCTAACCCGCAAGTGGCTGGCACAATATCAGCGCAAACCAAAGCCGTTAATGCAATACAAGGTATTCAATTTACAGGTGAAATTAAAATATTAGAAGGTGAGGAAGAACGGCTTGCCCGCGGTTTTTACTGTCGTCGTTTCCCTGTGGCATTAGTAGCGAAACTGCCTGTTTGGCAGCTTCACTTGCGGAATGTCAAAATGGTCGATAACAAATTAGGTTTTGGTACCAAACTACATTGGGAATGCCAAATTTAACGCAATTTGTGGATCACTTGATTGGAGCTACCGCGCCAAATTAAGCGTGGGTCATGTAAATCCTGTTCAAATTTACCGTCAATTACGGTATTAACTAAACTCACCACTTTTTGTTGTTCAAGCGTCAAATCACTCAATATGTATCCTGTCCATAACCAAATATCCTTATCTGGGCAAACGGCTTTTACGCGTTTAACCAACTTGAGCACCGCAGGCAAGTTGGCTGGGTGTAGCGGGTCTCCGCCCGACAGGGACAAACCCTGTCGACGAATACGCGTGTCTTGCAAATCTTGGATAATTTGATCTTCCATTTCTTGGGTGAATGGCACACCTGAATCTACTCGCCATGTGCTTTGATTGTAACAACCACGGCATTGATGAACACACCCTGCCACAAACAGTGTACAGCGAGTTCCGGGGCCATTGACGACATCAACAGGATAATATTGGTGATAATTCATAGTATTAACCTATTTGACCGTTACCTAAATGCTTAATACGGCGTTTTACTTCTTCTTGTTTACCTGCATTAAATGGTCTTGCATCTGGGCTGCCTAAATAGCCACACACACGGCGGATAACCGAAACTCGGTTAGTATCATGATTACCACAAGCAGGGCAGGTAAAGCCTTTGCTGGTGCAGGAAAACTCACCGGAAAAACCGCATTCATAACACTCATCAATGGGTGTGTTAGTACCATAATAAGGCACATGTTGATAGCTGTAGTCCCACACGTCTTCTAAGGCTCTAACATTATGTTGTAAGTTTGGATATTCGCCATAACAAATAAAACCGCCATTCGCGAGTGCAGGGTAAGGCGCTTCAAAATCAATTTTATCGTAAGGATTCACCTGTTTTTCAACATCTAGATGGAAGCTGTTTGTATAGTAACCTTTGTCGGTAACACCTTGTATCACACCAAATTCAGCGGTATCGAGACGGCAGAAGCGGTCACATAGGTTTTCACTTGGTGTGCTGTATAAACTGAAACCATAGCCTGTTTGGGCTTTCCATTCATCGGTGGCTTGGCGTAAGTGATTGACAATTTCGACGGCTTTTTCACGTAATTTTTCGTCATCATAGACATGGGTCTGTGTGCCAAAAAGTGCATTGATGGTTTCATGCAACCCAATGTAACCTAACGAAATGGACGCGCGACCATTTTTGAAGATCTCAGCAACGTTGTCATCCGCTTTTAAGCGAACTCCGCAGGCGCCTTCCATATACAAAATTGGGGCAACACGCGCTTTTACGGTTTCTAAACGGGCAATGCGAGTCATTAAGGCTTTTTTGGCAATGGCTAAACGTTCATCCAGTAATGCCCAAAACGCATCTTCGCTGCCCTGTGCTTCGATAGCAATACGAGGCAAATTGAGGCTAATAACGCCTAAATTGTTGCGCCCATCGTGAATTTGTTGCCCATTTTCCTCATAGATACCCAAGAAACTGCGGCAGCCCATCGGCGTTTTAAATGATCCAGTAACATCAACGACACGGTCGTAGTTAAGAATATCGGGGTACATGCGCTTACTGGCACACTCTAAAGCGAGTTGTTTTATGTCGTAATTAGGGTCACCTAATTTATGGTTTAGGCCATCTTTAATTGCGAATACGAGCTTAGGGAAAACCGCCGTTTTACGATTTTTGCCAAGGCCCGCAATGCGGTTTTTCAGAATAGATTGCTGAATTAATCGTGCTTCTTTAGAGGTTCCAAGGCCAAAACCAAAGGTAACAAATGGGGTTTGGCCATTCGCAGTGTGAAGTGTATTAACTTCATACTCTAAAGATTGAAAGGCGTCATAACACTCTTTATCGGTGCGGCTGTGTGCATAACCCTCTGCGTCTGCAATTCCCCATTCTTTGGCGACTTTTAGGTGTTTTTCGAAGCTAATTGCCACATATGGCGCTAAAATTTCGTCAATACGGTTAATGGTTGTGCCCCCATAAATATGGCTTGCAACTTGGGCAATAATTTGTGCAGTAACGGCTGTTGCGGTTGAAATAGACTTTGGCGGCTCTATTTCGGCATTTCCCATTTTAAACCCGTTAGTTAACATGCCTTCAAGGTCAATTAACATACAGTTAAACATTGGAAAGAAGGGAGCATAGTCGAGGTCATGATAGTGAATTTCACCGCGTTCGTGTGCGATAACGACATCTCTTGGTAAAATATGCTGTTTTGCATAGTGTTTAGCGACAATACCCGCGAGTAAATCGCGTTGTGTCGGGATCACTTTACTGTCTTTATTGGCATTTTCATTGAGTAAAGAGACGTTACTTTGTTCGATTAGCCCACGAATGTCATGAGTCAATTGGCTGCGTTTTTCACGTTCGCTGTCTCTATCGTGGCGATATTCAATATAAGCACGAGCTAAGTCTTTATAAGGCCCGGCCATTAGTTGGTCTTCAACCGCATCTTGAATGTCAGCGATATCCACTCGGTCACGGCTGCAAAGTTGTTCTGTGACGACAGAAGCAACCTGAAGACAATAATCGTCATCCTTAACATTCACAGCAGCCGCTGCGCGTTTAACGGCTTCCTGAATTCGTGGAAGGTCAAAACTGACCTGACAACCATCTCTTTTAATAACAACCGTTCCCACGGGCATTCTCCTTGTTAAGTTATCCACAATACGACTTCAGCTATTCGCCATGTTTATCACGGGTACTAATCTGTGGATAAAATGTGAATAAATACTATATGTTGTGTCAATTGGTGTAATTAAAGCACAATATGTGGGATATTGCTTTTATTTAGATCGCCAACATTTGATTTAAAACAAAGAAAAAAATAATTTGTATGAAGATCAAAAGCGCAGAGGAAATAAATCTTTTCAGTTACTAGGATTCATTTTAATAATGCAAATAAAGTGTATGTAATCGAATTTCCATCAGCGGAAAACGGGAAAAGTAGAGTTATAGTGTACAATCGGGAAGTTTTATGAGGACGGTAATACGTTTGGGGTGACAAAATCAGCGGGAAAAATAAAGACACCCCACTCAAAGCATGGGGTGTTTGGCTCGAACTAATCGTTATTTACGTACTGCGATTGCTTCGATTTCAATTTTTACGTCTTTTGGCAGACGAGCAACTTCAACACAAGAGCGAGCTGGGAATGGTGCATTATGTTGCTTGAAAAACTCTTCATAGGTGGCATTCACTGTCGCGAAGTCATTTAAATCTTTTACAAATACCGTTGTTTTCACGATATTAGCCGCACTTAAGCCAGCTTTTTCTAAAATTGCTTTTACGTTAGCCAGTGATTGGCGAGTTTGTGCTGCGATATCTTCAGGCACTTCACCGGTTTTAGGGTCAACAGGGATTTGACCTGATGTGATAACCATACTACCCAAATCTACGCCTTGAACGTAAGGACCGATCGCTGCTGGTGCGTTTTCTGTATTGATTTCGTATGACATAACTACTCCGTTTCATCACGTAAAGAGAAAATACTCATCATGTGGCAAGCCACAGCAGTGTTTGTGGCTTGGTGTGACTTTGAGTATAACTTTATGGGGTATTAGGCGCTATTATAAACATGGATTGCACCTAGACAACACCGCAGTCTACGCAAAAACAACTTACTGGTTATTGATCACAGCGTCTCTATCGAACTCTTTTTCGCAGAATTTACACGTCAGTGCGACTTCTTTGCCGATTTTTTCACTCGGAAACTGCTTGATACGGGCTCATTATGGCTAATACAGTTGCTATTTGGGCAAATTAACACATTGTCGATATACTGAGGCAGTGTGAGTTCAAGCTTTTCGACCACTTGGTAATCTTCAATGCGATTCACAGTGGCTTCAGGGGCATACATAGCTAATTGGTTAGCTTGCTCAGGAGTTAAAAAGGTATTTTCAATTTTGATAATATCTTTCTTGCCTAAGTTGCTTGAAGGTAAATTTAAACCAATGGTGATGCGCTCATCCGTTTTGGTCAGTTTGAACAGTTTGAGTAATTTGAAGCCAATTTGAGCAGGAATGTGGTCAATCACTGTACCGTGGCTGATTGCTTCAACTTGTAATTTATGGTCGTGTGTCATGATGATTTCCTCCTCAGATAGCCAATTCTTTATTTAAAACTAGTGATAGCAATGCTTGCCTTGCATAAATCCCATTGCCTGCTTGTTGAAAATAATAAGCATATGGGGTGCTATCTACATCAACCGCGATTTCATCAACTCGAGGTAATGGATGTAAGACTTTTAAATTCGGTTTTGCACAATGCAGGTCAGCGGCACTTAAAATAAATTGGGCTTTCACATTCGCGTATTCAGAAGGGTCGAGACGCTCTTTTTGTACGCGAGTCATATACAGAATGTCGAGTTCTGGCATCACTTCATCAATGTTATTGTGCAGGCTGTAGGTTGCGCCTTTTTCTTCTAAGATGTGCAGAATATGGTTTGGCATTGAAAGCGCTTCGGGAGCAATAAAGTAGAAGTGATTACCTTCAAATTTAGACAGTGCTTGTGTAAGAGAATGCACGGTTCTACCATATTTTAAGTCACCAACCATGGCAATTTGTAGGTTCTCTAAACGGCCTTGCGTTTCTTGGATAGTAAACAAGTCGAGTAATGTTTGCGTTGGATGCTGGTTCGAGCCATCGCCTGCATTAATGACAGGAATATGGCCTGCAAACTGGCTAGCGAGGCGAGCGGCACCTTCTTGCGGATGGCGCATGACGATAGCATCCACATATTGGCTGATAACAGAGATAGTATCGGCCAATGTTTCCCCTTTTTTACCGAGGGAGGTGTTGGTGCTGTCAGAAAAGCCAACAACAGAAGCGCCTAAACGGTGGATAGCTGTTTCAAATGACAAGCGCGTGCGTGTCGAGGCCTCAAAGAAACAGCTTGCGATAACTTTATGTTTTAGGAACTCGGGTTGTGGCTGCTTTTTTAATGAAGCAGCGACGTTAAGTACTAATTCAAGATCTGAACGGTTTAAATCATTAATCGAGATGATATCGCGGTGGTATAAAGGGTTCGGCATTGTTGTTCTCCTGTGTCAGCAAGACATATTAGGTCTATAGGCCAAAAAAAAGCCCCTCATTGAGGGGCTTTTTTTATAAATAAGAAGGGGAAAAACAGGCTGTCCAGACCGCCAGAAGGCAGTGCAGTGGAGGTGTTCTCTGTAAAAAATAGAGCAGCAACGTTCATGGTTTCTCCCGGCAAATTGTGGCGCATTATACGCATCTGATTCCATGACGCAAGCGTTTGCATAAAGAAAAATACATTTTTTTTATTTTTGCGTTTTGGTTAATATTTGAACTAACTGAAAAATGGGAGAAATAGTATCTCTCAATAGGGAATGCGCTGAGTATTGGTGTTTTTTAAACCAAAATTAAATCACATGATTGAATATACAGTACATTTATTTACACTTATTTTATGTGCGAGTAAGATAATTTTTCTTTTTAATTAAATATGATCATTATGAAATCACGACTTTTTATTCTATTGGCATTCCTTCTCTCTGGCTGTTCATCTGTTTGGGTACCTGTTTCCGGCGGTTCAAAATTCACTCAAGCTGAGGCGAATGCAGTTTGTAAACCTGAAGCCCTTCATTTGTACCCAATCAAAAATGAAGTTGCGCAGCGCTCTGTTATGTCTTATGTCGAAAAAAAATGCAAAAAAGATGATGATTGTGGCAAAGACAAAACTTATAAAGAACAAACACCAGTTATGGAAAGCTATGTGATTGATGTCAATGAAGACACCCGTAATAATTATTACTTGGAATGCATGGTATCCAAAGGCTGGACAAAAAAAGATAAGTATATGTGGGAATAGCATACAAGTAGCTAAATAGCCCAGTAGGCAGGGTTTACTTGGCTATTTAGCATGACAAGGTTTATTTTTGCCCGAGTCTTTTCGCTACTTTCTCTAATTTCATCATTAGTAATAATGTAATCGAAACTAATACAATCGTTAGTGCCGAACCATCTGCAATATTTCCTCTATCGGTTAAACTGAAAATTGAAACAGGTAATGTCGCCCAGCCGGGGGGATATAACATCATCGTGGCGCCAAGTTCCCCTAAAGACAGTGAGAGGCTTAATGCTAATGCTGAAATCATCCATGGCATCAAGAGTGGTAAGGTCACATGGCATAAACGATACCAAGGGGAAGCGCCTAAGCTAAAAGCTACGTTTTCTATATCGGGAGAAATACGTGCTAAGCCAGTGGAAACATTGCTAAAAGTAAAAGCCGAAATCAACACAAAATGGGCACTAAATACAATCCAAAAGGTGCCGTTCATCTGTAAATAGCCTTGGCTGAATGCCACAAGGATCCCAAGCCCGATAGAAACAGAAGGAATGGCGCTGGGGAGGTAAAATGCAATACTCAGCCACTTTTGTATTTTCCCACTGTGTCTTCTTAATGCTAACGCAGCCCAAAGCCCACAAAACAGCGCAAATAGACTGGCACTAAAACCAACCACTAGGCTGGATAACATGGCGTCCCAATCTGGCCCACTAAATGCGTTCACAAAATGTTCAAAAGTAAAGCCTGAAGGCAAAATGCCATTCCATTGGCGGCTGAAACTCGACATTAAAATCATCACTAAAGGCAGTAAAAACAATAAACTAAATAAGCTGATGGCAATGATAGTAGCAGTAACTCGTCCTTTTTTAGACCAAATCAACATAATTAATTCCTTACCCCAAGACGAGTGGTTGCCATTCTGTAGAGAAAAAATAACCCGAGTGAAAGCAAGATGTTAATTAAGGCAATCATGCATGCTACGGCATAATCTGACTCTAATATTGCCTTGCTATAGACCATCATCGGTAAGGTATTGACGCCTTTCGCCCCGATAAACAGTACGATGCCAAATTCATTGGTGGTTAACAGCAGGCACAGGCTACCCCCTGCTAATAGAGCGGGAAGTGCTGCAGGGAAAATAACTTGCGCGATAACCCGTGCAGGATGTGCGCCTAAAATACTGGCGGCTTCTAATTGGCTCTTGTCGATTTGGCGCAGTGCCGCCATAAGGGGACGCATCACCAAAGGGGTAAAAACGGTAATTTCTGCTAAGATCACGCCATGAATTGAATAAAGGAACTCAACGGGCGGCAATTCGAAATCAAACAATGCCATCAAGGTGCCATTGAGTAGCCCTGCAGAACCATAAATGAAGGTAAAAGCGAGTGTAATCAAAAAGGTCGGTAGAGCAATAAAAGTATCAATCACTTGCGTGATAAAACGACTTCCCGGGAAAGGAATAAACACTAAGATCAGTGATAAGATACTACCTATCACAAGGCAACCTAAAGTGGCCAAAATGGCGATGTAGAGTGTGTTCCATAACCCATTAATAAAGCGCTTTGACTCAATAAGTTGCCAAAATGCGTCTAACCCCCATTTTCCCGCCTCATTTTGTAGTGCTTGTTGCGCTATCAACAATAAGGGATAAAAAAACAGCGTAGCTAACACCAGTAATGGCGGTAATATCCAATAAATGGGCTTTATCGTTATTGATGAACCTTTTGGCACGCTAATATGTGACATGTTATTCCTCAATTAAAACGGTATCAGCTGGTGAAAACCATAAGGTGAGTTTATCGCCGATTTTGGGCGGTGAGGCCAAATGGGTGATGGCAACACTCACGGTTTCACCCGCAACATCACAAATTAAATGCGTTAAATCCCCCTGCCAACGAATAGACGTTAATGTGGCTTGTAATTGATTGGTGGTATTGGCGTTTTGTACTAGCGTAATGTGTTGTGGGCGGATACACACCCATTTGTGGGTGCCAGCTCGCATACCTAATGTATGAGCTTCCAGCAATGTTCCACCACAACTGACATTTACTTTTCCGGGAGTTGTTGAAAAGCCAAGTGCTGTCGCGGCTAGAATATTGGCTCGGCCTAAAAACTCAGCTGCAAAACGGTTGGGGGGGCAGTGATATAAGGCATTTTTCTCACCATGTGCGACTAAATAGCCATCTTTCATAATGCCAATTTTATCACCAAGCGCGAGAGCTTCCGTTTGGTCATGGGTCACATAAAGAATGGTTAAATCAGGTAGTTCACGGTGTAACCGGGCGATTTCTTCAACCATATTATGGCGAATTTGCGCATCTAGCGCGGAAAGTGGTTCGTCGAGTAACAGAACACGAGGCCTTACGGCAATCGCTCTAGCAATCGCCACTCGCTGTTGCTGACCTCCTGAAAGTTGGTGAGGGTAGCGGGTTGCGTAATCCGTCATTCCGACGATTTTAAGGGCTTCAACGACTCGCTCATTAATGAGTGCTTTAGGTCGTTTTTGAGCTCGTAAGCCAAATGCCACATTTTCTTCCACTTTCATGTGGGGAAATAATGCGTAGTTTTGTACAACCATACCAAGTCCACGTTGGTAGGGGGGAAGGTGGGTGATATCCATATCACCTAATAAGATGCGCCCGCTATCAGGTTGAGCAAACCCGGCAATAGCACGTAATACCGTGGTTTTCCCCGATCCTGAAGGGCCGATTAAGACGAGTATTTCACCGGGGTCGATAGTGAGATCCAAGGGTTTCAATACCACATTGTTGTGGTAGGACACCCGCAAAGACTCGAGTTTGATCCCTGAGTGCTCGTTTTGCTGCATTGCAGTAGTGGCTTTTCGTTTCATCAACATCACAAGTTACTCACCATCAGTGACTTTTTGCCAACGTGAAATATCATCGGATAGGGAAACTTCAACTTCATTCCAATTAGGCTGCCAGGTTTTCACACCGTCTAACATTTGGACAGCAGTGTGGTATTGCTTATCAGATGGTGTGATATCTGAACGAACAGGCATTCCCCATGAAAGCTCACTGACCCGGCTTTGTGAGGGTTTATCTAAAAGGAAATTAATCAGCTTTTTGCCGTTTTCTGTTTCAGGGGCGTTGTTAACTAAGCCGATAACATAAGGTAAAACCAGTGCACTACGTTCCCCATTGGCATCTTTTGGCCAGAAAATTTGGACATTCGGGTTACGTGCCATTTGAGATAAATTCATTTGTAAGTCGCCATTAGCGACATACAGTTCCCCTTTATTGACAAGTGCGGTGAGTTTACCTGTGGAGGCCGATGGGCCAACGTTATTAGCCTGCAATTTACCGAGGTAATCAAACCCTGCATCTTTGCCATTAAAACTGTGGAAAACTTGTAACATCACTGCGGTGCCGTCCCCTGCTTGTCCCGGTGTTGAATATTGCAGTTTATTATTAAAGCGAGAATCGAGTAGGGAGTCCCAATTTTCAGGAGGAGACTTAAGCAGTTTAGCGTTATAGATAAAGGTCAGGTAATTATTGACTAACGGTGTGTAATAGTGATTGGAATTAGGAATATTTGCTGCATTTTCTGGCGTAAATTCAGCTAATAACTGGTTTTTTGCGGCACGTTGAATAAAGGGAGGAACAGTAATCAGCACATCGGCTTGTGGATTGGTACGCTCTTTAGAGAGCCTTTCAACTATCGCCCCTGAACCACTTTCGACATACTGTACTTTGATACCGGTTTGTTTGGTAAATGCTTCGAACTGATTTTTATACCAACTGTTGTTGCCATCGTGAAGCCCATCAGCGGAGTAAACAGTCACAACATCAGCAGCAAAAACAGAGGTAGAGCAAAGGGTTGCCATTAATAGGCCAGCTAAGTAGGTGCGTTTCATGGTTTTCTCCTGTTAAGGTAAAATGTATTCTGGTATATACCAGATGTTTTTTACGCTAACGGGTTTATATGACAGAAAGATGAAATGCAGATAAATAGCTAAAATTATTTTCTATAGGCAGAAATAATCACAAAGTATCGACTTCGATGCGCAAGCTATCATGACGCCAGTACTCAACATCATAATCTAAAATTCGGCCATGTTGGTCATAGTTTAAGCGCTGCAACAATAGGGCTGGGCGACCAACGGTAACCCCCAGTGCTTGTGCTGCTTGCGCCGGCATTGCTGTTGGGTAAAAAGACAAATGCATGCTGGTATAAATTAAATTGAAATGGGCTTCGTATACCTCCGTTAGGCTGCCATTGAGATCGTAACGTAGCAGCTCAGGAACGCGAGCAGGTAAGCAATGGTTTTCACAGTAACAAACAGGTCTGTCATCAGCAAAACGTAGGCGGGTGAGTAAATAAATTTGTTCAAATGATTGAAGTTTTAAGGATGTCATCGCTTCGAGAGGAACGGGAATGACTTTTCCATCCAGTAAGACTGTCTTCGGTTGGCGACCTTGTTCAAGGCAAAGTTTATGGAAATTGGTATTTTGGGTTGGATCTAACCAGAGGCGCTCAGGTGTGACAAACCAACCGCGGCGTTCAGAGCGGTAAATGACTCCACTGGATTCTAACTGCGCCAAACTTTCGCGAATAGTGACGCGAGTAGTATTGAAAATGGCGCAAAGTTCGCGTTCAGAGGGGAGTTTATCCCCACATTTTAACGAACCATTTTGAATCCTTTCCTGTAATTGGGCTTTGATAAGCAAGTATTGTGGGGTTTCATCCGCTGATAATTTCATGGTTATTTCCTATCATTGTTTCAATCATATTATACATAGTTATATGAATTTTTTGTTTCACGCACACTTTTCCTTTGACCTTTTGAGTCGCCTACGACCATTATAATGGCAATCTGGTATAGACCAAAGGTGAATTGAATGACAAACAATAATTATTTGCTATTAACACCGGGACCGCTCACGACATCTAAAACGGTGAAGGAAGCCATGTTGTTTGATAGCTGCACATGGGATGATGATTACAATTTAGGCGTTGTACAACATATTCGCCAACAATTAGTGGCACTGGCAACGGCCAACGCAGGGTATTCATCGGTACTACTTCAAGGAAGTGGAAGCTATGCGGTTGAAGCTGTTTTAGGTAGTGCTATCGGCGATAAAGAGAAAGTTTTGATTATCAGTAATGGCGCCTATGGTGTTCGAATGGCACAAATGGCCCAAGGCTTAGGTGTTGCCCATTGTGTTTATGATTGTGGTGAAGTAGCTTTGCCTGATCTGCAACGGGTCGAGCAGTTATTACAACAAGATAATCAAATCACTCATATTGCGATGGTACATTGTGAAACCACGACTGGGATTTTAAACCCGATAGAGAAAATCGCGAAGTTAGCGAAACAGTATCAAAAATGTTATATCGTGGATGCAATGAGCAGTTTTGGCGGGATCCCCATGGATATTGCTGAGCTTAACATTGATTTTCTCATTAGTTCGGCAAATAAGTGTATTCAGGGAGTTCCGGGGTTTGCTTTTGTCATTGCTCGTGCTGATGCACTTGAGGTCTGTAAAGGGCGTTCCCGTTCATTATCGCTAGATTTGTATGCGCAGTGGCGCTGTATGGAAGATTTCCATGGTAAATGGCGTTTTACTTCTCCAACCCATACGGTATTAGCATTTGCCCAAGCACTTAAAGAGTTAGCTGAAGAAGGTGGCGTAGCCGCGCGTTTTCAACGTTATCGACAAAATCAACACAAGCTGGTGGTTGGTATGCGTCAATTGGGTTTTACCACATTGTTAGAAGATGGTCTCCATTCGCCGATTATCACCGCATTTTACTCACCAAATTCGCCTGATTACCAATTCAAGCAATTTTATCAAAGTTTAAAATCACAAGGCTTTGTTATTTATCCGGGCAAGGTCTCGCAAAGTGATTGTTTCCGCATTGGAAACATTGGTGAAGTTTATGAAAAAGACATTGATGCCTTGTTGGTAGCAATAGAAAAAGCCATTTACTGGGAAAAATAAGGGAAAGAAATGAACCGTATTGAAGCTGTTATTCTTGATTGGGCGGGTACCACTGTTGATTTTGGTTCTTTTGCGCCTACTCAGATTTTCATTGAAGCATTTAAATCTGTGTTCGATATGGATATCACACTGGCTCAAGCGCGCATTCCTATGGGGCTAGGAAAATGGCAGCATATTGAAGCACTGGGTAAATTGCCTGAGGTAGACGCTTTATGGAACGCGAAGTTTGGCCGCTCAATGAGTAGTGAGGATATCGATAAAATCTATGCGGCCTTTATGCCATTGCAAATTGCTAAAGTGGTTGACTTTGCTGCGCCAATCGCTGGAGTTGTCGACACAATTGCTACATTACGCAGCCAAAACATTAAAATTGGTTCTTGTTCAGGTTACCCTCGTGCCGTGATGGAGAAGTTAGTTCCAGCAGCAAAGGTGTTGGGCTATCAACCTGACTACTGGGTCGCGAGCGATGATATTCCCGCGGGTGGGCGACCGGGGCCTTGGATGGCACTTCAGAACGTGATTGAGTTAGGTATCGGCTCCGTATCAGCTTGTATTAAAGTGGATGATGCCGTTCCTGGTATTGAAGAAGGACGTAATGCCGGGATGTGGAGTGTTGGTTTGTCTATCTCGGGTAATGAGTTTGGTAAAACATGGGAAGAGTATCAAGAGATGACTGTAGATACGGTTAACTCGTTAAAACAACAAGCCGCCGAGAAATTGTATGCTGCTGGTGCTCATTATGTGATTGATACGTTAGCGGATTTGCCATCGGTTATTGATTGTATCAATCAGCGTTTGGCGAAAGGTGAACGTCCATAATGATAGGTTACCCTCAACTCATTTGGTTGAGTTGAGAGTAGGAATTTAAAAAACATTAATAGGAAGTTCTGGCGCTAATGTCGCCACCATTACCGCTTTTATGGTATGTAAACGGTTTTCTGCTTGATCAAAGACAATACTGTAAGGAGATTCAAAGACTTCTTCCGTGACTTCTAACCCACCAAACATATTGAATTCTTTAGCAAGTTGCGCTCCCAATGTGGTGTCTTCATTATGGAATGCAGGTAAGCAGTGTAAGAACTTAACATTCGGGTTGCCAGTGAGCTTAATCACATCCATATTCACTTGGTATGGTTTTAATAAATTAATGCGCTGTGCCCATACTTCTTTGGCTTCTCCCATCGATACCCCACACGTCGGTATAGATAAAATCGGCATCTTTAACACCTTCGGCGACATCTTCCGTGAGTGTGATTTTCGCACCCGTTTTTTGAGCCAGTGCTTGGCAAGTATTCACTAATTCTTCTTCTGGCCAGCAGCTTTTCGGCGCAACAAGGCGTAAATCTAAACCTGTAAGCGCAGCAGCTTCTAGCATCGAATTCCCCATGTTATTGCGTGCATCACCTAAATAGGCAAATTTAATTTCAGATAATGGTGTATTTGGTCGGTGCTCTTGAATGGTTAGCAGGTCGGCTAATAACTGTGTGGGATGGAATTCGTTAGTTAGTCCATTCCATACAGGCACTCCCGAGTGCGCGGCTAAGAGTTCTACTGTGTTTTGAGCGAACCCACGGTATTGAATGCCGTCATACATCCTGCCCAATACTCGAGCGGTATCTTTCATGGTTTCTTTGTGGCCGATTTGGCTACCAGAAGGCCCTAAATAAGTGACTCTAGCGCCTTGGTCAAATGCACCAACTTCAAATGCACAGCGTGTCCGCGTTGAATCTTTTTCAAAAATAAGCGCAAAGTTTTTACCTGAAAGGAGGGGCTGTTCTGTACCGGCTTTTTTTTCTGATTTTAACCAAGAAGAGAGTTTTAAAAGTGAATGAATTTCGCTAGAAGTAAAATCAAGTAACCTTAGAAAAGGTTTATTATATAGGGGGTTCATAATTGATAGCCTTTTTGTTTTGAATTAATATTCAATTTATATTCATAAAAATTCAAAATCAACCCCCAGCGCAAAAGAAATTATCTTTAAATATATGGTTTCACTGTCAACCGTATGGGAGAATGGCGCAAAGAAAGACGAGCGACAAAGAAACAAAAGGGGTGTGGATATGGTAGATAAAGCTGAATTGGATGCGCAGTACGAAGAAACTCGCTTAATTATCGAAGAATTATTGGAAGATGGCAGCGATCCTGATGCATTGTATGCGATTGAGCATCATTTCTCTGCTGACAACTTTGCACTGTTAGAAAAAGCAGCTGTTGAAGCTTTTAAACTAGGCTATGAAGTCACTGATGCGGAAGAACTCGAAATTGAAACGGGTGAAACCCTGATGTGCTGCGATGTAATCAGTGAAAGCGCCTTAAATGCAGAGCTGATTGATGCGCAAGTTGAACAATTAATGAAACTGGCTGAGAAAATGGGCATCAACTATGATGGTTGGGGCACGTATTTTGAAGACCCAGACGCAGAATATGACGACGAAGACGGTGACGATATCGACCCTGAAGATCGCGTTCATTAATTATTAGTCGCATCATGCAACTGCATAAAAGGATAGCTAAAAACTATCCTTTTTCGTTTAGCGTAGAATTATAATGCCTTTAACATGCGAATTTCACAGTCACTATGACCCGTATTTCCTAACGGTTCATCAATAAATACAAACCCTAATTTTTCATATAACTTAATGGCCGCTTGGAGCTCTTTGGTTGTTTCTAGGTAGCAACGGGTGTAGCCTTGCTGTTTAGCGAACTCCAGAGACATCAGTACGATTTGCTTCGCTAAGCCTTTGCCGCGTAGTACTGAAGATAAATACATTTTCTGTAGTTCTGCTGTTTCGTTATCACCACCAGCAACTTGTGAAACACCGCCACCGCCAACAATTTCGCCATCCATTTCAACCACCCAGTAAGCACTGCGCGGTTTGCTATACACCTCAAATAAGGTATCTAAAATAGGGTCAGCAACGGCAAAGCCTTTGTCCGCAGTTAAGCCATGTTCAGCGGAAACTTCGCGAATAACGGCGGCGATCCCAGGGTTGTCTTGAGGTTGAATTAAACGAACTTTAACGGTTTGGTTTGTGTCTGTTGTCATGGGAACATCTCTTTTATTTGTATTAATTATATTTTTCATTGCGGCATTGGTAGTCGCAATATGTATGATATTGGCACATTTTTAATATTTTCAATACCCTAATACAAAAAAGCCCTGACTCATCAACGACGAGTCAGGGACAGATACTTAAAGCTTAATGATTACAAAGAGGCAATCGTCACTTTTTGTGCTTCAATTTTAGCTTTTGCTTCAATATTGGCAGTTAAGCGTTCACGCTCTTTTTCAACAACGGCAGCAGGCGCACGGCTCACAAAACCTTCGTTTGCCAGTTTGTTTTCAATGGTTTCGATTTCTTTCACCACTTTTTCCAGCTCTTTATCTAAACGAGCCAGTTCCGCGTCTTTATCAACCAGACCCGCCATTGGGATCAGTAACTCAGCACCGCCAACCAGTTTGGTGACAGAAACCGGTGCTTCTTCGCCTTCAGATAGCACGCGGATGCTTTCTAAACGCGCCATTGATTTGATAAAGTTTTGGTTTTCTTCGATACGGCGTTTTGCATCAGCAGAAGCACCACGCAGCATCACATCGAGCGGTTTACCTGGAGAAATATTCATTTCTGCACGAATGTTACGAACGGCAATAATCGCTTCTTTGATCCACTCAAGGTCACTCAGCGCAAGTTCATCCACTTTAGCGGCATCGAACTCAGGGAACGCTTGCAACATAATGGTATCAGCGTCAATACCTTTAACCACTTTAACTCGTTGCCAGATAGTCTCAGTGATAAATGGAATGATTGGGTGAGCAAGGCGCAGTAAGCCTTCCAGCACTTCGATCAGGGTGAAACGCGCTGCACGAACTTGCGCTTCATTACCTTTATGAACTGCAGGTTTAGACAGCTCTAAGTACCAGTCACAGAATTCATTCCATGTGAAATCATACAAAATACCCGCTGCGATATCGTAACGGTGAGTATCTAGCGCTTCACGGTAGGTTTTCACGGTGTGGTTGAATTGTGCCATGATCCAGCGGTCAGCGAGTGAGAAGCTCATTTCACCGCCGTTTTGTCCGCAATCTTGGCCTTCGGTATTCATCAGAACGAAGCGGCTCGCATTCCATAATTTATTACAGAAGTTACGGTAACCGGACAGGCGTTTCATATCCCAGTTGATATCACGACCTGTTGAAGCTAATGCCGCTAAAGTAAAGCGTAGGGCGTCAGTACCGTGGGCTTCAATGCCTTCTGGATATTCTTTACGAGTACGTTTAGCAATTTTTTCAGCCAATTGCGGCTGCATCATGTTGCCAGTGCGTTTTTCAAGTAAGTCTTCTAAAGAAATACCGTCAATCATATCCAGTGGATCAATAACGTTCCCTTTGGATTTCGACATTTTTTGGCCTTCTTCATCACGGATCAAGCCTGTCATGTAAACGGTTTTAAATGGTACTTGTGGTTCACCGTTTTCATCTTTGATGAAATGCATGGTCATCATGATCATACGGGCGATCCAGAAGAAAATAATATCGAAGCCACTGACCAATACATCTGTTGGATGGAAGGTTTTCAGTGCATCGGTATTTTCTGGCCAGCCGAGAGTCGAGAATGTCCACAGACCGGAAGAGAACCACGTATCCAGTACGTCATCATCTTGACGCAGAGCGATATCTGCACCTAAGTTGTTTTCACGACGGACTTCGTCTTCATCACGACCCACATAGACATTGCCTTTTTCGTCATACCATGCAGGAATGCGGTGACCCCACCAAAGTTGGCGAGAAATACACCAGTCTTGAATATCACGCATCCAAGAGAAATACATGTTTTCGTACTGACGAGGAACAAACTGAATACGGCCATCTTCAACGGCTTTAATGGCATCACGAGCTAAAGGCTCGGTACGTACGTACCATTGGTCGGTTAGCATAGGTTCAATAACCACGCCACCACGGTCACCGTAAGGCACTGTTAAGTCATGCGGTTTTACTTCAACCAGCAGGCCAAGTTGTTCGAACTCTGCCACGATAGCTTTACGAGCCGCGAAACGTTCCATCCCACGATACGCTTCTGGCATTTCGCAACTATAAGCCGTAGATGGGTTACCGTTGGTATCGAAAACCTCTGCTTCGTTACGAACGTTACCGTCTAAATCCATCATGTTAATCATCGTTAACTGATGGCGTTTACCAACTTCATAGTCATTAAAGTCATGAGCTGGCGTGATTTTCACACAGCCGGTGCCTTTTTCCATGTCGGCGTGTTCATCACCCACAATTGGGATACGGCGGTTAACGATTGGCAGAATAATTTCTTTGCCAATTAAATCTTTATAGCGTGGATCTTCAGGGTTAACTGCAACACCAGTGTCCCCTAGCATGGTTTCAGGACGAGTGGTCGCGACCACTAAGTAGTCTTTGCCTTCAGCGGTTTTTGCACCGTCAGCCAGTGGGTAGCGCAGGTGCCACATAGAACCTTTAACTTCACGGTTTTCAACTTCTAAGTCAGAAATTGCCGTGTGCAGTTTCGGGTCCCAGTTGACTAAGCGTTTGCCACGATAAATTAAGTTTTCTTTATAGAGACGAACGAATGCTTCTTTAACAGCTTTAGATAAGCCTTCATCCATGGTAAAACGCTCGCGATCCCAATCAACAGAGTCGCCTAAACGGCGCATTTGTTGTGAAATTGTACCGCCAGATTCCGCTTTCCATTCCCAGATTTTGTCAATGAACGCATCGCGGCCGTAGTCGTGACGGTTTTTACCTTCTTCGGCTGCAATTTTTCGCTCAACGACCATCTGAGTTGCAATACCCGCATGGTCTGTTCCCGTTTGCCATAAGGTATTTTTACCTTGCATACGCTGGTAGCGGATCATGGTATCCATGATAGTTTGCTGGAAGGCATGCCCCATGTGCAGGCTACCAGTGACGTTCGGTGGCGGAATGACGACACAGAAGCTGTCTTGGGTGGTATCCCCATTAGGTTTAAAATAACCGCTTTTCTCCCAGTGAGCATACAGTGACTGCTCAATCTCTGCGGGGTTATATGTTTTATCGAGCGAGGGCTCATTCATTGGGCTATCTGGTTTCTTTTCCATTATCTTTTTGTATTCAGTAAGTTGGCGGCGTCGCCATAGTCAAATTGAAGCCGACGCTACGGTACGTTTTATACCGTTCACGCGCCAACTGTTTTAAAGTTTCATCAATAGGTACGAAGTCTATCACTTCATGGAAAGCCGTGGCAAAATCTGCGAACTGATTTTGTAAATTAATCAGTATATCGCGAGGTGTTGTGCCTCTTTTGGCCGGCCAGCAAATTTCAATCGGTGCACCATAACGCGGGCCTTCCCCTGCCAAATTATGCGGACAAACTGGTGTGGATCACGCTGCCAAAGGGCCTCATCAATCTTTTCTGCTTGTAGCTGTGTTTCGCAAGCAACCAAAACACGCTTTCCACTGCGCCACATCTGAGCGGCGAGCTCACAAGCTAACCATTCATGGGCTTCAAGTTCAGAATGTGGTGATGTCTGTTCTAGTTGGTAAAATGTACCTTTTTTCATATACCCGTCATACTTCAATTTGTAGGGTGTTGGCTACGCGCTTTCGCCTCCCAAGGCCTCAATTGCTTGCCGCCTACCTACAAACTGAATTATTTAGGGTATAGCGTAAATTGCCATACTTCAATTTGTAGGGGTGTTGGTTAAGTTTTTTGGTGGCATAGCTCAAAATTATTTCTATGTTGAATTATAACCTTTTTTATTGCTGCCTCAAAATGGCTTCTATGTGTATCGAAAAGCCAAAAATAATATCCCGAATCGCATAAGTGCTCATCGGGATATTTTTACGAGTGATGTACAGCTAAAATGCTAAATCGGGTTATTCATCACCATTAAGGCCTGCACGGTTCAACAAGAACTGCGCTAGCATGGAAACAGGGCGGCCAGTGGCTCCCTTCGCGGCACCTGAACGCCAAGCAGTTCCTGCGATATCAAGGTGCGCCCAGTTATATTTCGTCGCAAAGCGAGACAAGAAACAACCTGCGGTGATAGCACCCGCTGGACGTCCACCGGTATTGGCTAAATCAGCAAAATTTGGTGTGATTTGGTCAAAATATTCATCTGCTAATGGTAAACGCCATGCACGGTCGCCTGCTTGCTCAGAAGCATTTAATAGCTCGTGAGCCAGTGGATTATGGTTTGACATCAACCCAGTGTAATGGCTACCTAATGCAATCACACAAGCCCCTGTTAAAGTGGCGATATCGATAACCAGCTCTGGCTCAAAACGCTCAACATAGGTGAGTGCATCACACAGAACTAAACGGCCTTCGGCATCGGTATTGAGGACTTCAACGGTTTGCCCAGACATGGTAGTAAGGATATCACCTGGGCGATAAGCACGGCCACCAGGCATGTTTTCACAGCCAGCAAGAACCCCAATCACATTAATTGGCAATTGCAATTCAGTGATAAAGCGCATGACGCCATATACACTTGCAGCACCGCACATATCGTATTTCATTTCATCCATGCCTTCGGATGGTTTAATTGAAATACCGCCGGAGTCAAAGGTTAGGCCTTTACCAAGTAAAACGATGGGTTTGCTTTCTGGGTCTGGACTTCCTTTATATTCCATAATGGACATTAGCGATTCATTTTGTGAACCTTGACCGACCGCTAGATAGGCATTCATTCCAAGTTCTTTCATTTGCTCCTCACCAATCACTCGAGTGGTGAGTTTACTGTCTGAAATATCAGCTAATTGACGAGCTTGAGATGCTAAATAACCTGCGTTACAGATGTTTGGTGGCATGTTGCTTAAATCTTTCGCCGCTTTAACACCTGAAGCAATCGCTAAGCCGTGGGAAATAGCACGTTCACCACTGGTTAATTCACGGCGAGTTGGCACGTTGAAAACCAGTTTGCGTAGCGGACGGCGATGCTCTGTCTTATTACTTTTCAGTTGATCAAATACATACAGCGACTCTTTGGCTGTTTCGACGGCTTGGCGCACTTTCCAGTAATTATTGCGACCTTTGACGTGTAATTCAGTTAAGAAACAGACGGCTTCCATTGAGCCAGTTTCATTCAACGTGCTGATGGTTTTCTGAATAATTTGTTTAAATTGGCGCTCATCTAATTCGCGTTCTTTACCACAACCGATAAGTAGAATGCGTTCAGACAGAACGTTGGGTACATGATGGAGTAGCAGGGATTGCCCCACTTTACCCTCAAGTTCGCCGCGGCGCAGCAGGGCGCTGATATATCCGTCACTTATTTTGTCCAGCTGTTCAGCAATTGGGGACAGACGGCGTGGTTCAAAGACTCCGACAACAATGCATGCGCTGCGCTGTTTTTCCGGGCTACCACTTTTTACACTAAACTCCATGCGTTCTCCTGAATCTTAAAGACAAAGGCCGATGCTCCCGCTAGAATTAGCGTTTCGCATGATCTACCTCATAGAGAATGAACTCTTTATGTTAAACTAACCATCTATACGCGAAATAGCTCACGTTGTATGCTGTTAATCGCGATACATCATGAAGTATGGCGGGTATATCCGGTTTCTCGAATATTAAGCATGTTCTGATATTTCAATCAGTATAGATAATGCTTTTATATCATTCTAGCCATACAATAAACTAGAGTATATGTTAGTAAATGGCAGACATCGAACGAACTTAGCCATTTTCTTCCCAAAAGACAAGTTTTCACAGGCGTAATAAGCGTGATCATTATTAGATATTTGGTACGGGAAACCCTGAAAAGTCAGTTAGCCATACTTTTTGTATTGATGCTAATCTTTTTTAGTCAGAAGTCGATAGATATTCTTGGCGCTGCGGTTCAGGGCAATATTCCCTCAAACTTAGTACTTCCTTTACTGGGGTTAGGTGTGCCTGAAATGGCGCAGCTTATCTTACCTTTGAGCCTATTCCTTGGGCTTTTGATGACCTACAGTAAACTTTATACTGAAAGTGAAATCACGGTAATGCATGCCTGCGGTTTAGGTAAAAGTGTTTTAGTGAAAGCCGCGTTAGTCCTTGCGGTCATTACCGCGATGGTCGCGATTGCTAATATTACGTGGATGTTGCCATGGTCATCTCAATATCAAGAGCAGGTATTGGCTGATGCGAAAGCCAATCCCGGGTTAGCTGCAATGGTCGAAGGGCAATTTAAAACCACTAAAGATGGCAACTATGTGCTGTACATTGGTGATGTAAAAGGTAACAACTTCAAGAATGTATTTCTTGCACAACTACGCGCCGCTAATGAACAACGGCCTTCTGTTGTGGTTGCTGATAGCGGCTATATGAAAGAAGATCCTGATGGTCGACAAGTCGTTGTTTTAAATGAGGGTACTCGTTATGAAGGAACCGCGTTACTGCGTGATTTTCGCATAACTGACTTTGTTAATTACCAAGCCATTGTTGATCACCAAACTGCAGAAACGCGTAGTGACCGAGTCGAGCAAAAAAAATATGCTGCAACTGTGGTCTGAAAATACGCCTGAGGTGAACGCTGAGTTTCATTGGCGTTTAACCATTGTTTTCTCCGTTGTCGTCATGGCTTTGATGGTTGTGCCGTTAAGCGAGGTTAACCCACGTCAGGGGCGGGTACTCAGTATGCTTCCTGCAATGTTGCTGTACCTCATTTTCTTTTTATTACAAAGTACATTGCGTAACAGTGCTGATAAGGGCGACCTTGACCCAAGGTATACTATGTGGGCGGTGAATGTGGGGTATTTGGTATTAGCGATAGTCCTAAATGCGTGGAATACCGTCCCAATGCGCCGTATGCGTCTTAAATTGAGTAAAGGGGTTGCCTGATGTTTGGTGTTTTAGATAGGTATATCGGTCGAACCATCTTAAATTCGATTTTAGTGACGCTATTTTTGCTCGTTTCCCTCGCAGGGATCATTAAATTTGTCGAGCAGCTTCGCAAAGTGGGCGATGGCGACTATACGGCATTGAGTGCAGGTGTATTCACCTTATTAACTGTTCCAAAAGATATTGATATTTTCTTTCCAATGGCGGCGTTGTTAGGTGCGCTCATGGGGTTAGGGGCACTGGCCTCACGTAGTGAGCTAGTCGTCATGCAAGCTTCTGGTTTTACTCGCTTGCAAATCGCATTATCGGTGATGAAAACGGCGGTTCCATTGGTCATTGTCGCCATGTTTATCGGTGAGTGGATCGCACCAGCGGGAGAGCAGTGGGCAAGAAATTATCGCGCAGAAAAAATCGTGGGTAATTCATTAGTTGTGACAGATGAAGGTATGTGGGCAAAAGATGCCAACGATTTTATCCATATTCAGCGGATTAATAATGCGACATCGATTCAAGATGTGTCGGTGTATCGTTTTGATGACCAACGTAAATTGAAGTCAGTGATGTTTGCTGCGAATGGCGAGTATGACTCGACAAATCAGCTTTGGGTATTATCTCAAGTGGACGAGTCAATTCTAAGTAGTGAGAAAAAAATTACAGGTTCACAGCGATTAACGGTTGATTGGAAAACCAATCTTACCCCAGAAAAACTAGGAATAGTTTCACTGAATGCTGACTCGCTTTCTATCCGTGGCCTATATCAATATGTCTCGTACTTAAAAGAAAGTGGCCAAGTTGCCGCGGTTTATGAGCTCAGTATGTGGAAAAAAATACTGGCGCCATTATCCGCAGCCGTCATGATGTTAATGGCAGTTTCATTTATTTTTGGGCCGCTGCGTACCGTTCCGATGGGTGTTCGTGTTATTTCAGGTATTGTGGGTGGGTTCTTATTTTACGTGCTTAACCAAGGGTTTGGTAACTGGAGCCTAGTTTATTCGGTGCCACCCATTGTTGCAGCAATTTTGCCGAGCTTACTGTTTTTAATTGTTAGTATCGTATTATTAGTAAAACGAAAATAACGTTTTATCAGTCATTAAAGGCTGTGTATCTTCGGGTATCACAGCCTTTTTCTTTTCTTGTTATTTACTGAGTAATAAATTCCCTAATTTGCTGATAATTCTTAATAGTTTATTTTGAGGACGGAATAAAACTTGTTGTTGTCTATTATCTGCAGATGTACTGATATATTCGCCTTTGATCCCAACAACATTAAATCGACTTTTATTAGCTAACTGTTGAGCATAAGAAAAAATACCGCCATTCGCCGTATATGACTGGCGAACAAGATAAGCTTTTTTCCATTCAGATGTTCGTTCTAATTTCTTTTGGTTGTTTTTTAAGGAATGAGAATTGAGTGATTTAAGAGCAATTTCTACGGATGTCGGTTTTTGCGGGGCAGGGAATGCATTTTGGTGGTTATAGATTCTTCCAAGTTGGAGAACTAACTCAGAAACTTTGCCCTGCTCAGTGGTACAGGGCCGTGTTATATGATGTAAAAAAATGGAGAAATACGCATTTTAATTCCTATTCACAAAGTAGAAGAGGGATTAAGATTAGCCTTGAATTAGCTTATAGCATTGCATAAAACGATAATAAACTTAAGAAATAGCTTGAATAATAGCGGATTAGTACTGTTATTATTAACCAGCTATTGCATAACCTAATGCACTGATAAAGGCTACTATCCTTGTTTGCGGTTGAAATAACTTTTTTCTGGCGCCTGAGATATGATTTTGGTCATCAATAGCTAAAATATTTTGGCGACTCCGGTTTGCTAATTGCTGAGCAAGTGAAAAAATCCCTCCTTTCATACTATTTTGTCGTTTAAATTTAAAAGCAGCTTGGCATTTTTCCCGATATATTCGTCTTTCTTCTTGTCGACAAGCTTTGATAGCTTGTAATTCTGAGCCATCGAAATACTTATAGGGATATTGGCTAGCAACAGATTCACTCTCTATATATTCTGGTTTTTTAGTATTATGATTTTGAATACGATTTAAAATTTCAACCAATTCAAATTGGCTAATTTTAGGGGATTGTGTAGCTTGACAGTTTGCCGCTATCGAGTAATTTTTTGTGTTCATTTTAGCTCTGCATGTGTTAATGAAAGGCTAAAAGATTATCGGGAATATGAATGAATTGATTTTAAAAATGGATAGTAAAATTATCAAAAACAGCCTGAATATCTCAGGCTGTTGTCGCAATTAATGTGATAACGCGGGTAAATCCACGTTTTAGGGTCGGGGTGTAACTCGCCATTGTTTGTAACACTTCGGCGGTACTCCTTCAATGTTTCCCATACGCATGGTTAGTAGATAATGAGGCAACTAGTTCATTAACACCAATCGTTAATTTACTGAATTTACTGTTATCTTTACGGGTCATCACGACAAATACCCCAATGTTTTGCTGTGGGATCATCGCCATATAGGTATTAAACCCACCACCACCACCTGTTTTTTGGTAAATACCGGGAATGCCATTTTTCGGTTTCATATACACCCACCCAAGGCCTAATCCATCAGCATGGCCTGCAACATCCATCCCTTTAATTTCTAAAAGTTTTTCACGGGGAAAATAGATGCCTTGTTCACGGGCTGCGGTGACTTTTCTTAGGTTACTGTCTGTCGATAAAAATTGCTGCATCCATTTTTGCATATCTGCAGGGGTGGAATACACACCACCACTTCCTGCTGCTGCAAGAGTGTTATGGCAAGGGCTGGGTTTCGTTCCTTCCATTAACCGCGCGCATTGTGCATTATTGGGGGTGTAAGTGGTATTCGTCATTTTGGCGGGAGAAGTAACATAGTGGTTAAATAGCTGAGGGTAAGAGACTCCTGAAGCTTTAACCATCGCATCTGCCAATAAGTCATACGCTAAGTTGGAATAAGAAGCTTCTGTTCCCGGTGTTGCATCTAACTTACCTGTTTTTAGCCAGGTCCAGCGGTTATCTTGAGTTGGCCAAATAAAAACAGGACGTCCCCATTTCCCACCGGGTTGTTCGCGAGGTAAGCCACTGGTATGGCTTGCTAAGTGATATAAGCGAATAGGTTGCCCGCTGGCATTATCAGGAACAGTAACGCCATGGTAAGCGTATTGTTGTAATGGGTCCGTAATTAGTAGTTTCTTATCTTGTTCAAGCTTAATTAATATTTCGCTTGTCATTAATTTTGTAATTGATGCAATGCGAATTAATGAGTTTGGACCAGGTTTTTTACCATTACCCGGTGCGGTTTCACCATAATAACGCGATAACGCCTGATTATTATCGATAACAATGATAGCCATGCCCCGTGCATTGCTTTCATTAAAAATGCGATTAGCGTATAAATCGACAATCTTAGCGACGCGCTCGTAAGTCCTTCTATCTCCCTCAAAAACTTGCCAGTCAGAGGATTCAATATCATTACTTTGCAAAAACTTTGGTGCTTTTTCTGTCTTACTTGAACATGCCATTAACACTAAGGATAATGCAGATACAGACAGAACTTTTAGAAATGATTTCTTCATGTTGGAAGCCAGCCGATATGATTGTTTGCAAATGGCCTTTCAGCCATATTATTTTTTCTTCGCGAAAATCTTCATTACCACACCAATTAAGATGCCAATAAAGATACCTGTTGCTATCCACCCAACAAAACCCATGATTAAACCTTAAATATTGACATTAGATTGCAGATAAACTAACAAAAATAATGACCTGCCGCTAGTCACAGAGCCTCGTGATAAGAAAAATAATTTGGGAGAAGTTAACATACTCATTAATAGATATATAAACAAAAGAAGCTTTCCTTGTGATTTTATAAGATCTAAGGAATATGCTTTTTTTTTAATCGAACAAACCGTATCTTCACGAATAAGTGTTGCCAGTAGGCACAAGGCAAGTATAATGGCAGCGTTTTCCAAGAAACACATCACTTCGTGCCGGAGTGGCGGAATTGGTAGACGCAGTTGATTCAAAATCAACCGCCTTCGGGTGTGCCGGTTCGAGTCCGGCCTTCGGCACCATAAGAACATCAAGAGACGTCAACAGACGTCTTTTTTTGTATCTAAAATCCAGTGTTTGCAAGGCTTTTCCCGCGTTTTCAGTCAATGCATGTCAATCTAACTCAACCCACATCAACCTCCGTGTGAGTATATAACTGAGTATATCTTCGCTTCGATAATGTTTGTATACTCATTTTACCTCGAATTACTGATGTTAGAGCAATGCAGGCGCTACCTGTAGCGTAGGCTCATAATTGGCTATATAGCTCGAAGCCATCAACAGTAATCTGAGATATCTCGTTTATATACTCATCCTGGGGTGAAGAGGACAAAGAATATGGCATTAACCGATACGAAAGTTCGAGCTGCTAAACCAGACGAGAAAGCTTATACACTGACAGACAGTGATGGCTTGTTTCTTTATATTCACCCCAATGGTTCTAAATATTGGCGCTTCCGTTTTCGCTTTGGCGGCAAACAACATTTAATGGCCTTTGGTGTATACCCTGAAATTTCTTTAGCGGATGCAAGAGAAAGAAGGGATGCTTCCAGAAAGCAAGTTGCTTTAGGCATCGATCCTCGAGAGCTCAAGAAAGAATTAAAGGAAGAACAGCAAAAGGAATTTAACACCTTTGAGAAGGTAGCTCGCGATTGGCACGCGACCAATAAAAAGTGGTCAGAAGTCCATAGCCATCGAGTCCTCAAAAGCCTTGAGGACAATATCTTTGCCGCTATTGGCAAACGTAATATTGCTGAACTAAAAACTCGCGATCTCCTCGAACCAATTAAAGCCGTGGAGATGTCTGGACGTCTTGAGGTGGCGGCACGTTTACAACAGCGTGTGACAGCTATTATGCGTTATGCGGTACAAAGCGGTTTAATCGACTATAACCCAGCACAAGATATGGCTGGCGCAGTTGCGACAGGTAAACGAGTCCATAGAGCGGCATTAGAGCTTAAACGCCTACCTGAGTTCTTACAACGCATAGATGATTATAAGGGAAGACCTTTAACTAAACTTGCAGTCAAACTTACCTTGCTAGTTTTCATTCGTTCCAGTGAGCTTCGTTTCGCTCGTTGGGAAGAAATCGATTTTGAAAATGCCATGTGGACGATCCCTGCTGAACGCGAAGCGATAGAAGGGGTTAAACACTCACATCGTGGATCAAAAATGCGTACTCCTCATTTAGTCCCTTTAAGTCGGCAAGCGATTGAGATCTTAAAGCAGATCTATCAATTCAGCGGTAACCACGAGCTGATCTTTATCGGGGATCATAATCCTAGAAAACCAATGAGTGAAAACACGGTAAACAACGCACTACGTGTAATGGGCTATGACACTAAGACAGAAGTGTGTGGGCATGGTTTTAGAACAATGGCCTGTAGTTCGTTGATTGAGTCAGGGCTATGGTCTAAGGATGCAGTAGAAAGGCAAATGAGCCACCAAGAACGTAACTCAGTAAGAGCTGCTTATATTCATAAGGCAGAGCATATTGAGGAAAGACGACTGATGGTGCAATGGTGGGCTGATTATCTGGATGTGAACAGGGAAGGGCATGTAGGGGCATTTGGGTTTGGAAAATGATTTTTATAGGTCCTAGTTAATAACTTACTCAGCCCCTAAAGAGGGCTGAGCAAATAACTAACCTACAAAATTCAATAGCTTGATCTTTTATTGGTCAGTATTAATTAGTTTGCTCGGGTTGTTGCAACATTAATCAACCAAAGAGTGAAGCCAGTACTAACATGGTCTTAAAGCGAATTGGGTATGATGGCAAAGCAACAGGGCATGGCTTTCGCCACACAATGAGTACTATCTTACATAAGAAAGGGTTTGACAGTGCGTGGGTTGAAACACAACTGGCTCACAAGGATAAAAACTCTATTCGAGGAACCTATAATCATGCGCAATATTTGGAAGGAAGAAGAGAAATGATGCAGTGGTATGCGGATTACTTAGATGAATTAGAGCACGCTTAAATGTACCGAGTTGAATATCTATGTGGTTTTCCGCATAGATATTCTGAATTCACACGTTTTATTTTTTAGGAAGATACCTTTTTACTCGGATCTAAATCAGAAAGGCATTGATGCACCTATTTTAATAAAAACAAACCATTACAATAGTTTTGTCAATTTATCGTCCGCTTTTTATTCTAGCTAGATATATTTTTATTTTTGAAACAATTTTATTTATGTTTTTCTCCGAAGGAAAGAAAGCCGTAATGAGTGCAAGCATGAGAAATATCAAGCTTGTGGTTTTTAGTGATGATATATTTTCCATACAACCTTTCCCACATCCAGAGCCACTTGCAGAAATTCCCGGTGCGATAAGTGCTATAAAACCATTAAATATACCTATAGCAATAAAGATTAAAATCAATAATATTTCATAGTACCTCTCCCCCTCACTGATAAAAATCCAGCATATTCAATAAAATCAATGGAGTGTTATTTTCTATCTGTTAATAGTATTTAATCTAATAGATTTTATTTGCAGTTGTTATTTTATTAAAACGACAATTCGCATTTCTTTTTATCACTAATTTAATAGTCTTCTCATAACTAAACTTTAAACCTGAATTTGTTGCAATAAAAGTTGCGTCCCCTTTTGATGGGTAATAAGACTGTAATGTGAATATTCATACACCAGTGACAAAGCCACCACATGACGCGCGATACCGCCTTTGCCTAAAAGTGTATCAATGTCATAAAGGCGTTCTGATAAATGAGACACATTCTGTCGTGCATAGTTTTCGATACACTTCCCTTTATCGTTATCCTCTACGCCACTGTGCCAAATTCCATCTAATTGTTCGCCTGAATACTGGAATTCACACTGTGTTTTCAATGCGTCAGGGAATGACTCTATATCCGTAGATATAGGGCGCAGGAGCTTCGCTTTAATAGGCGCGAGTAAACGCTCGTAGAACCCTTGGGGTGCAAGTAATAGGCTCGCAGCTTCTTCACTCGTCGTTGAGTCTAACTGAAAAGCTAAAATAGCGTATAACTTAGGTTCAAAGGGATTTTCATACAGTGCTAACAACCATTCACTTAATGAGTCATATGGTAATGTTTCAACAGATTCAAGCTCTAATGATAAGCGCGTGGCTTCCTGCTGAATGAGAGCCTGCCAACTAGCCTCATTATCTTCAGCTTGCCAATATAGGGTAATTGGCTGAGTAAGAGAATGTTGATGGTAATATTCAGCAATGGGGGCAAGTAACTTTTGCACCGACATTTCTTGTTTCTCCCATAAAGAAAGTGATTTGAAGGCGCTTAATTGCAATATATTGTCTTTATTCGGAGGCAGTGAGGACAAAACAACGTTTGTTTGTTTTTCTTCATCAAATTGTGTCAATCGTGTATGCGCTAAAATTCCTAGATGCTTCCTAGCCCAATATCCCCATTCTTGACGTGCATCATCGAGCATATTAGTAAACTGCCGATGGTCATATGACACTATCGAATAAGCCAATAGACGAATAAACAAAATAACAATCACCGGAAGAACAACAAATAAAGCGATTATTTGGTTGTTACTGACTTCACTAGACAATACCCCAATTGAAGAGAAATAAACACCTATGCCAAATCCGATAACACCAATAATCACGACTAAAAAGAACCAAAGCATCAAGCGAGGTAATTTAGGCTTAGGTGGTGATCTAAAGACGGAGTTTTCCAGCTTATCATGATTGCTCACCCGACGATGACAGACTAGCAATAAGCGTACAGCCACATTCGGTTTGAAAACCATTGAGTGCTGCCTGACGACCGGATATTAAAATACGCGTTGAACCGGGTAAAATGGCATTAACACCGTGTCCTTTTTTAGGGCAACTGACTTTATCTCCCACTAAAGCTATCGGTTTGCCGTACATCACCGAACCAGAAGCGGTGATCACTTCGCCGCCATGAGTAGTTTTGTCACCTAATCGAACAAGTGCGCGCATGATAAAATCCTTTTATTGATTATCCTGTTGTTTTTTATATTCAAACGTGCCATCCCATTCAGGGAGTTCAGCAGGTGGGAGCGGAACGATTTTATCGATATCGGGGAATTTGGCTGTTTCGTCAGAGGCATCTATTTCTTTGACTATTGCTTCATAGCGGGCTGAGCGTTCTGGATCCGGTTTTACCGCTAGATAGTAATAATCTTTTGAGGTTGTATTAATTTTAAAAGTATCAACTAACATCGAAGCAGACATTTCATGCCCATTTTTCGTTGCTAATTGATAATATTTTAAGGCACTACTTAAATTGTTTTCTACATTAGCTGAGTATGTAGCTAAGCGCCATGCTGCATCTCCATTTCCTTGATTGGCTGCGCAAATAAGCATTTTTTTGCCTATTTCAGGTCGATAGGCTGGGTTATCTCTATCCGATAAACGTTGAGTAACAAAAATTCTCCCAATGACATATTGGGCTTCAGGGTTACCCAAATCTGCTGCTTGGCGAAAATAGTCTAACGCCTTCGTGCGGTCAGCTACAACACCATAGCCTGTATCAAGATAATGCCCCATTTGGTAATAGCCATAGCTAATGTCCAATGTAGCCATTTTTTGGATAATATCCCATACCTCTTGAGCTGAGCCTTTTCCGTTTATCGGAGGTACTTTCCCATAACTGATTAAGTTACTTAAGTTAAGCATGGCTTTGGGGTGATTACGCTCTGCAGCTTTACGGTAGAGTGCACCTATCTTGGAGTAATCCCGTTGAGATTTATTGACCTTTTCAAGTTCTCGCGCCTGTTTAAACCAAATGTCGGCTTCAGGATCAACGGGAGGTAATGTGTCTTTTTCATACACACAAGTGAACGTTAAGTCGGATTCTGTTTTTTGAGTCATGTCTTTCTCTTTTTCTTCTACAGGCTTGCAGCTAACAAGTAGCACTAAAACACACAATAATAAATTAGGTTTAAGTTTAATTGGTGGCATAATTTAATCCGTATTTTCTAACCCAATCGTTTTATCCTCAAACGGAAGTAAAGGAGCTATAGGCATTTTTTTATCTCCTTTCAATTCCTTATTTAGACTAATTATTCGTTTCCATTCATTGAACTCCGTCGTTAAATCACCGGAAACACTCCCCGTTCCTTTATGGATTTTCCACAATTTTTCCCGTAACGGTTTAACAATAGGAAAGATGTCCGTATCTTGCAGTATCACCGCAATTTCAGTATCAAATGCCATACTGCGTAAATTGATATTGGCAGAGCCTTGGATTAAAAAAGTGTCATCCACTAAGGTTAGCTTGCTGTGGACATACACCGACTGCCAGAGATTAGAATCAGGAGAAACCAAGGTACAAATCACGCTCTTAAACCCCTCAATGGTTTCTTCCTGAATATCATCCGGTTTTACCACATCGACAGGAGCTAATACCCAACCGTTTTTTGTGGCTTCCATAACGTTCTTCACCGTATCTTGATGTGCAGCATGCTCCCGCATCAAATCACGGCGCCCTAAGGTTTCCAGCATCTTGTAAGTTTGATATCCACCGACTTCATTCGAGTCACCCACCTCTGCTTTTGTGGTTGAATTTGTTACCACAAATAAATAGAACGGTGGAATTTTTTGCCCTTGCAGTTTAGGGGTAGTGGCAGCCGCTTCTGCAAAACATTGATTGCGCACTTCCACCATATTGCGCACATCCTTAGCAATTGACGATAAGCGGAAATATTGGTTTTCAAAATAAAGGTAGTTACGTGCATGTTTAACACCGTGATCGTAGGACTTTAAAATATCATATTCATCATATTCGGGATTAGTGCGACAAATTTTTCCCGCCGTTGGTGTTAATGGGTTTCGAGCTAAAAATGTGTAACGCTTATTTAAGTCTTCAACATGCTCTAAAGTGGGCGTGTATTGGCTGCGTGAAATTGCTTTACGTCTTTCTGTCAGCTGGATACCTTCACTGCCGTGTGTAAACAAGCCTTCAGTTTCTTTCCATGCCGAAACAAAGTTGTCGCTTAAATCACACAACACTTCGCCATACACACAGTTAGAGGTATCTTGCCATGCGGTGGGGCCATCACGTCCTAGCCATGACATCTCTTTATGTTGAATAATTGAGTGTTTATCATCATCCCAATACTGCGAATGCATGTTATGCCCCATCACAAAGCCAACCGCGAGAGTAGGTTCTTCATAATCAATCAACACCGCTTTTTGGTGATGAGTTGGCACCATCGCCAGAGCCGCCAAACGTAAACTGAGTTCGACATCATCACTGCCAAACTGGTGTTTGGTTAACTTCGCCACCTGACTCAAACGAGATGAGGGGCTATTTATTGCCATTGAGCGTGTACGAACCGATAAGTTTTTAATTTGATTGGTTTTCGCACGATGTAGCCACTCTTTATCAAATTGATATTGTTTATCCGACTCGTAGTCTAATTTAGACCCTGCCGCGATAGCCTTTTCCATCGG
Source organism: Providencia rettgeri (assembly GCA_900455085.1). Classification (NCBI taxonomy): domain Bacteria; kingdom Pseudomonadati; phylum Pseudomonadota; class Gammaproteobacteria; order Enterobacterales; family Morganellaceae; genus Providencia; species Providencia rettgeri. The sequence goes on along the minus strand of UGTZ01000001.1, from coordinate 4,099,952 downwards.
AAGTTCAATTTTTTGCCTCGGCGTGTAATGGGTTGATAATCGCCAACCTGGCAAACTGGTTTCACCGAATTTAGCTAGTTCATCAAACCACACTAGAATACGAACTTTCACCCCTTCTTTGGCTTTCTGTTCAAGAAGCTCTGCAATCGTCGGAAATGTTCCTTCATTAATTCCCCTTGAACGTTCAAAATACATGGAGGGCTGGAAACCCCATGTAATAATTTCAATGCTGTGCTTAGCATGCCGAATTGCCTCCGCAACCGCCGCAAAAGTTTGTTTTCCATTCACGAGTGGGTCATACACAAATAAGCTCATCGGATATTTGGTACTCTCAGGGATCCAACTGGGCGTCATTTGCAGCACCATACACGTCGAGACGGGTAAGCGTATTTTCTGCTCGGTTGCCGGGATGGGTAACTGCACGGAGGCGGGGAATCCTACAGATTGATTTCCTGACATATTATTTTCTCTTATTCCATTCAGTGATAAATTGGAAAAGCCCTTTCCCCCATGCTTGACCTATTCGCGAGCTTTCTCGCTCTTGGCTTGGCGCACTGGATCGAAAACCGACATTAACGGGTTCGACGCGTTCTGCATCTTGCTCTTCAGTAGGAGGAACATCGATATCGTAACGATCCCCATTCAGTAAATGTAGTTGATAGCTATCCGTGGGAATATCATGGTCAATTTGGATATTTCCTTGCGCATCACTCATACCTTTTAGGATAAGCGCCCCATTGGCATACAGCTCATACGGCTCAAATGCACGCGCCTTCATAGGGCTTTGTGGTGACGAGCTCAGTTGAAAACGTAGAGTTTGTTTCGGTATAGACTGTGGAAATTGCGGATGGGTGACATCCATCGAGGCAGGGCCTTCAACCACCCAATTAGTGGCTTTCACCGTTTGGTTATTGGGGCTACCGTACTCTATCTGCCCGCCTTTTAAACGAATATAGGCGCCACCACAGGTCAATAGCAGTTCATCTTTAGCGGCAACGACGGTTTTACCGCCGGTACTAGTGACGGTCATGTCTTTGAGTGAGGTGAGATGCATTTCATCACTTTGTGCTTGAATTTCGACTTTGCCTTTTGCGGCAAAAGCTTTGATTCCTAGGGTGTGAGCAAACAAGCTGATTGCCTTGCCTGCCGCTAAGGTGATTTTTTTACCTACCGAGATATCGACCTGTTTATTGGCAGTCAGAGTGATATTTTCGCCACTGTTAGCCTGTACCGTTTTTGGGGACGTGAGCGCAATACCCGCGGGCGAACTGAGTAACATTGCCGCTTGTTGCAGTTCATGAATCGATTGGGTGAGTAAGGTTTGCTGGGCGTTTAAATCGGCCAATTCGGCTTTTGCAACGTCAGCGGCTTCCCGTAGTGAGCTCACTAAGTTTAATGCATCATCCAATTGCTGCTTGGCTTCGCGCATATCCAGTTGTTCAGAAGAGGCTTTGGTGCGTAAGTTGGTACTAATAAACAGCCCTTTCCCTGCTCGAATGGCGCCCCAACTGTCAGTGCGAAGTTCAAAACCATCCCCACGTTTTTTCACGCCCTTGATTAACCAAATGCCCTAAATTAAGTTGGGTTTTTCCGCCGTATTCGGTGCTGAGCTTGATATGCTCTTGCCCGCGCTTATCTTCCATACGAAGCTTATTATTTGCCGGAGTACGAATGACGTTGCGAGTATTATTTTTGTCAGTGATGTGGTCGGGGCGATGGGAATCATGCAAGGCATGGGCGATATACGGTCGGTCAGGATCCCCTTCATGGAAGGCAATCGCGACTTCAGCCCCTTGAATCAACGGGAAGTGTATTCCGTAGGTATCGCCTGCATAGGGTTTTGCCAGCCGCACGGGCATGCTTTCATACCCCGTCGGTTTTTCATCACGGTCTGCATCGAATTTCACCCAATAGAAACCGTGCTCATTTTGGTGGGCATAAATATCATGGGATTTAGCACTAGTGATGCGCGCCATTAGTGTGCCTGCGATCACAGGGCGAGGCTTTAGAACAGGCCGCCAGCACAGTGCTTCGGTGTACGGCGCGGCATCAAACTGAATAGTTAATGCGCTACTGCGACTGCCTGAAAATCGTAATCGAGTGATTAAAATTTCGGATTGAAAATCCGTGGGTAAGGTGGACGATAATTGGTTATCGATGACTTTAAAAATCATCAACGGCGTTAAGCGCGGTGAATTGCTTTTGCCTCGCAGCAGTGTTTGACGTGCGAGAAAGCGTTCATGGTCTAGCCGTGACCAAAAATGGGCGGTTTCCGTTTCAGGTTGGTATTTCTCACCGCGCTCAAGATGGCGGGCTTTGTAGTGGTAAACGTCGCCATAGTTTATATCGTCCCCATCTCCGCGAGTCATGTCCGTTTCAATGGATAGCAACGTTTGCATCGCTTGCCGGTGATTATAATCTTTAGTCACGACGCTGCGTTCCACCACTTGGTGACGTAGCGATAGCCCCCACACGCTTTCAACGCCATTGTCATTCATGCCAGAAGGGCTATTGAGTGGCAGTTGTAAATCATACACATAGGCGCGCTGGCTATCCCCAAAGTGAATAATTTCCGTCTTCGTGTCGGTCTGGAGACTAAAGGAATAGAAAATCCCCACTTCACTTAACAGCCGTTCAATAAATCGCCAATCACTTTCATTGATTTGGTTGATTTGTTCCCGCTTAGGATATTGGCGCTGTAAATGAAACTCAAATTCCCAGCCTTTCATGTCATGCTCACGTAAAATGAGGCCAATGACTTCCGGTACCGATTTGTTTAAGAAGAAACGGTGGGAACGCAGTTGATGGCGCAGCAACGAAACAAAGGGTTCAATGACAATTTGGTACTGGGCTTCATCCGCTGAACCGGACAACCGCTTAAAGTGTGTCACCACACCATGCACTCGCTTTTGCGGTTCATTCAGTGAACGTAAATCGGCCAATGGAATAGTGGGTGATGAAAACGTAAAGTGCGCGGTACGACGAAGAAACTGGGAGGCTTGCAGGTTTTGGGATGAAGAGGTGAACGTTATCTGATAACGATAAGTTTCGCTAATCGCTTCTCGCCCAATGAAAGATTCAACATCCAATAGCGCATCGCATCCTTGGACTGCCAATTGATAGCGATTGTGGGATAAAAAAGACGCTTTGAGGGGCTCTATCAGACTCATTGAATGTCCTTTTGAGGTTATTTCATGGGTTACGCCCGATAATCAAACCTCAAGCGAGACCAAGATAAATAGCATTTATTTCGGTTACGCTAACATTAACGTTCAACAAAAAACATACTAAACATGAAATAAATTGACGAATTCCACATAAAAAAGATTAATCCGAAAGTAACAACTCGTATGATGATTAAATCGTCACAACGCCCGTTCACAACTGGCGACGCTCGTGACTATTTCTTTTGAGGTAAATATTTTTTCCGAGTTTTATCACTTCGACACAATGATAAGTAAACACACTCAGGGCACCAAGTACCGTCTTTCACATGTGCTGGCGTGGTATACCAAACATGCCCCCGTGCACATAGCCAACCCACCTTATCATTCGCTGTCGTATAAACTGTTGCCAAACACTGTCCGCCTCGCTCGGCGGCAATAGACTGCAACTCTACCAATGAGCCTCGCATCGCCTCAATCGGGCAAACAGGACACCATGAGCCTTGAGCATTACGCGTAATATGCGGCGAGATTTCCCATTCATGACCGTGAACACAACGTAATTTGAGTTTACTTTTAGTATGAATGTATTTATCGGATAAACATTCTCCCCACGCGCTTTCGCCATGGCCTTTATCTCTGCAAGATATTGCGCTTGCTGTTGAACGCGTAAGCACTGAGGATACCACCGTCCCATCTTGACCGAATCCGCCGAAGCCTCCCAAGTGTGGCTCTGTTCGCATTGCCAAGTGAGTTTTGAGTTGGAATTAATGTACGCCGTTGACAGGCAGATTCCCTGACGCTGAGCCGCCCATGTCTGCATTATGGCAATCGAATACCGCTTACTGTCAATATAGCATTGCGCGCACCATACACCTTGCCGTAAAGAGAATGGATGGGCATTGATAAGATGCCCTTGAGCACATTGCAGCTTTAGTTTCTGGTGGTCGTCTTTAGGATTGAGCCATATACCGCCCCATACGGCCACCATTTGCTCAATTTTGGCTTTAAGCTGCGCAGAATAGGATTGGGTACTTTGGCCCACATTACTCGACCAATTTTCAATCACGGCAAGAAAAGCCTGTTGTTGTTCCGATGGAGCATGACGTAAAGCAAAACCTGCATTTTTGGGTAAATCAAGGTGCATCATAATAACCATCTTTATCTCAATAACCTATTTCATCCAAACTTAACCGATATTATTACCCAGACCTACTGCCATGAAACTATTCATTTATTCATAACCACCATTATTCATTGATCTGTATTAACGATCGGTTTATTCACTATCAATAGATTAAAGCTATCAATAATAAATTATCAATCGTTTTTGTGATAGATTTTACAGATCAATTTATTGAATTCGATCGTTTATAACGATTTTAAATACCAACCAGATTCTTTTAAGCTATTCACGACAGCACATATCGCTATCAAATTTAATTGAGATAATTCACTTTAGAGGAAATCACTATGTCAGAACGCTTTGAAGATAGCCCAGAATATGATGATTGGATTGAAGAAACAGGAGGACGTGATGAAGAGCATTCTGATTATTACAATAAATGGATGAGAAGAAAACAACGCGAATCTTTATCTTAATTACCTCTGTTTTATTTAATAACTACAGAGCCATGAATTTGACTGGCTCTTTTTCTTTATATCAGGATTAGAGCTATGCATATTATTTTATTTTTATTATTCCTTATTATTTTTCTACCTATCGCCTTTAAATTCCCTAACATTATTAAATCACTCTTTTCTGGAGTTTTTAATTTTGCCATTTATTTCATTAAACATTTACCTGAAATGTTGAATAACAAGAATCAAAAATAAAAATTTTACTGTATTCATTATTCCGTTAACGCCAGGAAAAGCACATTGACCTAAGTAAGCGTCTCACTTTTTATTCCCATTATTTTTATAGAAGGTTTTTATGATGAAATTCAATAATTGCATTCGTCCTATTCTGTTTGTGAGCAGTCTTTTACTTTATAGTACAACGTCGTTCGCCGCTAATTTACCGATAAAGGTCGATGCTAAAGGCGATGAACTTCGTGCTGGAAACGTTGCTTTCCCAATATGGCGTTATACCATTACCAGTCTTGATGACAATATTACATTGCAGTCATTAGTCTTGAACCGCAATAACTGCCTGATTTCGACCAATGACCGAGGGCAGAATACGAATGCCAAACTCAAGTTTGGTCAGTCCTACACATTTACCAGTCCGAGTAATTCGTCATACACCCAATGTAAACCTCTTGAATTAATCGTGAATACAGACAAGGGTTCATACACCTTTACATGGTAATAGCAACAAATATAGATGGTTTTGGTATAGGTAACCCTCCTAAAGCCTTCTCCTATATAAACTTTTATTTGTTATCCGTTATACATGCTAAATTAAAATTAAACAATACTAAGGATAGTGATCTTTTTTTAATGAAAGAATAGATAACGATTGAAGTGACTAAGATGTTCGATAATATTTCGTACTGTGATGTATCACAGTTGTTAAGTAGTTCTCGAAGTTTTGATGCTTCTTTTCTGAGCTCGTTTATCATTTTCATGGTTTTGACTTATTAGCATGTTTTAGGCTGACAAAGTATAAACCAAGGTTGCCCTAATTTTTATATCTATCAATGCAATGTTTTCACTACGGGTACATTTACGGGTATAAAAATAATTACTAAAAATATATTATTTAAATTTCATGTTGTTAGTCTTTATTTGCGAGTCCGGCCTTCGCACCATAAGAACATCAAGAGACGTCAATCGACGTCTTTTTTGTATCTAAAACCCAGTGTTTGCAAGGCTTCCCCCGCGTTTTCAGTCAATGCATGTCAACTTAACTCAACCCACATTAACCTCCGAGTGAGTATATACGTCGCTTCGATAATGAATGTATATTCGTCATACTTCGAATTACATGGTTGTTGGCTTCGTTCAGCTATCCGAGTCACATAGTTATCTATGCTCCTCGGCTATCTTCACTAGCTGCCTACACGTAATCCGAATTATTTAGAGTATATGCTTGCTCAGAGGTGAGAGGATAAAGAATATGGCACAATCTACCCGCAGCAGCGGATTGATTATTTAGCTTAGCAATAACAGCGCATAACGCAGCATATGCCATGGTATTCGCGGCTTTATTATCTTCATCTACTTGCTGTTTTATCAATGTCGCTAAGTACGGCGACGAGGTATTTGCCAATGCACCTGCTAAATTATCACCTGCCAGGCCTTGTAGCCGCCCCGACGCTGACCTCTTGTTGTTTGGCATCATAGCCCGGGTCGATTTGGACGCTATCGCCCGTGAAGTTTAAGTCTTTTTGAGCAATCAGATCAGCTCCGCCTACATGCAGTTTGTTATCTGCGGTGATATCGACATTGTTGCCAGCGGTTAAGCTGACATCATTCTCTGCCACCACCGAGGAGCCTTTGACGGTCAGGTCATTCCCTGTGGTAATGGTAACTTTTTCGCCACTGAGCAAGCTGCCTTTTTCACGAGTGGTTTCATCGTGTTGGATAGTGTGTTCACTGCTAGTGCTTAAGAAGTCTTTACTGCTACGCTGCTCTTCGACGGTTTTTTGTTTTCTTAATTCTGCAAGATTAACGTGTTATGGCGGATATTCAAGTGGTCAAATTTATTATTAAGTAGCTACAATTTAGAGCCAAACAATTGAGCTCTAACATAGATTCTTTAAGGCTTTTTTCTTAGTATGTAAATTAAACACTCTTGTTTAATGATATCTTATACCTTAAGAAAAGAGATAACTAAAATGCCAGCTGCTAAACGCCCTATTTTTAATTTGGAGCTTGATTTACTTCGTACTTTTATTGCGGTTGTTGATGGTGCAACTTTTGCCGCCGCTGCAGAATCTGTTTGCCGAACGCAATCAGCGGTGAGTCAACAAATGCAAAGGTTGGAGTCACTCATTGGCAAGGAATTATTTGTGCGGCAAGGCAGAAATAAAGCATTGACGGATTCTGGTACACAACTATTGAGCTATGCCCGTCGTATTCTGCGGCTTAATGATGAGGCATGTTTATCGCTAGTTTATGAAGAAATTGACGGGGTATTAAAAATTGGTTCGCCAGATGACACAGCGAATACCATATTACCTGATTTACTAGCCAGATTTTCAGGGGCTTATCCAAATTTGATCATGGATATTATTGTCAAACGTAGCCCATTTCTTATGTCAATGTTAGAGGATAATGAACTCGATTTGGCCATTTCAACCGAGGAACATGTTGGTTACCCTAAAATTGTTTTACGTGTTTCCCTTCGCTATGGTATTGCGGGAAGCATTTTACCTTTAATTTAGAGCAGCCACTGCCATTAGTTGTGCTAGATGAACCGAGCACTTACCGTGAGATGATGATCAATCACCTCGATCAACAGCAAATACCTTGGCGAATTGCGTACATGGCAACAACATTATCTGGTGCACGTGCTGCAGTTAGGGCGGGATTGGGCATTATGGCGCGTTCAATTGAACTTTCTGGGGAGGATTTACGCATACTCGGTGAAGATGAAGGGTTACCAGCACTTCCGGCAATTCGATATAACTTGTACCTCAACTCAAAAAGCCCAACTAAAGCCGCCCAAATTCTTTTTAACTCATTAAAAAATGAACAAACAGACGTTATCTCCCATAACAACTAAAATTAGGAGTGATTATGACCCATTTTCACGGTATTTTTCCTTATCTTGTTTCACCAGTTGACCAAGCTAAAGGGGTTATTCTTGAATCATCCCTTCGTCATCTAATTGAACATCTTATTTCGAGCGGAGTTCACGGGTTGAGTCCGTTAGGGAGTACAGGTGAATACGCATATTTGTCACAAGAATTGCGAAATGAAGTCGTTCGCATTACGGTTGATCAAGCCGCGGGGCGGGTACCCGTATTAGCGGGGGTCGCCGGTTTCTCAACATCAGATGCGTGTTCACAAGCAGAGCAATATGCCAAGTTAGGTGTGGATGGTATGGTACTGATATCCCAAAAAATGTACCCTCTGAGTGACAAAGCTCAATTGAGTTATTTCCAGACAATAGCAGAGTCTTTTCCTGAAAAATCGATGACGGTCTATACCAATCCTGGTTTATTAGGGGATGTGCTGTCAATTTCTCTTTTGAATGAATTAAGCTATATCCCTAATATCGAATATGTTAAAGATGCATCGAGTAATACTGGAAGGTTATTAACGATGCTCAACACCTTCGGTGAGCGAGTTAAAATTTTTAGTGCTTCAGCTCATATTCCTTTATTAGTCATTAAATTAGGTGGCGTGGGCTGGATGGCGGGTCCTGCCTGTGTATTGCCAAAACAATGTGTTGAACTATATGAGTTGGCTACTAGAGGGGATTGGGATACAGCGTTAGAAAAACAGAAAGAAATGTGGCAAATCAACGAAGCTTTTACGCAATATGCATTAGCGTCGTGTATTAAAGCATCTTTAAACATTCAAGGATTTAATGTTGGTGACCCGATCCTTCCACAAGAACCTCTCAATGATGTTGCTATTGCTCATTTACAGCAAATTATTGCTCAGTTAAATGAATAATAAGGGGAAATAAAAATAGAAGCCCATTTAGTGTGGGCTTCTATTCGTTAGTCGGTATTATTAAATACCAACACGCAATAACTGTGTGATAGCCGGTATAGTTTTCGTTTCGAAGGACAATACACTTTTAGCAAGCTGTGCAGCTTGTTCATTTTTCATTACCAACTCTGCATTGTCATAAAATTTGCTCACAATATCCTCCAACGACATTGGATTTTGTGGGTTACCGTATTGGATATCTAATCGTTCCGTTATTGTTTCACCATTAGTTAATGTGACAAAAATTAAGCCGGGAAAATAGGTTGGAAAAGGAATTTCATTTTCAGTGGGATAACGATAACTGACTTTTTTCGCGAGGTTTTGGATATCTGTTCGCTGTAAATTTTGGGCTGAGAGCAAACTTAATGTTAATTTGTCTTCGATAAAGCCTGCGGCAAACAACCACGGGAGGCTAAATTTCGCTGCATAGGCACTCTGAGGAGCCCATTTTTGTTCTGGTGGCTCACAAATTAAGGCAGCTGCAACGGGATCGACAACGCATTCTACTTTAGCAATTTGCTCGAGGGTTATTCCTTGTTGTAATAATCGTCTCCCACAATCGACAGTGGCATGAGCAAAATGGCAAGCAGGATAGGGTTTAATGGAAACATTCATTAACTGCCAAACATTACCTAAGTCTTGGGTGACTTGCTCTGGATGCGCATTTTCACGAAGACCATGTGTTTGGTACAGGCTATAGCGCCCTTCAAAAATAGTTTCTGGCCCTGTCATTCCGCCTTTAGCTAAACAAGCTGCAATAATGCCTGATTGCGCAGCCCAGCCCGCATGAAAACATTTTGCAGACGAGCTATTGGTTAGGTATTCAGCAACACCACTGGCTTGGCTTCCTGTTAGTCCAAGAGCATGAACCGTTTGTTCCCGAGTTAATTTAAGTAATGAAGATGCACAAGCTGTCGATCCAAAAATACCGGCTATGGCTGTAGAATGGAAGCCGCGTTGATGGAACCCGCTGTGGCTTGCTAATCCCACTCTGGCAGCAACTTCCCAGCCAATAATCCATGCAGTAATGAGCTCTTGCGTTGTTGCTTGTAAATGTTCGCCGAGTGCAAAGGCGATAGGGGTAAGTACGGCACTACCGTGAGTGATTGAGTCGGTGTGTGTATCATCAAAATCTAATGCATGTGCAGAAATACCATTTACTAAAGCGGCGGTGGTAGTTGAAACGGTTTGGTTACTTCCCCAAATTGGAATTTTTCCTTGATGATCAGGTAAATAAGCGACTCCCTTACGGCATTGTGTTGCACTTTGTTGGAGACTTCCGGCAAGTGCAACGCCTAATGTATCGAGTAAATGATATTTGGCGCGTTCAACAACCTGCGGTGGAATATCAGAAAATGATAGGGATGTGATAAATTGGCTTAGCTGTTGGCTTAATGTCATAGATACCTCCGGTGAATGAAAAAGCCAGCACTTGACTGGCTTTAAGAAAGTAAAGATTTAAACTTTGCTAAAATGAATTAGTCATTAAGCCAACCGGATGCTTTGGTTTGTTCTATTACTCGAGTGACTTGTTCAGGAGCATTTCCCACATAGGTCGTTGGATCTAATAGGGCATCAAGTTCTTCTTGCGTTATATGGTCACGAATGCGCGTGTCACGGTTAATGGCCTCAATAAAAGTGATGCCTTCTTCTTGGCCAGACATAGAAGCTTCATAAACAATTTCATGGGCAGTTTGTTTACCCGCTTTGTCTGATAAAGCAAACATGACGCGCTCAGCGAGCATAAATCCACCTAAAATATCTAAATTTTGGCGCATCTTATCGACATGCACGTTTAATCCCTCTAATACCGTTTTCATGTTATCGAAGATCACCGAAAGCATCAGGCACATTTCTGGCATCACTTTCCATTCCATCTTCCAAATCGCACCATCTCTTTCGTGTTGGTGTTTCATCATGTCGGTAAGCACTGAAAGATTAGCTTTCAATGTATTACTGACACATGCCGCATTTTCGACAATGGCAGGATTACGCTTGTGTGGCATCGTTGAGGAGCCAACTTGACCTTTACTAAAAGGCTCTGAAAGTTCATCAATTTCATTGTGAGCTAATAATAAAATTTCATTGGCAATTTTTCCTAACGTGCCGCTAATTAAACCAATCAGCATGCCATATTCACTAAATCGGTCGCGAGCGGGTTGCCAAGAGATTTCAGGAGTGCCTAAACCGAGCCGATTTAATACACGAACTTCAAGCTCATCTGCTTTGTCGCTCAATGAGGCCTTAGTTCCAACAGCGCCAACAACGCTACCAACGAATAAGCGAGGTTCGATTTCTTTTAATCGTTGATAATGGCGTGCTAATTCCGTTAGCCAAATTGCAGTTTTGTGTCCAAAGGTAATCGGTAAGGCTTGTAAGGCTAAGGTTCGTCCTGCCATTGGTGTATTGCGATGCTTTTCGCTTAACGATAATAAAGAACGCCCTAATATTTTGATATCACGTAAAAAAACGTTATGAGCCTCTTTAAGTTGAAGCACTAAGCCTGTGTCCATAACATCTTGTGTCGTGGGTCCAAAGTGGACGTATTCACCAAAATGTTCAGGACAAGCATGTTCTAAACCACGGATGGTTGGAACAAGTGGGTGACGAGTTAAACGCACTTGCTCTAAGATGAAATCCATATCTAACTTTTCCAGTTTTGCTGTATCAGCAATGATCTTCGCAGCTTGCTTTGGAATCAAGCCTAATTCAGCTTGTTCAATTGCTAATGCTGCTTCGTAATCAAGCCAATTTTGCATTCTGACTTTATCAGAAAAAATAGCTCGCATTTCTTCTGTAGACCATAAGTTCTTTAATAATACCGAATCAAAAACACTAGTACCCATAATATTCCCCTGTGTAAGAATAATATTGAAAATTAAAAAGCAATTATTTGTTAGAGAGTTTCTTTATTTATGCAACAAATAATAAAAATAAACACCTTAATAAGATTAATGTTAATTAAAGGCTTTCTTATGTATTTATAATTTCATTAAAATCAATATGTTGTATTTTTATTTATTGTTTATTATCTATCGATTTTAATTCTTAATTTTCTCTTAAGTTTTCATTAATTTAATTAATGCTCATTTGTATGATGAAGATCATCTTTTTAAATAAGACATGTTTTAAAAGAAAAGTAATTTGATATACATAATATGGATTAAAAATTATTAAAAATAAATAATCTTCCTTTTAATTATCAGGGGATCTATTCCTATATTTGGAGAAATAAATAATGACATTAAATAAATATACAAAATTGATACATAGTGGACGACAAACTATTACAACATCAGGACCAATCAATCCACCAGTAATGCGAGCGAGCACTATTGTTTTTGATTCAATTAAAAGCTGGCGTGATGTTCGCGATCGCCGCGCAACGGAACGTGTTTTAAGTTACGGTGCGCGAGGTACAGAAACAGCATTTGCACTTGAAAGCTTGGTGACTGAATTAGAAGGAGGTTATAGAGCACAGTTATTTCCTACAGGTCTAGCCGCGATTGCCGTCACTATTATGGGCTATGTACATAGTGGTGGGCATGTATTGTTTGTGGATTCGGTTTATGAGCCTGTGCGCAAAATTGCCGATGCTTTTTTAAAACCAAACAATATTGCCTATAGCTTCTTTAAAACAGATGGCTCAGATTTTGAACAAAAAATTCAGAGTAATACACAGCTTATTTTTGTTGAGTCCCCAGGTTCATTACTTTATGAAATGTTGGATTTACCCGAAATATGCCGCATCGCACATGAACGAGATATCCCTGTCGGTGTTGATAATACTTGGGGCTCAGCATGGCTTTATAACCCACTAGAATTAGGCGCGGATGTTTCTGTAATTGCAGCAACAAAATACCTCTGCGGGCATTCTGATGTGATGATGGGAATTATGGTCGCGACAGAAAAAGCTTGGAAACAAATTGGTGCCTTGCCAGAAGCTTTAGGTCAAGCCAGTAGCCCCGATGATGCAGCTTTAGTTTTACGAGGAATGCGGACTTTAGGGCAGCGATTAGCTGCGCATGGCAAAGCCGCGTTAGCGATTTCACAATGGCTGGAAACGCGTCCTGAAGTGGAAAAAGTCTGGTTCCCTGAATTACCATCTCATCCGCGACATGATCTATGGAAGCGTGACTGCAAAGGTAGTAACGGTTTATTAACCATTGAATTCAAAAAACAATATACCGCGAAGCAAACAGAAAACTTTATTGATGCTTTAGCCCTGTTTGGTATCGGTGCATCGTGGGGTGGGTTCGAAAGCCTCGCACTACCCGCTAACGTAGTCGGTGCAAGAACAGCATCAGATTGGCGTGAAGGCCACGGGCCTTTTGTTCGTTTACATATTGGCTTGGAGTCTGTGGATGATTTGATATCCGATATTACACAAGCATTTTCAACATTAAACCAATAACAATAAAGCTGCACCAATACTGGGGAATTCTTCTATGACAGGTTTAATCATTGCCGCGCTAGTTACAGCGCTGGTTGTTTACCTGCTGGCTCGAGGTTATAAGCCTCAGCCAGTCTTGTTGCTAGGGGGCTTGCTTTTGCTGCTCCTAACCGCATCTTTAGATCTTAATTCATTGTTACCAGAAAACAAAACTACGCATTTTAAGTACTTTGATATCTTCCAAATTTTTACTGATATCATGAGTTCTAGATTAGCAGGTCTAGGGTTAACATTAATGGCAATTGCTGGATTCTCCCGTTATATGGAGCATGTGGGGGCAAGTCGCGCATTATTTGCTATTTTTGAAAAGCCACTAAAGACTATTAAATCACCTTATTTGTTATTAGTGATTTCATTTTTAGTAACGCAAATTCTCGTTATTTTCATTCCAAGCCATGCCGGGTTGGGGATGCTACTAATGGTGACTATGTACCCAATATTAATTCGTTCAGGAATCAGTCCACTCTCTGCTTTAGCGGTTATCGGTTGTTGCCAGTTTATCGACCATGGACCCGGCTCTGGTAATGTCATTATGGCAGCAAAAACCGCAGATATTGAACCCGCCGTTTACTTTGTTCAGTATCAATTACCCGTAACTATCCCTATTATTATCGCAGTGGCAATCACCCATTTCTTTATCCAGCGTTGGTGGGATAAGCGTGAGGGGTTTGTTTTTGACTTGAGCAAAATTGATACCATTAAAGAAGATGGCGGTAATAAAGTTCCATTGTCTTACGCGTTGTTACCGGTTATTCCATTGATCTTAATTATCGGATTTAGCCCATTATTACATCCATATATTAAGTTGGAAGTCACCACTGCGATGATCATCAGTACGGTCATTGCACTGATTTTTGAATACGTCCGTTTACGTGATGCGAAAGCCGTCATGGACAGCTTTATGTTGTTCTTTGAAGGCATGGGGAAACAGTTTGTTTTAGTGGTTTCTTTGATTGTTTCAGGGGAGTTTTTCGCAAATGGATTACTCAAAAGTGGAGCGGTGGATACGTTAATTAGTGCTGCTCAAGATGCTGGCTTTGGTATCGGGGCGATGATTATTGTTATGAGTGCCATCCTTGCACTTGCGGCGTTCCTAATGGGCTCAGGGAATGCAGCATTCTTCTCTTTTGCTGCATTGACACCGAAAATTGCTGCTTTTCTCAAAGTGGATGTGGTGACGCTCATTTTACCAATGCAGATCATGACAAGCTTTGGACGTACAGTTTCACCTATCACTGCAGCAATTGTTGCAATTGCAGGGATTGCAGGGGTTTCACCGTTTCAAATAGTAAAACGGACGGCAATCCCAATGGCAGTTGCCGCAATAGTTAACCTTGTTGTAACTTTCTACTTCTTATACTTCTAATTAGACTCGCGCATTTATCCCTTAAACTTTTCGTTACTCTTCGGTTTAAGGGATTTTTTTATTGATTGGAGGGCTATTATTCATCCTTTTATCAAAAACTATCATCAATGATAGTATGGGTATGTGAATATTTTTGTAGCAGTAACCGTTGATTGGATTATTAGTAATAAGGTTGATAAATCAGGCACTGAAAGAAATATCAGTGCCTAGATATGAAAAGCAAAACTAATTAATATTCATAAAAGCAGCGTATTTTATTAAAAAATACGCTTCTCAACTATCAAGTCAGTGAATTGGGTTAGAAGGTTTTGATTAACTAATTAAATGCAATAATGACGACTGCATTTCCAGTGTAATACCCAGGTGTTACCGTTCCTGATGCATGTAATTCAGAAGTGAATGTAAATGAATTCGCTGCATTATTCCCAGAAATGTTCATGTTCGCGCCATTCCAGCCATTTTGATTATTAATTAATGGATTTGAATAAAAGTTAGAAGTCGAATTTAAATATACATAACGCTCACCCGTGGTTGAACGAGCAAATAAATTGATATTTGTCGCCTGTGTACAAGTGATATTGCCAGAAACTGAGTTTGTTTTACCATTTAAACTCGTGTTACTGAGCGCCCCGTGATTAACAAAAGCAGGCAAAGAAATACTACATGTTTGATTTGTAGGTGGAATTTTACCACAGACGCTACCTGGCCACTGGATTGCATTCCTAACTCCCGGGGTTGGTTTATGGTTAACATAGAATAATCCAATACAAGTCGCATTTGGGCTATCAATGACAAACGATGCACGATAAGGAATTCCTTTTGCACTACGAAAAGCCGCTGCGACTTCTTCCGCTGTTCGATACTGGTTAATTCGAATGCAGTTACCATAATCTAAGCAAGATCCACTCAACGATGGCGCACCAGATGCATACAGAACATCAGGGCCTACCCAGCACTCGGTTGATCCATAACAAGGGTTAGTAACACCACTTGCTTCACTCCAAGAAAGAATGTCCATCTCAACACGAGGCCAAGCTCCAGAGGTCATACTCACAGGCATTACATACGCAATCGCATTGGCAGGGCGAGAAGGAAATAGAGACGCTAATGCGATGATTAATAATAAAATACTCAAACGGCTTGTATTTAACATTCCGTATATTTTTGCTTTTTTCGCATACATAATGATTTACTCATAATCTAATTTGAACGTGGCACTCGCAGCCCATGAACCGAGCACAATTGATTTATTTTGCAATGCAACTGGCTCAGCTTTCACATACGCTTGAAATCGTAGGTCATTATTATTTCCGGTATACAACCCTTGGGTATAACTGCCACTATTAATTTTGATTGCTGTACCGGAAATACTTTCAATACCAACCGCCACACCTGTTGCTTGGCTTCCAGCATCTAACGCTAATAAACCAGGTAAAGCCAAACTTTCTGCGCCCATAAATGTGACTTTCACTTCATGGCCTAACGCTAAATCGCAATTGATTAAGCGAATGGTAAAAGGTTGGCTATTTGTTTGAGTATTCAGATACAGGTATTTATCCACGATCGTTCCGAAATCTAATTCAATCGATTCGTCGCCAGGATAAACGTCACAAGCATCTTCAATTAGCGTGCCATCAAATTCCACATTTGCAGAAAAAGCGGCAGTGGCACCCAAAAACCATAAGCCAAAGGCAAAGCTCATATTACGTTTAATATTCATAGTTATGACTGCCGCCTCCTATTCAAAAATAATGGTTAATGTGCCTGATGCAGTAAAATTATCCCCTACGAGTTCGCTTCCTGATCGCATGACAGGAACCGCTGAAAGGGATGGTAGTGAAGCCGCATTAATCAAAAAGGGTTCATTCAATGGTTGAGGTTGGCCATTTTTCTGAATTTGAATGCCTAATTTGCCATTGTTCAACGGTGTCACCGTTCTTAATGTCGCATTATCAAATCCACTTCCCGCAGGTGTTCCTCCGAATATCAAGCTGATATCCCACGGTTGTGTCATATCGCCAACACAATCTAATTGAAAAGGAATAGATTGCTTGAAGGCGGTACCATTGATTTTTCGTACACCGACTTTACCGAATGAAACTTTTATCGGCTCGTCATGGCTTAATTGGCAAACAGGAGGAATAATTAACGTGCCATCAAATGCCCAATTTGCTTGCGCTGAAGATATGGACATCACCATTATAAATCCTGCCATCCAATGCTTAATTTGATTGTTATTCCACATAATCATTCTCACTGATACTCAATTTTCAGTGTTGCCAGCGCTGTAAAAAATCCGCCATCGGTATTGGTAAAATTGGCATTACTGTTTTTTACTGGAGCAACCTCCAAGGTTGGTAGCGCTGTATATAACACATTGAAAGGCTGGTTAATAACTTGCTTAGCATTGTTCACATAAAAGGAAAGCCCGAGTTTTGGGTTACTCGTTTTTAATGCGCCATTGCTATTAAATGATGTTCCATCGCCGACAAGCGTGAGCTTTATAGCGTTTTTCGCTAGATTTGTGCAGCTGAGTCTCATCGGTACAGTACGCTTGTATTGAACTCCATCAATACGCGGAAGCAATATATCGCCAAAATGTATAGTTTCTTGTTGGTTGTTATTCAAAATGCACTCGGGCGGTGTCACCAATAATCGACCTTTTAGCTGGATACCAAGTGTTGCTGCTTGGCTTTGGCTAAACAGGCTAAGCATCATGCAGACCGAGAGAAGATAACGGAATAATTTCATTGATATCATCCTATTGGTAATCCAATACCATCGTAAGATTGCCCGTAAAATCCCCACCCGATGTTAAGTTTACCCCTGTAGGTTTAACGGGGACGGCATATAAAGCAGGCGAACTCCCATAATTAAAATTGAGTGTCGCACCATTACTGAGCCGGGTTCCATCACGATAAATGGCAATACCTAAATTCGGGAGATTGGTTGTCACGGATGACTCACCATTAATTTGCCTATCAGTCCATTTCAGCGTCATCTTTAATGTATTCTTATATAAGCCATTACATATCAAATTGTAATTAATAGGTGAGCGCCCATAAGCACCATCAATCTTTGCCTGATGTATATCGCCAAAATCTACCGAAGTCGTTGTTGCACCGCCAAGGGTACATTCCGGCTCACCGTATACTGTCACGCGGATTTGGATATTAGTGCTTAGGTTTGCAGCGATAGCATTGTAAGAAAAACTGAGTGAAATCAGAGCACCAAAGAGAATTACCCCAGCGAGGACAAGCGCTTTAAAGCATATCGTAAGAAAATAAGTTCCTCTCATCTCCATGCTCCTATTCATAACTTACCTGAAATCTAATTAACGCCTGATAAGCTCCAGCATTTAGTTGAGCGGAGGTACGTACCGGCGTTACATAGTAAGTTAATTGGTTTTGCCCAGGTGAAACCAACTGTGGTGTACTGTACTCACCTAAGTTAATTGGTGAACGCGCTGCATCACTTAATTGCAGGCCAATCCCCTGAACACCGATAACAGCTGCCAAGCGCGGGTCTTGAGTATCTATAGGAGCCAAAAAGCGGATCTTCATTGAAGGCATTTGTTGGCTCCACAAAAGATTCCCCTGTGCAGTGCGGCTGCGGCTTTCACCACTTAGACAATCTTCTAAACGTAGCTCAATCGCAACAGGATTACCTGTTTGCCCGACATGCTGAAGCTGTCCGGTTCCCACAGTACCTAAATTAATAGTTTGATATGCTGATGACATTGCTAAACGACAAGCACTTTCCGTCAAGGCCCCATGGACATATAGCGTGCCATGTGAACCATCTACATCCCAGTTATCAACTTTATTTAGAGCTGTTCCCATCGCCATGTTACTGAATAAATTCAGCGCTAAACTTCCTAAGCCCACATAACGGAGCATCCTGCTTGTGTTTGCCATGATATTCTCCTGCTATCTCATCGCGCATTTCAAATCAGTCTATTTTTTTTCAGGTACCACATGGCAGCTATTTCCCTGACATGTAAACGACAGTGTTGGACGACCACCGTAATCATTGATATAGGTCAGCACAGGTTTATTACCTAATGCGTCTGCACTGACGTTCAGTGCTTTGCTGCTTTTTGGTGCAACCATTACGGGCTCAAACCCTGCGACCGTTTGTCCATTTTTGTTGGGAACAGCATCGACAAAAGAAACGTAATAGGCAGTTGGGTTATTAATCGTATACTGGTTACCTTGGCGAGTAAGAGTCACTTTTTCCTGCCATGGGTTATCCATTTGCTCACGTGTCGGAATGATTGCTTTCGGTCGATAAAACAATTTGATACGTGTCTGTAACGCCAGTTGCAGTGTATTGGGCTTATCACTTTTTGGTGGGATCTCACGCAAATTAAAGTAATACACGGATTCTCTGTCTTGCGGCAGTGCCGCTGCACTTGGCAGTGCTTGGATTTTGATTTGGCTTTTTGCCCCTGGCTCAACACGTTGCACCGGTGGCAATACCGTAAATGGATCGCTTATTTTTTCACCTTTCTCATTTTCCACCCAACCTTGAGCGAGATAAGGTAATTGTTTGTTTTCATTGCTGATATTTAAACTGATCGATTTTTCGTCTCCCGTAATAATCGCTCGAGTTCTATCTAATGCAACTGCCGCTTGAGCAGAAGATAGCGTTGTTGAAGTCAACACAACGCCAGCCAATGCGAATACTGCTCTATGGGCATTTTTTTTGTTCATCAATTTGTTTTTCATCATGTTATTCATCATATTGTTATCTTCTATGGTTAAGGAGCATTCATCGCTCTTTGCGTACCACCATTTTTATTATTTTTGTAACCAGCGACTTGGTTCCTTTGGCGCCGTTCTTTCAACTACAGGCACAACAAGTTCTGCTGCTTTCGGCATTGCTTCTAATGCACGACTCGCTGATTGTGTCTTTATGGTCGCTGGCGATGCGGCTTTTGCTCCCGGTTTGTGGCACGGTAGTAACCAGCTTGCCTGTAAATATTCATCTTCTGGCAAGGTATCAGGGAGTGTGATTTCACACTGCACTTGGTCATCCCAACGAACTTGCAAGGTATCTTTTGCATTTAAACCAGTAAGATAGGTATTTCCATCATCACCCACCATACCGACTTGCTGACCACGACCGTTTAAGACTATTGCTCCGAAAGGTGGTGTGCTATTGTCCGATAGCCTTAACAACGCCATCGCACTGTTTCCTGCGACAACATCAAATTGACGGTAGCCAATTGCCCCTTCTGTTAAAGTGCCTTGCTTTATAGATTGAGACACTTGCGCTTCATCTGGTAATGCATTCAAATCAACGCTAATTTGGTTACGGTAATAGCTATTCACGTCACTAATAACGGCTTGTCCAAAGCGGTTGGTACGCACAATAGAGCCGTAACCACGTAGTGGAATATTAGGTACACCATCGGTATCAACAAATATGCGAGTACCGCCAATTTGACTACCACGATGCAGTACGGCACCTTTCTCTGTTGCGGTGAAACCACCTTGCAAAGAGAACCCCGCAGACCGATAACGGTCTTGTTGGTACGTTGCGTTTGCGTTGAGCTGTGCTAAGTCCCCCTGATGAGTGTAATAGCCACTCACGAGCGCACCTGAACGCGCCCATCCGGTACTTAGCTGATAGTTATTTCTCTCATCGATGGTGCTGTAGTAACTCACACGTTGTGAGTTATCATTTTTATCCCAACTACTGTTATAACTAACGGAGCTTTTTTCACCCCAAGGCACTGTGAGTGACGCATATACGCCATCATCATTACTTTCACGATAACGATTTCGATAGGCCGTCAAGTTGAGGCTAAGATTCTTCCATTTACCAATATCAAAGTAGCGCGCTAACGAAATACTATAGCGGTCGTTATCGGGTTGATCCCAATAGGTTTGATGGTAATAGTTAATGAACGCACTTAGTCCTAACTCTGAAAATTGTTGGTTATAAGAGATGGTGTACATTTCTTTGCTGTTGTATTGGCGAGCACCTGTTTCCTGCGCATCCAAATACTCAGACATACTCATAAAACCTTGCTCAGAGAATCGATATCCTGCAAATGTCACTTGGCTGTTATAGGTATCAAAACGTTTAGAGTAACTTAAACGATATGAGCTCCCACGATACGTTTTGTTGCCAATATCACTTAGGTTGGTTAGATGCGCCCGAGCATGAGTGATATCGAATGACAATGCACCGAATACCATTAAGTCACGACCAATCCCTATAGCCGCGGATGCATAGTTTTCCGCACCAATTCCACCCCCATACAGTGACCAGCCGTTGTTAACTCCCCAAGAGAACTCGCCACTTGCGAAGGTATCGCCACTAACATGATGGCGCCAATTTGTTGGGCGCCCAGCGGCTAATTTGTAACGCAGTTGTCCAGGGCGTGTTAAATACGGAACACTTGCAGTATTGACAGTGAAATTCTGTGTTGAGCCGTCTTGTTCTTTAACTTCAACATCGATTTGCCCAGCTAATGCATCATTCAAGTCTTGGATACGAAATGGACCCGCAGCGACTTGAGTTTGATAAATAATTCGTCCTTGCTGGCTCACAATAACTGTCGCATTACTTTTTGCGACCCCAGTAATTTCTGGTGCATATCCACGTAGATTGGGTGGAAGCATATTGGTATCGGTAACCAGGCTAAGCCCTGTAAATCTGAAACTATCAAAAATATCAGAGGTTAAATAATCCTCACCTAAAGTGAGTTTTGCACCTAATGATTTGATTGCTCGGTAGACATAATAACGAGTCCAATCTAATGATGTGGTCGTGCTTTGTCCTTGCTGCTTATCAATACGCATTTGCCAGTCAGCGCGAACACGCCAAGCACCTAAGTTAACACCAGCAACCCCATTACCGCTGGTACTGTAGTTGGTTTGTTGTCCAGAGCGGGTTTGCTGGCCCACTTGTGCATTTAGGTTGTAATCAAACAATGCGCCGGGTAACCCTTCTTCCCAGCGTGCGGGAGGATCCCAATTCTCAGCGGTATATTCGAGGTAGGCTTGCGGCAAACTAATATACATAGCCGAAGTCGCAAGGTCGGCTTTAACCTCAGTTCCGGGTAAACTTTCAAGTGATAAACACTGTCCTTCGTGCCACCACTTCAATGTCGACATCAATTCAGGCTTGATACCGAATTTTTCAACTAAAGCAGGGTTCAGACAAGGGAGGCTTTCATCCGACTCACCTTCAGGCGCATAGTAAAAGACAGTTTCTTCCGGCATGCTTTGCTTGTTTAAGAAAACCGTAAAACTGTATTCACCAGGCATGAGATAGCCTGGACGCGCAAATTGGCTTAAATCAATGTTGTTACGATCATTGACGTCTAGCATATCCATATTAAATGTAATATCGGATGCGTGACCACCAAAGCTAATAGCCAACGCGACTAAAAGCCCTAATCTGCAAGGCCGAGTTATCCGTAACACAGGCGTGTGAATGAAATTCAGGGTCATCATCTCGACCTTCTTTTGCGTTCTTTTATCCGTAATGTCATTTCGCTCACGAAGCTCGTCCTACAAAGGAGATCTTCATTTCTTAGAGGAACCGACTATTCATAATCCAGTTTGAAACGTAATTGACTGTAGTATTGACCTGATGCCAATGGGCGGTTATTCGCCACCAACCGTAGCCGATAGGTGAGATCTTTTGTTCCAGCTGTTAGTGCGCTCATTGACATTCCTTGGCCTGGTATGGCAATTTCACCATCTCCCTCACGTTGAATTTGTAATCCAACACCTTGAGCTTGTCCGTTTACACCAAATAACCCCCTGTCATGGGAGCCATCGAATGTTACGCGAAAATATTGCCAATTTGGTTTGTCAGGATTTTGGCGTTCAAGAACACAATTCACTAATCGGATAACAAAAGGGCGAGCAGGTCCTTGCCCATCACGGCGAATTTGAGTCAGCGCAATACTTCCCATATCAATAGTTTGATCACGGCTGCCGACATCAATTGCACATGCTGTTTCAATAATGCTTCCATTCATACTCACTGAGCCTTGAGCATGTGCAGTTGATACCGCAGCCAACGTGCCTATACTTAAGATCAATGAAAACACTCCACTGGTTATCGAATTATTCATTGCTCCCTCTCTTACACCCAATTCAGTCGGAATGAGCCAACAAATTAATTTGTTGGCTCAAGATGAATTACTCGTAAGACAGAGTGAAATCCGCTACTGAGCTAAAGTCACCGGCAGTGATAGTGTCGATATCGCCACCATTACCTTTTAAGTAAGCAGCGAAATTCAGTGTGTTGTTACCATTTTGAACTTGTTGGAATGGTGCAGCTGTTCCTAAAGTCACCACATTGCCGCTACCATTAGTGATCTGAACACCAGCGCCAGCACCAGTACCAACAATACCCAGTGTTTTATTGGTATTGTCGAAAGATGCAGCAGCACCACTAAAGGTTAATTGAACACCTTTAGTCAGTTTAGTGATATCACAGTTCTCTAAAGTGATTTCGAATGGACGTGGAGTTGATTTACCGCCATCAACTAATGCCATGTTAGAAATTTGGCCTAATTCAACTGTTTGGTCGATTGAGCTAGGAGAGATTGAGCATGGAGCATCGATAATAGCGCCTTTGAACGTTACTTTACCGTGGCCTTGATCAGCAGCATTTGCTGCAGAAGCTAAACCCAGAGCCATAAAAGTTGCCATTGCAATAGATTTCATTTTCATGAATATAAAGTCCTATGTTTTTTGTTAAATAAAGAATGAGTGTCAATTTTCATTGCTCATTGCAGACACTCTATTTGCAATGAACTGGAAAAAAACAAAGCACTAGTATTTGATTTAAAAAAATCAAATACTAAAAATTAAATTTTAATAATTAAAAAATATATTTAGTCTTCTATTAAAAAAAATTGAATTGGTACTTTAAATAACTCAGATAATTGAGAAAGAAAATCAATATTAATATGATTAATTCCTGATTCATAACGGGAAATTTGCTGTTGACTTACGCCGATATATCTCCCTAACTCCTCAGCAGTTAATTTCATTTCTTTTCTATATCTTTTTATTTTCTTTCCTACAATAATATTAAATGTTGGTTTTATTATATTTTCTGACATAAGGTTAAGCCTATTTCATAAATTGACTAGATCCTGAAAACCATCCTTCAGCTTTAAAATAACATTCCATATTATGGATATAATTTACTGAGTTATTTTGAAATCCAACGCCATCTAATAAACAATTAATATCAATATCAAGTGAGTTCGCAATTTGCTTAATTTGCTCTAGGTGTAGTCGAATAACGCCGCGCTCAATACGTGAAACATGCTGCTGTGAGCATAAAAGTAAGTCAGCTAGCTCAGAACCACTTAGCCCTTTAGCTCGGCGAGCTTTATGTATATTGCTCCCAACAATTTCTTTAGGAGATAAGTTAGATTGCATAAAATCCTCCTCATGAAACTGAATGATTTACTAATTTAACTGTTGTCAAAATGCACCAAATTGACAATACGTAATGAATTAGGTGCATCTTAAGTTAAATGAAATACACGTCAAATACGTAGCGTGTAAATAACGCTATGTATATATTTACTTAAAAATAACGCACATTATTTCATATAAAAGATTCATTGAATTATTAATTGTTTCACACGTTTGAAACTCTTACGTAACATCTCAAACGTGTGACAACATTGTAATATTCTGAAATGTTTTATTGAATAATGAATCTCGATAATTTTTAAAATATAAAAATAATATTTACACGTTAAGTAATTTAAGTGAAATTCATTTAACTAAGACAATATACATACTATTGTCAATTTGGTGCATTTTGACAACTCTTTTAACGCCTTTATCTCACCATACTCCCCGAAATCTTGCTGGGTTACTTGCTGTGTATCGTACGGTATGTTGTATATTCGTGTGTCCCAAATAATCCTGAATTAGACGTGTATCGGCGCCTCTATCCGCCAATGCATAACCACATGCATGTCGTAACATGTGGGGATGAATACCTAGGGTTAGCTCAGCTAGCTCACCAAGTCGTGAAAAAAGTTGATAAAAGCGCTGACGAGTCATGGCAGTCCCTCTTTCAGATAAAAATAACCACTGACTTTCTTTCCCTTTCCATGTATTTCTAGTTTTTAGCCAAGCTTTAATGAGTGGGATCTCTTCATCAATCAGTGGGTGATTAACTGAAAAACCATTCTTTAAACGATGTACATAAAGCTCATTACTTTCTAAGTTAAGATCAGATAATTTTAGTGATAGGGCCTCGCTTGCCCTTAGACCATGTATAAAGCACATATAAATTAAGCAAGAATTACGTTCGGGATGTCGCGACAAATGACAAGCAGCTAAAAGTCGAGATATTTCCTGTTGAGTTAAATACTTACGAGTGGACATGAACGTTTCCCCATTTAGTCAAAAAAGGTCAATCATATCTAAATTAATCGGCCTAACATATTAGTTTTTTTAGATAAATATAATGCTTTTATTCTATAGGTAAAATAAAGAATTATTTATTATCCGTCAGGTCAGTAATCAAAGATTAATTAACTAAAATTTTATATTTTATTAAGCAGTTTTTATTCTGCTTTATAAATGTGAGAGAAAAGAGATTATTTACTTGTAAAACAATACGTACTCGTCGATGAAAGCAGCTAATTTCCATTTTTCGTACCGAGCTATTAATCATTCTACGAGTTATTTTTAAGGAGCTAGTGTCATGTTTTCTCTGAGTATTTTATGGTTAAATTCCTACCCATATCTTTAAATTGAAAATTTCTTTAAGATGAAATGAAATTAAGTCAAATAAAGTCACTGTTAGGTTCTCATGAGAATACTATTAATTGAAGATCACCTAAAAACCCAAGGGTGGGTCAAAAATGGGTTAGAAGAAGCAGGTTTTCTTGTGGATGTGGCTGATGATGGTCGCGACGGTCTCTATTTTGCTTTAGAAAACAGTTATCAGTTGGTGATCCTCGATATCATGCTGCCCGGTATGAATGGCTGGGAGATTTTAAAAATCTTACGCACAGCTAAAAATATTCCTGTTATCTGCCTCACTGCACGGGATGCCGTTGATGACAGAATTAAAGGCTTAGAGTTGGGTGCTAATGATTATCTCGTTAAGCCGTTTTCATTTTCTGAATTATTAGCTCGGGTTAAAAACCAATTAAAAGTTAACCAGCCAGCCTCAACCACCATGGCTATTGCGGATTTAAAAATTGACTTAACTCGCCATGATGTTGAGCGTGCTGGAAAGAAAATCATCTTAACTCGGCAAGAGTTTTCCTTACTACTGTTTTTCGTTCTACATTGTGATGAAATTTTACCTAGAACCTTAATTGCTAGCGAAGTTTGGGGTATCGATTTTGAAAGTGACACGAATATTATTGATGTGGCAATCCGTCGATTGAGAAAAAAAAATCGATGATGAATTTGACGTTAAACTCATTGAAACCATTCGTGGGATGGGATACCGCTTAAATAGGCCGCTAGAATGAAAAAGAAGTCACTTCGTTTTAAACTTATTTCTCTGTTTATCATTCTTATGATTGCTAATGCTGGGGTGGTAACATGGGTTTTGTATCATTCACTCAAAAATGAATTATCTGAACAAGATAATAACTTACTGGTTAACCGTGCGGAGCAACTTGCTAAACTCATTGCTGGTGGCATTGATATCAAAACACTTCCCATGTATTTTCAAAGCATGATGGATATGCGACAAGACTTAATCCAAATTTCTGATGCGGCGGGGCACATATTGGTCACCACCAATCGCGAGTTACTGGGTTCTCAACCTCTTCAGTTAGTCAAACTTGAACAGCTAAATATTAATGCCATCAACCATTGGCAAACCGCTCAAGGTATCCCTATTTCTGCGGTTTATTTCTCGATGAATTCCCCAAAAGGACCGCTCCATGTGGTACTTGGTAAAGTGTCTGTAGACCGTAGTGGCGTGTTGACTCAATATCTCACCCAAAGCGTAGTGATTTCTGTCCTCTCAATTTTTGTTGATGGGGCTGCTCAGCTTATGGCTGTTGAAAAAAGGATTATCTGACATTCAAGCATTGAGCCAGATAACGGTCAAAACAGACGTTCATGCGTTAAATGACCCAATCGATATTGACCAGCTACCACAGGAATTGAAAGAGCTGGGCGAATCAATGAACACGATGCGCCAGCGCTTAAAGCATGATTTTGTCAAACTTACTCAATTTGCCGATGATTTGGCGCATGAACTGAGAACCCCAATTAATGCGATTCGGGTACAAAATGAAATTACCCTTCAGCGCTCGCGTAGTGTTAGCGAATATGAAGGGATGATAGTCAGTAATATTGAGGAGCTCGATAAACTGTCACAAATGATCCAAAGTACTTTGTTTATTGCCCGTGCTGAAAATAAAAATATTACCTTAAATCGAGAAAACCTTTCTTTATATACGCTAGTTAACGATGTCTATGAACTTTTTCTGCCTATGCAGAAGAAAAACAGATTGAACTGTATAGCGAGCCTTCATCCCTGACGCTTGATGCTGACCTTGTATTACTCAGCCGAGTTTTAGTGAATATTGTCTCCAATGCGATTAAATATTCTTACCCGGGCACCCGTGTCGTTACCCAAATTAATACGCTTCCGCAACAACGGGAAATTAAAATCACTAATCAAGGAGAACTTCTACAAAACAGTGATGAAATTTTCACCCGTTTTTGGCGTGGGGATAATGCTCGAACCACAGAAGGGACAGGGCTAGGGCTGGCGATTGTGAAAGCGATAGTGGAATTACATGGCGGGTCAGTGAGTTTTGAACATCATACAGGAACCAGTACTATTACACTGAAATTTCCTACAATTAAGTAAGATGACAAATTTGTCATCTTACTGTCAGCCATTTTTACTGCGCTTTCGGTATAACTGATCTCATTTCCCTTTTGCTATGGAGCGCATGATGAAAAAGTTACCTAAAATTCCCGCATCTCAAATCACGGATGAATCCCTCTTTTTTATGAAACGTCGTCAGTTACTTAAGGCATTAGGCATTGGAGCCGCTGGTTTAACCGTTGCGGCGACGGCCAATGCGGGGCTGTTTTCTTGGTTCAGTGACGATACACCAGCACCTCCGATGACGCCAAGAAAACCGCTGACATTTATTCAACCTGAAGAGTTTCAGCCATCATTAACCCTCACACCTGAAGATAAAGTGATTGGTTATAATAATTTTTATGAATTTGGGTTGGGTAAATCCGATCCTGCCGAGAATGCTCATACTTTAGTGACGGATGAGTGGACGGTAACGATTGATGGAGAAGTAAATCGTCCCCTGACCCTTAATCTAGATGATATAAACACTAAGTTTCCCTTAGAGGAGCGCATTTATCGTATGCGTTGTGTTGAAGCTTGGTCGATGGTCATCCCATGGGTTGGTTTTCCTTTAGCGAAATTATTGGCTTTAGTCGAACCCACTAGCAAAGCCAAATATGTGGCTTTTGAAACACGCTATGCTCCAGAACAAATGCCAGGACAAAAAAGTCGTTATATTGGTGGTGGCTTATCGTACCCCTATGTTGAAGGGCTACGCTTAGATGAAGCCATGAACCCACTGACTTTGCTGGCGACTGGCGTTTATGGCAAAACATTACCCAACCAGAACGGAGCACCGATCCGGTTGGTCGTACCATGGAAATATGGCTTTAAAGGAATTAAATCTATCGTCAAAATTCGCCTTACTGAGCACATGCCTGAGACTACATGGAACCTATCAGCACCGAGCGAATATGGCTTTTTTGCCAATGTGAATCCAGATGTAAGCCATCCTCGTTGGTCACAAGCCACCGAGCGTTTTATTGGTGCAGGAGGCTTAGGCCAAGTGACTCGCCAACCAACATTGTTGTTTAATGGATATGGTGAACAAGTGGCAAGCTTGTATCAAGGAATGAACTTGCGGAGAGATTATTGATGCCCCAAGACAATAAGTTTATTGTTGGATTAACCAAAGGGAGCTTTCATCTTCTTGCTTTGCTCCCTTTGGTATGGCTGATTTTTTTAGTCGATACCCAACAGCTTGGAGCTGACCCCGCCAAAGATATCCAACATTTTACAGGAATAGCGGCTTTACGTTTGCTCGTCGTTATTGTATTGATCCCTCTGGTTGCAAAATTATTGCGATTTACGGCATTGTTTCAAACGCGAAAATTACTGGGATTATGGTGTTTTTTCTGGGCTGTGCTGCATTTAAGTAGCTATCTATTACTGGAAATTGGTGTAAATAATTTAGCGCTATTTTTCGAAGAGATTTTTTCGCGACTCTATTTAGTGATTGGCGCGGTAGCTTGGTTGTGTTTATTGTTGATGGCGGTCAGTTCATTCAACCGTATACGCCTTTATTTGGGCGTATGGTGGAAAAGAATTCATATGCTGCTTTACCCAACGATTTTACTCGCATTTTGCCACTACATGCTGTCATTAAAAACCTTAACACCTGAGCCATTTATCTATTTAGCCGCCGTTGGGAGTGCATTTGCGTATCGCATGTGGAACCAGCAATCACAACGAATAAAACCTTCATAAAGGTTGGCGTGCTTAAATTGTATTCTTACTTGGTATTATAAAATGCCTAATACTGCGGTTTGCTAGGATTAGGCATTTGGTGTGCATTACAATATAGTGTAAAGCAAATCTATGCTTCGTTTTATGATAATACTTTACCACCTTACTCAACCCCTTCTTACGATAACCGTTAAATCGTCACTCTTTGAATTGATCTTAAACTTAGTGTGGCTAGCAGGGCTCTCACCTTTCTATAGATAAAAATATTTAAAAGAAGTTTTCATTAGAATTTCTTTAAAGCTTAAAGTTATACATTGATATATAATTTTTAAATACTCGTTATTTGAGTAATTAATATCCTTATTTTTGGGTAGTATCGGGATTTATTATATGTGGGTGATGATTTTTGTGAGATATAATTTCGTTGATAAACTTTACAATTATTTATAATTAATTTGTTGGTGTTTGTAAATAATGAAGTTAAGATAAATCTTAAAAAAAATATTTAATAATTTACAAACTCAAAATTCGAGTAATACTACTTTTTTAAGTTGTATTTTATGGTTGAAATTTAACCATAAAATACATCTGATTAGTAAAAGATATGTTTTAATATTTTCAAATGTATCAAAATGTAATTTGAAAGGTGATTGGCTGAAGTTTTATGTCTATAACATGCTGTTATTTATATTATAAATTTCAGTGTGGTTATTTTCTGTTACATTTATCCTATGTTAATAGAGCGATAAATGATTTTAATGGTAATCAATTTGCCCTATCGATTATACAAAATAAATAATCAGACATATAATCATCAAAAATTTTAGGACGGTATCTATGGTTCAGATGGTGCCTATAATTAATTTTTAATATAAAGGTTAAATTAAATGACTTATTTTTCTAATGAGATAAATAAAGAAATAGGGCAGTATTTGAGAGGAATTAGAAAAGAGCAAAACTTAACAGGAGAAGATTTGGCAAAAAAGTTGAATATTAGCCAACAGCAGATATCCCGATATGAAACGGGAAAAACAAAGCTGACATTTGAAATGATGGATACAATTTTAGTGATATTCAATAAGTCATGGAGAGACCTTTTTAATCATGTAATAGATAGATACGATAATGAAAGATTACAGTATACCATAAAAAATGAAAATAATTATTTTGCTATCTTAGATAAAGACACTAAAAAAATGTGGCGTTAATTCGGCCAATAAAAAATCAAATCTTTTTGGTGAAGTGTAATTAGTAAATATAATAAATTTAGCCTATTCATATGATAACTTTATTAAAAGTAATCATTAATTTAATTAAAATAATGATTACTTTTATCTAAAGTTGTTATTAACAACTCTTATGGCGAAACATACATTATACAAGTATTATACAGGATTAAATAATCATGAAATTGAATAAATTTGTAATGGGTGCTGTATTTGCATCAGGCTTTGCTTCGTTCGCAGCAATGGCAGCTTATACAGGTACACCTACTAACGGTACTATCGAATTTTCAGGTGAATTAGTGAATTCTGCTTGTGGTTTAAGTGAAGAATCAAGTCCTGTAAAAGTAAACTTTTATCAGATCCCTGTTTCTAATTTAAAAAATGGTGAGCGTGCAGGTAATATCAAGAAAGATATCGTTCTGCAAGGTTGTGATACTACTGTTGCACAAACTGCAACTGTAACTTACACACCATCAACTATTAACCCTAATGATAATACATTAGCGGCATTCACTTCAGGTACTGCAAGTGGTGCTGGTATTGGTTTAAGAGACAATGGAAATAAAGATGTTGTTTGGGGACAAGCTTCTACTGCAGTTAACTTAACTGAAGGTAAAACTGCTATTCCATTCGTTGCTTATTTAAAATCTGATAATGCATCTAATGCAGTGACTCCAGGTAGCTTTGATTCAACTATCAATTTCAAAATTGATTACCAATAATTTGTAATTGGTTTTATATCAATATGCGGAGTATTTAATACTCCGCATTAATAAAATCTACCAATAACTAAATGGTATTGTCCATGATAATTCGGGTTGCAAAAATAGCACTAGGCTCTAGTTTGTTATGGCCTCTATTAAGTTGGGGAATGACCGGCAATAACACCCCTGGTGATATTGTAATGCAAGGCGAATTAATAGAAGCCTCATGCACGATTGATCCTGAAAGCCGAGAGCTTTGGGTTAATTTTGGGGAAATCAGTGCCCGAGAAATCACGCCTGAAGTCAATATGTTGGTGAGTAAGAATTTTGCTATAAAACTTGTTGGATGTACGTTGCCTTCTAATGACAAAGGTAGTGCATCGCGCGCGCAAATAACCATGATGGGAACCTCTGTTAATGATGATCAACTTTTACAAGTGAGTGGTGATTCAGAAGGGTTTGGAATTCAATTTAGGGACTCTCACGGTGAAATACTTAAACTTAATAGAAAAATGCCGGATTACACATTATTAGAAGGGCGTAATAGATTAGATTTTACTGCAATTTTAGTTGCTTATCAAAAGCATATTAAGGCAGGTGATTTCGCAGGAGTTCTACGATTTAGAATGGATTATTTCTAAAACTAATAATAATTACATATAAAAGAGAATTGAGCTAAATCTCTAGCCTAATGAGTGAATACTGAGTAACTAAAATGATTATTTTAAATGGAAATATAAATAATATAAAAAAACTATTTGCAATATATATTGCAGTACTTTGCTATTCACCAAATATGTCTGCAAATGATCTTGTTGAGTTTAATGTTGACGTATTAGATGTTGGTGATCGTAACAATATTGATTTAACTCGATTCTCTAAAGATAACTTCGTATTTCCAGGAACTTATTTATTGGATGTCTATATTAATGGACAATCATTGTCGCAGCAGAAGGTCACTTATATTACCGATCCTCAAGATAGTGAAAAATCATTAGTCTGTTTTACCCCTAAGCAAATTGAAATGTTAGCGCTCAAAGAAGATGCGTTAAAAAAAATCCAAGCCATATCTCCTGAATGTTCAAATATTTTACCTATTTCAGGTGTTAAAATTAATAATCATGAAGGCAAACTGGATATCACTATTCCACAAGCATGGATGAAATATTCCGATCCTAGTTGGGTGCCGCCTGAGCGTTGGGATTCAGGGGTTTCAGGCCTTATATTTGATTATAACCTGACAGGGTCAATTTCACGTTCTTTGACGACACATACGAATAAGCATTCATTGTCAGCATATGGCCAAACCGGGTTTAACTTAGGAGCGTGGCGCTTTAGAGCTGATTATCAAGCTAATTATAACGAGCGTGGCGATAGAAAATTTGATTGGAACCAGTTTTATGCATATCGCCCTCTGATCCACATGGCGGCTAAGCTGACACTGGGTGAAATTTATTTAAATTCTCAAGTTTTTGACACGATTCGTTTCACTGGCTTTAACCTTGCCAGTGATGAGCGTATGTTACCGCCAAATTTGCGAGGATACGCACCACAGATTAATGGTATTGCGAAAAGCAATTCAAAAATTGTTGTAACCCAAGCTGGGCGTGTCGTTTATGAAACGACGGTACCTGCGGGGCCATTCAGTATTCAGGATTTGCAAAGTTCAATTCGTGGAACCCTAGATGTCAAAGTTGAAGGTGATGACGGTGAGGTATCGACTTTTCAAGTTGATACGGCAAATATCCCTTATTTAACGCGTCCGGGCTATGTGCGTTATAACGCTTCGGTCGGTAAACCATCACGATTTAATCATAAGCCTGAGGGGCCAATGTTTGCCACGGGAGATTTCTCTTGGGGTCTGAGCAATAACTGGTCACTCATTGGTGGTCTACTTTTTGCGGGTAGGGATTATACCGCTATATCTGCTGGATTAGGCCGTGATTTATCTGTATTTGGGGCACTTTCTGCGGATGTCACACAATCCATTAGCCGAATGCCAGGTGATAACACGCAAACGGGTTCTTCTTATCGCCTGAGTTATTCAAAGTCATTTGATGAACTTAACAGCACGATTACTTTTGCGGGTTACCGCTTCTCGCAGGATAAGTTTAGAACACTGTCGCAATATTTAGATGAGCGTGAAAACAAATATCTGGGTATTGGCCGCCAAAAAGAGATGTATACCGTAACAGGGAATAAAACTTTTTGGGCTGATGATCCTGATTGGAGAACAACAGTATTCTTAACGTATACCCATCAGACCTTTTGGGACCAGACATCTCAAGATAGATATGGCTTATCTGTGGGTCGGACATTTCGTTTAATGGGCATCAATGGTGTTTCAACCAATATTGCAGCCTACCGTTCTGACTATCGGGGTCGACGTGACGATAGCATTTCACTTTCGGTTTCAGTGCCTGTTGGTGATAGCCGTTGGGCGGGATATGACTTGCAAAATAGTGGCAGTAAGACCAGCCACATGCTGTCTTACAGTGACAATAGGGATATGAATAACTTATGGCGAGTTAGAGCTGGTCGAAGCAGCGATGATCGCGTACGGTTTGATGGATATTATCAAAAACGGACGCAACTTGCTGAAGTTAATACTAATGTCAGCTATCAAGAAAGACAAACGGCATCGATCAACGGGACATTGCGCGGTGGTTTCACTGCTACCAAGCATGGAGCTGCATTACATAACAGTACCGGTACAACGGATACAGCAAGAATTATGGTCGACACCAACGGTGTTGGTGGCGTGCCGTTTAACCATGAAAAAACACGAACTAACTGGGCCGGTATTTCTGTTGTGCCTGATATTGTCAGCTATTACAGCTTCGACACGCGTATTGATGTCGATAAGTTAAAAAATAACGTTGATACCAATAAGGCGATAGCAACATCGACATTAACAGAAGGCGCAATCGGTTATCAACGCTTTGATGTTGCAGAAGGTGAAAAGCTCATCGCCACTATTCGTTATAACGATACGGTACCTCCATTTGGTGCTGATGTGACAAACGCTGATGGCATTAACATTGCCATGCTGATGGAAAATGGATTGGCGTATTTGATGGCAGTAAATCCTAAAGAAACATTAACGGTATCTTGGGGCGGAAAAGCGCAATGTAAAATTCAACTGCCTGAAAAAATTAATTCGGGTATGTCAGTTTTGCTGCCTTGCCAATAATGTAATGACAGTTTGAAAAAGTATTCTATAAGGTAGAGAAAATGGCGATTCGTATAAATAAATGGGTAGGTGGTTTGCTAGTTATGATGGTTGGCGTAGGGCAATCATATGCGGGTATTTCACTGGATAGAACACGACTGATTATTACAGGCGATGAAAATTCTGCGAGTGCTAATTTATCAAACACCAGCTCAAGTATTCCTTTTCTTGCTCAGTCATGGGTTGAAGATGCCAATGGGAAAAAAATCACATCGCCATTAGTTGTATTGCCACCATTACAGCGCATTAATGGTGGGCAAAAAGGGGTTGCCCGTGTTTCAAAAACAGCCGAGATAGATAAGTTACCCCAAGACCGAGAAAGCCTGTTTTATTTAAATGTGCGCGAAGTTCCGCCAAAACCCGATAAACCGAATGTTTTACAGTTAGCGATGCAATCGCGCATTAAATTATTTTATCGGCCGACAGCCATTATTCCTGAGTCTAAAAGTGCAGTTTGGCAAGACCAAGTCATATTTTATAAACAGGGAAATAATTGGCGTGCTGAAAACCCAACCCCTTATTTTGTGACCATTATTAGCCTTAATAATAAACCGGTGGCAGAAGGTGGAAAAAAACTAACTGATTTTCCAGGGGTGATGATTGCACCTAAATCGCATCTCGATATTAAGGTCAATAGTTCAGGCGAGAGTTTCACCATGATGTATGTGAATGATTATGGTGGTCATCCAGAACTTAAATACAGTTGTAGCGGAAATACGTGTAAAGCGTTACCACCAGAGCAACAGATTCGCTAGGAGTATTGATATGAACATTAGGTGCTTAGGGATCGTGTTATTGGGGCTAGGAAGTTTTTCCGCAGTTGCAGAAATTGCGGATGAAAAGCTGTCCCGCCAAACATTGCTAGACGTACATAGTACTGTGCATTTTACAGGGAGCGTCTATGCATCGCCTTGTGTTCTTGAATTAGAAACACAAGAGCAGTATGTCGATTTAGGTGAAATCAATGCCAGAGAGTTTCATCGCATTGGCGATAGAAGTACTCCTGTTGCATTTAATATTCGCCTCAAAGATTGCCAACGCGGAGCATCCAAGTCATTTGTGAATTCTGCCGGAGAAGCAACTCAAAATGCGCAGCGTTATTACTTGACGGGAGAAAGCGCTGTTTCATTGAGCATTGCGGGAGATACGGATTTTTTTAACCCTGATCTGGTGCGAGTGACAGGTGATATTCGAGGTGCCGGGTTGCGTATTTCCAGTAAAGAAAATCAAAACCTAATGGTCAACCAGCCAACAAGTTCATGGGTGATCAAACCTGGCGATAATAACATCACACTTAATGCATCATTGGAATCTACAGCACGGTCTGTTTCGGCGGGAACCTTTAGCGGATTAGTTAGGCTAAAACTGGAGTATTTATAACCATGTTTGTATCCAACAACAAAAAACTAAAAGATATGACTATTGTGGCTGGTTTACTCACAATAGGGGTCTTGCCGTTATCTGCTTTAGGTTATCCTCACGGTTCCGCTATACCGGACGGGGGAACTTATACATTCGAAGCGAGAATGAATAATCAATTACTCGTTAATGAGAAGGATGCAGAAACGGTATTCAATTTTGATGTGGGTAACTGGCCTTACTTTGATATTTACTGCCAAAGCTACATGAATCCAGGAGGGGTTGGGAATACCGGTCCTGATTCAGGAATGACATTTGATTTAATGTCAACTATTCCTACATCAATGCAAAACCCGGGGTACCTGAACCTTAATGAATATTTTGATGTAAAAGTTGAAATTCAAATAGGGGGAAGGGTTGGTCAGAAAGTCACTGTTCCAGTGAAGGATATGTGGAATGGGGGTTCTGACCCAATAGAGTGTAGACCACCGAGTGTTAATAGCCGTGATTATGGTGTCGAGCTACGGACAGGGTCGAGTGGAACAATCACGTTTAGACTGAAAAAACCGATTATTAATGGCATTACCATCAACCAAGCGGAACTGGTGCAGGTTTTTGCTAAAAAAGGCAGTCCAGCGAATGGCAGTACAGCTTATGCGCCAATTCCATCAACTCGAGTCGTTTTAGGGGCAGGAATTATCACGGTTGCTGATGAGTGTACGATTAATGAAGGCAACCCAATAGATATTAATTTTCTTGATGTGGCAAACACGAGTGAACAGTTAAATGGCACTAATTATGCTCAGCCCTTTAAGATCCCAGTTAAATGTACCGGTGGCAGTTTTACGACAGGTGATTTAAATATTAAGCTGTCATTGTTGCCAGGAGCGTCAGGCAGCGCGGATTTTAACCCTGATTATTTCGGTACGTTAAAGAACGGTGTGAAACGCACAAATCTTGGCATTGTGGTGACTGATAATTTGACCGGAACCTTGGTAAGACCGAACCAAGCTTATCAAGTGCCTAATTTTATCAATAACCAAGGCACTTGGAACTTAACGGCTGCGCCAATAGCTGCGCCTGGTAGCAGCGTGGAAGAAGGTGAATTTACAAGTACCGGGACAATTCTTGCTGAATTCCAATGAGGCCGATCATGCGAAATAATAATCAGATAAAGCGTAATAAATATTTATTGTCGATTGGCTTATATTTACTAATCTCAGGGTCGGTGAGTGCAAGTGTGATCCCGAGTAATATGGGAAGCTATTCATTCAGAGGCATGGTTGTTGCTACGCCATGTCAGATAGCGCCGGGAAGTGAGAAGGTCCCTGTTGATTTTCAACAAATTTCGGTTAAAGACCTTTATAAAGAAGGTAAGTCGAAACCTTTAATTTTCTCAATCCATTTAACGAATTGTAATACGACCATATTTAAATCGGTGACAGTGACTTTTAATGGAATTGAAAATAAAAATCTTCCTGACCATCTTGCGATTAGTGACCAAAGTGAGGCAAGCGGAATCGGTATTGGGTTATTAAACTTAAATGAAACACCCATAGAATTGAATACGCCATCATTAGCGCAAAATTTGGCAAAAAATGATACGGAAATTCAATTCAAGGCTTATGTCGAAGCTGAGCCAGAAGCGAGAATTAACGAAACGATTACCTATGGGAATTTTTATAGTACTGCATACTATACATTAAATTATCAATAACGAATGAAACATGATGTTTGCAATCAAAATTAAAGATAATAAAAAAGAAAGTTATCCATGGGTTCTTTTAGGTTTTGTCATTATATTTTTTGGCATTATATCGCATATTTATCTGCCGAATATGGGCGGAACAGGTTTGTCATTGCCATTCAATATAATTAGTGGTTTTTTTATTGCTTTTTTTATTGTGATGATTAGTATTACACAAATTAAAAATTTAACCTTATACTATTCTAAGTCGAGTAATTATATTACGATTGGGTTAGTCTTATTATTAGGCTTGTGTTTTTTTTCGCCAGAAAATTACCAGCTTAATGCGTACTTGACTGCGTATTGGTTATTGGGGGCGTTGTTTTTTTATCAAGCTTTATTGCAAATAAATATTTCAGAAACTGTATTGAAAATAATTGTTTGCAGTGTATTATTTGCTGCTATTATTGAGAGTCTATATTCAATAGCACAGGTTTTTAATTTTTTTCCGATATCAGGGGATAGGCCATATGGTGTATTCCAACAAGTTAATGTTCTTTCTAGTTTTATTTGTGTTGGTATTGCCAGTGCAATAGGCATGTTTATTTTAATGAGAACTGTCACACGGTATGCGTTTGCCATTATCATTGTGAGTCTCATTTTAATGAGCATGGTATTGCCATTGTCCCAATCATTAACTGGATATTTAAATTTATTATTAATTGTTATTGTTTTTTATTTTTTCGCAAAGTATCATCGTCAATATATTGTTTACTCTTTAATAGCGATTGTTATCGGTCTTATTATTGGCTATGGAATAAAAGTTAGTTTTAATATTTCTGACTTTTCTGAAAGTAAATTACAAACATCACATATTAGATGGGTGCTATGGCAACATAGTTTATATTTATTTAGCGAAAATATTTTATTTGGCTCTGGGGTTGGTAGTTTTGAATCTGTATTTTTAGAGCGTTTTGGTGGTGGTTTGCTAGGAACCAGTGAAAAGGTTATTTCACATCCACACAATGAGATATTGCGTTGGATGGTTGAAGGTGGGTTAGTTGGTATTGCGGCAATATTGTTAGTTATTATTGGTGGTGTGCATCTACTTTATTCTTCATTAAAAAATAAAAATAACAATTATGTTTTTTTAGTTATTGCGTTACCAATTGTTTTTCATATGATGACAGAGTTTCCATTGTGGCTATCCATACCTCATGGTGTGGTATTGATATTGTTAATACGTTGTGCCGATGTTCCAACTAAAAAATATTCATTGAATAAGTTTGTAGGGTATTTTTCGAAAACAATTATTGCGTTAGGTGGTTTGTTATCCATGGGGTTATTGTATTTTACTTTGCAAACACAGCAATATTTAACATATATAGAAAAAACAGGACAGCAGTATCTTCTTTCAATGAATGAGCCTGATTATAGTGAATGGAAATACTATTTAATCGATGACCGTTACAAATTAGATCTCAATATGGGGTATTTATTACGCTATAACGAGACACAAAACCCTTATTATTTGAATTTATTTTCATCTTGGGCAGAAAACTATTCGCGTTCTTGCCCAGATCTTAATGTTTATTTTTCTTGGATCCTTGTTTTAAATGAATTAGGTGAGAAAGAGAAAACAAAAAGCGTCAAAGAAAAAGCGATTTTTTTATTTGATAATAATGAGAAATTAGAAGGATTGAATTTTTAGTTATCCATGCGGTAATTCGTGTGTTAATTAAAAATCTAAAGGATTTATTGGTGTTAATTATCAATAAATAGGGCGTTTTATTAATTAAAATCTATATTAAAGGAAATAACATGAAAAAGTTAAATGCTATCGAAGCTGCTGCTGTAGTTGGTGGAACAAAACAAGTTTGTACTAATTCTTACGAGAGCATCACTGTTGGTGGTGTTAAATCTTGCCAATTAGTGACCACTTGTACTGATAAGCACGGTAATAAAACATACAAAGCAAAAGCTGTTGGTGCAT
Organism: Providencia rettgeri; assembly: GCA_900455085.1. Taxonomy (NCBI): domain Bacteria; kingdom Pseudomonadati; phylum Pseudomonadota; class Gammaproteobacteria; order Enterobacterales; family Morganellaceae; genus Providencia; species Providencia rettgeri. Next base: position 4,060,614 of record UGTZ01000001.1, on the reverse strand, counting down.
CAAACTGTGATGTAACAGCTCCATAGTATTAAATTTGATTTTTATTAATTGATACATGGGGAGCTATCCCCATGTATTTTTCGTACCGGAATGGAATTAACTGTTATGAATACTCGTTTTAAACCAATAACTATTACACTTTATACTCTATTTGTTATTATCGCTTCTTCGCTCATGACGGTTTTGTTCTATCATATTTTTGTTTTTAACACTTTCTCAAATGATGATGCACAAAGCTCTTCTTTTATTGAATTTAATAGTGAACAAGTTTTATTGAGTCCAATAAAAGAAAATAACAGCATCATAGAAGTCCTTTCTTATGGTTGCCATTATTGTGCCGTAAATCATGATAATGTCAGTCAATTCGAAAAAACACTCCCTGAGAACGTCAACTTTAAAGTCGTGCATTTAGCCATGGATAATAATATGGGGCTTGCTGCTTATGCGCCTATTTTTGCGACATTGGAAGAGATGGGAGTGGAATCTCAATACCGTCAAGATCTTTATACTGCCGTTATCAATGATAAGCTTGATTTAGCTAACAAAGATGTCTTAAACCAATGGTTAAAACAGCACAATGTTGATTCAACCCAATACCTAAAAACCAGTGAAAGCCAAGCGGTTCAAGAACGTCTGAAAAACATGCTTGAAATTAGCAAGTTTTATCAAATTACTGGAACACCTGCATTTATTATCAATAAACGCTATGTCGTCTATCAAGACCGTGATTTTGCAGACTTTACTGCTTATATGCTTGAGTTATTAGACAAAAGCAATAAGGAGTTACGGTGATCCGGTTTTGCATTGTCTGGACGGTATTTACAGCGAAAAACTGTTTGATGCCGTTTAAAAAAGGATATCAAAAACTTAATCATAGTGGACTTGCCTTTTTACGGTTGTTATTGCGCCGAGGCTATATCACATCGGTATTATTTGTCTCCAATTTATTATGTCGCGTCGGCTTATTAGGTCGTCAATATCGTAATCGGAATAAAGTCGCCACGGAAAACTTTCGTAGTTTAATGGAAACGAAAGGGCATATTGATATGAGCTGGATAGCTGTTCGACGCTTCATTTTGGAAGAGGCAGCCACATGGGGACAAAACCAAAAAATCATGGCGCAAGTTCGAGTTTGTACCCTTGAACTTGATAGCGTCGTTGCGCCTTTGCACCAACAAAATAACCCCGTTGTACTTGCTCCATTGCATATGGTTTCTGATGTTTTAGCTACCATGGTTGGCGCGGGGGTGACTCCAGGCAATGCGACGGTGGTGGTTTCGTCGAGTGCAGAACAGCAGAAGTATAACGCCTCGGCACGTGAGTTAGGGCAGGTGAATTTATCGTATTGTTCTATTCATCAAGGGAATAAAGTATTAGCTAGCCAGTTAATGACTGCGATGACAGAAGCGGCGACAGGGCAAAAGAATATAATTATTTTTCCTGATATCACCCCTGATTACACGGTTCAAACAGAAGAAGGGGCGTCGAGCAAATTATCGTGCCATTTATTTAACCGTGCAGCAAAGCTGCACAATGGTGTAGTGCGTTTATCCAGTGCGATTTCGGCACAGGTAGTTTTTTATCATCTGTACTACCAAAACGGTTTAAAAATCAAGGTTTATCCGCCTGTTGCAGCAAAAGATGTTGCAACTCAAATGCCCGCCATCATTGAAAATGCGGTTCGTCATTATCCCAATGATTGGCTTTTATGGCATAGCCATTCACTTTATTTTATTAGCCATTAAATAATAATGAAAAATATTATTCCAAATTTTGTTTCTCAAGAAGAAACCAATGAATGTGGCTTAGCATGTATTGCGATGTTAGCACAAACTCAAGGTCTCAATGTTTCTCTTGAAACGCTGCGAGAGGTGTATCCAGCATCGGATCATGGAACTTCTTTGATTGACCTTTCGTCCATTTTAGCTAATTACGGTGTTGCGACGACACCAGTGCTATTTGAGCACCAAGAGCTCAATAGCTTACCACTTCCCGCTATTTTACATTACGGAGCAAGCCATTTTGTACTGCTTGCTTATCGCAAAGGAAATAACGTGTGCGTGATGAACCCTGCAATTGGGCAGCAGTGGTTACCTTTCTCTGCATTAAAAGCGGAAATCAGCGGTTACGCATTAATTTTAGAACCAGATACTGCGCTGGAAAAAATTGAGTCACTCGCACCAGAAGACAGAAATGATGGGACTACAGGGAAAAAAGCCCCTCATGCAATGAGCCTGAAAGAAACCTCAGAAATTCGTGGTGTTTATTGGTTGATGATATTCGCTTTTTTGGTTTCTTTAACGCTATTTTTAATGCCAGCAATGGTTAGCAATGCGATCAACCAAGCTTTTTCCGACGCTAAAAATGCCATTTTCCCTTACGGCTGGTTCATTGTTGCCTTTGTGGTTGCAACACTGTTAGCACTCGGCGTGAGAATACTAAGCGAGCGTTTCGTAAAACACTTTGTGTTGATTAAAAGCGGGGTGGGTTTTTCCCGTTTATTGAGTAATCCATTGCGCTTTTTTGAAAAACGCGCCCCCGGGGATGTGTTTAGCCGTTTTGTTGCTTGGCAGGGGGCATTAACCGAAAAAATCGAGCTGGATAACGGGCTACGAACGGATTGGGTTATTTGTGCGATAGCATTAGGTACCATGTTTTGGATTGCGCCCGTATTAGCAGTTATTTCAGCTGCGGGTGTTACCGTGATGGGCTTAATTAGTGTATGGGCGATAATTCGTGATCGGTGGTATACCCAACAGTTACAGTTAAAATCAGCAGAATTAAATGACTTTTTTATGGAGACGCTGCAGGGCATTCTGACTATAAAAACAGCAGGGATAGAAAATCAGCGTAAGGCGCAATTTGCATGGTTAAGCCGTGAATTGTTTACCTGTATGCAACGCAGAAATGTGTATCAACAAATTAAAGATGGCATCTATCAATTAACCGGTAGTTTGGAGATGGTCATTTTTATGTTAGTGGTTTTACCCATGGTGGCCAATGAGTTAATTTCTTTGGGGGATTTCTTTGCTTATAGTTTCTTGCGTCAAATTTTCACCAATTATGTGACGCGTATTTTTTATGCGATTATCCATAAGTCGCAACTGCATATTATTGATACACGTGCCCATTCTTTATTCCCTAAGAAAAGTGAGCAGGACACCGCGCCATTCCACGAAAAACAAGCCGCAGTGCTAGGAAAAGCCCCTCACTTATCTTTCAATGGGATTCATTTCAGTTATGACCCTGCGAAACCGATTTTAAATAATGTGTCATTAGACTTACCTTCAGGCACGCAGGTTGCCATTGTTGGGGAGTCAGGAGCAGGAAAAAGCACATTATTACGGACAATCGCGGGTTTATTCAGTCCACAGCAAGGAGTATGCGAGTCCAACGGTGAGGCCGTTAGTGTGCAGCAGCTTACGCAATTGGTTTGCTTGCAAAGCCAAGAAGATATTTTATTTAATGCGACCGTCTTAGATAACATCACGCTATTTGACCCTAACTTCCGCGAAAAAGATAAAAAAAGAGTCGAAGTGTTGCTTGATAAACTGGCTCTCAGTGCAGTGATTAATCAATTACCTGGTGGGGTTAATGCGTTAATAAGAGAAAGCCATGCGGCGCTGTCACTTGGGCAACGTCAACGTTTGTTATTGGCTCGTTCTTTATACAGTGCCCGTCCTATTTTGTTATTGGATGAGCCCACCGCCAATTTGGATGAAGAAACGGCGAAAATAGTCATGGCGACCATTCAGTCACATTGTCAGAAAACAGGTAAGACATTGATTGTTGTCACTCACAGTGAAGAGCTGGCGGCTAATTTCGATGCACTTTACCGAATAGTTGATGGGAAATTAAGTCTTGAGAACAGCCCTAATAAAGCCTCTTGTGTGACAGTAAGCACGCCTCAACCTGAACCTTCTTTGTTAGCGGCAATGGAAGGAACTCCCTCATGACCTCTCGCCACGTAGCACCAAAATTGGGTTTAACGACTCAACGATTACGCATTTTAGGTGGGTTGGTAGCACTACTTGTGCTGATCGTGGTGATCGGCCGTTTTGTTTGGCAATCACCCGCGCCAGCGTTGCATGAAAACGCAATTTTATCGGTGGAACGTGGCGATATTGAAAAAGTTGTCATGGTCACGGGGACATTAAAGCCCTCAATGCAAGTTAACGTAGGGGCTCAGGTTAACGGGCAAATCAAAAAACTGTATGTAAAACAAGGCGACAAAGTAGTTAAAGGGGAATTGTTGGCAGAAATCGACCCAACTATCCAGCAGTCTGAGCTCAAAAATGCAACCGCTCGGTTATCCAGTGCTCAGGCGCAAAAACGGGCTGCAGAAGCGACATTAATACAGTATATCAAAGCCTATCGGCGCCAAGTGGTGATGCAGAGAGATGGCTCTGGTATTCGCAGTGAATATGAACAAGCACAAGCCCAATATGAGGCGCAATTACAGCAGGTTAATGTCAATGAGGCGTTAATCACGCAATCAGAAATGGACGTGCAAACTGCACAAGCTAACCTCAATTTTACACGGATCATCGCGCCGATTAGTGGCGAAGTACTAGGTATTGTGGCGAACGAAGGGCAAACCATCGTTTCTTCACAGACAGCACCGACCATTTTAGTGCTGGCGAACCTAGATAAAATGCAGGTTCAGACACGAATTTCGGAAGCGGATATTCAAAAATTCGCCCAGGCCAACCCCTCACATTCTATGTGATTGCGGACCCTGAAACGCACTACGAAAGTACCATGGGGTATGTTCAACCCATTCCTCCCGAAGCGCTTGATGAAAATAACAATAATTCTGGGGGGCAACAGAACAGTGCAATTTATTACAACGGAACATTTGAGGTTGATAACGCCGATCGTGCATTAAAGACATCAATGACAGCGCAAGTATTTATTCGTGTTGCACAAGCGAAAGATGCGTTACGACTCCCCGTTAGTGCACTGGGGCGAGCGGTAGGTGCAAACCAATATGAAGTGACCGTGATCAACAATGAAAAACCGGAAATTCGCACTATCAAAGTGGGGATTAATGATCGCCATTTCGTCGAAGTACTTGAGGGGATTAGCGAGGGTGAACACGTTGTTATTCAATCAGATAATGTGGCGAGTTAATGATGGCGACGACACGAAATGTATCTTTTACCCGCCCTCTGATTGAACTTCATCATGTTTACCGTGAGTTTTCAGCAGGTACGCAAACTATTCCTGTTTTGAATGATATTTCGCTATCAATTAACCAAGGGGAAATGGTCGCTATCATTGGCGCATCAGGTTCAGGTAAATCGACTCTGATGAATATCATTGGTTGTTTAGATAAGCCTTCTCAAGGAGAAGTGTTTATCAATGGGATTGCGGTTCATGAGGTGAACAGTGACCAACTGGCGGAATTACGTAGCCAATATCTTGGATTTATTTTTCAACGTTATCACCTGATGCCCTACCTGACTGCAGAGGAAAATATTGCTATCCCTGCTTTGTATACGGCAATGCCAGAAGATGAGCGGAGCGCACGAGTTGCTTTATTAGCAGAAAAGTTAGGGTTACAAACACGCTTGGATCACAAACCTTATCAGCTATCTGGTGGGCAACAGCAGCGTGTTAGTGTTTGTCGCGCCTTGGTCAATGGTGCACAAATAATTCTTGCAGATGAACCTACAGGGGCATTAGATAGCGCCAGTGGCCATGCATTGATGGATATTTTACATCAGCTTCATCTCGATGGGCACACTGTTGTGATTGTGACCCACGACCAAAATATCGCTCAGCAAACTCAGCGAATTATTGAAATTAGTGATGGAAAAATTGTTTCTGATAAGCAGAACCAAGCACAGACAGACACAAAACAACGGCACCAGCTTCCTGCTGTTGAAGATAATGGCCGTGCATCGGTGTGGCGCAATATTATTGAGTCCATTCGTATGGCATGGCGGGCCTTACTCGGTCATCGTATGCGTGCATTTTTGTCGATGTTGGGAATTATCATTGGTATTTCTTCTGTGGTGTCATCAATGGCCGTGGGGGAAGGTGCAAGACGCTCCATCATGGATGAAATCGGGAAGCTTGGTAGCACGACACTGGAAATTCGCCCCGGTACTGGGTGGGGGGCAAAGCGGCCTGATATGGAGCGTGCGTTATCGTTAAATGATGTTAAAAGCCTAAAGCAACTGCCATGGATTGAGTCTGTTTCTCCCGTCGCGAGTAGCATGACGATGGTCGTTAATAAAGGCTTGGATAACTCCATCATGCTTAATGGTGTTTCAGAAGAGTATTTTGCGGCACAAGGGTTTCAGCTTTTACATGGCAGTTTATTCAGTACGCTCGATATGGCTGACAGCGAGCCCGTTATTGTATTGGATGAAGGAAGCCGAGAAGTACTTTTTCAGCCAGAAGAAGAACCGTTAGGGCAAATTGTGCAGATTGGCCATTCGCCATGGCGAATTATTGGTATTGCCCGTAAACCGGGGCCCAAAATGTCGAGCGGCTTTGTTATGGGGTGGGTGCCTTACTCATCGTTACAGCAACGTGTGGTCGGGGACAAACCTATTGAGTTTATTTCACTGCGCTTCCCTGAAAGCTTAACCTCTCAGCAAGCTGAATTACAGGTTGAGCGTTTGTTACTACGCGAACATGGTAAAAAGGACTTTTTTATTCAGTCGGATGACCAGCTCGCCAATGCATTACAAAAAACATCCGATTCTATGTCATTACTGATCACTTCGATTGCCGCTATTTCCTTATTGGTTGGCGGCGTTGGGGTGATGAATATCATGTTGGTTTCTGTAACGGAACGAACTCATGAAATCGGGATCCGCCTTTCTGTTGGTGCTCGTCCTCAAGATATTATGAACCAATTTCTGATAGAAGCTGTGATGATTTGCTCGCTTGGCGGCTTAATTGGTATTGTTGGTTCATGGTTAACGGGGTGGATTTTCTCTTATTTCACCACTGAATTTACGATGGTGTTTACTCTGTTCCCTGTTTTATTAGCGTGTGGTTTCTCTGCTTTAATTGGTTTGGTTTTTGGTTATTTTCCTGCTCGTCGGGCTGCCAAACTCAACCCAACGGAGGCATTGGCACGCGAATGAATATCAAATCACTTTATATTATTTCTGCTTTATTTTTGCTTAATGGCTGCGGCAGTTTTACGCGTACCGAATACCAACGCCCTGAACTCACATTGCCTCAGAAGTGGGATGATAAAATACGCCAATCTGGTGCGAATGACGTGATTACGTCAGTGCAGGGGGGAAATGTTGCTGGAAATTGGTGGGATAAGTTTAAAGATCCTCAGCTATCCCAACTGATCAATCAGGTATTAGAAAATAATAATGATTTAGCCACCGCGGCAATTAAATTAAAGCTTGCGCGAAGTACTGCCGGGCTAGCAAATACCAATATAACCCCGGATTTCTCCCTTGGCGGCTCAGCAAGTAATACGAAATCTATTCGCCATGGCACTTCCCCTCAAGAAAGCTATAGCTCAAACCTAACATTAAATTATGAAATCGATTTATGGGGAAAACTGGCACGTATTCGTGAAAAGAATGAGTGGGAAGCAATAGCAACCGAACAGGATTACCATGCAACAGCGTTAGTGGTTATTAATACGACAGCACAATTATATTGGAATATTGCACTGTTAAATCAACAGGTTGATAACCTGATAGCGAGCCAAAAGATTGCAGAAAAAAGTCAGCAGCAAATTAAGTCATGGTATTTGGCAGGAAAAGTTAGCCAGCTGGATTTCTTACAATCACAGCAAACGGTGATTAGTCGAAAAAATGAATTGCGACGACTCATTAAAGAGCGTGATAGTTCCCGTAATGCATTAGCACTATTGTTAAACCGCCCTGCAGAGCAACATGTGCGTGAGCTTAGCGCACTTAATCGAAATCAACGGATTGAAATTCTTAACGCGACACCGTTGGCCGTATTAGCACAGCGGCCGGATATTCAAGCCGCCGAGTCACGTTTACGTTCCGCGCTTGCTGATTCTGACGCTGCTAAATTGAGCTTCTACCCGACACTGTCTTTGCAAGGTGCGCTTAATGCGGGTAGCCAGCTGTTTTCTCAATGGTTTAGTGACCCGACACGGGTTGTTGGGGGTTCGATTTCTTTGCCATTTATTCAGTGGAACACAGTGAAATTGACCATTGAACAATCCGACTTACAAGTGCAACAAGCTGCGGTGGCATTTCGTAGTGCAGCTTATACCGCCTTGTCAGAAGTCGATAATGCCATGGAAGCCCGTTTTGCTGCAGATGAAATTCGTCAGCAATTGCAACAGTCATTATCACTTAGCCAGCAGCGACTAAAACTAACCAACAGCCGTTACAGAGCCGGTGCTGTGGATTATCAAACACTGCTTAATGCGCAAGATGACCTTTTAACTATTGAGAACTCATTAGCGCAAAATCAATACGATTATCTTTATGCAACGCTACAACTTTGGCTAGCACAAGGTGGCGGTAGCGCTCGACAGGAGGACAACCCATTATGAACCAAAAATCTCACTTTAAACGCGTTGTTGTCACAGGCTATGGGGCTGTCACTCCTCTGGGTGATACGGCTTCGGCATGTTGGCAAGCAATTATGGATAAAAAGCTCGGTTATCGTTACGTTGATAAAACCGCGCAAAATATCCACAGTCATTTTTTAGGGCTTATTGATAATGAACCTAGCTTAAAAGGGGTTCCCGCGGCTATTCGTCGTCGTTTACCACGCCATACGCGTTTAGCCTTGGGGGCAGCGCGGGAAGCCATGGATATGGCCTTCGCAGGCACGCCATTAACTGATTTTTATGACCCACTGATGTGCGGTGTCATTATGGGAACGGGATGGGCAGGGCTTGATGAAAGTTATATGTCAGTAAGTGAATTTGAAGCGACAGGGATGACCTCGCCTTTCAACTGTTTTTATGCAATGCCAAATGTGACAACGGCGGCTTGCAGCCAGTTTTGGAATTTGCGTGGATATCAAAATACCACCATCGCGGCTTGTGCGACAGGCACTATTGCGATTGGTGATGCTTTTGAAGCGATTCGTCATGGACGAGCCGATATGATGCTCGCAGGTGCAGGGGAGTCCTTGCGGACAGATTGTGCTGTATGGAATATCGATGTTCTTGGTGCTTTAACACGTGAAGCGGAAGACCCGACTCGTGCCAGTTGCCCATTTAGCGCAGATCGCAGTGGTTTTGTCCTTTCTGAAGGTGCGGCCGTGTTGTGCTTAGAAGAGCGTGAGAGCGCTATTTCTCGTGGCGCCACCATTTTGGGCGAGATTACGGGGTATGCGAATTTTTCTGATGCCTTTGATTTTACATCACCAGCAGAAGATTGTGTTGCCCGAGTGAAAACCATTGAAATGGCTTTACAACAAGCGGGAGCTGCTCCTGAATCTCTCGATTATATCAATGCCCATGGAACCTCAACGGCTCTTAATGACTTAAATGAAACAGAATCATTGAAAAAGGCATTAGGTGCGGCAGCTTACCAAGTCCCAATATCCAGTACGAAATCCTATACGGGACATTTAATTGCCGCTGCTGGCAGCTTTGAAACCATTATTTGCTTGCAAGCGATGGCGCATGGTGTGATGCCTGCAACTGCGAATTTGCACCACTCGGACCCGCAATGTGACCTCGATTATATCCCTAATGAACACCGCATTGGTGAAGTTAAGCGTGCATTAAACCTGAGTTTTGGTTTTGGTGGGGCAAATGCGGCACTGATTTTAGAGAAAGCGTCATGAGGACTTTACGCTATACCCTTGAGGATGCAAAACAGTGGGCCTCATTTTCTGGTGATGATAACCCGATTCATTTCGACCTTGAATGGGTCAAAGCAAAGGGTGGAGAACAACTGAGTGTGCATGGCATGCGTGCATTACTCGATGTGAAACAATTCGCGAGTGAATCATTAAATCATCCATTATTGGCTTCAAAAGAGGTTACCGCCCCTGAGTTTATCAAATGTGTTGTGCGACTGCGTAATCCCCTGTGGAACGATAAAGATTATCAATTAGTTGCACGAAATAAAGCAGGGTCTGTAGCTTTACTCTCTTCTGATACACAACAAAATTGCTTAACTTGCCAATTGTCGAACAGTCCTCCACCGGTATTACATGAAATCGCCAATGAGATAACGATTTCGGCCGCAGAGATGGTGAAATTGCAGTCAATATTTTCTCAGTTTTCCAACGAAATGTATGAATGGCAGTTTATTGATGCAGTTTTGTTCTGGTACTTAATTCATGATAGTTCGTTATTTGAACAACAAGAGATCGCACAATGGCTGCCGGTCGGCTCAACATTGAAAGATATTTTTTGCCGTTATCCTATCGTACAAACCCACCAAGAGGTGGTGTTTGACCGTGAACTTCTGACTAAATGGGTTCCTATCACCTCTCCTGAGCCTATTTACCTACGTATTTTGCCGGCCTTAGTGATCGCGGATAGTGAGAGTGGTCGATTAGTGAGTATTAGTATCGCCGCCCGCTACAGAGAAAAATAATAAATAATTCAATAACATTGAAAGTTAATTCAATAACTCAATAAGAATGCAAGGATAAAACAAATGAGCCAATATCAAGAAATTTATACCAAAATTAGTGACATGATCTGTGACGCAAAAGATTTAGAAGCAGAAGAGCTGAATGCGGAGATGACTTTAGTCCAGTTAGAGTTCGATAGCTTAGATTATGTTGAACTTATGGTGCTGGTTAAACGTGATTTTAATGTTGCTTTAGATGCGGAATTTTTCCTAGAACATCCAGAAATTTCGGTGAAAGCGCTGTGTGAACATATTGATAAGGAGTCGAAATCTTAAAATGGCAAATAATCAATGGATACTCGTGACGGGAGGAAGCCGGGGAATTGGGCTCGCACTAGTTAGTGAATTGCGACGCCACTGGAATGTGGTTTTTACTGGGCGTAGCGTTGATGGCGTTAATGAAACACAAGCGAATCTTGAAAACCCCAATTTAGATACATGGGTGAAAGGATCCCCGTGTGATGGTAAGAATGAAACACAAGTTGACGCGCTTTCTAGCTCGTTATTGGAACAATTTGGAGCGCCTACGGCGATTATTCATAATGCGGGTATCACTAGGGATGCCTTACATATTCATCAAGATGCTGAAATCTGGCGAGATGTGCTAGAGAATAACGTCATTTCCGTGATGAATTGGCACCGTAAATTATTACCTGCCATGTTGATGGCGGGGAGTGGCTCAATCGTATTGATGTCATCAATTACAGGGTTAAAAGGCAATATTGGTCAAACAGCTTATGCGGCGAGCAAATCGGCGATGATGGGGTTGACGCGTTCATTGGCTCATGAGGTTGGGCGTTTTGGATTACGTGTGAATTGTATTGCTCCGGGGCTTATTGATAGTGATATGACCCGTGCAATGCCTGAAGCTAAATTAAAAGCTATGTGCCAAAACATCCCTTTACGTCGCTTAGGGCAACCTCAAGAAGTGGCAGAGCTAGTTGAATTTTTGATTGGTAATAATAGCCAGTACCTAACCGGGCAAACATTGGTCTTAGATGGTGGGTTAACGGCATAATCGACAGTTTAAGTGCTGTTAAAAGAAAAAAGTCACTAGATAAGGTTAGTTTCTATGTTTCCCCTTAAACGCTTTAGTCAATTTTCGTTTAAGGGGATTTTTTATGGATAGAGACTCGGAAATAAATGAAAAACAGTAAACTCAAGTTAAAGAAGAATGGAATTATATTTATTTCAATTTAATTCATAATTAAACATTAAAAATAATTATTTTAATTTTAGTCTGGCTTGAATGACTCGATATAACGTATCAAAACCACACAATTTGTATTGGATTGTTGATCGTGCACAATACCCCACGGTGCCTCGGTTATAGAATGGTAATTGGAAGTTGATAAATAAATTAAAGATAAAAATAAATTTCAGAAAACCATTTTAAAACGCTGAAGCAATGTAAAGTGAGGCAGATATGAGTAAAGCATTATCTGAGGGAGTACTCCAATCGGAGATCAGCCGCAGGAAGCTAATGCAAACCAGTACCGTCGGGGGGCTCGCACTTGCAAGTGGAGCGCTAAGTTTACCTTTTAATAGTGTTGCTAATACCAGTGAAACCGCATCCAAAACAGCCATACCTGAAGAGAAAATAGTTTGGAGCGCATGTACTGTTAACTGTGGGAGTCGCTGCCCACTGCGTATGCATGTGGTTGATGGTGAAATCAAATATGTCGAAACCGATAATACCGGAGATGATGTTTACGGCAATAAGCATCAAGTTAAAGCCTGTTTACGTGGTCGCTCAATGCGCCGTCGTGTCTATAACCCTGACCGCTTGAAATACCCAATGTTGCGCGTTGGGGCGCGTGGTGAAGGTAAATTCAAACAAATCAGTTGGGATGAAGCCTACGATTTAATCAGCGATAACCTAAAACGGATCATTGCCGATTATGGCAATGAAGCGGTGTATTTGAACTATGGAACAGGCACATTAGGTGGCACAGTCGCACGTTCATGGCCGCCAGCGAATTCACCCATCGCCCGTTTGATGAACTGTATGGGCGGCTATTTAAACCATTACGGAACCTACAGTACGGCACAAATCAGCTGTGCAATGCCGTATACCTATGGTAGTGGGGCGGGTAATAGCGTTTCCGATATCGAAAACTCAAAGCTGGTGGTTCTCTTCGGTAACAACCCTGCAGAAACCCGTATGAGCGGTGGTGGGATTACTTATCAATTAGAACAAGCTCGTGAGCGTTCTAATGCAAGAATGATAGTGATCGACCCGCGTTATACTGATACAGCAGCAGGGCGTGAAGATGAGTGGATCCCAATCCGCCCAGGAACAGACGCCGCATTAGTGGCAGGGATCGCCCATGTGTTGATCACTGAAGATATGGTTGATCAACCCTTCTTAGACCAATATTGTGTAGGTTATGATGAGAAAACCCTGCCAGCAGACGCCCCAAAAAACAGTCACTACAAGGCGTATATTTTAGGCCAAGGGGATGATGGCGTAGAAAAAACACCACAATGGGCTGCGCAAATCACAGGTATTCCGGCTGATAAAATCATTAAACTCGCGCGTGAAATCGGTTCTGCAAAACCTGCGTATATTAGCCAAGGTTGGGGGCCGCAACGTCATTCGAATGGTGAACAAACCGCACGTGCGATTGCGATGTTACCGATTTTAACCGGTAATGTTGGCATCAATGGTGGTAATACAGGGGCTCGTGAAGGGAATTATGATATTCCATTTGAGCGGATGCCAACGTTAGAAAACCCAGTTAAAGCAAGCATTTCTGTATTTTTATGGACTGATGCAATAGAGCGTGGCCCAGAAATGACCGCAACTCATGATGGCGTACGCGGTAAAGATAAACTGGATGTTCCGATTAAGTTTATTTGGAACTACGCCAGCAACAGTTTAATAAACCAACACTCTGATATTAATAAAACGCATGACATTCTTCAGGATGATAAAAAATGCGAAATGATAGTAGTGATTGATAACCATATGACCGCCTCAGCGAAATATGCGGATTTAGTCCTACCAGATTGCACGGCCTCTGAACAAATGGATTTTTGCTTGGATGGCGCTGCCAGTAATATGGGGTATGTCATTTTCGCTAGCCAAGCCATCGAACCGCGTTTTGAGAGTAAAACCGTGTATGAAATGTGTACACAAATTGCGCGTCGCATGGGCGTTGAAGAGAAATTTACCGAAGGGCGAACTCAAGAAGAGTGGCTACGCCATTTGTATGAAATCTCACGACAAAAGTTACCTGAGCTACCTGATTTTGAGACATTCCAGCAGCAAGGAATTTATAAAAAAATGGACCCGCAAGGGCATTTTGTGGCGCACAAAGCTTTCCGTGAAGACCCTATTGGTAATCCATTAAATACCCCGTCAGGAAAGATTGAGATCTATTCATCACGCTTAGCGGATATTGCGAAAACATGGACGCTAGCGGAAGGTGATTTGATATCAGCACTCCCAATGTATTCCCCAGGCTTTGAAAGCCATGATGATAAGCTCACCGAAAAATATCCACTGCAATTGAGTGGTTTCCACTATAAATCACGAGTTCACTCCACCTACGGTAACGTTGATGTGATCAAGGCGGCTTGTTTACAAGAGATGTGGATCAACCCTATTGATGCAAAACGTCGCAATATTAAAGATGGCGACATGGTACGAATTTACAACGATAGAGGGGAGGTACAGATCACTGCCAAAGTGACTCCACGCATCATCCCAGGCGTTGTCGCAATGGGGGAAGGGGCTTGGTACGCACCTGATGAAAACAAGGTAGACCATGGTGGTAGCCTAAACGTCCTGACGACTCAACGCCCGTCACCGTTAGCGAAAGGTAATCCGCAACACAGTAATTTGGTTGAAGTGGCAAGGGTATAGGGGGATAAATCATGACAACACAATATGGTTTTTATATTGATTCCGCACGGTGTACGGGATGCAAAACATGTGAGTTAGCGTGTAAGGACTACAAAAATTTATCTCCTGCGGTGAATTTTAGGCGCATTTATGAATATGCAGGGGGAGATTGGCAAGAAGATAACGGTGTGTGGCATCAAAACGTATTTAGTTATTATTTGTCGATTTCATGCAACCACTGCGAAGACCCTGCTTGTGTCAAAGTGTGCCCTAGTGGCGCGATGCACAAACGTGAAGATGGCTTTGTCGTTGTAGATGAAAGCGTGTGTATTGGCTGCCGCTATTGTCATATGGCCTGCCCATATGGTGCACCGCAATTTGATAGCGAAAAAGGACATATGACCAAGTGCGATGGTTGCTATGAACGTGTTGCAGTTGGTAAAAAACCGATTTGTGCCGAGTCTTGCCCATTGCGTGCATTAGACTTTGGCCCCATTGATGAATTACGTGAAAAACATGGCAATTTGGCCGAGATTGCGCCACTACCTGAAGCGCACTATACCAAGCCCAATCTTGTCATTAAACCAAATGCCAATAGTCGCCCTGTCAATGATACGACAGGCCATTTAGCCAATCCTCGGGAGGTATAACATGGGCAATGGATTACATGAATGGCCGCTAATTTTATTTACGGTATTAGGCCAAAGTATTGCAGGTGGTGTGATTGTAACGGGGCTTGCATGGTTATCGACAGACGATAAACCCCAAAAACAGCGTATTGTGAATGCGATGTTGGCATTATGGGTATTGATGGGCTTAGGTTTTCTCGCTTCTATGATGCATATGGGCTCACCGATGCGTGCATTTAACTCGATGAACCGTGTATTTGCCTCGTCACTGAGTAACGAAGTGTTATTCGTCTCTATTTTCTTTGCTTTGGGTGGCTTATGGTGGTTGTTATCCGCAATCAAAAAGATGCCAACAGGACTCGATAAGGTGTGGCTAATCATCACCATGTTGATGGGATTGCTATTTGTTTGGGCAATGACACGAGTTTATATGATAAGCACAGTACCGACATGGAACACGCCGCATACCACTATCGGCTTCTTTATGACTCTGTTTGTTGTGGGGCCAATTTTAGGTACTTTGCTATTACGAGTTGCTAAATTTCCATTTAATAGTGGCAAATTAGCGGCAATTAGTGTCGTTGCTTATATCGTGACTATTGCATCAGTACTACTGCAAAGTGGTGAGATTGCGCTTATCACCACCTCAGTACAAAAAGCCGTGGATTTAGTCCCTGATTTTGGTGTTTTACAAGTGATACGCATCGTGGTGACAAGTCTTGGGTTGTTGTTATGGATTTTGCCTGTTGTGCGACAAAATCAGCCTTCGGTTTTGAGCTTACTTCTTGGTACCGTGCTGGTACTGGTTGGTGAATTTATCGGTCGTGGGCTATTCTATGGTTTACATATGACAGTCGGCATGGCTGTAGCTTAATTAGTAAACTTTCAGCGCAGGGTGTGATTTCCCTGCGCTGATAACTTCAGAGACAATCAATATGCAACAAGCGCACTTTCTTGAACACGTTGCAGTGACAGGGCGGGTTTTGGGATCTTTATTTTATTTCTCCCCAGAGAATGAAAACAATGCAGAAATTATCGCGATTTTACAGGAGCCGACTTGGCATGACGAATGGCCATTTGCTTTACCTTCCTTAGTAAAAATTAGCCAGCTTTTGCAATCCAGTGCTCAGGAGAATGAACCACTGAGTGAAGCATGGCAGCGCTTGTTTATTGGGCCTTATGCTTTACCTGCTCCCCCTTGGGGTTCGGTTTGGCTAGATAAAGAAAAGATTGTTTTTGGTGACTCAACCGTTGAATTGCGTCAGTGGATGCGTATTAAAGGTGTTGAACCCGTAACGACACAAAAAGAGCCTGAAGACCACTTTGGGTTGATTTTGATGTTAGCGGCTTGGCTGGCTGAGCAAAATCGCAGAGCGGATTTAGAAGAGTTGCTCGCTTGGCACTTATTACCTTGGTCAGCACATTTTCTCGAAGTATTGATAGATTCGGCTAACAGCGATTTTTACCGCGCATTGGCGATATTAGCGAAAGAAACACTGGATGGGTATCAACAGCAATTGACTTTACCTATATCAGAGAAAAGCGTGTACCTCACCAGAAATAGTACCCTGTAGCATTCTGTTTTTCATTGGTAATAAATTTATCTAATTCAATTGCCTGCAATAAATCTATGGATAGTGGTACTATTGATTATTGCTGCGATTTTTAGGTGACTAACTCAATATGAATGATGCGCATTTATCTCTGATCCAACAACTTTGCACCCGTCTTGCTGAAATAGACAATACACCTTTATATGTAAAATTTGCTGAAACGGTGAAATTTGCCGTGCGAACAGGAGTTTTGCATCAAGGTGATATGTTACCCAGTGAAAGGGAATTAGGTCAGCAGACAGGGGTGTCACGTATTACCGTTCGAAAAGCGTTAGAGCTACTTGAACAAGAAGGCGTTATCATTCGGTCACAAGGTTATGGCACCCAAATTAGTGATAAGTTTGAGTATTCACTCAAAGAAGCTAAAGGTTTTTCACAACAAGTTGTTTTACTTGGAAAAAAAACCAAACACACTTTGGGTCAATAAAAGTATCGTGCCTTGTTCACAGGAGGTGGCAGAGTCACTCGCGCTCCCCATCAATAGTGATGTATTTATGTTAAAACGTATTCGCTATGTGGATGAACAGCCGGTCTCTATTGAGGAGTCATATGTTCCTATTGGGCTGATTGGTGATGTCGATGATATTGGCTTATCTTTGTACGATTATTTTCGCAGCCAAAATATTTATCCCACACGAACAAAGAGCAAGGTGAGTGCTCGAATGCCAGATGAAGACTTCCAAACGCACATTAAATTGGAAAAGACCGTGCCTGTTTTAGTGATTAAGCAGGTGGCTTTCGACCATAAAAATGTGCCCATTGAATACAGTTTTAATCAGTGTCGCAGTGATATGTATGTATTTGTCTCTGAAGAGTAAAAAAAGAGGCTAGGCCTCTTTTTTCTCTGATGATTAATATTGCTGTAAATATGCGGTGAGTTGCTCTGACGAAGGCGCACAATCCCCTCCGCGATGGCTAACTACATAGGATGCGACAGCATTTCCGAGTAACACGGCATCTTGTAGTGCCCAGCCGGACGCCAATGCCGCAATCACGCCTCCTGTATGGCTATCTCCTGCTCCAATGGTATCGACAACGGTGGTTTCAAATGGTGCCACCCAGCCTGATGAACGACCACTTTCTTGAAAGAACGCGCCTTCTTTGTCGACTCTAACAATCACGGGAACTAAAAATTGAGAATGCCAAATATTGGCTAATGCTTCTGTATCCATTCTTTGATGCGCAATATCAGGGAATAATGTGACGATATGTTCGACTTCTTGGCGGTTCAACGAAATGATTGGTTTTAAAGCCATTAATCGTAATAATTGTGTTTTCGAAAGGTCGGCGATCCGAGGGCCAAAATCGATAAATAAAGTGACGTTATCGGAGAGCGACTCCAGCCATGAAAGCAGAGTTTCGCCACATTTTGCGGCTAGTTGGTAGCCAGAAAGATAGATGATAGTGTTAGGTGTAATTGGCAATTCATCTAGGGTATGGCGTTCCCATTGGTTTTCTACTCCGCTAATTGAAAGAAATGTCCTTTCTCCATCGGGTTCAACCAAGGCTAAACACCAGCCATTATCACCTTTATTCGTTTCTATAACGGAACTCACACTTTTTTTATTGAGTTGGTTGCGGATGATATCTGCCCATACACCTTGCCCAATAGGTAATGCATTGAGTGACTGGATACCAAGACGCTGCAAGGCCACCGCAATATTCAGAGCACATCCACCGATATTGACACTCTGCTGGTGCAATTCGATATCACTTCCGCGATAAGGCAGTGAATATGCATCTGCAATCACATCAATAACGGCAGCGCCAATCAGGCAGACAGGACGATGCTCCGCTTGCAATGGAAGATGGGCAATAAGTTCAGCAGTTTTCATAAGCTTTTTCTCTTGCAGTTCTCAATGCCATAAAGGCTTGGCTATACTGTGTAAAATCAAGTTGATTCACATCATCTAATTGTTTTTTTAGCTGTTTATCGATGGCATCAACGCCATGGAGGGCGCCACAAATGGCAGTGGCCATTGCCCCTATGGTATCGGTATCTCCCCCTAAATTAGCACACAGAATGGCACAGCGGTTGGGATCAGTTTCCGCTAATTCAACCATAGCAATGGCGGCAGGAACTGACTCAATAGTGCTCGTACCAGCGCCAACGAGTTGATAAAGCTGTTCCATTGCTTGCTCGGCGCCAATCGTGTTTTTCACCGTGTGTAAAGCAAGTTCAATACGTGCAGCT
Source organism: Providencia rettgeri (assembly GCA_900455085.1). Lineage (NCBI taxonomy): Bacteria > Pseudomonadati > Pseudomonadota > Gammaproteobacteria > Enterobacterales > Morganellaceae > Providencia > Providencia rettgeri. The sequence continues at coordinate 4,041,757 of UGTZ01000001.1, read as the reverse complement.
ATTGATGGGCTAAAGGTTGTGACATGCTTTTCTTGTGCTAGCTTCGCAATAGCAGGTAATTGGTCGCGAATTTGCGGCCAATTTTCGCCATCTATCGCTTTAGAAATTGCCCAAGCAATAGCGACCGCCCCCGCAATTGCCACATCCGATTTATGCGTTGGCGATGAGGCGAGTGTAATTTCATCAATAAATTCATCAATAGAATGAGTTGGCAGCAAACAACCGAGTGGGGAAACTCGCATTGCGGCACCATTTGTCATTCCATTGTTTTCTAACTGAGAAATCGGAGTCCCTTGTTTTATTGCCTTTAATGCAATTTTAGAGGTCGGCCCTAAGACATTTTTATTAAAGGCATCAAATTGCTCTGCCCATTTTAAAATATTACGGCCAATAAGTTCAGGACTCACTTTGCCATCACATTCTATAATCGCGTCCGCAAGTGCGAGCGCCATTGAGGTATCATCTGTAAATTCTGCCGTATTGAAGTAGCAAGCTGCATTATTTTCTTTTGGCCCAGGTAAGAAGCGGTCTATCCAACCAAAATGTGCTTTAACACGAGAGCGAGGCCATAATTCAGAAGGCATTCCCATTGCATCACCTAAGGCTTGGCCATAAAACGTGCCTAAAATACGGTTCTCTTTGTTCATTATAATTCCTTCAATTTTGGCTAAAAACAGCGCCCTTATGTGTTGGCAGTCGGTCAATAAAGGCGCTTAATTAATGATTGCTTAACTAATTGGATGTGGGTTTTATGCCACTTTTATTAATATCAATTTCTTGAATATCACGGCTCGACTCTTTAAACATCAACATGAAAACAACCGTGATTACGACGATCATGGCCGCGCCGAAGCCCCACATACCGGCCCAGTTAAAGGTCTGGCCGTTGACAGGTTCACCGTAAGAAAAAAGTTTTTCCATCATTTGCCCACCTAGGCTATAACCCAGTAAGCTACCAAAGCCTTGGCAACAGAGAGTAATTAAGCCTTGAGCCGCTGTTCGCATATGCACAGGCGTTTTTTTGTCGACATAAATATATGCGGTGACATAGTAAAAATCGTAGCTAACTCCGTGCAATAAAATACCGAGGAAGAGTAATCCGTAGGTGAATAGGTGGTCTGCATCGCCATAGATAAAGAAAGCATAGCGAATAGCTGCAGTGATTAAACCAAGAAGTAATACCTTTTTGATACCAAAACGTTTAGTAAAGAAGGGCAAAGCAAGCATGAAGAAGATTTCAGAGAATTGCCCCAAGGTCATCCATCCCGTGGCATTTTTCATCCCAACTTCAGTAAGGTAGCCGTTAGCAAAAATATAGTAAAAAGCTAAAGGCATGGCGAAGAGGAATGAACACACGAAAAATACTAAGAAATTACGGTCTCTTAACAGCACAATGGCATCCAATCCGAGCATGACTTTAATACTCATTTTGCCAGTTCCTTTTGGTGGGGTGTCTGGCAAGAAATAGGTAAAAAAGCCCAGTAAAGCGGAGCTAGCGGCTGTCACTAAGAGCGGGATATTAGTCGCAGAAATATCACCAAAGCCGATCATGGAAGGTAAAAATCCACATGCAATGCCTGATGCAATCCAGCCGATAGTCCCCATTACACGAATACGAGGATAGTCACGTTCCACATCTTCCACATTGGAAAAAGCAATACTATTGGTGAGCGCAATGGTTGGCATATAAGTTAATGCGTACGCCAAGAGTAGAGGGAAAAAGCTAGAAAATTCAGTTTGCTGAGCTGCGAAAAACATAAAGACTGCCCCTGCAAACATCAGTACCGCCAGGACTTTTTGCGCGGCAAAAAATCGGTCAGTAATTGAGCCTACAAGGATGGGAGAGATAATTGCAGCAATGGCTGTACAGGCATAAGACCACGCTATTTGAGAAGGGGTGAAGCCACTTTTATTCAAAAATAGCCATAAGGGAACAAACCAAGCCCCCCATATAAACCATTCAATGAACATCATGAATGAGAGTTTTGCTGTTGTTTTTTTCATCTTTCATTCCTTTATACGGCTAATTATAGGTATTGTAGGGTACAGCAATGACAATACCACTTAATAATACCTTTTAAATACCATTCAATGAAAACTTTGAGCTAGTTAACATTGTTTCGTATAAATTGGGAAACTGGGATCGTTTAAGTAATAACACAGTGGGAAAGAGATACGCGATAACGTGAATTGCTTTGAATATAGATTAAGTCGGGGTTGTAGGTAGCCTATACGGCAGTTTTAAATAAAAAAATAGCACCGCTATTATTTGAGCGGTGCTATTGGTTTTTCATATCAATTAGCTATTGATATTTACTGTTGTGATTCACCTTGTTGTACATACGGTGTATACACACCCGTTAAGCTTTCAAGAAAGGCAACAATGTCGTCGACATCTTTTTGTGGCAGTTCTTTACCGACTTGATAACGCAGCATCAGTTTCACTGCTTCATCTAGGGTAGCCACATCTCCACGGTGGAAGTATGGCGCGGTTAGCTCGACATTACGTAGTGTTGGGACTTTTTGGCGTAACTTATCGCGCTCATCAGAGGTGACATTCATGCGACCAATATCTTGTGCGGTAATTTCACCGAACTCATAGTCTTTTTTCAGGCCCAGAGGTTCGAAGGAACGACCACCTAAGATCACGCCACCATGGCAGGTTGCACATTTGTTCTCTTTAAATAACTGGTAACCATGGAGCTGCTGTGCGGTTAATGCAGTTTTGTCGCCTCTTAACCAATTATCAAACGGAGAGTCTGGGGTGATTAAGGTTTTTTCGAACTCAGCAATCGCATCTGTGATGGTGTCACCCGTAAACCCTTCTGGGTAAACTGCATTAAAATCTTGTTTTAAGACAGGGTCTTTATCCAATTTTTCAATGATTTCATCCCATGATTTTGATGCCATTTCGATAGGATTTAATGGTGGGCCACCGGCTTGCGCTTGTAAATCAGGCGCTCTACCATCCCAAAATTGCTCGACATTAAATACAGAGTTAAACACTGTTGGCGCATTGATTGGGCCTACTGCGCCACCAACACCAATTGATGTTTTACGGCCATCAACACCACCTGCATTGAGTGCGTGGCAGTGCGCACAAGAAATCGTACTATCCCCTGACAGGCGCGCATCATGATACAAGCGGAAACCTAATGCGACTTTTGCATCATCAACATCCAGTGATTTTGGAATTGGTTGAATTGGTTCGTTACGGTGCTCAGCAGCGGTATCTTGGCTGGCATAGTGCTCTTCTCGCTGTTTAGCTATCCAATTCAAAAGGTTATTACGCTCTTCATCACTGACGCTACTAGCCCAATGAAGTGCAACATAACGAGTTGGCGGCATGGTGTGGTTCTGCATAACCCACTCAATTTTATTTAATTCACTTTGTGGTACAGGTTCTCCTGCGATGAGTGCAGCGCGAGCAGCCTCAAGGTTGAATGATTTATAACCTAGCTGAATATCGTATTCCATCAGTTGCTTAGCAATGGGGAACGATGCGTAGGCAGGTAAATCAGTTGACGGCGTGTGACAGTAATCGCATCCCTTTTCAGCGAAGAATTTGAGAACTTGATTATTTTCTGCAATTTTAGATGTCTGAATGTCATTATTTTCTCTTCGTTGATTATCGTGATACCACACATATCCAGATAACCCAAAATAACCGAGTAAAAGCAAAAATATGACAGCGACCGTAATGCGAGTAAGTTTTTTCATTACACTATCCTTGAAAGATTGCGGTCAAATATATTTAAATATTTTTTAATTAATATAATTCTACAGCCGGACTATCATGTATAAATAAGGTCGAGAGGTTCTTGATTTTTATCAATGATGACCATCGGTTTAAGCAATTGCTGAAATAAGATTTGCCTATCAATAAGAAAAAAGTTAAAAATTAAACTTATAATTAATTTTTATTTAATTGATTTTAAAGGATATTATTTGTTTCTAATCTTATTGTAATAAATTTTTAGTTCAATTTAATTGGTGGGTATTTATAAATAATAAATTCTGAATTATTCAAATAAATTAAGTAAAACTAATCAAAAAATTTAGTTTTATACTTTTTTAATTGTTGTGGAATAAATGCATATTATAAAATGAGTAAAATATAAATTATTCAAGAAAGCAATATTCTGAAAAATTATTGATTTTAGATAACTATAATATTAGTAAATGAAAAGTAATGATCTACATCATCATTTTTGTGCTTTCACCATTTTGTCATAAAATAAACATATTGTTGTTATGAATCTGACTTAAGTTCGTCGTAACTCAGTTAGGAGATAGCATTATGTTTAGTGTCGATACCCTGCTGCACGATATTTTTCCTCATCAAACACCAGGCAAATGGAAACGTCGTTTATTAAAAAAGCTGCTGTTTGAACAAGAATTTCACCAATTTGCCCAAGATTATCCGCACTTAAAGGGCTTGGATCTTATTGAACAAATCATGGAGTTCTTTGATATTTCTTGCGAAATGGTTGAGGGTGACTTAGAAAATATTCCAACTCAAGGTCCTGTTGTCTTAGTTGCTAACCACCCGATAGGTTCACTCGATGGTCTTGCATTATTACGTGCAGTTGCTGCCGTTCGTCCTGATGTCAAAATCGTGGCAAATCAGTTCCTCAATTATATAGAACCACTAAAAAGCTTATTTATTTCAGTGGATAATATGAATAACCGAACCAGTCGACAACAAGTTGAAGCCATACAACAGCATTTGGATAAACAAGGGGCATTAATTGTGTTTCCTGCGGGTGAAGTCTCTCGGTTTGGCCGTAAAGGGGTTCGTGATGGCCACTGGCGTACAGGTTTTTTGCGTTTAGCCGCAAAGGCCAGAGCACCTATCGTCCCTATTCATATTCAAGGGCGAAATAGCCATTTATTCTATTTAACCTCGTTGGTTTACAAGCCGTTATCGACTTTAATGTTAGTCAGGGAAATGTTTAAGCAGCGAGGAAAAAGATTAAAAATTCGTATTGGTGGCAGCATCCCATTTATTCATTGGCATGATGGCCATACAGCGGCTCATGAGCTAGCAGGGCGCTTTCGTCGCCATGTCTATTTGTTGGGAAAAGGTAAGGAAGGGCTATTTACCAGCGAATCACCAATTGCTTTACCAGAAGACAGAATTGAATTAAAAAAAGCGTTGGTGGCATGTGAGCGGCTAGGAACATCCCCTGATGGGAAAGCGATTTACCTTTATCACCGAAACCAAGAAGTAAGGTCGCCGATTTTGCGAGAAATAGGGCGATTACGCGAAATTGCATTTCGTGCTGTAGGGGAAGGCTCAGGTAAGCGCCGTGATTTAGACAGCTATGATAACGATTATTATCATCTGGTATTATGGGATGAAAGTGAACTTGATATTGTAGGGGCTTATCGGTTTATACCCACTAAAAAGCAAATTGAGACCAAAGGTTTGCAGGGTATTTACAGCTCTAGCTTATTTCATTATGACCAAGCCATGATGCCAATATTAGCGCAAGGTATTGAGCTTGGTCGGAGCTTTATTCAGCCTAAATATTGGGGAAAACGGGGTTTAGATTATTTATGGTTAGGTATTGGCGCGTATTTGGCGAAATACCCACAATATCGCTATCTTTTTGGTCCTGTATCTATGTCTGGCTCAATGCCGATTGCGGCGCGTGACTTACTGATTACTTTTTATCGGCTCTATTTTTCGGCGCAACACAGCATTGCACAGTCACATCAGCCGTATCCAGCTTCTTTGCCACAGGTATTAGCCCAATTTTCAGGGGGCAATTACCACGAAGATTTAGTTAAATTGAAAAGCTTACTCAATAACATTGGCTGTTCAATTCCGACGCTTTATAAGCAATATACTGAATTATGCGAGCCGGGTGGCGTACAGTTTATGGATTTCGGTACAGACCCCGCATTCAATGATTGTATCGATGGCTTGGTACTGGTGGACTTAACCAAATTAAAACCCGCACGTTATCAGCGATATATAGGGGTACATTTGGTTTCACAAGAAGAACATAAAGGGCAGATGAAAGAGGGGGATTAACCCTCTTTCACTATTGGGCCATTAAGGTACAGGAACGGCTTTGCTTTTATAGGTAACTATCAGTTAATAAAGTTATTATTGGCAGTTCTTGCTGTGCTTTATTTATTTAACATTCATATTAGTAATGTGTTTGCTAATTGAAAGAAAACAAAATAACTGCATTAGCGTTAAACTTACCTGCAGATGTGAACTTACCTGTTGTGGTTGCCTTAAAATTAAGTGGTGCTATTTGCCCTCTAGCAACGCTCTTATTATTGATATCCAGTGAAACTTGATTGACTGAAATATCAACAGGAAGATTACTTAAATAGGGAGTAGCTAATAAGCTAGCCCTTATATCAACAATATTGGTGCAGCTAAAAGCCCCTGTAGCTTCTCCAGACCAAGAGCCATTTTGGCCACTAACTGCGGAACCCAGATCAATACTCGTAGGGAAGCTAAAATTACAAGAAGTGTTTGATGGCGGTACTACCCCACAGGCAGCACTAGGCAATAAAGTGCCATAAGAAGTTCCCCAAGTTGAGATTTGAAAAACTTGGAACCCGTAACAAACCGATGAGAAGTCTGTATTTGGATAATTACCCCACATGCCAGTAACTGTTTGTGTATTGGCGGTGCCGTATTGTAGTTTCCAAGCATTAAAAGCATCCAGTGCCGTCCCATTATTGCGGATGATGACTTTTTGTTGCATGCCATAGGGTAAATTTATACCTCCAAATGTTTTAGGATCAGCGCTAGATCCCCGGTAATCATATGGGCCAACGGTTACAACACAACCTGATGGATTAAAGCAAATTACACTATTGCTATCTTCATTAGGCCATCCCCATTGAATAGTAACATCATTACCATTTCTTTGAGTAAATGCGCCCCAACTTACAGAATAAGCATTTATATTATAAATAAAGATTGATACAGTAATAAAAATTATTTTTATTACTGTAGCTTTATAATCGCGAATTATTGCTGAGATTTTCATTTTTGAATACCTATGATTTAAATGTAGCTTTTATACTTTTAGTTGTATTCTAAAAAGAATGTTAACGTTGATATAAATGTTCCATATGAAATTGTTTTATTTGCTAATGCAGAATGCTCTCCTTGGATAAAGGCTTTAAGTTTTATTTCGTTATTACCTGCTGACAATTTTTGTGTGTGATCTTTTTTGTTTATATCGATTTTTTCTCCAGTATCTGTTTCTAAACCAATAGCAATACCATTAGCTTGGCTTGCTGGGTCTAGTGCAAGATATCCAGGTAAAAAAGAGTTTTCATTGCCATTAAATGAAGCATTAATTTCACGACCTAAAGATAAGTCACAGTTAATTAATCGAATACTAAATGATTCACTTAGCGTGCGGCTATTTAAATAAAGATATTTATCTGCGATTGTTCCGAAATCTAATGTAATTAGTTCATCTCCGGGATATAGGTCACAAGTATCTTCAACAAATATACCATCAAAATTAATTGTTTCGGCCATAGATGGTAAGGAGTAGCATATAAATACTGTTAAAAATAATAAATTATAATATTTTATTGTCGAGAACATCATAATTCCTATTGAAATGTAATGGTTAATGTCGCTGTAGCATTGAATGTGTCTCCAATAAGTTTAGTTCCTGTTTTTTTGACAATAACAGCGGATAAAGCGGGTAATGTCTTTTGATCAATTACAAATGCTTTATTTAAAGTGATAGGTTGTCCATCCTTTTGAATTTGGATACCTACATTATTTCCATTTTGATCAGATTTAACTTGCAGTGTTGCATCATCAAAACCTGCACCTGCTGCTATACCAGATAATGTTAAAGAGATATTCCAAGGTTGTGTTAGATCGCCATCGCAAATAAGTTCATAAGGAATTTTTTCCTTATAGTGTATTCCATCAACCTTATTAACACCGACTTTACCAAATGAAACTTTGATAGGATCGCTATGACTTAATCGACATTTTGGCGGTATAATTAACGAACCATCAAATCCCCAATTAGCATAGGTTATATTTGCTAAGAATATTAAAAGAAAACAACATATCTGATACTGAATTTTATTATTTATTGAGCTGTTTTTCATTATTGATAGTCCACATTAAGAGTTGCTAGTGCAGTGAAATCTCCGCCATCGGAACCATCAAAACTTGTTGCAACATTTTGTACAGGACTAACCTCTAATGATGGTAATTCTAAATAATTAAAATTTATTTTTTTATTAATATCTTGTTTTATACCATTAATATAGAAGCTTAATCCTAGCTTTGGGTTACTGGTCTTGAGTATGCCATTATTAAAATTACTAGGATCACCTTGAATACTTAACGTTAGGTTATTCATGGCTAAATTAGTGCAAGTTAATTCAAAAGGTAATTTATGCTTATAATTTACTCCATCAATCCTGCTTAATAAGATATCTCCAAAATGAATCATTGATTTTTGACTGTTATTTAAAATGCATTCAGGAGGCGTGATAATTAGATTTCCATTAAACTCCACAGTGAGTGAAGATGAATAAGAAAAAGCACTAAAAACTATTAATATATATAAAAATTTAATTTTCATATTGGCTCTTAATTTATTGATATTCAATTGTCATAATCATTTCTGCATTAAAATCCCCAGCGTCACTTAGCATTGAACCACTTGGTTTTATGGGAACAGCATAAATAGAGGGCATAGCACCATAAATAAAATGAATATTTGAATTGTTGGATACTATATTATTATCTTGATAAATGGCGATACCAAGGTTATCTCTATTCGTTTTTATTGCATCAACACCATTAACTCTAAAGTTAGTCCAACTCAATTTCATTTTTAATAGATTAGTAGATAAGTTTGTGCATTGTAAATTGTAGTTAACATTCGTTTTTTTATATGATGACCCATCGATTAAATCTTGCTGGACATCGCCAAAGTCAACATTTAATGTATTTCCTCCTACAAAACTACAATTAGGGGGTTCTATGACTGTAATTGTTAAACCAATAGAAGCCATTGAAGCGCTGGCTGTATTAAAACATATTAATATAGAAATAATGCTAATAAAAACCTGCGATTTAAATAATAGGTATTGATATGATGGTTTCATATTTTTATCCTAGTCATAGACTAATTGGAATCTTATATTTGCTTGATAGTTACCAGCATTAAAATGACTATTAATTCTCACCGGAGTAATGTAATAGGTTAATTTATTATTGCCCATTGATAATAGTTTTGGCCTAGTAAAAACACCTGGTTTAATTTTTTTAAAATTTTCATCATTTAACTCAAGAGCAATGCCTTCAGCACCATTTACTTTTATTAATTTGCTATCTGTATTATCTGATACAGCAAGAAAACGAATTCTTACGGCTGGCATGTCAGAGCTCCAAGTTATATTACCTTGTTGATCATGATTACGACTTTCACTCCTTAAACAATCTTCTAATTGAATATTAAAAGGAACAGGTGTGCCTTTATGCCCTAGAAATTTAAATGCTGAAGAACTATTTGTGCCCAAATCTACTGTTTGAAATGCAGATTGCGTGGCTAATCTACATGCACTTTCGGTAAGCACACCTCTAACCTGTAAAACACCATTGGCACCATCAACATCCCAATTATCAACTTTACCAATATCAGTAGCTAATGTCTGAAAGGCAAGTGTACTGAAAATAATCCCTATTAAAGGAGCGCTATAACTCACTATTTTACTCATACCTTCCTCTATTACTATTTGATAGATAGATTATTTATTACTTGGAGATACCTTGCATTCATTTGCTTGGCAGTTAAAACTAAGATTAGGACGGCCACCATAGTCATTGATATATGTTAGTACTGGGGTATTACCTAATGTTGCAACATCGACACCTAACGGCTGGCTATTTTTGGGAGCGATCATAATTGGCTCGAAGCCTTTTACGGTATCACCTTTAATTTTCTTTGCTGCATCAATAATGGTTATATAATAAGGCGTCGGATTAAATGCAATATATTTGCCGCCTTGCTGTTTTAAAACCAATTTTTCTTGCCATGGGTTATCGATATCATTCTTAGTTGGAATGATAGGTGTTGGCCTATAAAAAAGTTTTATTCGTGTTTGTAATGCAAGTTGCAACGTATTTGCTTTATCACTTCTCGGTGGAATCTCACGTAAATTAAAATAATATACTGACTCAATATCTTGCGGTAATTTTTCTATGCTAGCTAAGGGTTGAATTCTTATTTGACTTTTATCTCCAGGCTCAACACGTTGTACTGGAGGTAATACAGTAAATGGATCATTAATTTTTTCACCCTGTGCATTTTCAATCCAACCTTGAGCAAGATAAGGTAATGTTTTATTTTCATTACTAATATTCAGGCTAATCGATTTCTCATTACCATTAATAATTGCACGAGTGCGATCTAAGGAGATAGCCGCATTTGCTGTCGATATACTCATCAAAAAAATAGCTGCCAATATAACTTTATAACTATTAACTAATTTTTGGTTAGGATGGGTATCCTTTTTATTTATATTTAATTTTTTCATAAACGATATAATCTCTTTAAGTTTAATTTGATAAAATATATTATTGCTTACGTTATTGGTTTAAATAACTAGCATTAATGGTTTTATAATGACATGTGTGAAATGTTATTTTATACATGGTAATAGTAATGTATTTGCTAAATTTATTTCTGATGAAACACTATCCGGTAATGTTATATTGCACTGTATTTCATTATCCCAAGAAATATTCAATTTTTCTTTAGGATTTAAACCTGATAAATAAACGCTACCTTCATCACTAATTATTCCAACTTGCTGTTTACGTGCATTTAATACAATAGCGCCAAATGGAGGAGCACTATTATCCGATAAACGAATAGTCGCCATTGCGCTGTTACCTGTTATAACATCAAACTGGCGATAGCCAATAGCGCCTTCTGTCAATGTCCCTTGTTTTACAGAATGGGTAATTTCTGCCTTATTAGGTAAAAGATTCAAATCCACATTAATATTGCTACGGTAATAGCTATTAACATCAGCAATGACAGCTTTGCCAAAATAATTTGACCGTGTCACAATTCCATTACCACGCAAAGGGATGTTCGGGACACCACTGGTGTCAACAAAAACACGCGAAGCACCCAATTGGTTACTTCTATGGAGTGCTACCCCATGTTGTGTTGCCGTTAATCCACCTTGTATTGATAGCCCGGCGGAACGGTAACGATTCTGTTGGTATGTCGCATTTGCATTAACCTGAGCCATATCACCTTGATATGTATAGTACCCGCCAATAATTGCTCCTGACCGTGCGACCCCAGTATTAATTTGGTAGTTACTACGCTCATTAATGCGGTCATAATAATTTATATTCTGCGTTGTATTACTTTTATCCCAGCTACTGTTAAAACTGACTGTAGAGGTTTCACCCCAAGGCACAGATAACGCAATATAAACGCCATCATCATTTGTGTTTTGGTAGCTAGTACGGAATGCTGTCAAGTTAACGCTTAAATTTTTAAATTTTCCGAGATCAAAATATTTAGCTAATGATAAACTATAGCGGTTATTATCGGGTTGATTCCAATATGTCTGGTGGTAAAAATTTAGGTCATGTATTCAATCCGGTGATTAACCTGTAATATAGGGTAATTTATCGGAGAATATTCATGGCTAAAGTCGATGTAAGGTGCCCATTTTGTCAACAAACTCCCTCAGTGAAAAAACATGGCCTAGGGAGCACTGGTCATCAACGTTATCGCTGCCAAAATTGCTGCCGAAGCTTCCAACTCGATTATAAATATCGTGCTTGCCAACCCGGAACTAAAGATAAAATTATCGACCTCACGATGAATAATGCCGGTATTCGTGATACTGCTAGGGCCCTTCATATCAGCATTAATGCGGTTGTTCGTACTTTAAAAAACTCTCGCCGAAGCAGGTAACTTCTTTACCTCTTGATAATTTGCAGATTGAACTCCTTTGCGAAGTTGATGAACAGTGGTCTTTTGTGGCTAATAAGAAACAACAACGCTGGCTTTGGTATGCCTGGGAACCTCGCCTAAAACGGATTATTGCTCATACATTTGGTCGTCGAAACAAGAGAACTCTTCGTCAGTTACTGGCTTTACTGTCTAGGTTTAATGTGGCTTTTTGGTGCACGGATAAGTTCAGTGCTTATGAGATATTGCCTAAACAAAAACACGTAGCAAGTAAGTTTTATACCCAACGAATAGAAAGAGAGAATTTGAATTTAAGAAATCGCTTAAAGCGTCTTAACCGTAAGACGTTAGGTTACTCGAAGTCGCCTGAAATGCATGATAAAATCATCGGCACATTCATCGAGCGGGAGCATTACCTATTGTGATGATCTCTATATTGAATACACGACCAAAATTTAAGTATGTGCCCAATCCACTGTCGCTAAACTGTTGATTATAAGAAATGGTATACATCTCTTTGCTATTATATTGTCGAACGCCACTCATTTTTGCATTGAGGTATTCAGACATACTCATAAAGTCTTTTTCTGAAAAACGATAACCCGCAAAGGTAACTTGGCTGTTAAAATCTTCAAAACGCTTTGAATAACTCAATCTATAAGAGTTTCCGTTATAACTCGTTTCGTTATTTGAAGTGATTTCTTTAATTTTTGCATGTGTTCTTGTCGCATCAAATGAAAGAGCTCCAAATTGCATGAGATCGCGACCAATTCCCAACGTTGCTGAGATATATTTTTGTGAAGCAATCGTGCCACCATATAAAGACCAACCATTATTAATTCCCCACGAATACTCGCCGCTAGCGAAATTATCACCATTAATTCGATGATTGGAATCACTAGGTCGCCCTGCAGCAATTTTATAACGAACTTGCCCTGGTCGAGTAAGGTAGGGAATACTCGAGGTATTTACTGTAAAAGTTTGCGTTTTACCATTTTGTTCCTCTACTCTTACATCTAATTCACCCGATAAAGCATCATTGAGATCTTGAATGCGAAAGGGGCCAGCAGCAACTTGAGTTTGGTAAATAGTGCGGCCTTGTTGGCTAATAATAACGGTTGCATTACTATTGGCCACTCCTGTAACTTCAGGAGCATATCCCCTTAAATTGGGGGGCAACATATTAATATCAGTAACTAAACTGAGCCCTGTGAATCTAAAACTGTCGAAAATATCGGAATTTAAATAAGATTCACCAAATGTTAGCTTTGCTCCTAATGATTTGATATCCCGAAAAATATAAAAACGATTCCAATCAAAAGAATGTGTTGACTCAGAAGATGGACGCTTCTCAAACCGCGTTTGCCAATCAGCTCTGAATCTCCATGGACCTAAATTTATTCCTGCCACTCCATTACCATTAGTGGTATAGCTTGTACTTTGGTGACTACGTATCTGTTGATTCGCTTGCGCGTTTAGATTGTAATCAAATAAAGCTCCCGATATACCATCTTCCCAACGAGTGGGTGGATCCCAATTATCTGCTGTATATTCTAAATAGGCTTGAGGAATATTAATATATAGCGTTGATGTCGATAAATCGGCCTTTGTAGTTGCACCAGATAAGCTGTTTAAATCTAGGCAGGAGTCATTATGCCACCAGGTCAACGATGATAATATTTTGGGCTTTAGTCCAAACTTATCAACTAAGCTGGGATCTAAACATACTTTACTGTCATCAATATCTTCATCTGAGTTATAATAAAAAATACTTTGCTCAGATAATATATTCTTGTTTACATGAACACTAAAAGTGTATTCTCCTGGCATAAAATAACCAGTTTTAGAGAAACGGCTTAGATCAATATTAGCACGATCATTTATATCTAAAATATCTGTATTAAATTCTATATTAGTAGAGGCGAATCCAGTATTACAGATGATAGTTATCATGCCAGCTAATATATATAATCGATTAGCTGATGATAATTTAATATGAATTTTATGATGCGCCATTATACTTGACCTTATTCAAACTCATTTATAATAAGAGAAGGTGTCTCCTATTTGGAAAAATGTTCATGTGGACAGCGTTATTTTCGATATTACTCATAATCTAATTTATACTTTATTAGACTAAAGTAATTACCTGGTTCTAAAACTTTATTATTTCTTATTAATCGTAGGTTGTAATTTAAATCACGATTGCCATCAGTTAATTCTTGCGATGACATTACCTTTCCTGGATAAACGACTTCACCATCAGCACTACTAATTTCAATGCCAAACCCTTCTGCTTGCCCATTGACAGTAAACAAATTACCATCATGAACTCCATCAAATGTTACTGTAAAATATTGCCAGTTTGGTTTTTTTGTTTCAGTTCTTTCGAGTACACAATTAATTAATTTTATTGAAAATTTTTTTTTGTTACTTTGGCCATCACGAATCATTTGCGATATAGATAAGCTTCCCATTTCAATGGTTTGATCTCTGCTACTTATATCAATAGAACAGGCGGTCTCAATAATACTTCCATTCATTGTAATTAATGATTCAGCCGAACAATATGATGACAAACTAGTTCCTAATAATAGAATGAATGTCAACCATGAAAATTTATATAGCATATTTTCGCTCTATCATTATGCCCAATGAACCTAAAAACCTATCCATGTGTTTTTAGGTTAAAATTAGAAGGTGGCTAATTTTATTCGTAAGATAAAGTGAAGTCTGCTACGGAACTGAATTCACCAGCAGTAATAGTTGAAACATCACCACCATTACCTTTCAGGTATGCAGAGAATTGTAATGTGTTACTACCATCCTGAATTTGTTGGAATGGCGTTGCTGTATTAATCGTAACAACTTCACCGTTACCGCTAGTGATTTGAACGCCTGCACCACTACCTGTACCTACAATACCTAACGTTTTATTATCTTCATCGAATGCAGCAGATGCACCAGTAAAGGTTAATTGAACACCTTTAGTTAAGCTGCTAACGTTACAGTTTTGTAGTGCGATCTCAAATGCCTTAGGTGATGATTTTCCGCCATCGGCTAAAGCCATATTAGAGATTTGGCCTAATTCAATTGTTTGGTCAATACTTTCTGGTGCAATTGAACATGGTGCTTCAATAATCGCACCTTTAAAAGTAACTTTACCGTGGCCTTGGTCAGCCGCATTTGCTGCAGAAGCGCCGCCTAAAACTAATAAGGTTGCCATTGCAATACTTTTGATTTTCATCAATCTTTTCCTTTACTGTTAAATATATAAATATGATTATTGTTAATCTCATTATGTTAATTTCATAGTGAGATTAATTAATAACAATCAGAGTTAATTGCTATTAATTAATAATAATTTCGTTTGTCATTGAATATTACAATAATGCTCTTGAATCATTGATATATAAGATTTCTTTTTCAATTTCTGACTTTAATTTAGATAAATCTAGGTCAATATGGATTGTTAACTCGATTAATTTTTCAAAACTTAGTTTTGTTGCTCCTCGCTCATATCTTGATACTTGTTGTTGACTTACATTTAGTTTTTTTGCTAATTCAGCTCCACTAATTCCTTTTTTCTTTCTCAATCTTTTTATTAAATATCCTAATTTTATATTTACATTTTCTTCATCATTCATTTGCTTTACCTAAATGTGAGGATTGAAAATATGATGAGTTAATCTTTTTTAAAGAAGTAACAGACATCTACCTTAAAATACACGGATATCAACATGATTTTAGATGTTGATATATCACTAAGGCCATTTTCGTAACGTGATAATTGTTGTTGAGATATACCTATAATTCTGGCTAAATCAGATCCACTTAACTGATATTCTGATCTTAGCAATTTAATTTTTTTACCAATATTCTTGGCAACTATATGCGTAATGTTTTTTTTGTTTTCTAAAACAGTTAAGCAAGTAAAAATAGAGTCCTTCATTTTATTAGGATACCAATTTAAATTTCAATTTTTGGATTGCTGTTTAATTTGTGAATATAGATTACTCTTGATAAAGGTATTTTCTAAATATAAATAATCAGTATGCTAAATCGATAAAATCGATTAATTACAATACATGTATCTAATTACAAGCTAAATAAGTGATGCTCTAATAATGACTTGTTTAATAGCTTGAATCTTAAATAAAAATAAAAAACATTATCAATTGAATGGTTATTTTTATAACATATTGTTAATATGATTTTTTTTGAAACAAAATATCAATATAAGATTATTCTTACTAAAATAGTTGTGAATTTTGCATTTATTAAGATATTTCTGTTCATTTTGGAACATTATTTTTGGAGGGATACTAATAGAATTAGTATTAATTGTATAAATAAGACTATCTGAATGTGATTTATTACCTTCATATTTAGATATTTTAATGGGGATATGTTATTTAAACAGTTGTGACTTTAACCAAGGGTATTTGGTTTTAGGGGAATAATACTGTGCTAGTTGGGGAATACTGAGACTTAAAATCGATAAATCTCAGTATTGGTAATGGTAATAAACTTAATAACTAGCTTATATCACTCGCATCGTGGCGTTCGCGTACTTGTTGTGCAGGGTCACCTTGTAGGCGATTAACCCAGCGACCTCGCTGTACTGCTGGGCGTGCATAGATTTCATCAGCCCAACGAATAACATTTTTATATTCATGGACAGATAGAAATTCTGCGGCATCATAAAGCCAACCTTTCACTAATGCACCGTACCATGGCCAGATGGCGATATCAGCGATGCTGTAGTCTTCCCCTGCAACATATTTATGTTCTGCTAAACGCTTGTCTAACACATCTAATTGACGTTTAGTTTCCATGGCAAAGCGGTTAATTGGGTATTCAAACTTTTCAGGTGCGTAGGCATAAAAATGCCCAAAACCGCCACCAACAAAAGGTGCTGAGCCCATTTGCCAAAATAACCAGGATAAGGTTTCAGCTCGTTCCGGCTGAGTTGTGGGTAAAAAAGCAGAAAATTTTTCGGCTAAATAGGTCAGAATCGAGCCTGACTCAAATACTCGGATAGGCTCCTTGCCGCTTCTGTCGACTAAAGCGGGAATTTTTGAGTTAGGGTTAATTTCAACAAAACCAGAACTAAATTGGTCGCCTTCACCAATGTTAATTAGCCAAGCGTCATATTCTGCCTCTTTAATGCCAAGGGCTAATAACTCCTCTAACATGATAGTGACTTTTTGCCCGTTCGGCGTTCCTAAGGAATATAGCTGTAGTGGGTGCTTACCTATAGGTAAAGATTTTTCGTGAGTTGCACCGGAAACTGGACGATTAATATTGGCGAATTTTCCGCCGTTACCTTGCTCCCATTGCCAGACTTTTGGGGGAATATAGGGGGTGTTTGCCATGAGTTATCTCCTTAACCGTTTGCAAAGGTGGCGATTTTTTTCTCATCAATTTTTTCATTATGAAGGTCTTACACTGTAGCAATCTCTAGTGAATTCTCCACTGTTTTTATCGTATTTGGTTTGGTGGGAGGGCTAAATAGCACAGAGTGCAAGAACATATAGAGGATAAGCAGATGAGTTAAGTATTACTGCTGAGCGACTTTTTAGTCTGGGGGTCATTGTTTATACGCACAATCATAGTTGAGTTATTCATCGAAATTAATATGTATTTTGAATGGTTAGATAATAACAAAAGGTAAATATCTTCATGTTCAATAAAAACCAGCGCTTAAAATAAGACGTAAGTAACAAAATTGTTAACAAATTCGTTGTGCAGATCACTAATTCAAATAAAAAAAGGGTGTGAATAATTTGTGAAGATTGGCACTAATTTGTCGGAGTGTATTTTATACATTGATAGCATATCAGTCATATTCAGGTGTATCGGAGTGTGTCCATGCTTGCGCCAAATTCAAACATCTACCAAAGCTTATTACAAAGGGCAAAAGTGCAGCCAGACGCTGTTGCGATTGTATTTGAAGAGCAAAGTTGGAGTTATCACCAATTACTTGAGAAAGTAAACCAAACAATGTTGTGGCTAACTACAGCCGCACAGTTGAAAAAAGGTGATCGGATAGTACTCGGCTGGGGAAATACGATTGAATTTTGCCAATTATTTTATGCCGCTGTAGGGCTAGGCATTCAGGTCATTCCTTTAAGTACTAAAATGAAAGAGTTTGAAGGCAAAGAGCATTTATCTTGTATTAATGCGGATGCTATTTTTTGGGATGACACATATCAACCATGGTTAGCTCAGTTCAGTACAAAAGGGATGAGTCTTTCTCAGTGGCGTAATCTAATACTTACTGAAGAAATTAACTTTACCAACCAAGTTAATGAGGAAGACCCCGCGGTTGTGATATTTACTTCGGGTACAACAGGTGCACCAAAAGGTGCGGTGATCACACACAAGAATATATTGTCTGCAGTATATGCCTATCAGGAAACATTAAAGTTATCTGAACACGATAAAACAATTTTAGCAGTACCGATTTATCATATTACTGGGCTTTCTGCTATTTTAGCTTTATTTATTCATATTGGTGGGACGGTTTATCTTCAAAAGAAATTTAATGCAAAAGATATTATTTCAACAATTGCAAAAGAAAAAATCACATTCTTACATGGTTCTCCAACTGTGTTTATATTATTAATTCAAAAAATAAAAGAAAATAAAAGTATTAATCTGGAAAGATTTAATTCATTAAAAATGATTGCTTGTGGTGCAGGTCATTTGAATGAAGGCACGATTAAAGAGCTTTCTTATATATTCGCTAAAACATCCATTCATTCTATTTATGGTTTGACAGAGACATCATCCCCAGCCACCGTATTTCGTGAAGATATTCGGTACAGTGATAAAAAGGCGAGCTCAGGCACTCCGGTTCCTGGGTTACAGGTGGCCATAAGAGATGATAAAGGTGAAGATAAACCTGCTAACAGTACTGGCAATATCTGGGTTAAGGGGGATGTTGTTATTCAACGTTATTGGCCTGATAGCCCTGCGAATACCACGTCGTTTAATGATGGTTGGTTTTTTACCGGCGATATTGGTTATAGGGATGATGATGGTTTCCTTTATATTCAAGATCGAATTAAAGACATGATTAACCGTGGTGGAGAAAAAATATATTCTATTGAAGTCGAAGATTTGATTTCTAATTACCCAGGCGTTAATGAGGTCGCGGTCATTCCAATTGAAAGTACAATATATGGCGAAGAACCCATTGCATTTATTATTCCTGAGAACCAAGTATGTTTAACCAGTAAAGAAATTATTGAATGGTTAAAAGATAGAGTGCCAACGTATAAAGTTCCAGTAAGAATTATGTTTACACGTAATTTTCCTAGAACTTGGAATGGGAAAATAAGTAAGAAAGATTTGAAATTACGCTATTACTCTTTAAATAACTAAAATATAAATTAGTTTTTAATTAATCAAAAAGGGGCTATGAAATATTAGCCTTCAGGTAGGTTTTATCATGAATAATAAATTTATTTCTAAACAAGATGCCGCTAAATTAATTAATAATGGCGATACAATTTGTACTGTGGGAATGACATTAACCAGTGCTGCTGAATCTATTTTATCGGCAATTGAACAACGTTTTTTATCCGAGGGCGTACCAAATCAATTAACTCTCGTTCATGCGGCTGGGCAATGTAACCGTATTCGCGGGAATCAACACTTTGCCCATGAAGGAATGGTGAAACGGATTATTGGTTCTCATTGGGGGTTAGCGCCTAGATGGATGCAGATGATTAATGACAATCAAGTCGAAGCGTATTGTCTTCCGCAAGGGCAAATGGTGCATTTATATGGCGCAATGGCCGCAGGCTTACCAGGACGCTTATCCAAAGTGGGGTTAGGGACATTTATCGACCCTGATCTTGAAGGCGGGAGGATGAACGTTAAAACGTTGGCGCTTCCTCCTTTAGTTGAAAAAGTGAATTTCAAAGGGGAAGAATGGTTGTGGTATCCAGAAATTCCTTTAGATGTGGTGGTGATCAGAGGAACCCATGCGGATAGTAAAGGTAACCTCACCACCGATGAAGAAGCCATGGCGTTAGAAGTTTTACATGCGGTACTGGCTGCTAAACGCTTTGGTGCCAAAGTGATTGCACAAGTGAAGTATTGTGTTGAAGAAGGGACTTTACATCCTAAGCGTGTCACGGTTCCCGCTAGCTTTATTGACCACATTGTCGTGTGTGATAACCCTGAAGAAGACCATCGCCAATCCTCAAGCTGGTTTTTTGACCCAACGCTATGCGGCGATATTCGCACGCCTATCCAACAAACTACGCCATTACCTTTAGATATTCGCAAATTGATTGGGCGAATTGCATGCCGTTATCTATATGAAAACTGTGTGATTAATTTAGGAACGGGAATTCCAAACGATGTTATTGGTTCAATTATTCAGAAAGAAAATGCAACCAAGCGGGTTGATATT
The DNA here is from genome assembly GCA_900455085.1 of Providencia rettgeri. Classification (NCBI taxonomy): domain Bacteria; kingdom Pseudomonadati; phylum Pseudomonadota; class Gammaproteobacteria; order Enterobacterales; family Morganellaceae; genus Providencia; species Providencia rettgeri. Next base: position 4,021,363 of record UGTZ01000001.1, on the reverse strand, counting down.
ACCGTGGAGTCAGGGATCTGGGGGGGCGTTCAAGCCGGCGGTATTGATTTTGGCATAGGCCGTAACCTGTCAGCGATGATTAGTCACCAAGACCAAATGTTGTACTACAACGGGGCAGGCGTTGATATCACCTATATGGGCGCAGGGGAAATGGATGCCAGTGGTCATGTCAATGCGACATTGTTAGGCAATATTTGCCCTGGTGCAGGTGGGTTTATTGATATTACCCAAAATGCTCGGCACGTAGTGTTTTGCTCAACGTTCACGGCAAAAGGGTTAGATATTCATTGTGAAAATGGGCAATTAACTATTGTGCGGGAAGGGGATATTAGAAAGTTAGTTAACCAAGTACGGCAAATTTCATGGAATGCGGATGTTGCGCGAAATATCAACCAAACCATGCACTTTGTCACGGAGCGTGCGGTGTTCACTTTAGGGGGGAAAACCCCTGTATTGGTTGAAATTGCCCCCGGTATCGACCTAGAGCGTGACATTCTTGCCCATATGGACTTCGTACCTGAAATTTCGCCTGATCTGAAAGTGATGGACTCTTCATTATTTGAAGAGGCGCCTTTTGGTCTGATTTCGTATTTGTAGTTTCAATATTAAAGAGGAATTTATCCATGTTAGTAAAAGATAAAGTTGCCATTGTGACGGGTTCTGCAAGAGGTATTGGTTTTGCGATTGCTCAGGTACTTGCAGAAGAAGGGGCAAAAGTTGTTATTTCTGATTTAGCCATGTCATCAGGTGAAGAAAGTGCAAAACAGCTACAAGAACAAGGCCATCAAGCCATTTTCATTCCTTGCGACATTGCTAAACGTGAAGAGGTGAATGCCTTATTTTCTAACGCATTAGCACATTTTGGGGCGATTGATGTACTGGTGAATAATGCGGGGATCAACCGAGATGGCATGCTGCATAAATTAACGGAAGATGATTGGGACAAAGTGATTGATATCAATCTGAAAGGGACATTTAACTGCATGCAAGAAGCGGCAAAATTAATGCGTGAGCAAGGAAGTGGCCGAATTGTCAATATTTCCTCGGCGAGTTGGCTTGGGAATGTTGGGCAAGCCAACTATGCCGCGTCCAAAGCTGGGGTTATTGGTCTGACTAAAACGGCTTGCCGTGAACTAGCCCGTAAAGGTGTCACAGTAAATGCGATTTGCCCAGGATTTATTGATACAGATATGACTCGTGGTGTACCTGAAAAAGTTTGGGACATCATGATTAGCAAGATCCCTGCGGGTTTTGCTGGCGATCCACGTGATGTCGGCCAATGTGTTGCATTCTTAGCCTCTGATAAAGCGCGTTATATCAATGGGGAAGTGATCAATGTTGGCGGCGGAATGGTGTTATAGGGGGAAATAATGAAACAAGCGAATGATATTGTCATTGTCAGTGGTGTGAGAACAGCAATTGGCACGATGGGAGGAAGCTTTGCAAATACGCATCAGCACGACCTTGGGGCCGCGGTTATCCGTGAAGCCGTGAAAAGAGCTGGAATTGCTCCCGAAGATGTCGATGAAGTCATTGTGGGTAATGTTGGGCAAATTGCAGAAAGTGGTTTTATCGCTCGTATTTGCCAACTGCGAGCAGGGCTACCAAAAGAAACTACAGCATATTCGGTTAACCGCCAATGTGGTTCCGGGTTACAAGCTTTAGCCGATGGCATGATGTTACTGCAGACTGGTCAATCCGATGTTGTGGTGGCATGCGGTACAGAAAATATGACGATGCTGCCGTACTACTTACGTAAAGCGCGTTATGGCTACCGCATGGGGAATGATGTGCTCGAGGATGGATTAACGTCCATCCTAACTTGGCCAGAAGGCCCTTATCACAACGGAATGACTGCAGAAAACGTTGCAGAACAGTTCAATATTACCCGCGAAGAGATGGACGATTTTGCATGGGACAGCCAGCAAAAAGCGTTAAAAGCGATTCAAGCGGGTTATTTTGCTGACCAGATATTGCCAGTAGAAATACCGGAAGGCCGTAAAGGCACACGTATTTTTGATACCGATGAACATCCACGTGATACACCACGTGACAAATTGGCTAAGTTGCGTCCTGCATTTAAAGCCGACGGTGTGATCACGGCGGCAAACTCGTCAGGGATTAATGATGGCGCTGCGGCATTAGTGATGATGCGACGTGAAGAAGCAGAAAAACGTGGCCTGAAACCAAAAATGAAAGTGGTCGATTGGGCAGTTGCGGGTTGTGACGCTGCCATTATGGGCTTTGGGCCTGCACCAGCGACGCGCCGACTCATGGAAAAGCTCAAGATGAATGTAAAAGACATTGACTTAATTGAGCTAAATGAAGCATTTGCGGCACAAGCTATCGCAGTTATGAATGATTTATCTCTTGATAGCACTAAGGTGAATGTGAATGGTGGCGCAATTGCTTTGGGTCACCCAGTGGGTGCCAGTGGGGCTATTTTGCCCGTGAAGTTAATGTATGAAATGGAACGCCGTCAGGTTGCCACCGGGTTAGTCACGATGTGTATTGGTGGTGGCCAAGGGATTTCAATGTTGTTCGAAAGAGAATAAGAAAAACTGCAAGCAGAAAGCCGACGTGGGGCGTCGGGCTGTTGCTGAAGTAAAAGCTACAGGTATGGGTCACTTAGAACCAAGAGCCGTACCTGTTTCACTACAACATGAGGATCTTATCTATGTTTTCTACAAATGCAAAGTTAGATTATGCGGCTCAGGGGAAAAAAACCAACGCAAAGATATACCGTAACCTGATGCCGTTGTTGATTTTAGCGTACATTATTAGCTTTATTGACCGAACGAATATTGGCATGGCAAAAAATGCGATGTCGATTGATTTAGGATTATCTGCAACCGCATTTGGTATCGGAGCAGGGCTTTTTTTCCTAACCTACTCAATTCTTGAGATCCCAAGTAATTTGATCATGGAAAAAGTAGGCGCGCGTTTTTGGATCACGCGGATAATGATCACGTGGGGGTTATTATCTGCGGCGATGGCATTTGTGACAGGACCGACTTCTTTTTATATCTTAAGGTTATTACTGGGAGCAGCTGAAGCGGGTTTATATCCCGGGGTTATTTTATATATGACATATTGGTTTAGCCAAGAGGAACGAGCTAAAGCAACGGGGTTATTTTTACTTGGGGTCTGTCTTGCGAATATTATTGGAGCACCGCTAAGTGGCTTATTGCTGAGTATGGATGGCTTATTAGGTTTCCATGGCTGGCAATGGATGTTTGTTATTGAAGGTTTACCTGCGGTGATCCTCGCATTTGTTGTGTGGTTTGTGTTGCCGAATAAACCGGAAGATGCGAAATGGTTAGATGAGGATGATCGGAATTATATTAAATATAAACACGACCAAGATAAAAATAGCATTAGTGTGAGTAATAGTAAATTCTCACTTAAGGCGGCATTTAAAAATAAAGCCTTTATGATGATTGTTGCTATCTATTTTACTCACCAGTTCTCCGTCTATGGTTTAAGTTACTTTTTGCCTACTATTATAGGTGAGTATGGCAAACTGACACCGATTCAAATTGGCTTATTAACGGCGATCCCTTGGATTTCAGCTGCAATTGGTGGCATTTTTGTGGCGAGAAAAGCCAATACACCGCGTCGTTCATCACGTATTTTAATTTCAGGTTATGCCGTGATGGCTGTTGGATTAGTGATAGGTGCACTGGGAGGCCCAGTTGTCGGCTTAATAGGCTTTTGCTTGACTGCATTTATGTTTTTTGTGGTTCAATCGATTATTTTCTCTCTTCCACCCACTTATATGAGTGGCAGTATGCTGGCGGGAAGTTTAGCATTATTGAACTGTTTAGGATTATTTGGCGGTTTCCTCGGCCCGTTTATTCTTGGGTTTTTTGAGGATTACACTGGAACAGCGACTTCTGGATTATGGTTTGGTGTCGGTTTGTTAGTTATCGGAACGATTATTGCTTCACGAGTGAATACTAACGGTATGAGCAAACCTGAACCATTACAAGTATCGGCTTCAGTGGAAAGCAAATAATTCAACATCGCCATTTACAATAGGAAAGTCTGCATGAAAATTGTTATCGCACTTGATTCCTTTAAGGGAAGTTGTTCTGCAAGGTTAGCATGTCAAGCCGTTGCTGAGGGTTTCAAGCGTGTATCCTCTGAATTAGATATGACGTTATTACCCATATCTGATGGCGGAGAAGGTTTGTTGGAGTCACTGGAACATAGCCCAGCGCTATCTGGTGTAACACCTTACATTTTTAGCTGTACTGGACCTTATGGTAGTAAGGTTGATGCAGGGTTATTAGTGCTGGAGGGAAAAACTGCTTTTATTGAAATGGCACAATGCTGTGGGCTGGAATTAGTTGAACGCGAGCATCGTCGCGTTGAAAATGCCTCAACTTATGGCTTGGGTGAAATGGTCAAGCATGCACTAGATATGGGTTGCTCTCGTATTGTCATAGGAATAGGAGGAAGTGCAACTAATGATGGTGGTGCAGGGTTTGCTCAAGCATTAGGTGCTTTGTTTTATGATAAAAATTCTCAGCTTATTGAGGCGCCAATTTGCGGTAAAGACCTCATTAATATTGCAAAGATTAATTTTGATAAATTTGACTCGCGAGCCGCTAAGGTTGAATTTAATGTCTCTTGCGATGTTGAAAACCCTTTATTAGGCAATAACGGCGCGACTTATATTTATGGTCCTCAAAAGGGAGCGGACAAAGCCACACTTGATCAGCTTGAAATGGGAATGGCTCACTATGCGAAATTAATGTCAGCAATAACGGGAAAAGATGTTTCGCTGGAGGCGGGCAGTGGCGCTGCGGGTGGATTAGGTGCTGGGCTTCGTTGGTTTGTTTCGGCAAAGCTCGAAAAAGGAATCGATCTCGTTTTGGGGCTCCTTGGTGCGAAATCCTATATTCAACAAGCGGACTTAGTCATTGTAGGAGAAGGGCGGCTTGATAGCCAAAGTGCGAACGGTAAGGCTCCTGTGGGAGTGGCTCGTATGGCCAGTCATTATGGTGTGCCTGTTATTGCGCTTTGTGGAGGATATAGTGAAGATAGCCGTATCCTATATCAACATGGTATTAGTGCAATGTGGTCATTGTGCCCTGGGCCGATTTCCCTTGAGCAAGCCATGACAAATGGTGAGCGTTACTTGGCAGATACAGCAGAAAATTTGCTGCGAACCGTACTAGCGAATCCGAATAAGCAAATAAAACCCTAAAGTGAGGCGGTAAGATGCTACTGACTGAAAAATTAGCCAATGATATTGTCACGCGTGCAATGGGGATTATCCATCACAACGTCAATGTGATTAATAGTCAGGGCGTGATTATCGCCTCAGGGGAAAAAAAGCGTATTGGTGAAATTCATGAAGCCGCAGTGGAAGTGATTCGCTGCGGCAAACGGATCACTATTTACAATGAAAATGAAGCGCGAGCTTATTCGAATGTAGCTCCGGGGATAAACCATCCGATTGTTGTGGCAGATAAAGTGGAATTAGTCATTGGGGTGAGTGGTGACCCTGTTGTGATCCAGCGTTATGCCGAGCTTGCCATACTGACGGCTGAGCTGCTAATTCAACAAGAAATTGAGCGGCGTAGTATTAACTGGCAGCACCGTTTGCGAGATATGTTATTTGTCCAGTTTATAGAAAGTACAACGCAAGCACAGGGGCGCAGTGCGTTACTCAAACTGCATAACTCTGGTTTTGCATTCACTTTACCGACTATTCCTGTGATTATTAATATTGAAGCTATTCAGTATCGTCCTGAAATACTCGATACGATCATTACTGAATTATCAGCCATGGAAAAAAGTGATGTGTTATTGCTTAATAGCCGCGAAATTTTGATGCTATTTCCATCAACTCATTATCAAAATGAATCATTTATTCCTAATCTTCATTTCATTCTAGATAGCCAGCTTAGCCAATATTATATTGGTGTTGGTGTCCAGGCAGATACGCAGGAACATGTGAGGGATGCCGTTCATTTCGCACGTTCAGTCATTGAAGTTGGCCGGCTAACTGTGCCCGATAAACAAGTTTTTCTATTTAAAGAAATGGCATCTTTATGCCTCTTTAATGAATTGGAAAATAGCTATCTATTTAATTTCTTTTTGGATATTTGCCATAAAATATTGTTGCATGATTCGGGGGATATTTTAATTGAAACTCTTGAGTTATTCCTATCGCAAAATGGGGAAATAGGCAGTACCGCACAGCAATTAGGCATTCACAGAAATACATTAAGTTATCGGTTACAGCAAATTAAAAAGCAAACCAGTTTGGACCCGACAAGGTTTACGGATCTGATTCAATTATCTGTTGCTATGCATGGCTATCGTCGACGTTACCCAAAACAACAGCCATGGCTTGATGCATTAAGTTAAGGTGCAGTGTCATTACTTTTGTTGTAAAACCCAAATAGCCGCTTCAACGCGTGATTTTAAATTGAGTTTCTTTAGTAGGTGTTTGACATGGACTTTGACGGTGCTCTCTGTGATTTGTAATTTATTAGCAATCATCTTATTTGATAGCCCCTGAGAGATTAAATCTAAGATATGGGTTTCTCTTGGGGTTAATGCCGATAAATTATGCTCTGTAGAGGCTCGGTTATCTCTTAAGGATTCAGCTAAAATAGAGGCGAGCGTTGGGCTAACGACCATTTTACCACTTGCTGCTTCTTTTAATGCAATAATTAATTTTTCGGGTTCCATGTCTTTCAGTAAATAGCCATCAGCACCTCGTTTTAATGCATTAATTAAGTCTTCACCGTAATTGGATACTGTAAATAAGATAATACGGCCTGAAAGTTCGCGGCTACGTAAACTATCGAGTACTTCAAAGCCATTCATACCCGGCATATTGAGATCTAATAGGATTAAATCGGGGGTCTTGCTCTTCCGCAATTTTAATACCCGTTATTCCATCGTCTGCTTCACCAATTACTTTTAATGTGGGTTCTAAACTAATTAATTGTTTAACTCCGTTACGTAGCATCGGGTGGTCATCAATCAGTAAAATGGTGGATTGCCCAGTTAGTTTATTTTCATTTTTCATTAATGAGTTACTCCAATTCAATTAAGCCACAGTCAGTGGAAATTCGACATTAACAGTAGTGCCTCCTTGAACTCTTGGCGAAATTTGATATTTCCCATTTAGGCTCAGAGCTCTCTCCCTCATAATAATCAATCCGTAATGGTTATTTTTTGTTGGCTGAGGCTGAATCCCTTCCCCATTATCTTCTATCGTCATGGTGATTAATCCGTTATTTTCAATTAATGAGACTTGTGACCAGTTTGCATTAGCATGTTTGAGAATATTGCTTAAAGCTTCTCGGATTATCTGGATAATATGGATAGATTGATGTGGGGAGAGGCTTTTTGCTGGAATTTGGTAATTTAATCCAATTTGAAAACCAAGGCGCTGACTGAATTCTTGGATTGTGCTTTCTAAAGCCGGGAATAAGCCGGGTTCAGTTAATTTTAGCCTGAAGGTTGTTAAAAGTTCACGTAATTGGCTATAAGCGGAATTTATTTCATTACGCATTTCGTTTAATAGTTCTTGGTGCTTAGTTGGCAATGTTTTAGGTTGCATTTGCAGATAACTAATTTGCATTTTGAGACAAGATAATGATTGTGCGATTGAATCATGCAATTCTCTCGCAATCGCCGAGCGTTCATCCATAATCAGTAACTGCTGTTGTTGTTCTAATTGGTGCTCCATCGCTAGCATTCCAGCAATTTGTTTAACTAGCATCAGTACTAAATTATTTTGCTCTTCAGATAATTGCTGATTTATATCTATTTCAGCCAAAATCATGCCATAACGCTGTAAGTTATCGGAAATCTCCCATGATATTACTTTAAGTTGTTCAGTTACCTTGGGTGACTTGAGAGAGTGCTCTTCGTTTTCTGGGCAATGAATTTCATGAAAGTAGGTATCATTATTTTCTTCGTATAGTCTCAAGCTGATATTCTGTAGCGGTATTAAGCTTTTAAGCTCAGATAATACTTTTTCTAACCTGACTGATAATGGCCCAATGGCATGTAAGGTGCGATTAGATTGGTATAAATAGAGTAATACTTTATTTTTATTTTGCAGGTCAGCCGTTTTTTCGATAACTCGGGATTCTAATTGATGGTAACTTTGTGCAAGCTCATCCGACATTTGATTTAACGTTTGGCCCAGTGAATTTAGCTCATCTTGTTTTTTGCCTGCAGGAAAGCGCTGACTAAAATCTTGGTGACTAATCGCATTCACCATATGAAGTAACTTAAGCCAAGGTGTATAAATTTTCTTTCTAAAATGGCAGATAGCAAAAATAAGTAGCAACGAACGAGGCTAATAAATACCATTTGAGTGATTGCTACATAGGTTATCTTTCGTTCTGTTTTTTCATCAATATTGCGAACTAATGCATCAAGCTTATTAACAAAAGTAACGACCGCAAGCCGTGCATCATTAGGCGAAACTGCACGGTTAAGTGCAGGTTTTAATTCTGTAACCCAATATTGATAAATCTCAGAAAATTGCGGTTTTAAATCTTCTATTTCGACGACTTGGGTCAGTTCATCGCTTAATAAATTTTTCTCAAGTTCACTTACATATACGTCAGAATATTGGTTGAGTGGTACTAATGAAAGTAAATGATAGCTTTGCATCCGCAATGAGCCTGATTTATTAATTGCATGTGCATTTCCTTGCACACTAATGATCATACTATTTGAGATTGTCATGCCAATAATACCGAGTACGGCAATCAATAACATTAAACCAATAACTTGGTTAATGATTGAAAATCGGTGATAAGCAATAGACATAAATAATCCTTTCTACGGTACATGTTTATTCATTATTTTTGATAACGTAGATATTGTTTCTCTATTATATAAAATTGAATATGCCACTTCGGTATTACTCCTTAATATCCCATTAAAATATTCGCTTTAAATTCCAATACATAAAATTACCGATTAATAAATTTTTTTGTTTTAATTCAATTTGTTATTGGCTTGTACTCCTAATACCCCTCTAGTGGTTAACGAAAAAAAACGCGAATATTTCATTTAAGTCTCTCTTGATTTAGATCAGCTTCACGGTGGTCTATTCGCCACACACTGCGAACAGAAATTGTATTTATCGGGGTGATTTATGTCTCAACGAGATAATGTTAATAACGTAGTTGCACCGTCAAATAACGGAGTTATACAGGATTGGCGTCCTGAAGATACTCGGTTTTGGCAGCAAACAGGGCAGCGTATTGCAAATCGTAATTTATGGATTTCTATTCCATGTTTATTGCTCGCATTTTGCGTATGGATGTTATTTAGTGCAGTTGCAGTTAACTTAAATAAAGTGGGTTTTAATTTTACGACAGACCAATTATTTTTATTAACCGCATTACCTTCCGTTTCAGGCGCTTTATTAAGAGTCCCTTATTCATTTGTTATTCCTATTTTTGGTGGGCGTCGCTGGACGGCGATTAGTACACTATTTTTAGTGATCCCATGTATTTGGCTAGGTTATGCGATTCAAAACCCTGCCACGCCTTATCAAGTCTTTGTCATTATTTCCCTACTTTGTGGTTTTGCTGGCGCTAACTTTGCGTCCAGTATGGCCAACATCAGCTTCTTCTTTCCTAAAGCTCGCCAAGGCGGGGCACTTGGTCTAAATGGTGGGTTAGGCAATTTAGGAGTCAGTGTCATGCAATTGGTGGCTCCTTTCATTGTAGGTGTTGGCGTATTTACTTTTGTGGGTGGAGCTGGAGCGGCTCAGCCGGATGGCTCAACGTTGTGGTTAGAAAATGCCGCTTGGATTTGGGTGCCATTTCTGCTGCTTTTTACTGTGATGGCTTGGTTTGGCATGAATGATTTAGCGGCGAATAAGGCATCTCTTAAAGCGCAGTTACCTGTTTTGAAACGGGGTCATCTATGGGTATTAAGCCTGTTATATCTGGCAACATTCGGCTCATTTATCGGTTTTTCTGCCGGTTTTGCTATGTTATCGAAAACGCAGTTCCCAGACGTCATTATTTTGAAGTTTGCCTTTTTTGGCCCTTTTCTCGGAGCTCTAGCTCGCCCAGTCGGCGGCATGTTGTCTGACCGTTTTGGTGGTGTGAAAGTCACATTACTGAACTTTGTGGTCATGGCGGTTTTCTCCGGCTTGCTATTTTTTACGTTACCAGAAAACGGCCAAGGAGGCTCTTTTGGAGCATTTTATGGCGTATTTATGGTGCTGTTTTTAACGGCAGGGCTAGGTAGTGGCTCAACCTTCCAAATGATTGCTGTCGTTTTCCGTAAATTAACTATGGACAAAGCCATCTTAAGAGGAGCTTCAGAGCAAGAAGCCCAAAAAGAGGCGGTAACAGAAAGTGCTGCGGCTCTAGGGTTTATTTCTGCAATTGGGGCAATAGGTGGCTTCTTTATTCCAAAAGCGTTCGGTACATCACTAACACTGACGGGGTCACCGGCAGATGCGATGAAAGTGTTTTTTGTATTTTATCTTTCCTGTGTGTTTATCACATGGCTGGTATATGGCCGTAAACACAAATAATAACAAGTCATAAAAATCAATTTTAGCAATGTACGGCGCCGGTCGCCGTCTCTTTGGAGGCAATCCGATGAGCAAGTTTTTAGACAGATTTCGGTATTTTAAGCAGTTAGGCGAGACCTTTTCAGGTGATCACGGGCAAGAATTAAATGTAAACCGTGATTGGGAAGATGGTTATCGTAGTCGCTGGCAGCATGACAAAGTCGTGCGTTCCACCCCATGGTGTTAATTGTACTGGCTCTTGTAGTTGGAAAATTTATGTCAAAAATGGGTTAGTCACTTGGGAGACCCAACAGACGGATTACCCACGCACTCGTCCAGACCTACCTGATCATGAACCGAGAGGATGCCCTCGTGGGGCGAGCTACTCTTGGTATTTATATAGCGCAAACCGTGTTAAATACCCAATGATGCGCAAGCGCTTACTTAAATTGTGGCGCGAAGCAAAAGCAGAGCAGCAAGACCCTGTTGCAGCGTGGCTATCTATTATCAATGACCCACAAAAGGCACAAAGCTATAAACAAGCTCGTGGTCGTGGGGTTTTGTTCGTTCAAGTTGGCAGGAAGTGAATGAACTGATTGCAGCGGCAAACGTCGCGACGATTAAAGAATTTGGTCCTGACCGCATTGTTGGCTTTTCACCAATTCCTGCGATGTCGATGGTTTCCTATGCCTCGGGCGCGCGCTATTTATCATTAATTGGTGGCTCATGCTTGAGCTTTTATGACTGGTATTGTGACTTACCGCCCGCATCCCCAATGACTTGGGGCGAACAGACTGATGTACCTGAATCAGCGGATTGGTACAACTCATCCTACATTATTGCTTGGGGTTCTAACGTTCCGCAAACCCGTACGCCAGATGCTCACTTCTTTGCAGAAGTCCGCTACAAAGGGACTAAAACAGTCGCGGTGACGCCGGATTACGCGGAAATTGCCAAATTATGTGACCATTGGTTGAACCCGAAACAAGGAACAGATAGCGCCATGGCAATGGCGATGGGGCATGTGATCCTCAATGAGTTCCATGTAAAACGTGAAGCAGAATACTTCCGTGAATATGTGCGGACTTACACTGATATGCCGATGCTTGTCATGCTAGATAAGCGTGAAGATGGCTCTTATGTTGCTGGCCGTATGCTACGCGCATCCGATTTACACAATTCATTAGGCGAAGAGAAAAATGCCGAATGGAAAACCATCGCGATTGATGAAGAGACGGGCGAATTATGTGCTCCACAAGGTTCAATGGGATTCCGTTGGGATGATAGCCAAAAATGGAATTTAGAGCCGCGTGCGGGACAAGATGTACATGACATAAAAATGAAACTCAGCTTGGCAGATAGCCATGATGAATTTGTTGAGGTTGGCTTCCCATACTTTGGTGGTTTAGAAAGTGAGCATTTTCAAAGCGTTGAACTGAAAGACGTCTTACTGCATAAATTACCTGCGAAACGTATTCAGCTTGCCGATGGCAGCGAGTCACTGGTTACTAGTGTGTATGATTTGATGCTTGCTAACTACGGCATTGACCGTGGTTTTGGTGATGAAAACTGTGCGGTTGATTACGATGATATGAAAGCGTATTCACCGGCGTGGGCAGAAAAAGTTACTGGGGTTAGCCGCCAAAATATCATTCGTATCGCCCGTGAATTTGCGGATACCGCAGAGAAAACTCACGGTCGTGCGATGGTGATTGTCGGGGCAGGGATTAACCACTGGTACCACATGGACATGACTTACCGTGCGATTATCAATATGTTGATTTTCTGTGGTTGTGTTGGGCAGAGCGGCGGCGGCTGGTCTCACTATGTTGGGCAGGAAAAATTACGTCCACAAACGGGTTGGTTACCTTTAGCATTCGGTTTGGACTGGCAGCGCCCACCTCGTCATATGAATAGCACCTCTTTTTTCTATAACCATTCAAGCCAATGGCGTTACGAAACGGTGGGAACAGAAGAGTTGCTGTCGCCTCTAGCCGATAAACTCGCCTTTAGCGGCAGTTTAGTTGATATGAATGTACGTGCAGAACGCATGGGGTGGCTGCCGTCAGCGCCACAATTAAATGTAAACCCATTAAATATTGCGAAGAATGCACAAAATGCAGGTATGTCACCCACAGACTATACTGTTAAGCAATTGAAAGAAGGGAATATTCGCTTTGCAGCAGAGCAACCTGATGATCCTCAAAATTTCCCACGTAACCTGTTTATTTGGCGTTCAAATTTATTGGGGTCTGCAGGGAAAGGTCATGAATATTTATTGAAATATTTATTGGGTACTGAAAATGGTATTCAAGGCAAAGACTTAGGCCAACAAGGCGGCGTCAAACCTGAAGAAGTGGAATGGCAAGATAAAGCGGCAGAAGGGAAAGTTGACTTAGTGGTGACTCTCGACTTCAGAATGTCGAGCACCTGCCTGTTCTCGGACGTTATCTTACCGACCGCTACTTGGTATGAAAAAGACGATATGAATACCTCGGATATGCATCCATTTATTCATCCATTGTCAGCTGCGGTCGACCCAGCTTGGGAATCCAAAAGCGACTGGGAAATTTATAAGGGGATTGCCAAAGCATTTTCTGAGGTCAGCGCTGGGCACTTAGGCAAAGAAACGGATGTGGTGACGTTGCCGATTCAACATGATAGTGCAGCCGAGATGGCACAGCCTTTTGATGTTAGAGATTGGAAAAAAGGGCAATGCGAGCTTATTCCAGGGAAAACAGCGCCGCATATTATCTGTGTTGAGCGTGACTATCCAAACACTTATGCACGTTTTACCTCTCTTGGCCCACTCATGGATAAACTGGGTAATGGTGGTAAGGGCATCAGTTGGAATACGCAAGATGAAATTGATTTCCTGAAAAAGCTCAATAAAACTCAACCTGAGGGGGCTAATGCAGGGCGACCAAAAATTGAAACAGCGATTGATGCCGCAGAAGTCATTTTAACACTCGCGCCTGAAACCAATGGACAAGTGGCAGTAAAAGCATGGGATGCGTTAAGCAAAGTAACGGGCCGCGACCACACTCATCTTGCACGTTATAAAGAAGACGAAAAAATCCGTTTTCGCGATATTGTGGCACAACCTCGTAAGATCATTTCCAGCCCGACGTGGTCAGGTTTAGAAGATGAACATGTTTCCTACAACGCTTGTTATACCAACGTACATGAAATGATCCCATGGCGGACGCTTAGTGGTCGTCAGCAATTGTATCAAGATCATGAATGGATGCGCGCCTTTGGGGAAAGCCTTGTGGTATATCGCCCACCGATTGACACTCGAGCGGCTCAGCCTCTTATGGGGAAAAAATCGAATGGATTCCCTGAAAAAGCACTGAACTTTTTAACACCGCACCAAAAATGGGGGATCCACTCTACTTACAGTGACAACTTATTAATGTTGACGTTAGGCCGCGGTGGTCCAGTTGTTTGGCTTAGCGAAGAAGATGCCCGCGAACTGGGTGTTGAGGATAACGATTGGGTTGAAGCTTTTAACAGTAATGGGGCATTAACCGCCAAAGCGATCGTTAGCCAACGTATTCCTGATGGCATGATCATGATGTACCACGCCCAAGAACGGCTGATCAACTTACCCGGCTCTGAAATTACGGCTCAACGTGGCGGAATTCATAACTCGGTCACGCGTGTTTGCCCGAAACCTACCCATATGATTGGGGGTTATGCGCACCTTGCCTATAGCTTCAATTATTACGGGACAGTAGGTTCTAATCGCGATGAATTTGTGGTTGTTCGCAAAATGAAACAGGTTGACTGGCTGGATGGTGAAGGTGATGCCTACCAGCAGACCTTGAGCGGAAAGGAGAAAGCATAATGAAAATTCGTTCTCAAGTCGGCATGGTGCTAAACCTTGATAAATGTATTGGTTGTCACACTTGCTCAGTGACCTGTAAAAACGTGTGGACTAGCCGCGAAGGGGTAGAATACGCATGGTTTAATAACGTCGAAACCAAACCGGGTATTGGTTACCCCCAAAATTGGGAAGACCAAGAGAAATGGAAAGGCGGTTGGATCCGCACCATTAAGGGTAAATTGGTTCCACGGATGGGAAACAAAATGGGTGTTTTATCGAAAATCTTCGCTAACCCAGATGTACCTGCCTTGGATGATTATTATGAGCCGTTTAATTATGACTACGGCCATTTAAAAAATGCCAAAGAAGGCAAGCACGTACCGACAGCACGTCCTCGTTCATTAATTACGGGTGAGCGAATGAGTAATGTCAAAATGGGACCAAACTGGGAAGATGATTTAGGTGGTGAATTCGCCAAGCGAGCCCAAGATAAAAACTTTGAACATATTCAAAAAGAGATGTATGGGCAGTTTGAAAATACATTCATGATGTATTTACCACGCCTTTGTGAACATTGTTTAAACCCAGCGTGTGTCGCGACCTGCCCAAGTGGGGCAATTTATAAGCGCTCAGAAGACGGTATTGTGTTGATTGACCAAGATAAATGCCGCGGCTGGCGTATGTGTTTAACCGGTTGCCCGTATAAAAAAATCTATTTCAATTGGAAAAGTGGTAAATCAGAAAAATGCATTTTCTGTTATCCACGTATTGAGTCAGGCATGCCAACGGTCTGCTCTGAAACCTGTGTTGGTCGTATCCGTTATTTAGGGGTATTGCTGTATGACGCGGACAAAATTGAGTCAGCGGCCAGTGTAGAAAAGGAAACTGACCTTTACCAGAGCCAACTTGATGTTTTCCTTGATCCTCATGATCCAAAAGTGATTGAAGAAGCGCAAAAACAAGGGATCCCATTAAGTGTGATCGATGCGGCACAGAAATCCCCAGTGTACAAAATGGCGATGGAATGGCGCTTAGCTCTGCCACTGCATCCTGAATATCGCACGTTACCAATGGTGTGGTATGTGCCACCTTTGTCACCGATCCAGTCAGTGGCAGATTCAGGGCTCTTAGCCAATAACGGTGTATTGCCGGATGTAGAAAGCTTACGTATTCCAGTGCAATACCTTGCGAATTTGTTAACGGCGGGGGATACCGAGCCGGTGTTATTGGCGTTAAAACGTATGTTAGCGATGCGCCATTTCAAACGGGCAGAAACCGTGGAAAACCAATGTGATACCAGCGCGTTAGAACAAGTTGGCTTAACACAAGCTCAGGCACAAGAAATGTACCGCTATTTAGCCATTGCTAACTATGAAGACCGTTTTGTCATTCCATCCAGTCATCGAGAATTGGCACGCGAAGCATTCCCTGAAGCCAAAGCTTGTGGCTTTAGTTTTGGTGATGGTTGCCATGGCAGCGATAGCAAAGCGAATTTATTTAATAGCAGGCGAATTGATGCCATTGATATCACACCAAAAAATAATCAGGAGAAAGCACTATGATGACACTAAAAGTGATTTCTCGGTTATTGGAATACCCTTCTGAAGCACTTTGGTTACATCGCGATGAGCTCATTGAAGCACTAGAACAGGCTGATGAGCTGCCTGTCACACGGGCTGTTCAATTGATGGTGTTTGTGCGCGAGTATCTTAACGAAGACTTACTTGATATGCAGGCGCAATATTGTGAGCTGTTTGATAGAGGCCGCGCAACATCATTATTGCTATTTGAGCATGTGCACGGTGAGTCCCGAGACCGAGGACAAGCGATGGTTGATTTAATGGCTCAATATCAGCAACACGGTTTGCAAATCGATTGCCGTGAATTACCCGACCATTTGCCCATTTATTTGGAATATCTAACGGTATTAACGACCAATGAAACTATCGAGGGGTTACAGGATATTGCGCCAATTTTAGCGTTGTTAGGGGAAAGGCTGAAACAGCGAGAAAGCCGTTTCTCTGTTTTATTTGATTTTTTACTTGAGCTTTCTCATAGCGATATTGCGGCGGAGCAATTAAGCAAACAAGTGGCAACCGAAGTACGGGATGACACCCCAGAGGCATTAGATGCGGTTTGGGAAGAGGAGCAAGTGAAATTTTTTGCCGATGAAAAAACATGTGGTAGCGAAGTGGCGGCACATCAACATCGCTTCGCCAATGCGGTGGTACCACAATATTTGGATCTCAGTGTGGGCAGCAGCCATGTAGGAGTTCAAAAATGAATTTTATCAATCAATTTTTCTTCGATATTTACCCCTATATCGCTGGGACGGTATTTATTGTCGGTAGTTGGTTACGTTACGATTATGGGCAATACACGTGGCGAGCGGGTTCCAGCCAAATGTTGGATAAAAAGAACATGCGTTTGGCATCAAACTTATTTCATTTGGGGATTATTGGGATTTTTGTTGGGCACTTTTTAGGCATGCTAACGCCTCACTGGATGTATGAATCTTTCTTGCCAATGCATATTAAGCAGTTAATGGCAATGATTGGTGGGGGCGCAGCAGGTGTGATGATGTTAATTGGTGGCGCGATGCTATTGAAGCGCCGACTAACAAACCCACGAGTGAGAGCAACTTCATCCTTCGGTGACATCATGATTTTAACCTTGCTGGTGGTGCAAGTTTGCTTAGGGTTACTTACCATTCCATTCTCAGCACAACATATGGATGGCAGCGAAATGCTGAAATTAGTGGGATGGGCGCAGTCTATTGTGACATTCCATTGGGGGGCATCCAATTACCTTGAAGGTGTTGGCATCGTTTTTAAACTGCATATTGTGTTGGGGATGACGATATTTTTACTCTTCCCATTCTGCCGTTTAGTGCACATTTGGAGTGCACCTATCGAATACCTGACTCGTCGGTATCAATTGGTGAGAAATCGCCATTAGGTTGGGTTCCACAAGGAGGTGGGCCAGTACATTGCTTTTGTACAACTTGTTCTTGTGTAAACAACAAATATTGCTATTTTGGCACCCCATCTCATATGAGATGGGGTTTTTTGTTTTATTTAGTGCTGGTTGGCTCGATATAGCCAAGGCGGCGGGAAATCAGTAAGCAAACGTGGGCAAGTTCTTCATTAACACGGTCTATTTTGGAAACCATTCTGTGAGTCGGCCCAGCGACACTAATCGCGCCGATCACATTACCGGTATAATTAAATATCGGCCTAGCTACACAGGTAAGCCCTTCTTCATTTTCTTCATCATCTAAAGAAAAACCTTTTATACGGATATCAGCCAAAACTTCATACAGTTTCATGCGGTCGATAACTGTTTTTTCAGTGTATTTGGTTAACGGTTTATCCAGTACTGCATCAATTTCTTCTAACGGTTGGAAGGCTAATAAAGCTTTCCCTATACCAGTACAATAAGCGGGTAGTCGAGCACCCAGTTTTGCGGAAGTTTGAATGGATAGCGTTCCTTCACTTTTATAGAGATAGACCACATGGCCACTGTTATAAACCCCTAAAAAGCAAGTTTCAAACGTTGAACTCGACAACGTTTTTAAATAAGGGATTGAAACTTCGACTAAATTAACATTCATTAAGCCTTTAATGCCTAATTCGAGGCTTTTTAAGTCAAGGTTATAGCGTTCTGTAAGATGGTCTAAGCTGACATATTGGCGTTCTTTTAGTGTTTCTAATACGCGAAAAGCCGTGGTTTTTGGAATTTCCGTATTCTTGACCAATTCGGCCAAAGAAATTCCGTCAGAATGGTTACTAATCTCTTCAAGTATGGTCAGTACTCTGTCGATACTCGACGAGTTTGCTTGACTTTCTTTCGTCATCGTAGGCTCCTCACTCACGCTAAGCTCTTTCATTGTACTCATTATTTAAACGTCGTTCCATTTTTACCTCGATGCAATTTTTTTCTCTGAAAAAACATGCAGTACGTAATGTATTGATCTTCATTGAATTTGATTTTTTGATTGTGATCGCTGTCGTTATTCTTATAAAAACGGAACGATATTCCTATATTTTAATGTATGTCCTTAAAAAAGGAACGACGTTCCGTTATTTTAAAGGGATAAACATGTTGATAGTGACCATTGATACAGGGACAACGAATACCCGAGTTAGAGCATGGAAAAATAACGCGGTTGTTCGTGAACAAAGTGTTGAAGTTGGTATTAGGGATTGTGCAAAAAATGGCGATAAAACGCTGTTAATTCAATCAATAAAAATAGTACTAGATAAGCTGTTGTTAGGAGTGAGTGCTGAAGAAAGAGAAAATTATCAGCTCGTTGCATCTGGCATGATTACATCCGAAATTGGGCTGTGTCACTTACCTCACCAAGTGACCCCGGTTTCAATGCAGCAACTTGCTAAAGCCACAATGCCTTGTGTTATCAAGGAGATCAGTGAAAAACCGATTATTTTTATACCAGGCGTTAAAAATAACGTGGCAAATATGACGTTTGATTCAATTGAAAGTATAGATGTAATGCGTGGTGAAGAAGTTGAAGTTTTTGGCATTCTAACACAGCAACCGGATCTTGGCCCTGCCTTAGTCATTTTGCCCGGCTCGCATTCTAAGTTTGTACGTCTTGATGAAAATAATAATGTGGTTGCATTGGCAACAACGATGGCAGGGGAAATCTTCGATACATTAACGCACCAGACTATCTTAGCCAGTTCTTTAGAACACCAATTTGTTCAATGTTTAGATAAAGAATATTTACGCAAAGGTGCTGAGCTTAGTCTGCAAGTAGGGATTGCGAGAAGTTGTTTTTCGGTGAGGTTACTAGACCTTTTCACGGAAGCGACACTTGACCAACGCTCAAGTTTTTTATTGGGAGCTATTTTGGCGTCAGATTTACTCGCAATAAAACATAGCCAAGCTCTTAATATTACTAGCGATATAAAAATTGTTATTAGTGGAAAACCTATTTTAGCGGATGCACTTAAAGAGTTAATTAAAAATGATAGTTACTTCACTGGGGAAATACACCTATTAGACGATAAAAAGGAACAGCCTTTTTCTGGATTGGGTGCAATTTCAATATTAAAAGAAACGCAATGCAAATAAATATTATTAATGGTTTTTTATTAGGTGATTGTTATGAACTCTAAAAATGAAATACCGCTTATTGCAATATTACGGGGAATAAAACCTGACGAAGTTTTAGAACATATCGCTATCCTTGCAGATGAAGGTTTTAATTATATAGAAATTCCTCTTAACTCTCCCGAGTGGGAAAAAAGTATTCCATTAGCGATTGAAAACTACGGCGATAAATTAAAAATCGGTGCCGGTACTGTGCTCAATAAAAGCAATGTTGAAAAGTTGGCAATAATGAACGCTAAAATTATTGTCACACCTAACATTAACGTTTCTGTGATCACGACTGCTCTTGAAAATAAGATGGAAATATTTCCAGGTTGTGCAACAGCAACAGAAGCTTTTACCGCGATTGACGCTGGTGCTGTTAATTTAAAAATCTTTCCTACTGCGCCTTTTGGGGTTAATTATGTGAAATCGCTGATGTCAGTGATCCCAAAAAATATTGCCATTTATGCGGTAGGAGGTATCACGCCGAATAACTTGCATGAATACCTAAGTATTGGCTGCCATGGTGCAGGGTTGGGAAATGATCTTTATCGAATAGGCCAAACACCAGAGAAAACCAGAGAAAAAGCGAAAGCATTTATATCTGCATATATCGCATTTAAAAATCAAACTAATTAATCTTAAAGAGATATTCAAATGAAATACGATTATGTTTTTAAAAATGCCACTGTAATAGATGGTAGTGGTAAAAGTGAGTTTGTCAGTGATATTGCCGTTAAAGATGAATGGATTATTAAAATATCAAAAAATATAAGTGAAGATGCTGAAAAAATAATTGATTGCTCAGGTTTAATTTTATCACCTGGATTTATTGATGTGCATACTCATGACGATTTAATTGTGATTGATAAGCCTGAATATATCGAAAAAACATCACAAGGTGTAACGACAATTATTGTCGGTAATTGTGGTATCAGTGCAGCGTGTGCAACATTAAAGGACGAAGTTCCTGACCCAATTAATTTATTAGGTGAATTAAGCGAATTTCAATTTGCTGATTTAGCCAGTTATAAACAAAAAATTAATAATGTGAAGCCAACTGTTAATGTCGCGACATTAATAGGGCATACAACCTTAAGAAATAATTGTGTGACAGACTTATTAAAGCCCGCGACGCCAGACAATATCGCTCATATGAAGCAAGTATTGGCCTGTGCGTTAGATGAAGGGGCTTTAGGGCTAAGCACTGGTTTATCTTACGGTAACGCGATTAATTCTTCGACCGAAGAAATTTGTGAGTTGGCTGAATTATTAGCAGAGCATCAGGGAATTTATACCACTCATATGCGAACTGAATATGACGGTATCATTGATGCGATGCATGAAGCCTTCCATATTGGTCGTCATGCAAAAGTTCCTGTGCAAATTTCCCACCATAAGTGTGCTGGGGCAAAAAACTGGGGACGCACAAAAGAAACGCTGGCTCTCATTGAAAAATACCAAGCTATGCAGGATATCAATTGCGATTGTTATCCATATCGTGCGGGTTCATCAAACTTAGATATAACACAAGTCACTGAAGATTATGACATTCTAGTCACTTGGTCGACACCATTCCCTGAAGTCGCAGGTAAAACATTAAAAGAAATAGCGGCTATGTGGAGTAGCGATATTTTCCAAGTTGCTGAAAAAATTGTGCCTGCGGGAGCGATTTATTTCCAAATGCACGAAGACGATGTGCGTCGTGTGTTACAGCACCCAAGCAGTATGGTGGGTTCTGATGGCTTACCACGTGACCCTAATCCACATCCTCGTCTTTGGGGAACTTTCCCTCGGAGTTATTAGCCACTATAGCCGTGATGAGCAGCTTTTCCCAATGACCACCGCGATTTACAAAATGACAGGCATGTCAGCACAACGTTTTTCTTTAAAGGATAGAGGCCTTATCCAAGAAAATTATTTCGCAGATATCGTTGTATTTGACCCTGAAAAAATTAATGAAACAGCCACATTCCAAGACCCAAAACAAAAAGCGGATGGCATTGAATATGTGTTTGTTAATGGTGTTCTGACCTATACCAAAAAAGAAATGACAGGGAATAGAGCAGGTAAATTCTTAGAAAGAAATAAATAAAAGAGAGAAAAAAATGATTAAAAGATTCGGAATTGAAGGCTCAAAAGGTACTGGCGGGCAATCTTTGCCTTTTGCTAAAGCCGTGTTAGCTGACGGATGGCTGTATGTTTCAGGGCAAACACCCATGATTGACGGGGAAGTGATTGATGGCGGAATTATCGCTCAATCTAAATTAGCTATCGAGAATTGTTTAAACATTATGAAAGATGCGGGATTTGCTACGCAAGATATTGTGCATATGAAAGTGGTATTAAGTGATGCGCGCTATTTCCAATCTTTTAATAAAGTATTTCAGCAATTCTTTGCAGATAACCCACCTGCGCGGGTGTGCTTTGTCGCTGACCTTGTCGTCGATTGTATGGTTGAAGTGGATATCACCTGCTTCAACAGCAAATTCAAATCTTAATTGCTAAGGCGATGAGAGGCTACTATGGAACATAATAATTTCTTAATGTGGTTTTTGTTATATGCATTTGTGATGATGTTTGTGGGTTGGTATGTAACAAGGCATCAAAAAACCGGTGAAGACTTCATTCTTGGGGGCAGAAAGCTCCCTATGCTACTCACTCTCGGTTCAACTGTCGGTACGATGGTGGGAACGGGCTCAAGTATTGGTGCAGTCAGTTTTGGTTATTCCAATGGTTGGGCGGGAATGTTGTATGGGATTGGTGGAGCGACGGGGATCTTACTAACGGCTTGGTTATTTGCGCCAGTAAGAAATTATCGCTTTATGACCATGAGTGAAGAGATCTGCTATTACACTGGCGGCAGCCGTTTAGTGAAAAACTTGGTTGCGTTATTAATATTTTTAGCATCGATAGGCTGGCTGGGCGCTCATATTCTTGGCGGCGGTTTATACCTAGCATGGGCGGCAGATATTGATATTACTGTTGCGAAGATCATTATCGCAGTTGGCTTTGTTTTTTACGTGGGGATTGGTGGCTATAAAGCGGTTTCATGGATTGATACACTGCAATCAATTGTTTTATTCCTCGGGTTTATCATTCTAGCGGTTGCTTCGGTAAGCTATGTCGGTGGTTGGGATGTTGTTGTTAAGAGTACAGACCCTGACGCCTTTACTTTATTCGGTATTGGTAAATTAGGCGTTTTACCTGCGATATCATTGGCTGTGGTCATTGGCATTGGTGTATTAGCGACACCGTCATATCGCCAACGTATTTATTCAGCAGCATCAACTAAAGCTATCCGCCAGTCCTTTATTATTACAGGGTTACTGTATATGGGGTTTTCGTTCCTACCTGCGATTATCGGGATGGCAACGCATGTGATGGAGCCGAATTTAGAAAACAGCAGCTTTGCTTTCTTATATGCAACTAATGCTTTACCGCACGTGTTAGCGATGGTGGTATTGATTGCAGGTATGTCTGCCAATATGTCATCAGGCAGCTCAGATGCTATCGCGGGTGTTTCTATTATCCTACGTGATATCTATACGATGGTAACAGGTAGGATGCCTCCACCTGAGAAAGCGATCAATTTATCTCGTATCTTCTTACTTGGCGTCATCTTGTTAGCACTTGTCTTTGCATTAACTTCGAATGACATTATCGGCTACATTACCAAAATGATATCAATGATTATGTCAGGCCTGGTGTGTGACCGTGTTATTGGGTAAATTCTGGCATCGTTTTAACTGGCAAGGCTGTATTGCTGCATTGGTTGCGGGGAGTTCAACATCATTAACGATTATTTTGACGCCAGAGTGGTCTGCAAAATTAGGCAACCCAGTAATCCCTGCATTAGCCATCAGTTTGGTCTGTGCTGTTGTTGTGACATTGATAACCCCAAAAATAAACTCAGTCGTGAAGAAGTACTAGAAAAATATTACTCACGAGAGAGAAAACACAGCCAAAAAGCCAGTAACCAGCAAGTTGAGGGAAGAAAATGACGAAACTGAATGTGTTAGCAGGCGTAGGGCATAAATCAGCCACATTAAATCAGGAAGGTATTTCGGTAAACATTCTACATGAGGATGTGTGTTTGCCTGCGGTGGTAGTGAAGCGTAATGAACTGGAAAATAATATTGCATGGATGCAGCATTATTCGAATGTGGCGAATGTTTCGTTGTCTCCACACGGTAAACACCACCATGACGCCTGCCATTTTTAAACGACAAATTGCTCAAGGTGCATGGGGGGCTAAGTGTAGGAACAGCGTATCAAGCCAAGGTGGCAGTGGAGTCAGGTGTTCAGAATATCATTATTGCGAATCAAGTCGTGGGTAAAACCAATATTCGATTACTTGCAGAGTTAGTGCAATTAAATCAAGCCAATATTTATTGTTGTGTTGATAGCGTGATTCATGCAAAACAGCTGGCGGCTATTTTTTCATCGTTAGATTTAACCATAAATGTGCTGATTGAGTTAGGGGTTAATGGTGGACGCTGTGGATGTCGAAGTGAAGAAGAAGCCATCATATTGGCAAATGAGTTAACCAAACTCCCTTCTTTAATGATTGCTGGCATTGAATTCTATGAAGGTGTTATTCATAGCGATGATGCCCAACAGGATATTGAAGAGATACAGCAATTTTTACAGCGAGTGTTAACCACCAGTCAAAAACTGGATAGCTTAGGTGTATTTGTACGTTATTCAGGGGAGCTATTAATAACTGGGGCAGGTTCAGTTTGGTATGATCTGGTCAGTAAAAAAATGGCAGAGTTTCATCTTTCTAAACCTATTCGGTTTGTGATCCGCCCTGGATGCTATATTACACATGACCACGGTATTTATGATGAAGCCCAGAGAGCATTGAAAGTTAGGGATAGTATGGCCTGCCAGTTAGATGGCGATTTGATGCCAGCGATGGAAATTGTGGCATTAATTCAGTCAGTACCTGAGAAGGGACGAGCGATTGTTAATTTTGGAAAAAGGGATGTCGCCTTTGATGCTGGTTTGCCTCAGCCTCTAATGCAATATCGAGAGGGAAAGCCAGTCTATTATCAAACGAATAGTGCGAAAACAGTCGGTTTAATGGACCAACATGCCATTTTATCTTTTGATGAAAATTGTGATTTCCAAGTTGGCGATATACTGATCTTTGGGACATCTCATCCCTGTATTACATTTGATAAATGGAAAGTGATTTATCTTGTTGATGATAAATATGATGTTATAGAGGAGATGCCAACCTTTTTCTAATGTTGTATTATTAACCCACTTTATTTTATATCGGTCACTTGTTTTAAGTGGCCGATTTTTTTATCCATCACTTTATTGTGATCGAATTCATAACAAATTGTGCATTTGCACAATTATATTCAATTTTTAACATTGAAAACTAGTCATTCTTACAATGCCTTCCTAATAAGTGAATTATATAATTTTACTAAATCAAAAAGTCTAATTGATATTCATTTTATTGATTAATTGGGTGGTAATGAAAATGACAGTTAAAATCGTATTTCTCGATCATGAAACTTTCCCCGAAGGAATAAATATTAAGAAAATAAATAAAGAATATAGTTTAGAACTGTATGGGAAAACATCGGAAGATGAAGTTATTGAGCGAGTAAAAAATGCAGACATTATTATTACCAATAAAGTAAAAATCACTAAAAAAGTTATTGAAGCTGCAAAGCAACTCAAATTTATTTCTGTCGCTGCAACAGGAACGGATGTGATTGATATTGGTGCTTGTAATGAGCGTAATATATTAGTTTCTAATATCAGAAATTATGCAATAAATACAGTTCCTGAGCATACGTTTACCTTGATTTTAGCCTTACGTCGTAGCTTATTAGCCTATGCACAATCAGTACGAAATGGTCGTTGGCAAGAATCAGGCCAGTTTTGTTACTTTGATTATAAAATTAATAACTTATCTGGTTCGACGCTTGGTATTATTGGTGATGGTGTCTTAGGTAAGGCAGTTGCTGATATCGCAAAAGTTTTTGGTATGAAGGTGTTATTTTCCACATACAAGGGCACGAATAATATGGGCCCACTATATACACCTTTTGAAGATGTTATTGCGAAAAGCGATATTATTTCTATTCATTGTCCATTACTCAAATCCACCAAGGATTTAATTAGCTTTCCAGAATTCGAACAGATGAAACCGTCTTGTATTTTAATTAATACTGCACGAGGTGGGATCGTTAATGAAGAAGCATTATATGGCGCTCTAATAAATAATAAAATATTAGGTGCTGGGTTTGATGTTTGTATTT
Organism: Providencia rettgeri; assembly: GCA_900455085.1. NCBI lineage: Bacteria > Pseudomonadati > Pseudomonadota > Gammaproteobacteria > Enterobacterales > Morganellaceae > Providencia > Providencia rettgeri. The sequence goes on along the minus strand of UGTZ01000001.1, from coordinate 3,995,601 downwards.
CAGAACCACCTGAAAAAGAAAGTTATATGATGAAATTAACTCAGTTATCAAATTTTATTCTTACTCCTCATATTTCATGGGCTAGTTTTGAAGCCATACAAACCTTATCAGACATGATGATGGACAATATCGAAGCCTTTTTATCTGGCCATCCTCAAAATTTAGTTAATTAATTCACTCATTGATTTAAAGAGGTCATCAATATGTTTTTAGGAAAAGAAATCCGTTTAAAAAGATTATTAAATAAAAAATCTGGCCGTCTTCTTGCAATTACCATGGATCATCCGATTACACGTGGTGTATTACCGGGAATTGGTGATATTAAATCCGTCATGAAACAGGTTGTTGCGGGTGCACCTGATGCTATTACGATGCATAAAGGTATTATTGAAAAGGTTTATCCTCCATATGTTGCTTCCGATGTTTCTATCATCATGAAAGCGACAAGTTACTCCATACCTTACCATGAAGCTTATGACACACCCGTTGCTGACGTTGAAGAAGCCATTCGTTTAGGAGCAGACGCAATTTCAGTCGGCTGTATTATGGGCGGGCCAGAACAGGCACAGCAATTGACATTTTTAGGCCAAGTATCGAAAGCCGCTGCTTCCGCAGGACTGCCTTTAGTCGCACACATTTATCCAAAAGGCCCAATGATTGAAGACAGTTTTGATGCGAAAAATCTCGCTTACTGTGTTCGCGCAGGCGCTGAGCTAGGTGTCGATATCATCAAAACACTCTGGTCTGGTTCCCCTGAGACATTTAAATCTGTCGTTGATAGTTGCCCAGCTATGGTTGCTTTAGCTGGTGGTGATATGGGGAGCGATCTTGTTAGCTTCCTAACAAATACACGTAAAGCATTAGATATTGGTGTTGGTGGTGTGACATACGGGCGCTTTGTATGGCAGCACGAAAACCCAACAGCAGTCATTAAGGCTCTGAATGCATTAATCAATGATGATTGTTCGGTTGACCAAGCTATCGCGGAATATAAGCAAGCGGGTGGCAAATAACCAACGTTCATAGTTGTTATGCATGGGGAGGAAAAAATGAAAGCAGCGGTATTGTATGCGCCTAATGAACTTAGAGTGGCAGACGTTAAATATCCACAAGTTGGTAAAGGCGATGTGGTTATTAAAGTCAAGGCAGCCGCGATTTGTGGAACTGACGGACGGATTATTTCCGGTAAAAAAACCAAAGGCGTGCGTTACCCTTCTGTAATAGGGCATGAATTTTCAGGGGAAATTGTCGAAGTCGGTGAAAATGTGACTGACCTAAACGTCGGGGACGCAATCGCTGTTGACCCTGTCGTGCCATGCCGTTCTTGTGTTTATTGTCGTATCGGTAAAGAAAATGTCTGTTTAAACCGCCAAGCAATCGGTTATGAATTTGATGGCGCTTTTGCGGAATATGTTCGAATACCAGAGGTTGCTTTGTCATCGGGTAATGTCTTTAAGATACCGAAAGGGATGTCTTTTGAAGCCGCAGCATTAGCTGAGCCGTTAGCTTGCTGTATCAATGGACAAAAAAATGTGGGTATTGAGCTCGGTGATACGGTGGTCATTATTGGTGCGGGGCCTATCGGGTTAATGCATGTGCAACTTGCACGTTTCTCAGGTGCGACAAATATTATTGTTAGTGAACTCAATGAACAACGACAACAGGCTGCGTTAAATTGCGGTGCTACACATGTCGTCAATAGCCAACAAGAAAATTTACTGGATGTGGTAAAAGGCTTGACGGAAGGGGTGGGCGCAGATGTGGTGATTATTGCTATTGGAATCCCTGGATTAGTTAATCCCGCATTGGAACTCGCTAGAAAAGGAGGACGAGTTAACCTGTTTGCCGGTTTCTCAAAGGATGATATGGCACAAATTGATGTCAATATTATTCACTACAACGAGCTGATTCTTACAGGAGCCAGTGCGTTAAGTCGAGAAGGATACCAGCAAGCCTTGACACTGATTTCTTCGGGCTTAATTGATATCGAGAAATTAGTGACTCACCGATTTGCTTTAGATGAGATCAACGAGGCCATGGCAACCGCTCAAAAAGGTGACGCGATTAAAATTATTATACATAACAATTAAAAGCAGGCGTTGGAGGCAGCATGATGGACAGTGTCTATTTGGGAATTGATGCAGGTAGCAGTAGCGTGAAAGTTTGTGCATTTAATTTCCATGGAGAATTATTGGCAAAGGCTTCACGTGATACCAATATTATTTCCAAATCTCCCAAAAATCATGAAATTGACTTAAATGACTTTTGGAAAAAGACCGCAGATGCAGTTAAAGAAGTGACTTCTCAAGTAAAGAATATCGTATCTGTGAGTTTTTCTGTTGCTTGCCCAACGCTGGTTTTATTGGATAAACATCATAAGCCTGTTGCAAATGGGATTACTTATCTTGATGGGCGTTCCGAAGGTTTCATACAGCAAACACTCGGGGAAAATATAACGCATGTTCGGGCACTTTCTTGTAATAGTCCAAGTCCGTCTGCATGTTGGGTGGGAACGTTAGGATGGCTACAAGAACAACAGCCGGAATTAATGCAAAAAGTTCATAAGGTCGTTCTACTTAATAGCTTTTTATCTTTAAAGTTAGGAAGTCAAAAAGCCGCCATTGACCCGACCCAAGCCGCGTATTCTGGCGCAGTCGTTTTGTCTAAAGCACCTAAGTGGTCAAAAGAACTATTAAGGTATTGGAAGTTTAATCACGATATTTTACCGCCAATTTACCAGTGCACTTCTGTGGTTGGTAAGGTGAGTAAAGAAGCCGCTCAAGAAACGGGGTTAAAAGAAAATACGCCAATTATTTTAGGGTCGGCAGATACTGCTGCTGCTGCATTTGCCGTTGGGTTACTTGACCCTGAAACAGCTTTTGAATCAACAGGAACATCGGGAGTCATAACGTTTTGCTTAGAAGAGCCGAACTTTGACCCTCGTTTTATGAACCGGTACCACATAGTCCCCAATCAATGGTTGGCCCATGGAGCGATGTCGACAACTGGGGGGACATTCAGTTGGCTAAATCAGGCTGTTTGGCCGGAAGTCAATGACCATGAACAGTTGGAGATATTTTCAAAATCATCAGTACCTGGTGCTAATGGCTTAATTTATCTGCCTTATTTAGCTGGAGAACGTAGCCCTATTTGGGATGTTAATGCATCGGGAGCATGGATAGGCTTACGGCTAAATCATACTCGCGATGATATGGTCAGGGCGGCATTTGAAGGTACAGCATATGGTTTAAAACAGATTTTGAATATTGCTAATGAAAAATGGGGAGTGATATTAGATGAATTACTCAGCGTAGGGGGAGGATCACGTAATACGTTATGGACTCAAATTAAAGCGGATATTCTTCAGGTTGAATATAATATTGCCCAAACAGCAGATGCAGCGGCTTTTGGCGCGGCAATGGTTGGTGCGACAGGAGCCGGTTTTTTCTGTGGTATTAATGACCCTGATTTACCGATTATAAAAACAGAAGATATCACATTCACACCAAATCAAGATAAAAAAACACAAGATACTTATAACAAGCAGTTTAATATTTACAATGGGCTGTATCCTTTATTAAAAGAAACAATGCATAGCTTGTCGAGTAAATAAAATTAGTTGAAGTAAGTTTAAATTAAATAACGTTCCTAAATGTTAATTTTAATGAATTAGCAGGGATCGTTTCATTCTTAAAAAAGCAGGTAATAAAACGTGTATTAAATAATAAACTGCTCTGGAGCGAAAATAATGATAAATTCAAATCCGATTAGGCCAAAGACGAATTATCGTTGGGTGGTATTAGCCCTGATTTTTATCGTCTATGCTGTAAATTATGCAGACAGAAGTAATATTGGTGCGGTTCTACCTTTTATTACTGATGAGTTTAAATTAACTAATTTAGAAGCGGGTTCTCTCGCGAGTATGTTTTTCCTCGGTTATGCTTTATGTCAAATACCCGCAGGCTTTTGGATGGCGAAACGTGGAATAAGAGGTATGGTGTCATTATCCATTCTCGGTTTTTCTGCCATGACTTGGTTTATTGGCTTAGCCCAATCTGCCTTTGCAATTAAGTGGTTGCGTCTTGGCCTAGGTATGGCCGAAGCACCAACTCCTGTCGGGCTAACGTCGACAATTAATAACTGGTTTCCAGCAAAAGAAAAAGCAACCGCCACTGGCGTTTATATTGCTTCAACGATGTTTGCTCCGATTATTGTTCCACCATTAGTTGTTTGGATTGCATTAACTTATGGATGGCGTTGGGTCTTTATTCTGTTCGCTATTCCCGGTATTTTCCTTGCAATTATTTGGTATTTATTTGTTAGAACAAAACCAGAGGAAAGTCGTTTTGTTTCGCAAAGTGAATTAGATTATATTCGTGCCGATAATTCAGAAATTGCAGAAAAGAAAATAGAAGGCAATATTGTTCTGAGTCCTAAATTTAATACGCTAGATAAATTTATTCGTGTTAAATCAGTCACTCCATTAAGTTCAGCTTCCCAAATATTTAAATCTAAAAATATTTGGTGTAATACTATTTCTTATTTCATGATGGTCAGTATTTTATATGGAATATTAACCTGGATACCTTCTTATCTGGTAAATGAAAAAGGCTTTTCATTTATGAAAATGGGCTTTGTTGCATCAATGCCATTTGTTGGTGGGTTTATCGGCTCGATTTTTGGTGGCTGGATCTCTGATAAAGTTTTTGGTCGTCGTCGCAAACCCACCATGCTTTTTACCGCAGTAGCGACGATTGCGATGATGTTAGTGATGTTGAATGTACCCGAAAGCACGAGCGCAGTTGCACTTGCCCTTTTCTCGGTTGGTTTGTTCTTGAATATTGGCTGGCCTGCATTTACTGCTTATCCAATGGGAGTCGCTGATAATAATAACTATCCAATTGCGATATCTGTTGTAAATAGTGGAGGAAACTTAGGTGGCTTCGTTTCACCTATGATGGCAGGGTTATTGTTAGATATGACCGGTAAGTTTGATGCTGTTTTCTCTTATTTTGGTATCTGTGCGGTGATTGGCTTAATTATGATCCTCTTACTCGATGAACCGAAATAATAAAAAGTCGTATCAGGTGGGCGAGTACCCACCTGAATTTTTAACTTATTGATAATAAAAATTTCTAAAGGATTATTTTTATGAAAATAGTCATTGCACCTGACTCATTTAAAGAGAGTTTATCTGCATTGAAAGTCGCAACGGTTATTGAAAACGGGTTCAAAGAGGTTTTTCCGCATGCAACTTATGTTAAGTGCCCTATTGCGGATGGTGGTGAGGGTACAGTTGTCACGATGGTTGAGGCTACCAATGGGGAAATCTATCATCTTGATGTTATTGGTCCTTTAGGTACGAGTGTTCAGGCATTCTATGGTTTATCTCAAAATAAACAGCAAGCATTTATTGAAATGGCTGCGGCAAGTGGGCTAGAGCTAGTCCCTATTGAATTAAGAAATCCATTACTAACGACATCATATGGTACAGGAGAGTTGATAAAGGCCTGCCTAGATACTGGGGTAAAGCAGATTATTATTGGTATAGGTGGAAGTGCAACCAATGATGGCGGAGCAGGAATGTTGCAAGCACTTGGGGCCAAATTATTAGATTCTCATGGGCAACAAATCAAATTAGGAGGGCAAGCACTTGCCGATTTAGCGAGTATTGATGTCAGCACAATGGACCCGAGGATAAAAGCGTGCCAATTTAGTATTGCTTGTGATGTTTCGAACCCATTAATAGGGAGAAATGGCGCATCTGTGATATTTGGCCCTCAAAAGGGGGGCGACAAATGAACATGTTGAAATGTTAGACAAAAATTTAGAACATTTTGCAGATATCATTAAGCGAGATTTGCATGTTGAAGTTCATTATATTGCAGGAGCCGGTGCTGCAGGAGGAATGGGAGCAGCCTTACTTGCTTTTCTCAAAGCGGAACTCAAGCCTGGCTTCGATATTATTGCACAAACCTTGAACCTTGAATCACACATGGTAGGAGCAAATTTAGTTATTACAGGTGAAGGGCGGTTAGATAGCCAAAGTTTAAATGGCAAAGTGCCTTTTGGCGTCGCTCAGTTAGCGAGAAAACATAAAATACCCGTTATTGCCATTGTTGGAAGCCTTGGTGATGATCTCAGTCATTTACAACAATATGGTATTGATTCAGCGTTTAGTATTTTGCATAAAATTAGTTCACTAAAAGAAGCTTTAAATAATGCTGAAAGTAATTTATTTAATTGTACTAAAAATATTGCGAATACGCTGAATATTAAAATAGATAATAAAAATTGAAATAATAGTTTTAAAATTTAGCTTTGTTTGCTGTATTTTAAATGAAATTTATTTTTCTTGATTTTTTCAAGGAATATTGAATACTGGAGTTAATTAAATTAATAATAAACATTATTGAAATTTATGATTGGAAAGTTTGTTTCTATTTTACAGCACCAGTAAAAGAGGTTGAAATATGTATGATTATTGTCTTACCTCCAAATTAGCGCAAGAAATTGTTGATAGAACCATGAAAATTATTGATTGTAATATTAATGTTATGGATGAAACTGGATGTATTATAGGAAGTGGAGATAGTAATAGATTGGGTGAATTCCATGAAGGTGCATTACTCGCAATAAAGCAAAAGCGAACAGTTGTTATTGATGACGCCACTGCGAATCATTTACATGGGGTTAAACCAGGTGTTAATTTACCTCTTTATTTGAATAGTAAAATTATTGGTGTAATAGGATTAACCGGAGAGCCAACCCAAATTAAACAATTTGGGGAGCTGGTTTCCATGACGGCAGTAATGATGTTAGAGCAGGCAGAGATTTATAACCATTTGAATTTAAACGATCGTTTTAAAGAAGAAATTATTCTAGCGTATATTGAAAATGGAACCATTCCTGATAACATAACTGAATGGTCTAAAAAGCTTAATATTAATTTTTCTATTCCACGAGTCGCTATTATTATTGAAGTAGATAGCGGACAATTAGGTGTAAATAGTGCATTTAGTGAATTACAAGAAATTAAAAAATTAATAGAGTATAATAATCCTGATAACTTAGTCGCTATTCAATCTTTGACGGAAATTGTCTGCTTAACTCCTGCATTAAATAAGTTCAATCGCTGGGATATTGACACTGCAAAAAAGAAAATTTTAAAATTAGAATCGGATATTCTTAAATTATTTAAATTACAAGTGAAAATATCATTAGGTAATTTCTTTTTAGATCCTGCAGAGGAATCAATTAAAAAATCATATGAGACAGCTAAAATTACCATGCAAGTAGGGAAAGCTAAAAAACCCCAATTAAAAGTTTATTGTTACCAAGATATCATGCTACCAGTATTATTATATGGGTTAAATTTTAAATGGTCTTCAGAAGAACTATTAAAACCATTGAATACATTATTACATGAAGATTCTAATGGTGTATTGATTAAAACATTAACAGTCTGGTTTAAAAATAATTTATTATCTCGTGAAACAGCTAAAGAGTTGTTTATTCATAGAAATACACTAGATTATCGTTTAAAAAGAATATCTGAGATAACAAAATTAGATCTACTAACGATTGAAAGCAAGGTTCTATTGTATGTTGCTCTACAGCTGAAAAATTAATCCGATAACACTATTGAGGGTCAGCTCTCATGGGGTAAGAGAAGAAGATATGAGCCTTGTTGGCAATCGCCTCAAACTCTGACGCCACGAAGTGGCAGTAAAATTTCTACTTCTTATCTTATATTTTGACTAGTTAGAGACTATCTGCCGACCCACCGATGCTTAGAGCATGATATGGCTTCTTGCCTACTCACATGTACCATCTCAATGAATACCCTATCAAGAAAATAAAGACGTATTGACATCAAACTAAGCTAGCATAGATTGTTCTTAACCTGATTGAGATCAATCTATTTTATATTTGATTCAATAATATTTACTTTCATCATATTTTAGTTCCTTTGTTCTTTATTAGTAAATTAAGTTTTTAGCTACCTACAAATGCGAAAATAAATATGTCGATAATGTTAAAAATAAAGATGAACTATGTTTTGCTTGATTGGTGTTTTTACTTAAATGTAGGGTCTCTATATTTAATGTCACTATTATGTCAGTGATGTAATTATCGATAACAATTTAAGATATCATACTTACTCATTGTGGGTTTTCTAACAAATGATTTTATCTAACTTATCTTAATTAAATGGGTTAATTTCATTATGAAATAATTCAATTGTTATTGAAAATATTTTTTTTGAATTTTTTAGGTCTTAAGATAAGATTTTTGTATTTATAAATTAATTAAAAATTACCTTTAATTACCTTTTGAAATATTTCGTAATGCCAAGGTTTTTCTCGAGCATGCCTTTTTTTAAATTTTCACTTAATTGTTTCTATTTTTATTTTAATTTAAAAAAATGTTTTATGATATTGTTCTTTTTTCGCTGATTTCTATATTTTTATGTATGTTAATTGTTGGCTATATATTTGATATTGCTATCATTATTTTTATTTTTTAATTTTCAAGATAAATGTAACAATTAATGAATTAAGAAATATTATGAAATTATTTAATTCTTTTTTTTGGGATATTTCTGATTAATTATCCACCGATAAAAATTTCGTTTTAATAATTTAGGCTTGTTTTAATGTTAGCGTTATTTTCCGAACCATTTTTTTTCACTAATAAGAACCCGTTTTATGAGTATAAAAAACTTTATTAATATTGAATGGGTTTATTTGTGGTTTTTTATTAAGAAAAAATCAATTTAATTAGGTATGCATCACTTGTTTATCCTGTAATGGTGTATTCAAAATAGAGTATGTTGTGGATATTATATATATATCACTAACTTACAGTGAAGGTTGTTAATTAATTGGTGGATTTGACATAATTAAAATGAGATATAATAATGGCAACGCATTGATGCATTGTTTAATTGTCTTATTTATTAATGGAGTTTGATAAATAGGAATGGTTATTAGTGTCAATCCTTAATGTTTACTAACCGAATATATTTTAAGAAAAAAATTAAAATAATCAGATTAATAATAACTTGTTATTTTAATTTGTGTTGTCTTTTTATCTAATGGAAATGTATAAAATGAAATTAAATAAACTTGCTTTAGTATTAGGTTTAGGTCTGGCAGTGGTTGCTGGTTCTGCTTCTGCAAACCAAGGTGGCGGCCAAGTCACTTTTAAAGGTTCAATCATTGATGCTCCTTGCTCAATTCCACCAGGTTCTCAAGCATTTGAAGTACCAATGGGTGCTATCGCAACATCTGCATTAAACGGTGGCGGTAAAAGTATTGCTCGCGATTTCAACATCCAATTAGAGCAGTGTGATATCACGACTCTGAAAACTGTTCAAACTACATTTACTGGTACGCCAAGTGCTTCTGTAACTGATGGTTTAGCTATCGCTGGTACTGCAAAAAACGCAGGTATCGTGATCACTGATTTCAACGGTACTAAAATTGCTTTAGGTGCTAAATCTCCATCTCAAGCTTTATTCACTGGTGCAAACACACTGCGCTTCCAAGCGTATTTGCAAGGTGATGCTGATGCAACAAATAAACCAGCTGTACCAGGTGAATTTGACGCAATCGCAACATTTGCTCTGAGCTACCAGTAATTGGTACCGCCCGTACAAGGATGTATGGGCACTAATTTTAATGCGTTGAAATTGGTTATTAAGTTGAAATGGAGTCGCTATGAATCACTTTGGCATCATTGTCATGGTGCTTTCAGGAATGATATTTGCCCCGATAGCTAGTGCGCAAAATCAAAATTCTCGGGCACAAAGTCAGTTCAAAGGAACTGTTACTATGGGCGGTTCAATTATTGAGAGCCCTTGTGCAATTGATGCAGATAGCCGAGATCAATCAGTTAACATAACAACTGTACCGGTTAGCCAGATAATTAACGATAGAGAAAGCCCTGCAAGTAATTTCTCTATACGCCTTATCAATTGTGTTCTAACACCGGTAACTCCTGGAACTCCTAATTGGCAAACTTTCAATATTACATTTGATGGCCCGACAGATGGCCGCAGCTTCGATGTTTTCGGGCATGCAAACGGATTGTCAGTAAAAATTTCTGACACAGCTGGAAATGTTGCAATACCTGGTAAGGCAATGCCGGATTTACCCATCAGAGCAGGGGAGACAACTCTGCACTATAAGGTGCAGGTAGTACCTAATAATAAACGCTTAAAACCAGGAAATTATCAGACAACTATCCGTTTTAAAATGGATTATTACTGAGTTATTACTAAGGGACTATTATGGCTCTGCGATTAAAAAGTAAAAATAAAGTATTTAATAACTCAGTAAGTTATTTTTTAACGCCTGTTGCTACCATGGTGTTTATAGCTATTGCTCATATAAATTTAGCTAATGCGAATAATGATAATATTGAGTTTAATACGGATGTTTTAGACCTTCAGGATAAAAGCAATATTTCCTTAAATGAGTTCTCTCGAGCAGGCTATGTCATGCCAGGGAAATATCCATTTAAAATTAATTTAAATAGTCGCGACTTAGCTGACACTTTTGATATTGAATATATCGCGGATCCTAATGATCCAAGTATGACAGAGCCTTGTTTAACGCCAGATGTTGTCGACCATATCGCTTTGCGCGATGAATGGAAACAGAAGGTTGAGTTTTCTAACAATGGCCAATGTTTAATTCCAGAAACGATTCCAGGAATGACAATAAATGGCTCTTTAGCTAAAGAAACTATCACAATTACGGTACCTCAGGCTTATATCGAGTTTACTTCTGATAACTGGGATCCACCATCTCGTTGGGATGAAGGGGTGCCCGCTCTAATTTTTGACTATAACTTGAATGCTAACGTGACAAGGCCTGCAGATTCAGCCAATACCCAGTCGGTTACTGGTAATGGTACAACAGGTTTTAACCTCGGCGCGTGGCGTTTTAGGGCTGATTGGCAAGCTAGTTATAATCGGACTAATGGGCAGTCAACCGATCGTAAATGGGATTGGAGCCAGTATTATGCTTATCGAGCAATCAAAGAGTTAAATGCAAAGCTAACGATGGGTGAGCAATTTTTACGCTCAGGTTTGTTTGACTCATTCCGTTATATGGGGGTGAGCCTGATCTCAGATGAGAGAATGCTACCACCAAATCTACGTGGTTATGCACCTGAGGTAACAGGTGTTGCAAGAACCAACGCAAAAGTGATTGTAACTCAGCAAGGGCGCGTTATTTATGAAACGCAAGTCGCTCCGGGACCTTTCCGTATTCAAGATTTAAGTGATGCGGTTAGCGGTAAGTTAGATGTACGAGTAGAAGAGCAAGATGGCTCTGTACAAGAGTTTCAAATGAATACCGCCTCTATTCCTTATTTAACACGTCCAGGCTCAGTGCTATTTAAGATAGCGGGTGGTCGACCGAATAATATGGAACATGAAACCGAAGGGCAAGGGTTTGTTACGGGGGAGTTTAGTTGGGGGGTTTCTAACGGTTGGTCATTATTTGGTGGTGGTATAGCAGCGGGTGATTATAACGCGTTATCACTGGGTGTTGGTCGAGATTTACTTGCCTTCGGTGCAATTTCATTCGATATCACCGAGTCACGAGCAAAACTGAAAACAGATAACAAAATCTATACGGGTGCATCGTATCGCTTAAGTTATTCAAAACGTTTTGAAGAATATGATAGCCAAGTAACCTTTGCTGGATACCGATTCTCTGAACGTGACTTTATGAGTATGAACCAATACCTCGATCGTCGTTATAGAGGTGTGGAGTTCGATAATAGTAAAGAGCTATATACGATTACATTTAATAAGTATTTCACGAATGCAGACCTAACCGCGTATCTGAACTATAACCACGAAACCTATTGGAATAAGCCAGCGGCAAAACGCTATAACGTTTCTATTGCGAAATATTTCAATATCGGTCGTTTTAAAAATATCAATTTAAGTTTAACGGCATTCCGCAACAAATTTGATAATAGAAATAATGACGATGGGCTATACATGAACCTCTCTTTGCCATGGGCAGATAGAGCATCAATTAGCTACAACAATATGATAACGAGAGATGGTAACTCACACACTGTCAGCTATTTCGACTCCGTTGATGATAAGACCAACTATCGTGTTGGTACTGGGGTGAGTAGCCGAGGTCGTGGAACTATTGATGGCTTCTATACGCGTTACGCAGATTTAGCAACAGTAACTGCAAGTACCAGCTATATCAATGGTGATACTTCTTCAGCCGCCTTTTCTCTACAAGGTGGTGCAACAGTCACAGGGCATGGTGCTGCACTGCACCGTATTAATACCCCAGGTGGTAGCCGTGTGATGGTGGGTACTGAAGGTGTGAAAAATGTGCCTATTCAAGGTTTCGGGCCGACCACGGAAACCAATATTTTTGGTAAAGCGGTAGTTGCTGATATCAGTGATTATTACCGTACTAATACACATATTGATGTGACTCAATTGCCTGACAATGTGGAAGCTATTCGGACATCTCAGCCAATTACGCTGACCGAAGGGGCGGTTGCTTATCGTGAGTTTGAAGTGTTATCGGGTATTAAAACTATGGTGAGATTGGCATTGGCCGATGGAAGTTATCCGCCATTTGGCGCCACAGTGAGAAATGAAAAAAATAGAGAGCTCGGTATCGTGACTGATAATGGCTCTGTGTATATCTCCGGTGTCAATCCAAATGAAGTTTTAGATGTGCATTGGGATGGAAGCACGCAGTGCAAAATTCAGGTTCCAGAAAATATTACAACGGCTGAATTTAACTCACTGTTATTACCGTGTACAAGCAGCCCCAGTGTTGAACCTAGGTATATGCCAGCAAAAGCCGTTCCTGTTGGGCAGCCAGCACCAGTTTACAAGCCTGCACCGATTAAACAGGGCGTAGCACCCAGTCAGCGTTGGTTATTGAAACCACCGGATATTGCTTACAGCGTAGATTATACCGAGTAACCCAAATTACTTGATTTTATAACTAGTTGGTACATATGAACATTAAGAAAATTGCATTTTTTACTACAACAATCACGTTATCCGCGGTGCTATGTGGGCAGGCTTTGGCCGCGATTGCCCTCGATAGAACACGCGTCATTTATAATGGGGCTGAAAAGACCATTAGCTTGAATATTAAGAATGAAAACACAGAGTTACCATACCTTGCACAGGGGTGGATTGAAGATGCAAATGGTAACAAAATTGAAAGCCCACTCACAGTTTTACCCCCCGGTTCAACGTGTAGAAGCGGGTGAAGGTAGCCAAGTTAAAATTCAAGCTCTTCCTGATATCGCGGCATTGCCTCAGGACAGAGAGAGTGTTTATTACTTTAATTTACGTGAAATTCCACCACGTAGTAAAGAAGCGAACGTATTACAAATTGCATTACAGACGCGAATTAAATTGTTTTATCGACCAAAAGCGTTATATGCCACACGCACGGATTTAGAGAATCCATGGCAAGAGAAAATTACGCTAACACGTAAAGGTGATGCCTACGAAGTCACGAATCCAACCCCTTATTTCGTCACCATTGTAGACGCAAGTACAAAAGTGGGCGGAGACACGGTGAAACAGTTTGAGCCTGTCATGATCTCACCAAAAAGTAATGGAATGCTTAAAGGTAGTGCAAGTGCGATGGGGGCAAAACCCGTTCTAACTTATATCAACGATTATGGTGGAAGGCCTAAACTGACGTTTGGTTGCGCTGGTACAACTTGCAAAGTTGAATCTTCGACGGACAGATAACGGGGAATAACGTATGAAAAGGACTCTCCTGTTCAGCACTATCTTATTCGGTTTAGTTCCAGTGTTCACCTTTGGAGCAGACAGTTGGGATATTGATGGATTACATGGAACATTGACAGTCAATGGCATGATGACCGAAGCACCTTGTACGATGGATGTGACTAATTCAATGCGCCAAGAAGTGTCTCTAGGGGAGATTCCTTCTTATTCACTGCGTAAACCTGGTGATAGAGCTGAGCCAGTTTCATTTGAATTAGAATTTAGGCATTGCATTCGCACGGAAAGCCGAATGAAAGACACAAGAACGGGAAGATCGCTTTGGGATGCAATGCAACCGGTGATAACTGTCTCTTTTGTTGCCGTATCGGATCAACATTTTCCAGAAATGTTAAGTGTAAAAGGCGTCTCTGGCTTGGCGTTAGAAGTGACAGATGCACAACGAGAAGACATCAGGCTAGGAAGCCGAGGTCGTCCTCAATTTCTCGATGCACCGCAGGGTACTCTTCAATACTTTGTAACGCCAGTGAGAACCCCTGAAAAATTGACTGAAGGAAGTTTCAGCGCCGTAATGGACTTTAAGGTGGATTATGAGTGATTTAAACAAGCAGCGGTACCTGCTGGCATCTTGTCTCGCTGGACTATTTTTTACATCGGTTTCTTATGCAGGATTACCTGATTCGCGTATTAGCCCATCGGGAAATACACGGGCAACAGTTACACCCGGTATGATAACTGTACCGATTAAAGGGGTTGTTTTGGCTCCACCGCCTTGCAAAATTAATGGTGGAAATATAATCAAAGTTAATTTTGATGAGATCATGAGTACCCGAATTGACGGTAACGCCTATTCGAAGCCCATAAATTACAATATTAATTGTGAAAAAAGGCCAACATCACAAATGAAAATGACGTTGATTGGAATTCCTGCATCTTTTGATAGTGGGGCAATTGAAACAGATCTTCCGGGTTTAGGGATTGCTTTTCGTTATAACGGAAGCAAGCTTCGATTGAACCAAGAGGTCAAGTTTGTGTACCCAAATGCGCCTCAATTTGAAGCCATACCTGTTCGTGATTTATCCACAACTCTGACAAAGGGTGGGGTTTTTCATGCAGGCGTCACTATCAAACTTGATTATCAGTGAGGGGAAAATAATGCAAAAAATAATGAGAAGACTTCCTCTGATAATGGGTTTGTTAGTTATACCTGCTAGCACTGTGATGGCAAACGATGTTGAATTTACGGGAACCTTGCTAATTCCACCGCCTTGCACTGTTTTTGAAGATAAAGTCCACGTTATTGAATACAAAGATATTGGTTTACATAAGATTGATGGTATCAGATTTACGAAACCTATTAATTACGCTTTGAAGTGTGAAGACAATTTAAAAGGTTGGGACTTAATGCTAACTATCAAAGGGACAGCAACAGATTTTGATAAGTCGGCACTGGAAACCAATATTCGAGATCTTGGCATGCGTATTACCCAAAATGGTTTAGGTTTTGAAATCAATAAACCATTGAAAATTACTTATGGGCAACCGCCTGTTTTAGAGGTTGTTCCTGTCAAGCGATTGGGAGTGACGTTGCCTGAAGGGGGCTTTACTGCAACAGGCACATTGCTAGCGGAGTACCAATAATGAACAAAGTAATCCAATGTGCAGTAGCAGGCGCCTTACTTATTAACTTTAATGCTGCTTTTGCTGTGCCTGATAATTTAAGAGTTATCGGTAATTTAGTGGAGGAGCCTTGCACTATTTTACCGGGTGATGAAAACATTCCGATGGATTTTTTTGATACACCGGAGAAAAACTTTTATGCCTATGGTGAAACTCCGCCTAAAGAGTTTGTGATTAAGTTGTCTGACTGTGACACGACAATAGGCAAATTTGTGGAAGTGACTTTTTCAGGGACACCTAATCTTGCACTTCCTGGTTTTTTAGCATTATCAACAAGTAGTGTTGCATCGGGTTTCGCGGTGGGGCTGCAAAATTCAGATAAAACACCACTGGCTATTGAACAGAAAGGCTCGAAGCTAACGCTACAAGATGGCGCTAACCAATTGCGGTTCTATGCCTATTTAAAAGGTGAACCGGATGCTATTGCTGATAAGACAATAAAAGTAGGGCCTTACAGTGCTGTAGCAACATTTAAATTAGATTATGAATAATAAGGCTGTGAACTAATATGAAAGTATTTTTATCGCTATTAATTGGTGCAGTCATGTTTTCGCCTTCTGCATCAGCTTATATTTTTTCCTATATCACTGAATCAAGACCCGGTAATAATCCAAATAACGGAGATGCAGATTATAAATATGTGATTGCTCGTTGGGATCCTGAATCGCCGAGTACGCCTAATCCTTGTTATGGGTGGTCGACATGCTATCTCACCATAAGTCATAAGCATACCGCTGATGGAACACCGGGGGCTGCAACAGTCAATTTGGCCGAAATTTCTAAGTATCGATATATGATAGATGTTCAGAATATCCCCGGGGTTTTGGCAAGAGCGACAGCTCCAGCAACACAGTGGGCTGTTCATACCGGAGTTAGGTTACAGAATAATCAAGAGTGTGTGGGGCTGTTTTACCAAGATCGCACTGGTGTTACAAGCAGAGGAGGTCTACTTCCTGGTTCTCAATGTGGTATAGCTCCGCCACCAATAGGAGCTTGTAAGATCAACAATAACATCCCGGATATTAACTTTGGCCCAATTAGCGAAGCTGATCTCGCTGGCCAATCAAAACAAGTGAACGTTAGTGTGACATGTAACTTAGCGATGGATGTTTTGGTGATTGCCACTGGTGTGAACGTAACAAATGGACGTGTAAATTTACGAGCAGATAATAGCTTATATGCGAATTTGTATTTAGGTGGGAATGATACTCCAGGGGAAAATGGTTACAAAATCCATGTGCCTGCAGGTGGAACAAACTCGGTATCCCTAAAAGCCGTATTAGGTACCAATGGCCGAGTTCAAGCTGGTCAGTTTGAAGGTGCCGCAGCCCTTATTTTAACTGTGCCTTAATAAATGGTGATAATATGTATTCAGAAAATGGCAGCGAAAAAATCCATTATATGGTAGGTCAGAGGATCTTAGAAAAACGTAGAGAACTGGGATATACAGGGTTTCAGTTAGCTCAGTTGTTAGGTGTTAGTCAACAGCAAATCTCACGCTATGAAAGAGGTAAAATCAAGATTGATTTGTTTCATTTATTTAAACTTGCATTTTTGATGAAAACGCCAATTGATTGGTTTCTTGAAGATATTAGTTCTCAGCTCAATGAAAATGGGCAATTAGATGACATGTAATCATGCGCATTTAAATGGGAATTAATGGTATATAGGTTGAGATTACGGATTTATATCGTCTGCTGTCATAAAAATAGTTAAGCAAACAAATACAGTCGCAGGCTCAACCTATTTATTTTACCCAATGAAGTGCAGTCAAATCACATTTTACTCTATTTTCCTGATTTTCTATATCTATCCTCTTTGTTTAAACATTAAAACCTACGTGGTCAATTCATTGAATTGATGTTTTTGTGCGTTAAGACAACTTTTTAGTGAATGCAAATGCAAACTAATATCATTTGCGCTTGTTTGCGTGTAATATACGCCAAATTGTGAATCACAAAATTTAATCATCAGTACTTTTATCGATGGACGGAGGAAATTAGATGTTTGCAAAATCATTAGTTTCGGGTATTGCTTTGTTATCTGCGTTAGTATTAGCCGGTTGTGATAACGCGAAAGACACGACAGAAACAACACAAGTTGCAGAAAAACAAACTATCACGATAGAACATGCCCAAGGCAAAACTGAAATTCCTCGTCATCCTCAAAAAGTCATTGTGATGAACATGGAAACATTGGACATCATGGATGCACTTGGCGCCCCAGTTGCGGGTGTTCCACAAACCAACGTTCGCTTCCCTGAATTCTTAACGAAATATAGTGGTTCTGAATACGTCAATGGCGGAACATTATTTGAACCCGCTTATGAAACATTAAGTAATGCTAAACCTGACCTGATTTTAGGTGGAAGCCGTGCCCGTGATGCCTATGACAAACTCAGTGGCGTTGCTCCAACTATCTCATTAGACATTGATAACAAAAACTTTATTGGTAGCTTAACTGAGCGTACTAATGAACTTGGTGCATTGTTTGGTAAAGAAGAACAAGCCAAAAAATTGATTGCTGACTTCAATACTAAAATTGAAGGTATCAAAACTAAAGCACCTACCGCGGGTAAAGCGATGGTGATCTTAGTCAGTGGCGGTAAAATTTCCGCATACGGCCCGGGTTCTCGTTTCGGCTTTATCTTTGATGTATTAGGTTTTGAACCTGCTTATGTATTTGAAGAAAACACGGGTCGCCACGGTAACATCGTAAATGCAGAGTTACTGGTGAAATTAAACCCAGATTGGTTATTTGTTATCGACCGTGATAGCGCGATTGGTAAAACAGATGCACAGCCAGCAGCAGAAGTATTAGATAACGCATTAGTGAGAAAAACCGCAGCGTGGGAAAAAGGCCAAATTACATACCTTGACCCAACTGCCGTATATATTGCAGGTGGTATTCAAACTTACTCTAAGTTAATGGACGATATCAATACAGCATTAGAGAAGAGCCAAGCAAAATAACCGATGAAAACGCTTTATCTTTTTTGTGGAATTATCGCGTTATTGGTTTTAGCGGTATTAAGCTTGTTTATTGGAGCGGGTGACGTGTCACCCGTTTCGCTTTTCACCGACCCAGAGATGCAAGACATCTTTTTTATTAGCCGAATTCCCCGAACCGTCTCTTTGATTTTAGCAGGTAGCGCCATGAGCGTTGCTGGGCTAATCATGCAATTATTAACACAAAACCGCTTTGTTGAACCTTCTCTTGCAGGGACAACCCAGTCAGCCAGTTTAGGTTTATTGGTCGTTATGGTGCTTTTCCCTGCAGCAAGTATTATGACTAAGATGGTGGTCGCTAGCGGTTTTGCGCTTCTTGGCACCATGTTGTTTATGGTGCTATTGCGTCGTGTCATTTTAAAATCCGCCCTGATAGTCCCATTGGTAGGGATTATGTTGGGTGCAGTGATTAGCGCATTGACCATTTTTACTGCTTATTATTTCGACTTATTACAATCACTTGGTGCATGGATGAGCGGTGACTTTTCTAGCATCATTCAAGGCCGATATGAACTATTGTGGTTAGTAGGAATATTAACGTTAATTGCTTGCTGGATTGCCGATAGCTTTACGGTTGCCGGTATGGGGCGTGAATTTTCAATTAATGTTGGCCTAAATTATCGCAAAGTAATGACCATCGGTTTATCGATTATCGCTTTAATTAGCGGCGTAGTGGTCGTGGTGGTCGGAGCGTTACCTTTCCTAGGCTTAATTATTCCAAATCTCGTGAGCTTAGTGATGGGGGATAACATACGTAAAACCATCCCTTGGATTTGTATTGCTGGTGGTGGTTTAGTTTTACTGTGTGACATTATTGGGCGTTTAATTCGCTATCCATTTGAAATCCCTGCAAGTGTGATTTTAGGTGTTGTTGGCGCGGTGATTTTTTTATATTTATTGTTGAAGCAACAACGTTATGCAAAAAGTTAATACATCAATAGCGTTACCGAAGAAAAGGGTAACGCCGTTGCAAAGAATATGGATACTACTGGCTTTGTCATTGTTATCCATTATTCTTTATATGACGGTCAATTTGGGCAGTAACCTTGCCTATATTTTGCCGCATCGAGGCTATATTGTTCTCACGATGATCGTGGTGGCTTTCGCTGCTGGGGTTTCAACAGTTCTCTTTCAAACTATTGCTAATAATAAGATACTGACCCCATCTATCATGGGGTTAGAAGCATTATTTATATTATTACAAACCATTTTTGTCTTCTATACCGATAGCTTTCCATCCTCTTGGTTATTGAATATTGGTAAATTTTTATTAGAGTCCACATTACTTGTGTTGTTCTCTGTTCTGCTTTATCGCTGGTTATTTGTGTCAGTTAAAATGAATATCAACCTAGTATTGATGGTTGGTATCATTCTCGGCACATTATTTCGCAGTGTAGCGACATTACTACAGCGTTTAATGGACCCCAATGAATTTTCCATTTTACAAAGCCGGATGTTTGCCACCTTCACGAAGGGGACTCCCGAACTGATTATATTTACACTGCTGATTACAGCAGTGGTGGGGGTCTTATTATGGCGTATGCGCTATTGTTTTGATGTTATCGCGTTAGGGCAAGCCAATGCGGTGAACTTAGGGATTAATTATCGCCAGCAAGTCACGGTTATTTTGTTACTTATTTCAATCTTGGTTGCTGTTTCTACAGCACTGGTTGGCCCTTTAACATTCTTAGGCTTGATGGTCGCGAACTTAGCTTATTTAGTGGCTGGCAGTAGCCAACACCGCTATTTGCTCCCCGTTTCCTTTCTACTTGGTGTCATTGCGCTGATTGGTGGCCAGTTGATTCTTGAGTACGGTTTAAATATGGCGGGAACATTATCAGTCGTTATCGAATTTGTCGGCGGAATTTTCTTTATTTATATGGTGTTAAGAAGGTTTTAGTATGATTGAAATTAGTCAGATATCGAAAAGTTATCAGGATACTAAAGTCTTAGATAACGTGACAACAACAATTAAAAATAGCGGTATTACCTCAATCATCGGGCCTAATGGTGCAGGTAAATCAACACTGCTGTCGATTATTGGGCGTTTGTTACAGCCCGATGATGGCGGTTATGTCAAAGTGAATGAGCTTGATGTTTCAACAACACCCAGTGATAAATTAGCAAAATGCTTATCGGTTTTGCGCCAAGAGAACCAATTTGCGAGTCGATTAACCGTCGAGGAGCTGGTTGGTTTTGGGCGTTATCCGTACACGAAAGGCCGTTTAACTATTGATGATAAAAAGAAAATTGATGAATCACTCTCTTTTCTCAATTTGTCAGATTTGCGCCACCGCTATTTAGATGAGTTATCGGGTGGCCAGCGCCAACGAGCTTATGTTGCAATGGTTTTATGCCAAGATACAGAATATGTTTTACTGGATGAACCACTCAATAATCTCGATATGAAGCATGCGGTGATTATGATGAAATTACTGCGTAAAGCGGCTGATGAGCTGGGTAAAACAATTATTTTAGTCATCCATGATATTAACTTTGCATCAGTTTATTCTGACTACATTGTTGCACTGAGAAACGGGCGTCTGTCTTATCATGGCAAACCAGAAGATATCATGAAATCTGAAATTATTGAGGATATTTTTGATACGCCAGTGGATATTAAGCGGGTGGATGATCAGTATATTGCTCTCTACTACTAAATTTGCGTCATCTTTCGCACTGTAGTTGTGTTGGCTACGTTTAGCTACTCCGGGTCACATACCTTTGTATGCTCTCCGAGATATCTTCTCTTGCCGCCTTGCTGCCGTTCGAATGGTTTAGAAAATTAAATTTTCGTCATCCTTCGAGCTGTAGCGGTGTTGGCTACGTTCAGCTACTCGGGTCACATACCTTTGTATGCTCCCCCGAGATATCTTCTCTTGCCGCCTTGCTGCCGTTCGAATGGTTTAGAAAATTAAATTTTCGTCATCCTTCGAGCTGTAGCGGTGTTGGCTACGTTCAGC
This sequence comes from Providencia rettgeri, assembly GCA_900455085.1. Lineage (NCBI taxonomy): Bacteria > Pseudomonadati > Pseudomonadota > Gammaproteobacteria > Enterobacterales > Morganellaceae > Providencia > Providencia rettgeri. The sequence goes on along the minus strand of UGTZ01000001.1, from coordinate 3,974,176 downwards.
TACTCGGGTCACATACCTTTGTATGCTCCCCGAGATATCTTCTCTTGCCGCCTTGCTACAGTTCGAATGATTTAGAAAATTATCGTGAATTAGAATATTTTTCTTGAGAAGAAAATAAAAAAACAAAATATTTACGGTGAAATTTCAATACCTTCATCAGTTGTCAGTAAATCTAGTGACTGCAACACTTCTAAGCGTTTAATTCCATCGGCATTCACCACTAAACGAGCCAGCTCATTATAGGTTTTTTTGTTAATTGTGACGCGGCGGCAAAGGTAAATGTGATACACCTTTTCACCAATAATCGCAGGCTCATCATCATTCACAGTGAGTTCTTCATAGCTAATATCAATATATTTTAGGAAATCCGAAATATTAAAACGCGTAATATCTGCGATTGATGATTGGTTTTTTTCAAACACGGATTGACGGTTATGTAGCAATACATCTTTGCGGTAATACAGGATATCTTCCATTCGCTGGACGTTAACTAAATTGACCCAATGCGATTTTTTGCCGCATTTCACGGATATCTGGGGAAAGCATATTTTCATTAATAAAACGAAAAGACTCTTTACAAATACCGACTGGTGCTTTCACTCCTTCGCGGTAAATACGTAATTGCCGGTCAGGGATCCATTTTTGAAATAAGCGATACAGCTGCTCTCGACCTACTTCTTTCAGCCTATCTTTGAAGATATAGCCGATGACCATAGCCAAAAATAAGTTGGCACTTAAAGCCCCATATTTTCCTTGCCAGAAAAAGGCGATAACAGTTGCGAAAAGCATTGAAATTGCAGCAGCAATACCATAAATAGAGTGTAATAACAGGGGAAGTCCCCGCTTGTGGCGAATTTCTAAATAGAGATAGCGATTGATATATTTTTTCAATAAATTACGGCGATATGTGACTAATTCAGCATCCGTCTCATCACTAGGAAAACAATCAGGGTATTGTTTCTTTAGGTAACGCATTTCTTGATACCAGAAATGACGTATTTCTTCGCGCAATGGCATTTGCTTATCGGCTAATAAATCACGTAAATAATTCATGGTGTAATACGTCATGAATTCGTCACAATAAGAAAATGCATTGGAATGGATTGCTTCTTCAATTTTGGTTGACTGTGTTGCTAATTCCCGATAAGTACAGAGACATTTTGCGATGTTTGCCATGAACTCAGCTAAGTATTCAGGCGTTTGCCGTTGGGGATTTTGGCTTACCATTTTAACATTCAAACGAACAGTTCTTTTGAAGGTTAAAGCATAGCGCTTTAGCCTATTTTCATACTCGTCTAATGAAGGTAAGTTTTGTGGCGTACATTGTTGTAACCACTGTTTTAGTTCATCTAATGCCCCGTTTTCATCAGTCAGTGATGATAATTTTACGGTCGGTGGGCGCAGCCGAATATAGTTTTTGAGGCTGCGCTGGAGGTTTGATGCTGTGTAGAGGTCTGGGTTAATCTGTAATGATGAAGGCAAAAAGAAAAAGGTCTCTACTTGGTAACGGATCTCTTTAGACTTACGTGGAAACAACACTTTTTGTTTGATTTCAAACTGTTTTTTTCCATGGATCTTGAGAGATTCTTTAATCATATTTTCCTTCACACTGTTCTTTTGGCCAATATTCTATCTTTACCAAAGATAACTATTAAATCCCATGAGTGGCATAATGTAATGTGTCCATAGTATTAGTAGTATCCAGATAAGAATGAGTTGAATCATACCATATTTAAATGAGTCACCGGTTGAATATTGGTCAGTCAAATAACTGATATTAGCAGGCTTAGAGTTAAAATAGAGAACATAAACCTGATTAATCATAAACGCCATTGGTAAACAGAAGCCAACTAAATCCCAGTTATATCGTTGAGCAATGGCAATAATAATAGGGAATAAAATAATTGTACGTGCTGTTTTACTTTCACTAATCAATGTGGTGAGTGCAAATACTGCGCTTAATACAGCGAAAACAAGCAGTTTTCCAGTACCTTGAGGGTCTATGTTCCAATGGTCAAAGGCTTTGTGGACATAAAGGCCGACAATATCCGTCTGGTCCATCATACCACCTAATACGTAAGCACCAAAACTAAACATTAACATGTGCCATGGAATATCAGCATCATTCCATTTCATGACACCCATTGCTGGCAGTCGTGAAAAAGAGGGCATCAGGACAATACAAGCACCTGCTAATGCGACAACTTCAGCTCGTAAGCCTGTCCATTTACCCGTGGACCATAATAGTAAAACAAGAATAAATACGACCCCTGCTTTAATTTCACTGATTTTGACTTTACCTAATGCATTATATTCCGAGCGTAAGCGGTCCATGCCACCTTCGAGTTTCGGTGTTTTTTCTTCATCTGTAATCCTAAAAATAAACCGAGTCCCAGTCCACCATGCGACTAAACATTGAATGACAGCCAATGGGAATAGTGCAATAAACCAATCTTGATAAGTGACTAATGCACCTGCTTTTTCTAGCATTGCTGCCGCTAATAAATTGGCCGCAGAACCTGTTAAGAATGCGCTAGCGGAGACATTATTCGCCAGTAAGTTAAGGAGCACCATATTACGGCCAACATTGTTACGCTGAGCACCACCAGTGGCACCGTAGATAGCCGAAATCACCATAAATAATGGCAGCAGTAGTGCCGTTTTTGCCGAGGTTGCACTAATAAATGCACCAAAAATCAAGTTTAATGCCACAAAGCATAGGAATAACATGGTTAAATGATTTTTAGTTTTGAGTACTAGCATGAGTGAAATACGTTTTGCCAAACCTGTCGTAACTAATGCGCTCGCTAGGATAAAGCTGGCAATATTTAGAATCATGACGGGTTCACCCAGCATCGCGAAGGCAGGGCGCATTTTCATCACACCAGTAATGATAACGACAACAACGACAATTAATGACGTGAGATAATTTGGAATAGCTTCAGTGAGCCATAAAATCAGTGAAGCAACAAAAATCCCCATTGCACTATAGCAATGAGCTGCCGGAACTTTTGTTTGTGCTTCAAATACATCGATTGTCCCACACCATTGTAATTCGAAAAATAGAAATGAGAGAATAGCTAAAGGTACACCAATGAGTTTGAGATTTTGCATTAGTGCGCCAGCTTTGATATCACGGAATTTTTCTAATGAATAATTACGCATATCAAGTGGGTCAAAGCTTGGCTTACTATTTGCTGACATACATATCTCCTTTTATTATTATCATTCAAGGGTCGGTGTTATTTGACTCGACCCATATAGATGAACAACGATATGCATTACATAAAAGAGTTACATGCCAACAACACGCTTGGCGGCTTTCAAATAATTTTTATTAGGTAATTTGTTGATACCTAAGGCATTAATGACAGCTTGCATTTTTTCGTAATCTTCACTTTCACAACAAGCGGTTTCCATTAGTGCCCCATTGAACCAAACGCGTGCAAACTCACAAATAATGCCATCGACCATAAAGCCATAGCGCATTTTTTCAACGGTGACTGCATTGAGACAAGGGTGTTGGCGTACAATAGCTTTGAATTCCTCGATTTCATAGCTGTCTTTATCGAGAGGAATATCAACTTTAAGGTGAGATAAAATAATATTTAATTCTTCTTTTTTTACTGGAAATTGGAATTTGCCTTTCGGTTGGAATATTTCATAGCCCTCTTTTGTTTCACCAACTTTAACTTTAATATCTAATAACCCATCACGTACTTTTACATTGGCATCATTCGTTTTTTCAGATAAAAAATAAGTTTCTATTGGCATTTTTCGCGCAGCGTATAAGGTTGCTTTGACATCCCAAATTTTGGCTTCTATTTCGTTAATAAGGTCATGTCCAAATATTCTGAATTCTGCCCGAGGCACTATTTTACTTGCATCTTCTTCTGATATCGCAAAATTTTTAGTTAATGTATTCATGAAATTTCCCTTATTTTTTCCATGTGGTATAAGGATTAGCAACAAGATTAGAATTAAAATATTTGGGGTCTGAAGATATTTCGTCGCCTACCCATTCGGGTTTTTTAAAGGATTGGTTTTCATCGCTAAGTTCGACCTCAGCAACAATTAACCCTTCGTTAACACCAAAAAATTCATCTACCTCCCAAATTAAGCCATCGAAGGGGATTTTATAACGTTTCTTGTCGATAATGGGTTGTTCTGCTAATTGCATCAGCATAGCAACACAATCAGCATGGGGAATTTCATATTCATATTCAGTTCGAGTAATACCGACGGTAATTCCTTTAATTGTTAAGAAGGCTTTATCATCGATAGTTCTTATTCTAACGGTACGTTCTTTCTGGCTATTTAAATAACCTTGGGTGTAACGAACACCATTGGCTAATTCTCTCCATGAATCACCCGATACTAAAAATTTACGTTCAATTTCTTTAGCCATTATGATTACTCCTGAGAAGAACAAAGTGGTTAATTTTTATTATTAACCATGAGTTTTATTTAAAACCATCTTTGCACATTCATAGAGGAACCAAAAATCAGCAAGTTGTATGCGTAATATAAGTAAATATTATAGTTGCTTATCTGTTGTATAATTGATGCGATTTAGATATTTTCGGTATGAATAAGTTGCGCTATATCACTATTTAATGATATTTCGTCAGATATTTCGCGTAATAGCATAATAAATTGAAAAGCAGCTGCGGAAAGTGAACGATTAGTTTGATAAGTTAAATAATAATCTGCATCAACATCAAAGGCATTAATTTGTAGCTGGATTAATTTTCCAACACTAATATCATCGATAACACTTAAATAAGGCAACGCGGTAATCCCAAAACCACTTGCGACTAATCTTTTTGTCGCCTCTAAGTTAGTGACAGTAATAATAGGGGGAGGGGAATCATGGAGTGCAATATGTGCTTTTAGCCAATCTTCAATTTTAGCACGAGTGCGTGTTCCCTTTTCCCTCATAACGAGAGAAGCGTTTGTGAACTCTTCTATTGTTAATGGACGCTGAAGTTGTAGAAGTGGAGAATTGGGACCGACAACGGCGATATAGGGCTCCCGGTGTAAGAATACTTGGTTTACATTCGGCACAATAGGGACTCGGCCTGCTAAACCAATTTCGGCCTCTTGTTCTGCTACCCAATTCATCACTTGCTGGGAATTGCCGATTTTTATTTTTATATGAACCAGCGGATAGCGAGTATTAAATTGTTTTAGGATATCTGGCAAATAATAACTGCCCATAACAGCAGTTGCTGCAATTGTTAGCGTACCAGTTTGTAATAAATTTAAATCTTGAAAGACATGCTCTATCTCATCAAATAATGAAAATAACCTTTTAGTATAGTTATAGAGTACTTTTCCTTCACTGGTTAAGGTGATTTTTTTTCGGGAACGGTCAAATAAAGCAACCCGTAGAGAATTTTCTAAACCTTGGATTTGTTGGCTAACAGCCGGTTGGCTCAAAAATAAGATATGTGCTGCTTGAGTAAAGCTGCCACTTTTAGCCACGTAATGAAAAGTTTTAAGATGGTCTAAATTCATTCGACTGACAGTATTGTGAGTCATTTTTGTTTACCCGCGATGTCATATTTTTCAGCCCTGATCCGTTCTTTGAAATTATAAGTAGGTGTGAAACGGTTGCACAGAAAAGGAGTGATAATTTGTGACCGCACAGAGGATAGGGGGATAAATAATAGCGGTAGCGTGAAGTAATGTATCGAAAAAAGAATGGAATAGGGTTATTAGGGGGAAATATAACGAGGCATAATGATTATGCCCCATTATTGATTATTCTTCGTTAGAAGAACTTATTTTTTTGCAGCAGGGCGTACCGCTGTCACTTCGATTTCTACTCTCCAAGCTGGGTTAGCCAGTTTAGCGACTTGGAAGGTAGAACGAGCTGGCAGATTAGTAATTTTCTCAGACTCATAGAACTTGTTGTAACCAGCCATAAAGCCAGCGAAGTCCATAGTACCTTGAGTTTCTTCACCACCAACTAAGAATACTTGCATTTTAACAACGTCATTCATCGTCAAGCCCATACCTTCGAGGTTAGCTTGGATTTGTTTTAATACGTTGATTGTTTGTGCTTCGGTATTACCATAAGACTCTAAAACGCCTTCTTTTGCGTCAGCAGAGATTTTAGAAGGAACTTTTCCGCTTAGGAAAATGAGGTTGCCCGCGTTGATTTCTACTGATTCAGAGATAGGGAATCCTTTCACTGGAACGCGTTTAACATCATCGGCTGCATTCGCACTTGCTACACCTAAAATCAAAGGCAGAGAAAGCAATAAAGTTTTATAGCGCATGTAAACTCCTTAACATTATCAAAGTAAATAGGATCTATTAGTTTTATCAAAAATTAAACTTTCATGTAACTTTAAACTATTCGCTAATAGATCCACAGTAAAAATCGCTTTTTTTCCTGTTTTTTAGCTAAAACGGGAAAGTTTATACGGCGTAGGATCGATAAATGGTGTTTCGCCCATTAACAATTCTGCCGTTAATCGACCAGATGCAGGGCTTTCCGTCATACCCCAGCCTGTGGCGGTGTTGATGACTAGTCCTGGATACTGCTCGATTGTTGAAATAATTGGAATTTCATCATCCGTTGGTGCAACGGTACCACCCCAACGTTCAACCACTTTAGACTCTTTAAATACTGGGAATTCTTTTCTCAGTCTTTCCAGAACGCCATCTAAGTGTTCGTTGTTTGGTGTATTAGTTGCGGTACGGAACTCTTCAAAAGGTGTTTTCTCGTCTAAGTTCCAAGACGTTGCCATCATGAAGGAGTTGAATAAATCTTTACCAAGAGAGAACTCTAATGGTAATTCCCCGCCGCCTAATACGTGTAGGAATCTTGGTCCTAACAGGAAGCTGTCTTTTACGATAGAGCTAGTAAAGATACGTGGCGCAACGGCGTAGGTACCATCAGCTTGTTCACGGAAGTGAATACCGTTAGGTAAGTGGACGTTACCTTTTGGTGCGCCTGGTACGCCAGTAATACGCTGTTGTGATAGGTAAACGTTCAGTGTTGGAACATCAATGCCTAAGTTACCCATGAACAGACGCGACCAAATACCGCCCGTCAGAACAACACGAGAAGTTTTGATTGCACCTTTTTCTGTGACAACATCAGAAATTTTGCCGCCCGCCGTTTCAATACCACGTACTGCGCAATTGGTGTAGATGCGAATACCGATTGATTTTGCGTAGTTTGCCATGGTTGGTGTGACAACTTCAGGATCAAGGCTACCTGAGTCTTCTTCAAATCCACCGATTTTCCATGGAGTTTGTGCATCAACCAGACGATTCGCCAGTTCAGTTCCTTCAATCATACGGGTACGTAAAGGTGTATCGAAACCTGGATTTTCAGATGCAGATTTAATCCACGCTCTTGAAATTTCTAAATCTTCTTCGCTAGAAGGTACTTCAACACGGCCTTGAACACGGTAGCTGGTATCAGCACCGATTTTTTCGTTCATGCCAAGCCATTGAATTTTTCCGTAATGGTGTAAAGGGAAAATAGCTGGGGAAGTCTTATAACTGATAATTTGGCTATATGCACGGCCTGATTGCTCACCACCGACAACACCTTTTTCACAGATAACAACATTAAGACCTTTTTCAGCAAGGTTAATTGCAGTCATGATCCCTTGAAGGCCGGCACCGATGATGACTGCATCTGCAGACTCTGGTAATTTGCCTTCTGTGCCAGCAACAGCTGGTACACGTGATTTAGTCGATTCAAAACGACCTTCACGATTGATCATAGGAACAACCGCAGCACCCCCTGCTAAAACACCAGCAGCACCAACCCCTAATAATAGCTTTCTTCTCGAGATTTTCATCTATAACCTCAATAACAATCTTGTTTTTTATATAGTAAATAATTTCAAATTGAGATAATGATCTTATCATATATTTTGTAATTGTTAAGTTCCGGTAGCATTTGTTAATAAAAGTCATTGAAATGAAATGTGACGTAAATTGATGTGCTCAGTGCTGTAAAGGCTTTGTCGATGATTACTCTATTTTAGAGATGTAAGAATTAATATTTTTTAAATGTTAATGTCATTAAAAGTGTACAGGTGTAAATATAAATATTTCGCTTAAATAGTGTTATTAAGAGTGAAACCAAAATAAGGGATGAATATTTCATCACAGAAGAAAGTGCTGAATATCCCTTAAATGCTAAAGTGGGGAGTGAATATAAAAAATATGTTTTAAATGAAATAAATGAGTTATTTTTTGTTCGTTTGATTATTAATTATACGTAGAGTCAGAGCAATATAATTCATATTGATTTAAAAATACTCACTTATTTGTATGTATTTTATACATCTAGGTGGTGCTTTTTAATTTATTGATAATTATGATTATTTTTTTTCATCTATTTTTTAGCGTAGTAATTGAGTGAGGGTAATAACCTAATTGTTATTAAGGTTAATAATCTTGATAAATTAACAAAGTGCATTTGTATATTACGAAAAACCAGTCGCTGTGATTACTTTGAGTATTATAGCTAAATAATTAGAGACTTTGGTTTCCACTACTGTGCAGCAAATGATTAAGATGCTGCAAGATAGAAATAAATTATTAAGAATATATTATAAAATAGTTTTTTTGGATGAATGAAAGAATTAAGAATAATAAAAAAATACATAATTATTCATTGAGTTAATAATAAAATGATTTATTAACCATTTTGTTTCAGGGTGTATATCATTAAGTTATTTTACATTATTAGTCGATACACACCTAAATAGTATCAATTACGAGTGATATATTCATTTCCTGTAGGAATTTGTGCAAAAAAATCAGCATAATCTTCGGAACGAACCTGTTGAAGAATGATGGAAAGCGCTGATAGCGGTGCTTCTGACCAGTCACTGCGAATATCAATATCTGGATATTGTCGGTTATTCCATACTTTTAATGCAGCGGAACGGATCCCTCTGTAATCACCACCTTTATCTGCACCTGCTTGCATGGCGATGAGTAATCGATCAGCCAGAGCTTGATGTGAGTTGTTATGGTAGCTCTGATAAATGGCATTCAGGACTTGCTCTCCAACTAACATATTTCCAGCAATGGCTAAGTTAGGCTCCGATAAACTTCCACACCAAGGTAAACAATTTTGGCCGGTCCAATCAGCTGTACCTCCATGATTATCAAGAATAATCAGCTGTCGTTGCTTCCGCTCAATATCTTGCGTTACAAGGTAGTCTAAGCTGTTATTTGCATTATGGCCTTGCTGCAAATATTCAATACCGGTTAAGCCTGCAATTGGGTTTGTCATTGCTTGAGTGGCGATGGCTCCCGTTTGGCTTTTACCGTGTAAGACTAATGCTCCAACCGCAGGACCACCTGTTGCCGTCGCTGCACCTATTTTTCCTGTCAATGGGCAGCGCGCCACAATTGAAAATGTCATTTTGCACCTCATAAATTAGACCTTGATCAAATTTATCATTATAAATTCTTGCTTGAAATATAATTTATCATCATAAATAAAGAAAAAGATAAAATTATTAACAAAATTGACACAAATCACACTTCACAATCATATGGCAATGTCAGTACTCGGGGAGGAGCGAATGAATATGCGTTTATGTAGGTGGATAGCCAGTTTTTGGCTTTTATGCTTTATTTCGCTACCGACATTGGCGGTGAACCACCCGAATGTTTTGTTATTAGGGCAAGTTGCAGAGCCGCAGTCATTAGACCCGCAAGTTGCAACCGCTGCGAATGATTCCCGAATTTTGGTTAACTTGTACGAAGGGTTAGTTCGTAATGCTGATGGCACATTAACGCTTGAACCTGCTTTAGCCCAATCATGGTCTATTAGTGATGATGGCCTCACATACACTTTCCACTTGCGTGAGAATATAAAGTTCCATGATGGCAGCCCCTTCAACGCGGATGCAGTCAAATTCACGTTTGAACGAATGTTGGATAACCAGCACCCGTATTACCATACTGGGCCATTCCCATTATCGTTTTTTTTCTCTGCGATAGACAAGATTACAACCCCGAATGACAAGACTGTGGTTTTTATCTTAAAAGAACCGTTTGCCCCGTTTTTATCAAACTTAGCCACACCCGCAGGGCTGATTGTTTCACCCGCAGCAGTAAAGCAATATGACAAAGACTTTAGTCGCCATCCCAGCGGAACAGGCCCCTTTAAATTTGATGAATGGACGGCAAACCAAAGGGTTGTCGTATCCGCTAATGAAGACTATTGGGATGGTAAACCCAGCTTACAACATGTTGTTTTTCGGCCTATTACTGACGCCAATACCCGGGTAGCCGAAATGTTATCAGGGGGGATTGATGCCATGGTTGAAGTCCCTGCTGATAATGTCCCGTTATTTGTTAATGACAACCGCTTCCATGTTTATGAAGCTGTAGGACCTCATGTTTGGTATGCCATGCTTAATGCGTCTCAGCCACCGTTTGATGATGTGCGTGTAAGGCAAGCAGTTAACTACGCGGTAAATAAAGAAAATATTGTGAAATATATTCTTCAGGACTCCGCAGGCGTTGCACAAGGACCAATTCCATCAGCTTTCGATTGGGCATTTGATGAAGAAACCAACGCTTACCCTTATGACCCTGAAAAAGCTCGCCAATTGATAGCAGAAGCGGGGGCACAAGGGCAAAAAATTATTTTTTATGTCACCGAAGGGGGCTCAGGAATGTTAGACCCGATTCCTATGGCTACTGCTATTCAAGCTGACCTAAAAGCGGTTGGTTTAGCTGTCGAAATTCAAACCTTTGAGTGGAATACCTACTTATCCAAGGTCAATGCAGGCCTCAAACAAGCGCATATGGCCGAAATGGCGTGGATGACGAATGACCCAGATACCTTACCTTTTTTAACCTTGCATAGCGCTTCTTGGCCGGATAAAGGCGGATTTAACTCCGGTTATTACAGTAACAAGCAACTGGATGAATTGTTAGATAAAGCGCGGGTCACAAATAACCTTGAGGAGCGCGCTCAGTTATATCGACAAGTTCAAAAAATTGTTCATCAAGATGCACCTTGGTTGTTTGTGGCGAACTGGAAGCAAAATGCGGTCGCTAATGAGCATGTTAATCATTTCAAATTGCAGCCTAATTTTAACTTATTACTTAAAGACGTACGTAAAGATTGATTAATTAATGTGAGTTAGCTATTCAATTAATTATTTGATTTTATGGGGAAAAACTATGTGGTTATACTGTTTGAAACGCATTTTAGCGACCATACCCATACTGATTGGTTTGACGTTAATTGTCTTTTTTATCATGGCAATGATCCCTGGAGAACCAGCTCAAGCACTGCTTGGCCCTTGGGCGACTCCTGAAAATGTGGCTAGAGTAAAAACAGAGCTTGGGTTGGATAAGCCGTTATATCAGCAATATTTTATTTGGATGAATAATTTGATTTCGGGAGATTTTGGCCGCTCATTTGTCCTTAACCGACCTGTTGTTGATGAGGTTTTAGAGCGATTTTCTGCCACATTAATTTTGGGCGGAAGTGCGCTGTTACTCAGCTCAATTTTAGGGCTATTGGCCGGGGTTCTTTCTGCCATTCGTCAATTTAGTTGGAGTGACCGATTTATTACACTCGCCGTTTTATTGGGTATCTCAATGCCATCTTTTTGGATTGGTTTATTGATGATTATGCTTTTTTCTGTTCAATTACAATGGTTTCCGGCATCTGGAATGTACGATATTTGGCAAGGCGGTGGCCTGAGCGATTTATTGCATCACCTTGTTTTACCTGCTGTGACGCTTTCATTGGTTGCGACAGGGGTGATAGCGCGTTTGACGCGTACAGCAATGTTAGAAGTACTGCGACTTGATTTTATTCGCACCGCAAGGGCAAAAGGCTTAAGTGAGCGCAAAGTGATTTTCCGCCATGCATTTCGTATGGCATTGGTTTCCGTCATTCCCGTCATTGGTATCCAAGCAGGCTTTGTTTTTGGTGGGGCGGTATATATTGAAACCGTTTTTCAGTGGCCGGGACTCGGCGCCATGCTAGTGAAGGCAGTGGCAACCCGTGACTTATTTTTAGTCCAAGGGGGCGTATTGATTGCAGCCGCGTCCTATGTCTTTATCAATTTACTTGCGGATGTTGCGCAAGCCATATTAGACCCGAGGTTGAAATCATGAGCCAATCTGTGACCCCTGTTATTCAGCATCGTCATCGACAATCGGTCGGCTCGTTACTGCTAGCGAACCGCCTAGCAACTTTGGGGCTATTTACTTTATCTATCATTATGCTCTTGGCATTCTTAGCGCCTTGGCTCCCCCTTGCTAATCCTGATGAAACTGATTTAGTTAATCGGCTACTTCCCGCTTTTTCGTCTGGTCATTTATTAGGTACTGACCATTTAGGGCGAGATATTTTATCTCGATTACTGTGGGGAACGCGAGTGTCTCTATTGGTCGGTATTTCAGCAACACTAATCGCTGCAATATTCGGCACCCTGATTGGTTTAGTGGCTGGGTATGTCGGCCATCGCACCGATACATTATTGATGCGTTGTATTGATATGCTAATGGCATTTCCATACATTCTATTGGCATTAGCCATTGTCGCGGTACTTGGGCCAGGGTTACTCAATGCGTTATATGCGATCGCATTAGTGAATATTCCCTTTTTTGCTAGGAATATTCGTGGATTAACAGTGGGTTTACGCGATAGGGATTTTATTCAAGCAGCTAGGTTGTCAGGTAAAAACCATTTACAAGTCCTATTAACGGAAGTGTTACCGAATGTCTTGCCAATCATTGTGGTTACTATGTCAACGACCATCGGTTGGATGATTTTAGAGACGGCAGGTTTGTCATTTTTAGGGTTAGGTACTCAGCCACCTAATGCAGACTTAGGTTCAATGCTAGGGCAAGGGCGCGCACAGATGTTTGTCGCTCCTCATGTGGCATTGGTACCCGGTATTATGATCTTTCTTATTGTGATTAGTTTTAACCTGCTAGGGGATGGCGTGCGTGACATTCTTGATCCCCGGTTAAAATCGGGAGCCTTACAGCGATCACAACCAATGACACAAACCGACAGAGTTAATATTCCTGCGAAAACGGGAGGTGAACAAGCGGTATTAGAAGTCAAAGATTTATCGGTTGCTTTTCGCCAAGGAAATCAATTACGTCCGACTGTAAAAGGGATCAGTTTTACCGTTGGGGCGGGGGAGTGTCTAGGGTTAATTGGGGAGAGCGGCTCGGGTAAGAGTGTCACCGCTTTATCTGTGATGGGGCTGCTCGCATCGCCTCCTGCATTGATTACGGCGGGGGGGATTTATGTGGAACACGAAGAAATGCTGTCGTTGCCGCTATCTGTTATGCAGCGCCGTCGCGGTGCAAAGGTGTCATATATTTTCCAAGACCCACTGACGACACTCCATCCCCAGTTTACCATTGGTGTGCAATTGCGTGAGGCCATCACCGCTCACCAATCTTTGTCACTCTATGAGGCGAAAAATAAAGCCATTGAATTGTTGGATAGCGTCGGGATCCCAGATGCGCAAGAACGTTTTGATGCCTATCCCCATGAGCTTTCGGGAGGACAGCGCCAGCGGGTAGGGATCGCAATGGCTCTGGCTAATGACCCCGTGTTGATTATTGCTGATGAGCCGACCACCGCATTAGATGTCACAGTACAAGCGCGAATTCTAGAATTACTTGACCAGCTACGCCGTGATCGCGGTGTTGCGCTCTTATTTATTACCCATGATTTTGCGGTCATTAACCAAATTTGCGACCGTGTTGCGGTGATGCAGCAAGGTGAGATAGTCGAAACCGGTGATACGCAAACGGTATTACGGCAGCCTCAGCATCCTTATACACAACGTCTGATCGCCAGTGTACCTAAGTTAGGGGAAGGACGTGGGTTTTTAAAACAAGTCCAACAACTCTATGGTCATCAGCCCGATAGTAATGATTTGACATCGGCACAGGAGGTTTAATGAAAAAAGTGATTGAGGTTAATCAGTTAGTGAAAACCTTCGGGCAGCCAAGAAGCCTATTTCACCCTCGAGGGCGCCAAGTTCATGCATTAAAAAATATTTCTTTATCACTTTATGAAGGTGAAACTCTGTCGGTGGTTGGGGAGAGTGGCTCAGGGAAAAGCACTTTAGCGCGTATTTTAGTTGGCTTGGACCGCGAGACCTCAGGAGATATTACTGTCTTAGGACAAACTCGTGCAGAGTGGCAGCAGCAAGGTTCACGAGCTTTTGGGCAAGCCATTCAGTATGTTTTTCAAGACCCTGTCGCATCTTTGAACCCGCGAAAAACCATTGGAGAAACTTTGTCTGTTCCGTTGAAATATTTAAAACACATGAACTCATCACAAAGAGCGGCTCGGCTGGCGGAATTACTTGAGGCCGTCAATATGCCAATCGATGCTTTAGCTTGTTATCCTCATGAATTTTCGGGAGGGCAAGCACAGCGGTTAGCCATTGCGAGAGCCTTAGCCGCAGATGCACGGATATTAGTACTGGATGAGCCTGTTAGTGCGTTGGATGTTTCGGTACAAGCGCAAGTTTTGTTGTTACTAGAACAACTTAAACAACAGTTTTCGTTATCCTATTTATTTATTAGTCACGATTTAGCGGTAGTGGAATCAATAGCAGATCGAGTCGCCGTACTCTATTTAGGGGATTTGCTAGAATGTCGAGATACCCGCAGCTTATTTGCCGCACCGGAGCATGAATATACGCGAAATTTATTGGCTAGTGCCCCTCGTATTCGTGTTGATTCAGTCGCTTAGAAACTTATTTAAACCAGTTGAGAACCTAATATGAGCACCAATAAGCCGACAACGATAGAACCAGTACGTATTAAGCGGACTGATGAAATCGTCAATGCAATAAAAGAAACTATCATGGCCGATAACCTCATACCCGGTGACCGTTTGCCACAAGAAAAAGAACTTATTGAACATTACAACGCCAGCAAAAGTACTGTGCGAGAAGCACTGAAATCACTGGAAGTTCAAGGGTTAATTAAAACGAAAACCGGGCCGGGTGGTGGTGCGTTTATTGATTCCATGACTGAATCGCGAGCAATGAGTTTGTTATCGAACTATTTGTTTACGCGGGATATATCAATCAAAGATATTTATACGTTACGTAAATTACTAGAACCGGTGGTTGCGGTTAGTGCGATTGACAACATCGATAATGACGGTATCCAGAAGCTATACGATACCATCGCCATTTATGACCATGAACCCGCAGATGAAAACGAACGCTGGCAGCAACGGATGGCAGAACTGGATTTTCATGCGGTGGTTGCCAGCTATTCCGATAACGTTTTATTAGTGTTTATTTGCC
Source organism: Providencia rettgeri (assembly GCA_900455085.1). NCBI lineage: Bacteria > Pseudomonadati > Pseudomonadota > Gammaproteobacteria > Enterobacterales > Morganellaceae > Providencia > Providencia rettgeri. Next base: position 3,958,859 of record UGTZ01000001.1, on the reverse strand, counting down.
ACTTTTTACAGCGTTTACTCAAAGATTTAGCGGTTTGTAAGGACATTTATTTAAAACCTGAGCCCGTCGACAGGCGCCAAGGTATTGAATACCAATATCAATTAATCGAGGCTTTACGCCGTAAAGACGCCGAGAAGGTTCAATCGGTGATGGAAGCACACATGGCCTACGCGGAACAAGCTATGTTAGCGCTACAAGCCACATTGCAAGAACGTTTTTTAAGTGAAGATAGGTAACGTAATGATAGATAAAGCATATCTGACCTCTGTATTAAAAACATTGTTATGTACGCCTAGCCCGGTTGGGATGACTGAACAAGCCGTTGCGCGGACACATCAATGGTTGGCTGAGTTGGGGTTCACGCCGAAATATACACGCCGTGGAGTGCTATATATTACGCTTGGCTCTGAAGAACCTAAACGTGCATTAGCCGCACACCTTGATACGCTTGGGGCGATGGTGACACAACTCAAACCGAATGGGCGCTTGGCACTGCGTAATACAGGCACATGGGCAGCACGCTTTGCGGAAGGTGCAAGGGTGACGGTATTTAGTGACAATCACCAATATCGCGGCACTATTTTGCCATTAAAAGCGTCTGGGCATCGCTTTAATACTGAAGTTGATACTCAAATTGCGGATTGGGATAATTTAGAAATTCGCCTTGATGCCCCTTGTTATAATTTCGCTGATTTACAATCCCATGGCTTAAATGTCGGTGATATTGTTGCGGTTGATGCACAACCCGAATTCATTGATAACGGCTTTATTGTATCGCGTCATTTGGATGATAAGGCTGGATGTGCGGTGATGTTAGCCGCATTAAAATCACTGGTGGATGATGGCGTTGTGCCTGAGGTGCCTTGCCAAATGATGTTCACAATTTCAGAAGAGGTCGGAATTGGCGGTACACACGGTTTTGGTTCGCAAGTTCAAGAATTGTTAGCGATTGATAACTCAGTTTCTGCCCCAGACCAAACCACACGAGATGACGCATTGACTTTAGCCTTTCGTGACAGAACCGGGCCATTTGATTTGGCAATTACACGACATTTGCTGCAATTATGCCAGCGGTATGATATTCCTCACGTCCGCGATACGTTTAAACATTATCGTTCGGATAGTGCTGCGGCCATTGATGCCGGATGGGATATTCGTGCGGCTTTAGCGTGTTTCGCACTAGACAGCTCCCACGGCTGGGAAAGGACTCATTTGGACTCGTTAGTGGCGCTCGCGACCTTAGTGAGACGTTATATTGAAAGTGATTTAGTGCCATTACCGGGGCAATCATTACAAAGCTAATAAGGTGTGGTTGATGCTAAAAAGCCCTCTCCTCATTGAACGCGAAGAGGGCGTTGAATACATTAATTGTTAACTTAGGTTGGCTTGTGATAAATATTTTTGCATCTCATCCACAGGCACCATACCGCCACCCGTCGCCCATACAAGATGTGTTGCGTTGGCCAGTTTCGTCGGTGTGAGGGATTTAGATTGCAAATAACCCTTGTTTTGCGTGACATGTACGCAGCCAGTCATACCTGCCAAGGCTGACGGTTCTAATTTAATCGACTCAGTCTGGTTGAGTAAACCTAACAGGTTATACATTTCGCTATCGTCAATGGTGTAATAACCATCAATAAGCCGCTCCATTGTACGCCCCACAAAACCGGATGCACGGCCAACTGCCAGCCCGTCTGCGGCGGTGATATTATCAATACCAATTTCTTGGACTGAGACACCATCATGTAGGCCAGTATGCACTCCTAGCAGCATACAAGGTGAGTGCGTTGGTTCGGCAAATAAGCAATGGACGGCATCACCAAAGGCCAGTTTTAACCCGAAAGCGACACCACCGGGGCCACCGCCGACACCACAAGGTAAATAGACAAATAGCGGGTGGTCGTTATCCACAGTAATCCCTTGCTCTAAAAATTGTTTTTTTAGACGAAGGCCTGCGACAGCATAGCCGAGAAACAGGGTGGTTGAGTTTTCATCATCAATAAAAAAGCAGTTGGGATCTTTTTCGGCTTCTTTACGGCCTTGCTCAACGGCGATGCTGTAATCTTGCTCATATTCCACCACATTCACACCATGTGAACGCAATTTGTCTTTTTTCCACTGTCTGGCATCAGCGGACATATGCACGCTGACGCTAAAGCCGAGTTTAGCGCTCATAATGCCGATGGACATACCAAGGTTACCGGTTGAACCAACAGCAATACGGTACTGGCTAAAGAATTTGCGAAATTGTTCAGAGAATAAAATTTCGTAATTATCATCTGTCGATAAAATACCGGCGGCTAAGGCGAGTTTTTCCGCATGAGTGAGTACTTCATAGATCCCTCCTCGGGCTTTAATTGACCCCGAAATTGGCAGGTGACTATCTTTTTTCAGTAACATTTTTCCCGCGATTGGCGTTTGATAACGTTTTTCCAGTGCGGCTTGCATGTTTGGAATATCGATAACTTCAGATTCGATAATTCCTTGTGTTGCTTGAGTTTCTGGAAACGCTTTCATCAAATAAGGCGCAAAGCGATTTAAGCGCGCTTCTGCATCTTGCACATCTTCAATGGTTAGCCCGACATAAGGCAAACCCGCTTGTGTCGTCGTGACATTTGGGTTGAACCACGCAATTTGCTTTAAATCGATTAAGTCCTGAACTAAAGGGTAGTCAGCAATTAACTTATCAACATTTATCTGAGTCATAATTACTCTCTTTTAAATCACAAATGAAAGTGCAAAAGTCCCTGCCAGCGCGACGAAAGACGCAATCAACGTGGCGACACTGTAAAAACGGAATGTTTCGGCTAAAGTGGCATTACAGTACTGTTTGACTAACCAGAACAGCGAGTCAGTGACGATAGTGCAACCAATTGCGCCTGAACCAATGGCTAATGTCATGATTTCTGGGCTAATGTGCGGGTACATCGGCATTAGCGGAGCCACAATCGCAGTTGCGCCCATCATCGCAACAGTGGCAGAACCGACTGCGGCATGCAGGATGATTGCCACTAGCCAGGCCAGTAAGATTGGGTGCATATCAATACCCGATAGCACCATCGCTAAGGAGTCACTCAGCCCACTGCCTTTTAAGATACCGTTAAATGCCCCTCCCGCACCGATAATCAATAAAATATTAGCGATTGAGCTAAAACTCTCTTCGGTTTTGCTGAGTAATACGCTCATTCCCATATTACGTCGGATCCCTAACATGTAATAAGCGACAAAAGCGGCAATAAACATAGCGGTTATTGGGTTACCAATAAACTGTAAAAAGGTAAATAACTGGTTATCTTTGCTCATGTTTAAATCAGCGGCTGTTTTGATCAACATGAGGATAATTGGCAGTAAAACGGTAAACAGTGTGGCACCGAGAGACGGTAAATCTTTCTCTTCTCGTACTTCGAGGTCAGAGAAGGCTTCTGGCACCGTTTTAAACGGTAAGCGGTCACCTAAGAACTTAAGGAACAGCGGCCCACCCACTAATGACGCGACTAAGCCTACTGCGAGCCCTGCCACAATCACTGTACCAATGTCAGCACCTAATTCATTTGTGACAAAGAGAGCCGCAGGGTGTGGTGGTACAATACAGTGTACCGCCATCAGTGCGGTACATAATGGGATAGCCAGTTTTAATAACGAGGTATTGGTTTTTTTCGCAATAGAAAAAGCTAATGGGATTAGCAGGACAACGCCCACCTCAACAAACAGCGTAATACCGCAGATTAAGCCAATCAGCACCATGGTAACGTCAGGCGTTAACCAACGGCTCTTTTGTAATGTCACCCCAATGCGCTCTGCTGCACCGGAGATTTCCATCATTTTACCGAGTATGGTACCCAAGCCGATAATAGCGGCTAAAAACCCAAGTGTACCCCCAATGCCATTTTCGATGGCGCTGACCATCTCTAATGGGTTCATTTGCATGGAGATACCGACAAAGAAGCTGGCGAGTAAAAGTGCTAAAAAAGGGTGAAACTTAAATTTAATAATTGAAACGATGATTAGTAAAATACTGATAACTAAAGTACCAATCATCCACATTGTAGAGTCCATATCCTACCTCTGATCATCTTGTTGTTGTTCTTCTATTGGATAATAAATATTCAGAGGTGACAAACGATGAAACATGCAGTTTAGATGAACTAAATTAACTCAAGGCTGTGATATTAGTCATATAAATTGGAGATTAGTGTCTTTGGGTCACCTAAATTCATCTTAAAATGGGTATTGTAGGGATTATTAGGCATCATGGTTTTTATTGGGGGCATTGTGTCGGCAAATTTCAATCAATTTGAGCAATCTGGATTTATTCAATGGAATAAACGGCTATCAAGTTATCAACTATCGCGCTTGCATACCTTTGAAGCAGCAGCACGGCATCTTTCTTTTGCCTTAGCGGCGCAGGAACTTTCGTTAACCCCCAGTGCAGTTAGTCACCGAATTAACATGTTAGAAGGGGAATTGGGGTTTAAATTATTTGAGCGTTTTCATCGGCGTATTGAACTAACCTCTGACGGGGAACGAATTTACTGGGCTCTACGTAAAAATTTGGATGATATTAACCAAGAAATCATTGATATCAAAAACCAAGAAATCTCGGGTGAACTGACGGTGTATTCACGGCCATCTATCGCTCAGTGCTGGTTAATCCCCAAAATTGCAGATTTTGCTAATCAATACCCCTCAATTCAGTTGAATCTCTTAACGGGAAACGATGATGTTAATTTTCGTGGGTATGGTATTGATATTGCTATTTATTATGATGATATGACAAGATCTAATCTGTATTGTGAGGATTTGATGACTGAATCTATTGTGCCTGTTTGTAGCCCGCAATACGCGCAGCAATATGATTTACTTAATAATATTCATCAACTAAAAAATTGCACTTTATTGCATGACCGTCAGGCATGGAGTAGCAACTCCGATTATGATGAATGGAAAGCGTGGAGTGAGCATTACCAGTTGGCACTGTTTCCACATCGTCGCAACCTGTGTTTTGATCGTTCCGATTTAGCGATTGTTGCCGCAATGAACCATGCCGGTGTGGCAATGGGGCGTAAACAATTGGTTGAAAAACGGCTGAAGCGACAAGAACTGGTGATGCCATTTGGCGATATTTCGCTGAAGTGCCAACAACGCTATTATTTTGCCATGTTGAATGAAAAACGAAACCCAAAGGCAGATATATTTATTCAATGGCTAAAACAGCAAGTTAACGCAATACCGCAAGTAAAATGACACTTATTCGAGTAAGATAACCACTTGGTGATGTTTTTAGAGAATGGAAAAACCGAAAGCTATGGCCCCGAAAACGCAAAAAGTTGCCACGATCAAAGATGTCGCTGCCAAAGCTCAGGCAGGGAAAACCAGTATCTCACGTTATTTGAATGGTGAATTTCATTTGCTTTCAGATAATTTGCGTCAACGTATTGAAAGCGCTATTCGTGAATTAAATTATCGGCCAAACCAAATGGCGCGTAGCTTGAAACATGGGCGGACAGGCTTGATCGGCTTGATTATTGCCGATATCGGTAATCCATTCTCTGTTGAAGTGCTAAAAGGGGTGGAAGCCGAGTCAATCAAACAAGGTTTTATGACCGTCGTTTGCAATGCGGATAACAGCATTGAACGTGAATGCCAATTTATTCAACTGTTAAAAGGTTACCGCGTGGATGGGCTTATCATAAATTCAGCGGGTGTTAACGAACAATTTATTGACGTACTGAAAGAAACCACCCTGCCTTTTGTCTTATTAGATAGAAAAATCGACAATTTTCCCAGCGATATGGTTGGATTAGATAACCCCGCATCCGCACAAATGGCCTTTAATCATCTGGTTGAACAAGGGTTCGAAGCGATTTGCTTCGTTACTGAGCCTATTGTGTATAACAGTGCACGCCAAGAGCGCTTACAGACATTCCAAGCGTTATCGCAGAATCATCAACATATTCAAAGCGAATTTCATGAAGTCACCTTGCCTGATCCGGCAAAATTAGAAGCCATCGTTGCTGATTTTTGTACTGCACATCGTGGTATGCGTAAAGTGATTGTCGCCGCCAATGGCGTACTGACCTTGCAGCTGGCGTATGTCATGAATAAACAAGGGTTACGCTGGGGGACAGATATTGGCTTTTTAAGTTTCGATAACCTCGAATGGGCTGCATTAGCTGGGCAAGGGGTGACCTCGGTGTCTCAACCGACAGCGGAAATGGGGCACAAGGCGGTGGAGTGCTTATTAGAAAAACTGGAAAACCCGGATAAACCTCCAATGCAATACTTATTTAATGGGGAATTGCTGATCCGTAAATCGACGACATTGTAGCTTTTGAACGCTAAATTGTTCGGCTCTTAAGATTTGGTTACCATTTTTCAATTTAGCTTAAGGTGTATTGCAGGTATATTGGCATGTAGATTACGTTATAACCATTTTGAGAGTGTAGGGAACATATGAAAAAGATAGGGATATTATTGCTAGCTAGCCTTGTTTTAGCGGGGTGTAGCACCAGAAGTCAGGTTAAAGAATATACCTGCCAAGTTGACCAAAGCTATAATCACATCACGATAGAGCGTAATGGTAAGTTTTTCTTCCCCACCGGTGCCAGTAAAGTTCAAATCTTTTTCAATAATAATCAAATTAATGTTGTTGATTTTGTTGGCTATGAGTATATGAGTTATCCGCTAGTGAAAAGCACAGAGCAGCAACGTGTTGAGAAAATAAAAGATTTTAATGTTGTGATCAACAAAGGTGATTTTTATTCTGATGTCAATGGCATGTTGGAGATTTACTCACCCAGCCAAAAAACCATCGGATTATATTATTTAGCGCCGTCAACCAGTAAACTTAATTCTATCCAGTTTCTGACGGAGTGCGAGCGAACAAATTTTGCTCGTCAGGGCAGTGTTCATAGCCACTAACTCTTTATTTAAAAGCCCTAATTTATATGATTAGGGCTCGATAGTATTTCTGCTATTTCCTAATTTCAGGATTTACACAGTTCTTGCTCAGATCGCCATTTAAGGCTGCAATCAAGTTATCGACGGCACATTCTACCATCGCATAGCGGGTCTCATGGGTCGCAGAACCGATATGCGGCAGTGCGACGACATTAGGTAGCGTGAGTAGTTTAGAGTTGCAGGGAAGGGGTTCAACTTCAAACACATCTAAACCTGCTCCTTGAATTGTGCCTCTTTCTAATGCGTCGATCAGCGCGGCTTCATCAACGATCCGGCCTCTTGAACCGTTGATCAAAAATGCACTGGGTTTCATTTTTGCCAACTCATTTTTACCGATCAACTTTTCGGTTGATGCTGATAATGGCAGCACGACACAGACAAAATCAGATTCTGCCAGCAACGTATCGAGGTCACAACGGCGTGCGTTAAGTTGGTTTTCTGCATCAGGATGGGTATGGTTATTGTAATAGAGAACCGGCATTCCGAAGCCTAAATGAGCGCGTTTGGCAACGGCATAGCCAATGCGTCCCATACCTAAAATGCCGATAGTTTTACCATTCACATTACTGCCGTATGCATCTTCACCAATGCTTTTTGTCCATTGGCCATTTTTTACCATTTCAGCCATTTCGATAATGCGGCGTGCACTGCAAAGCACTAACGTAAAAATGGTATCCGCAGTTGTTTCGGTTAATACATTAGGCGTATGCATCAAGGCGATCTTTCTGGTATTCATTGCATCAATATCAAATTGGTCGATACCAACGGAAATGGTCGATGCCGCTTTCAAATTTGGGGCATTGGCAATGTCACCCGCGGTAATAGGATAACTGGCCCCGATAATGCCGTCAGCGCTGGATAACGCTTGTTTAAAGTTAGCGAGATTCTCAGGTGTAATGCTGTCAAATGCAGTGACATTAAAGTGCTGTTGTAGCCGCTCAAGTTGATCCGCGGGAATGGATTTATATAAAATAATGTTCTGTTTCATAGTATCCCTTTTAAGCATGTTTCGTGATGACCGCATCACTATTTTGTTCTTGGCTTGGTTTGACAATTAAGGTAAAGAAGACTGAGGCTAATAGTGCGAGCCCCATAAACATATACGAAGCACTTGGGCTACCGGTCGCCCCATTTAAATAGCCAACAAACCATGAACCAAAGAATGAACCTAATGCGCCCATACTATTGATTAATGCCATTGCACCACCTGCAACGTTCTTTGGCAACATTTCAGGAATGATAGCGAAGAAGGGCCCGTACGGAGCGTACATTGCAGCGCCTGCAATCACCAATAAGGTATAAGAGAACCAGAAATTCGTGCTACCGAGCAGGTATGAGCCGAGGAAACAAACCGCCCCAAGCAAAAGCATTGGCCAAACGAATAGTTTACGGTTATGCATACGGTCAGATGCCCATGACACGAGGATCATGGCTAAGGTTGCAGCAAGGTAAGGCACGGCAGAAAGCCAGCCTGTTTCTACCATTCCAAGGTTGGATGCCCCACGAATAATAGATGGCAACCACAGTACAAAACCATACACCCCAATGCTCCAACAAAAATATTGAGCGCATAGTAAAATCACATTACGAGACTTAAAGGCTTCGCGGTAATTGCGAACAGGCTTGATATTTTTTTGTTCGTCACTAAGAATTTTATCTAATGTCTCTTTTTCAGTCTGGCTGAGCCAGCTCACTTGGCTGGGTTTATCACGTGCAGTTCTCCACCAGAAAAAAGCCCACAAAATCGCAGGAACCCCTTCAATGATAAACATTTCCCGCCAACCGAATGCCTGAATGAGGTAACCGGATAGCACAGACATCCACAGCACCGTAACTGGGTTGCCTAAAATTAAAAAGGTGTTGGCGCGTGACCGTTCTGACTGAGTAAACCAGTTACTGATATAGATAAGCATCGCAGGCATGACTGCGGCCTCGACGACTCCAAGGCTAAAGCGAATAATTACCAACATCGGAATATTGCTGACCATCCCTGTTAGGCTAGCAAAAATTCCCCAGAGAAAAATACAGGCAAAAATCAGTTTGCGGACACTGCGCTTTTCCGCGTAAATAGCGCCAGGTATTTGGAAAAAGAAATAGCCAAGGAAAAATAATGAGCCGAGTAGCGACGACATCCCTTTGGTAATACCTAAGTCGGCATTGATACCTGCGGCGGCGGCAAAGCTGTAGTTTGCTCTATCCAAATAGGCAAGGCTATAGGTGATAAACACGATTGGCATGATGCGCCACCAACGTGACATTGCTGGAGTATTCATTGTCATAATCGATTTCCTTTTAACATACCGCTTTAGTGGTGGCTACGTAGAGTAATGCCATTTCATGCTGCAGTTGCGCTTGGGTTGGTAAACCTTCACTATCACCTATAACTTGAATGGCTCTTGCTCCAACAAAATTACCTCTTGCAACAGCTTGCGGTAATGTTAAGCCTTCAAGTAAGGCGCTAATGACGCCAACGGCAAAGCCATCGCCAGCTCCAACGGTATCAATGACGTGTTTAACATGAACGGCAGGAGATATGCCCTGCTGGTTATCCGCTGTTTTATAATATGCGCCGTGTTCTCCGGTTTTAATCACAACGGCTTCAACACCGTGAGCGAGATAAAAATCAGCAATAGACTCGGGTTGGTCGAAGCCTGTCAGAATTTTGCCTTCTTTTAAGCCAGGTAAAACCCAATTAGCTTGAAACGCGAGTTGGTTGAGCTGTTTCACCATTTCTGTTTCACTCTTCCATAGAGAAGGGCGCAAGTTGGGGTCAAATGATAGTGTTTTACCTGCATTTCGCATCCATTTCGCGGCATACAGTGACAGTTGGTAGCTGGTGGGTGAAAGCGCGGCTGCCACACCACTTAAATGCAAATGGCGTGCGGATAAGAAATAATTTTCATTAAAATCGGTTAAATCTAAATGGCTGGCCGCAGAGCCTTGGCGGAAATACTCCACAATGGGATCGGTTCCATTTTCAGCTTTAGATTTAAGTTGAAAGCCTGTTGGGTAATGAGAGTCTACCGTAACACATTGAGTATCCACATGTTCATTATCCAATGTGGCTTGAATAAAACGCCCGAAAGAGTCATTACCTAAGCGGCTTATCCATCCTGTTCTTAACCCAAGGCGTGAAAGGCCAACAGCAACGTTGAGCTCTGCTCCTGCAGCACGACGAACAAAGTTTTCGACCTCATGCAATTTCCCTGTTTGCGTGGCGACGAACATCATCATGGCTTCGCCAAGAGTAACTACATCTAATTGATTTTTCATTAAATTAATTTCCCCTTTCACTGAGAGAGCTTTTAACAGAGAAGTTCTTTAATAGAGAAACATAGTATTCAGTGACTGCGCGTAAATCATGCCCTTCGAGCGGAAACTCGATACCACAAGGAGCGTCATCTGGTAGAAGGTTGAGTACTTCTTTCCATGTGCCGTCGCTGTCATCAAGTGCTACAGCAACGCGTTTATTGCCACGCAATTGGCAGGCTTTAACGTGAATGTAAGCGACTTGGGAAGCAAAAATATGTGCAGCTTTTAACGGATCTTCCCGATGCCAGTACCAGTTCGCCATATCAAACGCCATTTTTATAGGCATATTTTGGTGTTTTACATCAGCAAAAAAACGTTCAAGAGGCGTAATATGGCCACCGACTTCGGTTTGGTCATTCTCGATCACTAACTGCGTGTTGTATTGATTGAGAAGATTAATGACTTCCGATAAATCATAATTTTCTGGTAATTCACCGAGTGATAGTTTTAAAAAGCGAGCATTAAGTTGTTTGGCATCTTCAAAATAGCCTTGTAGTTTAGTGATAGCGATAGGGCTACGTTGCTGAAATAGCGTGTCAGGCACGGAATAAACGGCGGTGAGCTGCCTTGATTGTAACCCTTTGGCAATATCCGAAAAATTATCGCTTGGTAGTAAGAGTTCTTGGCGGATCTCTGCGCCATCCGCATGGCTGTTTTGAATAATATCGAATAAAGCCTGTTGGCCACCTAATTGTTTTACGGTTTGTGCCCCATAGGCGGCGGTGACAACAATAATGTGTTTGCTCATGACTTTCCTCTCTCTGAATAGGGCATTAGCCTATTTGTCATTGCGAATAACTCATTATGGAACCGGTTCCATTGTGCTTTCTAGTGACAAAAGAGCAAAATCAGAGCTATATCACTAACCCAATAGCGACAAATGTTTAATTGCCGATCTTTATCACAACTCTAGATGTAATGGGTGTAACGCCTATTATTCTTTCTGATCAATACATTTATATTCCATAACTAATTGATTATTATTTTTTTATATACAGGCAATATGAAAATGTACCTAATAAATGCGTGATTCTTCATAATTAATTATTGTTATCGGTATCTCAATTTCGTCTTCTTCGCCTTTTAATGAAATAATATTTCAATATATTAATTAAGGTGTGAAATTTTAGTGCAATAGCTGCATTAATTTCACAAACTCTACCCTGACTACACCACAGCAACTCATAAAAAATAATAAGTTACGAAGATGAGGTTCTGAATATGAAAGTAATGAAATTAACCGCACTTTGTAGTGCGCTTCTGTTAGCTAGCGTTACATGGGCTCAAGCAAATACTAATGAAAGTGCGGGAGTCTATAAAAAAGCCTGTACACCAGAGTTAATCCAAGCAGCAAAAAGCAATGCAGATCTTTGCTATGGGGTGAATACGGCTAGTGATATTCAAATTACTAAAAAAAATGATGATAAATATAAGATAAAAGTCGTCATTATTAGTGAAAGTACCAATAAAAATTATATGAATACTTATGGTTATCCATTAGAAAATACACCATTTCTTTCATCGGTAAATGGACGTTTTTTCAATAATTTTATTAGTGCAGCATCCAATACGGTACCGACTTTAACGCGTGCATTAGCGAAAAATGATTTAAATACGATCACACAGCACCATGAAAAGCCGTATTACAATAATAATTCGGTTGTTGATTTAGCCAACAAAGCGGGTTATGAAACCTATTACATCGGTAATAATGGCAGCTTTGGTGATGATGAAATTGGCTTTACAAATTATTTTCTAAAGGCGAATTATTTTTTACCGGTTAGAGACAGCAAGCCTGGTTTTGACAACCTTTTCGTGCAAGAAAAGGTTGTCGTTGATGACAGTGTGAATAAACTCACCAATGATTTTAAAATGTTACCTGCCTTTAAAGCCGCGTTAAATAACCCGTCAGAGAAAGAAAAAGTCATTTTTGTTCATATGTGGGGGCCTCACCATGATGGTTGGCCGAAAGGAGCTTGTGAACTCGTTAAAAATAATTACAACATTAACCCTGAGCAATTTGATACGGGCTGGGGAAGTATAGCGAACTGTTATGTTTCAGCGATTAAACTGAGTGATGATTTTATTGGTGATATTTATAGTATCTTGCAAGAAAATAATAAAAATGGGGATAACCCATTCTCCATTTTATATTTTTCTGACCATGGGCAAGGGCTAGTCAAAGCTAATAAACAGCACGTAAAAGCACTGGAAGCAGAGTATAAAGGGTATATCAAAGAAGGAAATCTATACTTACGTCATGGTCAACTCGTGAAAGGGGCATATCAAGTTCCATTAGTGGTCATCAATTCGGATGATACTAAACGTGAATTTCGCGATGAAACGTTAAGTGAGTGGAATTTATTTGATTATTTCGCGTCGTGGTTAGGCGTAGAAACTAACCTAACATCCCCAGCGAAAAGTATCGTAGCGGAGACTATCACACCTGAAAAAGATATTGATGTCTTTGTTTTCCCACGGGATGAGTTTGTGAAGTACGATAGCTTGCCGCAGGATACCGTATTATCACCAGCCACAGTTAATACCCAAGTCGTCGCTGACAATTAATTTGTCAAAAAATAAGGCAGAACCGAATTATCTGTTCTGCCTTTATTATCTTTATTCAATAGGTTATTGACTCAATGCATCGGCAACTGCTTTAAAGCGGGCAAATTTATCACGTAACTGTTGATACCCAACGGAGTTTGGTTGGTAAGTGGTGATTTTAGGGGTACTTGCTGCAATGGCGACATCAAAACCTGAGTAGTAACCTGTTCCGACAGCGGCACAAAGTGCTGCGGCTTGGCAACCTGATTGCTGTACGTTGACGACATCTAACGGCAAGTTACTGGCATCACAGAACATTTGCATCCACAATGGTGACTGTGTTGGGCCACCTGTGAAGCGAATAGATTCAGTTGTATTATCAAGGCCAACGATACGGTCTTGGTGCAATAAATGTGAAAATACAATCCCTTGATAGATAGCATAAACAATATCGGCATCCGTATGGTGTGAACTTAATCCGAGTAGACCACCGTGCAAATTACTGTGGTAGTTAGAACCGTACAGCCAAGGGAAAAATAGAATATCGTTTGGCCGCGTTGCCCCTTCAGCCACACAGTGATTCAGTACATCATAATCTTGCAAACGTTGATTGAAGAAGTGACGAGTGAACCACGCGAGGTTACTGGCGGAAGTCGGGCTGCCTTCGTGGACAAAATAGGTACCTGGAATACAGTATTTACTCCATACGTATGGGTAATCTGAAGGCACAATTTCATCGAAGACACGTGTTGAAATGGTCCAAGTTCCGGCTACGGCGCTGAGTTTATCTTTTTGACTTACCCCTGACGCCAACGCTGCACCCACGACATCAAAGAAGCCACCAAATACAGGGGTTCCTTCCACAAGCCCAGATTCTACAGCAGCTTTGTGGGTTACCGTTCCTGCTAATTGCGCTGAGTTAATTACTGGTGCGAGTTTGTCATTTACCTCATCAATACCAAATAATTGGCATAATTTAGGATCATAGCTCGACAGGGTTTGGTTAAATAATTGGCTACCAGAAATATTGGTTTCTTCGCAGGCAATTTGGTCGGTTAGACGGTAGCGGATGTAATCGTGGACCATCAAAACATGCTGAGTATCACGATAATTATCAGGCTCGTATTGTTTTAACCAGCGTAGTAGGGCCACAGGATGAGAAGCCCATAATTGCTGCAAACTCAATGGATAAGCTTTATCCGCAGTGCCGTCTTGGTGCCATTCATCAACAATAGATTGAGCGCGTGAATCAGATGACACAATCCCATTTCTAACCGGTTTTCCTTGGCTATTGAGTAAATACAGCCCTTTGCCGTGAGAAGAAAAGCTGACACCAGAAATTTGGGCGGGACTGAGTTGGCTATTTTGAATCGCTTGGCGAATCACACTGCAAGCCGCTTCCCACAGCATCTCCATATTGCGTTCACTAAAACCTGCTTGTGGACTCTCAGTGGGAAAAGAATGTTCAGCAACGGTAATTTCTTGGCCTTCTGCGGTGTAGATACCCGCTTTAATGACGGTACCACCAAGGTCAACACCCATAAAAAATGCATTCATTATCGGCTCCTTTAGGCGTTGTACCAGCCTGCTTGTTGCATTTTGTCTTCCATCCAATGACGGGCTTTGATAATTTCAATCAGCGGCTCATCGGCTTTTTCTGTCCACATTTCAATCAGGAAGGAACCGCGGTAATTTAAACGTTTTAATAATTTGAATAAATTAACAAAATCTACGCAGCCTTCGCCGAAAGGCACATCACGAAATTGGCCTTTGCAGGTTTCGGTCACTGCATACGTATCTTTTAAGTGAATCGCTGCGACGTGTTCAATTCCTTGGGTGAATTCTTTTTCGACATCATTACCCCACGCGGTTAAGTTACCGACATCAGGATACACACTGAACCAAGGTGAGCGAATCTTATCGGAAAGCGTTTGCCATTTGCTAATGGAATTCATAAAAGGCGTATCCATGATTTCCACTGCACACATCACTTGAGAGGCGGCCGCAATTTCACTGACCCATTGCATGCCTTTTTCGAAATTGGCAATCGTTTCGGCATCTTGTTCTTCATAGTAAACGTCATAACCCGCGAGCTGGATAGTACGAATGCCTAAGTCTTGAGCGAGCTTAATGGCTTTTTCCATTAAGGTATAGGCCATCATACGGGTGGCTTCATCATGGCTACCGAAAGGAAAGCGGCGATGGCCAGATAAACACATACTTGGAATGCGAATGCCTGTTTCTTGAATGGCTCTAACAACTTCCAGGCGTTCTGCGATGCTCCAGTCTAACCGAGCTAGACGTTCGTCAGTTTCATCTACTGACATTTCCACAAAATCGTAACCCGCAGATTTTGCGATAACTAATTTTTCTAACCAACTGCTGTTTTTCGGTAATGCTTTTTCATAAATACCAATTGGATGCTTGCGCATGGTTTTCCCCTTGAAAAATTAACTTTGTGTCGATGCTTTATTAAGGCGTTGGTTGCGGTTCATCGCACGTTTAGCACTCCATTTTTCTTTGAAGAACTTGAATGCTAATGCCAAGATGAGCGTGATCCCCCAAACAGCGAGGTTAAAGTGCAGGCTCACGCCTAGCAGGCTTAAACCTGTCGCAATGACCTGTAAAACTAATAAGGCACAGAACACTCGGCTAACCTTACCAACTCCCCCAAATGGGTTAGTTCCACCTAATACGATGGCAAGAATGGTGAGCAGTAAATAGGAATCTCCGTAGCCCATACGTGCAGAGTTAAAGCGAGCCATCATGATTAGCCCAGCTAACACACATAACAGACTAGAAATGGTGTATATCGCAATCATCACACGGTCGGTACGAATACCGCTGAACCACGTTGCATTGATATTACTGCCACTCATATAAATATTTTTACCTAGCCGCGTACAGCCTAGAAAAAGCGCTAACAGAATTGCGGTAACGATGAAAATAATCATCGCGATTGGCACCCCAAGCACGGTATCGGAGCCAATGGCACGAACAATGGGCGGCATGCCACTGAGTGCCGCTCCTTTGGTGAGGTAAACGCCAATACCGCTGATAATCGTCATGGTGCCGAGAGTGACTAGAATAGGGTGCGCCCCGATGTGGGAGATCATCAGTCCCGTTAAGCTACCAATAATGACCGCAATTACGGTTGCGCCAATTAATGCGAAGACTAACCACATCAGCTGTGTACCCGTTCCTGCATCCACCGGAAGGTAATTGATAAACACCCAAGCCATAAACAGGCCGGTTAAGTTAGCGGTACTAATAATTGCAAGGTTTAAGCCGCCACTTAACATAGGTACAAACATGGCAAAGGTAAGTAAGCCCAATTCAGGTAACTGAAAAGTGATACTTAAAAACGTGTTTTGGGTAAAAAAGTGACCTGGCATGGCAATACTAAATGCGGCGATAGCCAGAACAAAGATTGAAAGCAGTCCGATAACAGAGCCATCAATTTTAAAAAAAGCATTTTTTTTCATGGTGATATTCCTGTTAAACAAAACCTACGTCCGTCTCTTTACGTTTTTTGTAGTGAGTAATACAAATCGCAATGAGAATAACCAGCCCAATGACGATATTGACGAAGTAGTTTGAAACACCAATCAGGTTTAGGCCGTTTTTCAAGATACCAATCAGGAAAACGCCCATTAGTGTACCTATCACAGAGCCTCGTCCACCGGATAAACTGGCGCCACCTAATACAGCTGCAGCAAGCACATCCAGCTCTCCGCCCACAAGGGCACTCGGTACCACTTCGCTCATTCGGTAGGTTTGCAACATGCCGCCAATCGCCGCCATTGCACCAAGGTAGCCATAGGCAAACAAGTAAATCACTGAAACACGGATACCAATACGAGATGCAGATTCTTGACTTCCGCCTACAGCGTATAACTGACGGCCGATGTGGGTTTTATTCATCAAAATCCACGTTAAGAAGGCAATGCCAAGCATCACAATTAACGGCAAGCCAACTTGGTAATATTCGCCATCCACTTCAAAAGGCAAGATAGTCACAGGGTCAACCCACCAATCAGGCAAGTCATAAATACTGTGCCCATTGGTTAACCACATCAGCATCCCAAACAGCAGTGATTGCATACTAATGGTGATAATGATCGACACAACATTCAGCGAATAAATCAAAATGGCATTGATTAATCCAAAGGCGATACCGATGATAATCGCTAATGTGATACTGACCGCAGGGCTTGCAATAAAACCTTGTAATAACCAAGTCGCAATCACGTATTGCACTACGGAAGCCACAGCAGCAAACGAAATATCAATGCCCCCAGTGACAAGAACCACAAATAAGCCCAAGGCGAAAATACCCGTCACCGCATAGCTTTCACTGAGGTCGAGTAAATTTTGAATAGTCAGAAATTGCGGGCTCATCAATGTGAAGAACACCACCATGATAAGAATGACCCAAGTCAGCCAGCCTTCGACAGATTGTGGTCGTAATTTTTGCCAATTAGCCATTGATGATTTCCTCCAATTGTTGCTCATTGATGGAATCTGTCACAATTTCTTTGACGATAGAGCCTTGTTTCATATGTAAAATTCTGTCGCAATTGTAATAAGCTTCGGAGGCTTCATCGGTAATTAATAAAATAGAGATACCGACACCTGACAAACGGTGAATGAGTTTGTAAATACTGTCTTTTGCACCGATATCGACGCCAACGGTTGGCGAATCTAAAATCAGTACTTTAGGGCGTGTTAAAATCCATTTGGCAAGTACCACTTTTTGCTGGTTACCGCCTGAAAGTGTTGAAAGGGCGTTATTTGGGTCGGTGACTTTAATATCTAAGTCGGCTATCCACTCTTGTACGATGTCTTGGCACTGTTTTTCATCGATTAAATGCCATGGTGTTTTGAGTCGATCAAGAATCGAAATCACCATATTGTCTGCGATGGATTGCTGTAAGATAGCGCCTAAAGTCAGGCGGTCTTCAGATACATAACCAATACCACGCTTAATAGCGTCGGTGTTATTTTTTAACTTAACAGGCTTGCCTTCGATGAATAATTCGCCGCTGTCTGGATGGGTAATGCCAAACAACGATAGCGCTAATTCGGTGCGGCCTGAACCAAGCAAACCACATAAACCTAATACTTCGCCGCGTTTTAAATTTAAGTTGATATCACGATATTGGCCAGCTCGACTGAGGTTTTTTATCTCGAGTACCGTGCGTCGGTCTTCCGCGTTATTTGGTGGCTTACGTTCATGGACAATGTCTAAGCCAGTCATTAATTCAGTAATTTTGCGTGTAGTTAAGCCTTCAGCAGGCCATGTCCCAATTTTTTGACCATCACGGATCACGGTGATGCGGTCAGAGATCTCTTTGACTTCTTCTAGTCGATGACTCACAAAAACAACGGTAATTCCCTTATCTTTTAGGTAATTAACTGTTGAGAGTAGTTGGTTGACTTCTGTACGGGTCAATGAAGCCGTTGGTTCATCCATAATCACCAGACGTGCATCAGCGACTAAGGCTCGGCAGATAGCAACTTGTTGGCGTTGAGCAATGGGTAAGAATTGTACCGGTGTGTCAGGGTCAATGGTGAAAGCCAACTCATTGAGGATTTCTAACGCTTTTTCGCGCAGTTGTTTTTTGCGAAACCAGCCAAAATAGCCTTTGAGATTCAGCTCAAAAGCGATATTTTCGGCAACGGTTAAATTAGGAAATAACGACAAATCTTGGTAGATAACTTGTACACCTAATTCACGGGCTTTATCTGGCGTCAGCCGATGATAGCTTTTTCCATCAATTTCAATTTTGCTACCGTCATCAGGGGCATAGACACCACTGATGGTTTTAATTAATGTGCTTTTCCCACACCCATTGGTGCCTGCTAAACAGTGCACTTCACCTTTGTTGAGCGTCAAATCGATATTGCGTAATGCACGGTGACCACCGAAGCTTTTGGAAAGGTCTCGCAAGGTAATGAGTGGATCGGATTTGTCAGCTTTTGAGGTGCTTGTCATAAGTACAATTCCTACTGCAAATAAATTGGTGTTGGCTTGTTCGTGATGAGTTCGAGCTGCTGTGTTAGTACAGGCAACTCGAACTCAAAGAACATAAAATTTAATATATTGATAAATATTGTATTTTTGTTGTGAATGTTATTTTAACAGGGTGAAATTACAGACCGACTTCGACTAATTTTTTAGTATTTTCAATATTCAAATTAACGGGGTTATCACTCAAAATGGTGTTACCACTGACTTTGATTTCACCCATATCACCAATAGACACGCCATCTTTAATTTCTTCACCATTCATCATGGCAGTTGCAACCTGTACAAATACTTGTCCTGCGACTTTTGGATTGGAAATATAGCCGCCATCAATTGCACCTTTTTCCAGTAATTTGATGCCTTGGCCTGGCGTAAATGTCCCGAATACACAGGTTTCATCATTTTTGCGGCGTTTATCAATGGCACGGCCTGCACCGATAGGGCCTTGTGAACCAAATGACATGATACCTTTTAAGTCTTTGTGTTTAGATAATAAATCATTGGCTGTACGCATTGAGTCGTCAACGGATTCGGCAACACCAAAGCGGTCATCGACCATTTGCATTTTCGGGTAGTTTGCTTTTTGGTAAGCAATTGCCGCGTCTGCCCATTCGTTCACTAATGGTACTGTCAGGCTTCCTACAAACATGGCATATTTGCCTTCTTCGCCCATGCATGCCGCCATATCTCTCATATGGTTAGCCCCCATACTTTGGGTATCAAGTAATTCAAAGTCCCAATCTGCATTTTTTTGGTCTGGTGATTCGTGGGTAATGACTTTAATTCCAGCGTCTTGAGCTCGCTTTAATACAGGTTCAAGAACTTTAGCGTCGTTAGGGACAACGCCAATGACATCTACTTTTTTGGCGATTAAATCTTCGATAGCACGAACTTGTTCCGCAGGGTCAGCGGTTGTTGGGCCAACTTGGAAGGCGTTTACTCCCAGTTTTTTGCCTTCTTCAGTAATACCTTGTTCCATAACATTAAACCAAGGAATACCACCGACTTTCACGACGACACCCATGGTAAAGGGCTTTTGTGCTTTTTGTGATTCAGCCATCGCGACATTTGAAAATAGTGCAACGCTCATTAAACAAGGTAAAACTAGCTTCTTCATGTTCATAGTTGTATTCCTTAGTGTAGATGGATACTAAATCAAGAATTTTTATTTTTAGAAATAATGAATTTCTCATATTTAGATATGCCTATAATTAAGTGCTAGGAATTATGAGTAAATAATATCCCTGCACTTATTTAATACAGAAAATAAAATGGAACTTATTATTTTTACTTACATTACAGCTATATAATTTTTATTTTTATAAATTATTTGTCACACTCGATAATTTTAAGATTAGAGAATTGTTTTTGAAAATTATTATCATTTAGTTTGTTTGTAATTAATACGTCAATATCATCAAATGTACAAACCTGACTAAATGCATACTTTCCTAATTTACTATTATCCGCGAGCAAAACTTTATTTTCAGAAACCTGTAACATAATATTTTTTAATTTTGAGTTTATTTCACTGCCATCGCGAATACCATTTTCGATATTGAATCCTTGGCATGAAAGAAATAAGGTTTTTATCTGAAAGCTACGAATAATACTTTCTGCAATTGGGCCATGAAAATCATCATGACGTTCTGAATATTCCCCACCAATACCAATAACACGAACTCGGTCACGGCAGGCCAACGCTTGGATAATTTTGACCGAGTTTGTCACCACAGTGATGTCGATATCGGGTATTTGCCGTGCTAGAAACCAGCAAGTACTGCTGTTATCTAGCATAATACAGTCACCAGGCTGAATTAATTTTAGTGCAGCCTTCGAAATTTTCATTTTGGCATCAGGATGTTCTTCAGTTCTTTTACGAAAAGACTCTGCGCCATCAACCATTTGACTGAGTTTGACCGAAGATGGCATAACATTCACCATCGGCATTTCTTCTTGGTCGATGGCCACCGCGCCTCCAAAGCTACGGATGATCCTGTTTTCTCGCTCAAGAGTCGTCAAATCACGACGAATAGTTTCTTGAGACACGAGACATAATTGAGCTAAATCACGTACCAATGCCGAACCATTCTGCGAAACATGAGAACATATTAATTTATGGCGTTCGGCTTGTAACATATTTAGCTCCTATTATTTCCACGATATTTATTCTGCCCGTGTTGCTTTTTTTTTGTCGTGATTGGATTCAAGTAATCTCTTTTTGAAAAAAACAAAGCCGATTAAAGTGACTTTGATCTTCATTTTATGAATTTAATATAATTTTATTACATAATAATTAGACTCATATCACTATATTGGCGGTGTCTTTTTGTTTTTCTCACAATAAACAAAAAATATTGGGCTAACTCGGTCAATTAACCACATCTTGGTGGTGACTTTATTTGACTGAGTATGACCGATTATGCCTGAGTTAGGCTGTTTTGTTGCGAGTTTGTAAAGTGAGGTGCTTTTTAAATGGCCTAAATCTGTTTACCTTAATAGGTAGATATAGGTTATCAACACACAAAAAACATCACCATAATAAATTTTTGTTGTTGATATTAAAGCATATTTTAGCAAGCTAGGGAGTTGTTATGTTAGAACAATTGAAACAACAGGTTTTTGAAGCGAATCTCGCCTTACCCAAACATAACCTAGTAACTTTTACTTGGGGTAATGTGAGTGGTATTGACCGTGAAGCTGGGTTAATGGTGATAAAACCTTCTGGCGTTGACTATGAAACCATGAAAGCAGAGGACATGGTGGTGGTCTCGTTGGAAAGTGGAGAAGTGGTAGAAGGGAAATATCGACCTTCTTCAGATACTGACACGCATTTGGCGCTGTACCAAGCATTCCCTGAAATTGGCGGTATTGTTCATACTCACTCCCGTCATGCCACTATTTGGGCTCAAGCAGGGCAGCCATTGAGTGCATTAGGGACAACCCACGCTGATTATTTCTATGGTGAAATCCCTTGTACCCGTAAAATGACAGAAAGTGAAATTGAAGGGGATTATGAAAGAGAAACAGGCCATGTGATCATCGAAACCTTTAAGGAAAAAGGGCTGTCAGCAAAAGATATTCCAGCGGTATTAGTGAATAGCCATGGCCCATTTGCTTGGGGAACAAGCCCCGATAATGCAGTGCATAATGCCGTGGTATTAGAAGAAATTGCCTATATGAATTTATTTACCCGTCAATTAAGTTCACAAATAGGTTCAATGCAACAAGTATTATTAGATAAACACTATTTACGTAAACACGGTAAAAATGCGTATTACGGACAAAAATAAAGCAGTTAAAAATTCATTGAATAAAACTGGCGAACAAAAGTAATTATTGATTTTATAACCAATAACGGATTTTTTCGTCAATAAAATAGCCACAATAAATAGGCTATGTGGCTATTTTACTATTTATTAAATACAGCCATCACTCAGGTTTATTTTATTAAGCCTGTGGTTGTTTATATAACAAGTGAATTTATTTAAACTAAGTATATTTCTCTAAGTTGCTTAATATCATTATTTGTGAATTTAAGTTCATTTTTAATATAGTTTTCTACAGAGCCGGATATTTCTTCCATCGTATTAAATACCTCTATAATAAATGATTCTTGAGTATCAATCAGTGAAAGTAAATAATCCAGTACATTTTTGTCTTGAGTTATTTTCCGATATCCTGCCATTTTAATTTCGTTACGTTCAAGCCGGTTAAAATGGGTGAGCATATAGTCCTGCACAATGGTTTCTTTCGGAACACCTAACATGGAAAGTACCAGTAATGCGCCATAACCGGTTCGATCTTTTCCGCCGCGGCAATGCTGAATATTTGGGGCATTATGACTATCTAATAAGACTTCTATCATTTGCTTAAAGGCGGATTTTGACTTATCACTCACTACAAATTGGCGATATTGTTCTAATATTTGTAACCCATCGCCGTTAATCATCTCTTTCGGAATATGCTGGATAACACTTTCGATTAACGCTTTATCTTCATTATCTGGTGATGCGGCAAATTGTGCTGCTAATTCAGCAGTTTGAGCCGTTGCATCAAGATGGTAGGTTTTCTTTTCACCAACATGGCAATTGGGGCGATTTATTAATTTCATTTTGAGTACGATAATCGATAATGCTGTTAATCCCTAGATGGGAAATATAATTTACCGCTTGTTCATTCAAATTAAATAGATGGTTGGAACGGTATAACATTCCCCATTTCACCTGTTTTCCGTCTGTTGTGGTATAACCCCCAAAATCACGGAAGTTATTTAATCCCTCAATAGGTAATGTTCTTTCAGCGAATAATTTACGTCCATTGGCATTTTGTAAAATAAAATAGATGCGTTGTTTAGCATTTAATGGGTCTTGAACTGTAATGGTATTCTCTAATTTATCTGTAATGAAATTCTCAGGATAAACCTGAGTATCAGGTTTATCCGTCCAATATAATGCCAGAGGAGAGGATGGAATTTCACTAAACTTTATTTCGAGTGTTGATTCATTCACTCTGTTGACTTCGATTTCCATATATTTCCCTTTATCATCCTAAAATTCCGAACACGGAACAAACAACACCTAAAACCATAATGGCAACAATGAGTGCAACGGTATGTTTTCCTTGAAATTTACGAACAAGGAAGAAAATACCGAGTGCAAAGAGAAGGGTGAGTAAGTTAGGTATTACCTTGTCAAACATCTCTTGTACTTTGATAGATTGTTCACCGACGGCGATGGTTAGCGGAGTGGAAAGCTTAACGGTCGTTGCTATCAAGGAACCTAGGACCATGACCCCGACAACGTTCGCTATATTAGTAATTCGCTGAATAATATTTGATTTTTTCGATTGCTCGATTAAATCAACGCCTTTGTTATAGCCATAATGAATAAAGAAATATTTGGTACCGATATTGACGATATTAAACAGAATAAACATTAATATAGGGCCGATAATATTACCTTGCAGCGCAAATGCGGCTCCGATGCTGCCGCAAATGGGCAGCCATGTAAATTTTAATAAGCTATCACCAAGACCTGCAAATGGCCCCATCAAACCAGCTTTTACAGAAACGACCGCCTCTTTTTCTTCTTCTGTTGTTTTTTCTTCTAATGCTGCGGTGACACCGAGAATTAATGCACCTGCGTTAATTTGTGTATTAAAAAACTCGAAGTGGCGTTGCATGGCTTTAATACGTGTTTCTTGATCTGCTTTTTCATAAAGTTTATCGAGAACGGGTACCATACAATGAGCAAAACCAATTGTTTGCAGTTTTTCGTAGTTGTATGAGAATGACATGGTTTGAATTCGCCAAAACATACCATTAAGCTCTTTTTTCGTGAGTTTTTTATTTTCAGAGGTGGTTATTTCACTCATAGGTCATACTCCTCTTCTTCATTTTTATGGGAAGTTGGTGCTGTTTTTTCTTCTGGTGTTTGGCGCAAGCTGTTGGCAAATGCCATGTCATAAAGCACAGCAAATGCCAGAGCGATAAAAGTAATTGGGATAATTGGTAGTTTTAAATAGGTTGTGAGCATAAAACCGAGCAGAAAGAAAAACCACATTCTGCCTTTAAGCAACATGAGTAACAGAATACAGATACCGACAGCAGGGATCAGTTTAGATGCGACACCCATACCGGTAAGAATACTTTCAGGTACGGCATTTAATATGCTATTGACTAAGTCACTACCAAAATAAACCGCAATAAAGCAGGGAATGGCACGAATAAAAAACCACAGTGGCGTCGAGAAATAATGCACTTTTGTTAGGCCGCTGTAGTTGCCATCAAGAATGGATTTACTGGCCCAGACATTTAAAAAACTAGCAAAAGAACGCCAGATAATCAGTAATTGCTGACATAGAATAGAGACAGGTACGGCAAGAGCGATACCCGCTGCAATTCCGCCATTGGAAGCAATACCGAGCGCAACTCCAATAATTGAACCGGCGATAATATCGGGTGCAGAATAAGCACCAACATTACCAATTCCCATCCACATTAATTCTAATGTGGCGCTAATGGCTAACCCTTGAACCATATCGCCCATGATAATACCGGCCACAGTACCGGTGAGTAATGGGCGTCTTAGCATTTGCGGACCGACATCATCCAATGAGCAAATACCTGCCCAAATCGCAATTAAAATGGCCTCTACCAACATAATAGGCTCCTCACTTATTGAGTGAAAATAAGTATGATTAGATGAATTAATTGAGTAATGTTTTTAATTCAACAATGGGATCTTTAGGAACCATTTGAATTTCAACAGTAACGTTATTGTTGATGAGCGACCTAAAGGCTTGTTCTTCATCTGGTGTCACAGCAACCGCACGAGATAAATTACGACGGCCCTCTTGCATGCGCATTCCGCCGACATTCAGTTTTTCCAATTTTAAGCCACTTTCGACGAGCCTATTCACATCAATACTGTTAGTAAACAGCAACATAGTGCGGCGTTTAATTTCTGCTTTTTTTAAGACTTCAATGAATTTATCGACACCAAAAACGACGACTTTTAGATCTGGTGGCGCCGCCATAGTAAGAACGGATTGTTGAACGGTGTCATTGGCAACTTTGTCGTTGACGATAATCACCTGCTCAATATCAAAATTTTTAACCCAAGTAGTAATAACTTGGCCGTGGATAAGTCTGTCATCAATTCGGGCAACATTAATTGGCATGGGATTCTCCTAAAGTTCGCTATCGTTTTGTGCTAATGGTTTAAGTTGTTCACCGACATTAATGCAACTATCAGGGAATACATCATTAATGACTTGATGAAGTTCATGTAAAGGAAGGTCTCGGTTGCTGAGTATTTCGAGAAAAGTCGGAACGTTGATTCCGCAGTACAGCACGACATCATTTTGAGTAATAACGAGCTCACTGGCTAAATTGCAAGGAGAACCGCCTAATAAATCGACCAAAATTAAAACGCCATTGCCTTTATTAACATGCTGATATGTTTCAAATAAATGTTTTTTTACCTCATTAATATTGCTTTCTCTTTGAATCGAAATCACGCTGATATCTTCTTGCGAGCCGATCAGCATTTCAGCACATTCCAATAATCCTTGTGCAAAAGGCCCATGGCTAGCCAGTATGATAGGTATTTGAGAGCTCATTTTTTCCCCTTGTATTTATCTTTTTTATTTTAGTAATAAAATTACTTTATATATTTATTTTAAAGTAACAATATCACAAAAAATAGGAATGAAAAGAGGGAGCTTTCTACAATGGGTCATTTTTGTGAGCAAGATCGAAGTGGCTACTCAGAGCCACATAGGCGATATTAAGAAGGAGAAAGCCGATCAGTTATTGCTATTTAGACGAGTAAAGCGTTCCGCACGAGTGTTAATTTGTTTTTGAATTCTTTCATCATACTGTTTGATAAATAAGTTAGTAATCAACATATTAATTACAGTGAGTTGGGATATTTTTGAGCGAATGGGGATGATCCTTGAAATATTTTCAGTCGATATTGTATGCAAGATAGTCTCAGCTAAGGTTGATACTGAACTTTGTCCCATTTTTGTGATAGCAATGGTCGGAACTTTCAATTCTCTGGCTAGGGTGAGTAGCTTGATACATTCATGGTTTTCACCGGAATGAGATATGACAATGACAAGATCGTTCTGATCTAACGTATTCACGATACTAAATTGAATGCTGTAATCAAGGTGACAATTAACATCTTTCTTTATTTTAATTAGTTGATATTCAAATTCTTTTGCAACTAATCCACTACTACCAGCACCATAAATTACAATTTTTTTACTCTTGCTAATTAACTCATTTGCTTGCTTAAAGGCATTTAAATTAACCAAAGCACATGTTTCTTCTATGGATGATTTTTCAATCAGTCCTACTTTGTGATTAACGGTTTCCATCGAGTCATTAATATCAATATCTTCTTGCAGTAGGGTGCCGTAAGATTTGTGATTAATCGATGAAATTAAATCAATTTTTAGGTCACTAAAACCTTGGTAGCCTAACTTATGACATAGGCGCAAAATAGTTGTGGTACTGACCTTATTTTCTTGGGCAAGGGATTGAATGCTAATACTTTGCATGTTTTTCTTATTAGCAATAATGTACTCAGCGACTTGTTTTTCTTTGGTGGAAAGGCTGTCTCTGGCCTCTCTAAGTTTTAGGTCTATCATTATTTACCCTGCTAATAAATTAAAATTTGCCATCACGAAACGGATCCTACCATATCCTAAAAATAGGGAAATGGTGACTTTTCTTTATTGGGTTCATGTCACGATAAATGGGTTTATGGCTCAGGCTAGAAAGTCAGGTTGGTAGGGGAAAATTAATAAATATAAATAGTTAGTGATATCCCTATTGCCTAACGATGGCCTAAGCAATAGGGAATAGTTTGTTTTTAAAGTGT
The DNA here is from genome assembly GCA_900455085.1 of Providencia rettgeri. Taxonomy (NCBI): domain Bacteria; kingdom Pseudomonadati; phylum Pseudomonadota; class Gammaproteobacteria; order Enterobacterales; family Morganellaceae; genus Providencia; species Providencia rettgeri. The sequence goes on along the minus strand of UGTZ01000001.1, from coordinate 3,931,613 downwards.
GACGCCCATTTTGAAAATTGCTAATTCACGAAAGTCATTGATTTCATTTTTGGTGTGCTCACCATTAACGGTTTTCACAACAAGCTGAATGAAGTCATCTAATAACTGATCCATGGATTTTCCTGTTAATAGGGCACCCGCATTGAAGTCAATCCAATGGGGTTTTTTGGCGGCTAACTCATTATTAGTCGCAATTTTCATGGTGGGAACAAAGCCACCGTATGGTGTGCCGCGACCGGTTGTAAATAACACCATATGACAGCCTGCTGCACCTAAGGCACTGGTCGCAATGGCATCATTACCCGGTGCACTTAACAAGTTGAACCCTGGGGTTGTCAGGCGCTCTCCGTATTTTAAAACATCCATTACTTGGCTAGTGCCTGCTTTTTGTGTGCAGCCGAGGGATTTTTCTTCGAGTGTCGAAATACCACCGGCTTTATTCCCTGGAGATGGGTTTTCATAAATTGGCTGGTCATGGGCAATAAAATATTGTTTGAAGTCATTGATCATATTGACCGTTTTCTCAAACGTCGGTTCATCATGGCAGTGGTTCATTAGAATTTGTTCCGCGCCAAACATTTCAGGGACTTCCGTTAACACCGTGGTTCCGTTATGGCTGACTAAAAAATCAGAAAAACAGCCCAACAGTGGGTTAGCGGTGATGCCTGAAAGCCCATCAGATCCACCACATTCAAGGCCAAATTTCACTTCACTCAGTTTGCCTGCTTCACGTTTGTCCTGCTGTACGAATTGATAAAGCGTATTAAGGTGCTCGACACCGGCTTCAATTTCATCATCTAATTGTTGGCATACCATGAATTTCACGCGTTCATCATCATAGTCACCTAATGTTTCTTTAAAGGCGGCTACTTGATTGTTTTCACAGCCTAAACCAATGACTAGAACACCACCTGCGTTAGGGTGCTTAACCATATCTTGTAAAATAGTACGCGTTGTTAAATGGTCATCACCGAGCTGGGAACATCCTAAAGTATGGTTATACAGATAAACGCCATCAATATCAGAAGCACCATGATGTTGTTTATTAAAGCGCTCGATCATTTTTCTAGCGAGTGCATTCACGCAGCCAACGGTTGGGATCACCCAAATTTCATTGCGGATCGCGACATCACCGTTTGCTCGACGATAGATTTGCACATCTGGATCCGGCCGTGTAGCGGTAATTATGTTGTGTTCAGGGTGGTATTCATAGTCATTTAAGGCACTTAAATTGGTGGTGATATTGTGTGTATGAATATGCTCGCCAACGGTTATTTTCGTTGTTGCGTGGCCGATAGGCGCGCCATACTTCATGATATTTTCACCCGCTTCAATCGTATCTAGAGCAATTTTATGGCCGCGACCGATGTCCTGCTTTAATGCCACGGATTGGCCATCAACGCTGACAGTATCACCCGAGAGTCTATCGATTAAGGTAATGGCGACATTGTCATTCGGATGTATTTTTATTATATCTTTTATCATATTGCATTCTCTGGGTTGAAAATCGGATTCAGTGCGATCGGCTGCTTAGTGTCGATTTTTGGGTTGTCTAAATTTCAAACATTATACGATCTGGTTTATAACTTTTAAAGATGTTATACCAATTTATTGGAATTTATTTATCCGTGAACTTCTATTTAACCCATCACCATAAAATTTCGTTATACTGTGAGGCATTAGTGGCCAATGAGTCGGGTTGTTATATGAAAGGAGAAAATAATGAGCTCACAAGAGAGTGAACCGCGCCTATACCAACAAGTTGCGGCTCTGGTCAAAGAACGCATCGAAAATGATGAATACCCAGTTGGCACTAAATTGCCTGCAGAACGGTTACTTGCTGATGAAATGAAGGTGAGCCGTACGGTGATCCGTGAAGCTATCATTATGTTAGAAGTGGAAGGATATGTGGATGTACGTAAAGGATCTGGCATACACGTCATCAGTAATCGGTCTAATAACTCAGTCAATACAGAAACCGGATTAGAATTTAGTCGTTGTGGGCCATTTGAGCTATTACAAGCAAGGCAACTGATTGAAAGCCACATCGCCGAATTTGCCGCGAGCCAAGCCACGAAAGAAGATATTTTAAAATTGGTTGATATTCAAAAGCATGCTCGTAAAGAGGATCGTTTTCGCGACTCAACATGGGATCTCGCTTTTCACATGCAAATTGCCGCGTCGACCCATAACAGTGCGATGGTGGTGATTGTTGAGCAAATGTGGAGCCAACGCTTACGTAATCCTTACTGGCTCAAGCTTCATGAGCACATTGATAACCGTTCGATTGAGAGCTGGTGTGATGAGCACGACCAAATTTTACAGGCGTTAGCGCGTCGAGACCCGAAAGGGGCGCGGCAAGCCATGTGGCAACATTTGGAAAATACCAAAAAAATGTTGTTCAATGCGACCAGTGATGACTTTGAATTCACTATGGATCGCTACTTCTTCGCAGATAGCCCAACGATGGATGATAACAGCTAGTTATTCTTCATCATCCTCAGAGATCTGCTTCAGCGCGGGGAGATTAACTAAAATAATTTTCCCGTATTTTGCATCAATCCAACCGAGTTTTTCCCATGCAACTAAACGCTTATTGATGGTTTGCCGTGTGGTATTAATGATGGTCGCCAAGTCATCTTGTGTCAGGTATAGGCTCAATTGAATCCCCTTTTCATGAGGTTCACCATAACCTTCCGCTAAGCTCAATAAGCGCTTGGCCAGCCGGGCGGAAACAGACAATAAGGCGCTGTCATTGATAATGGTAAAGGCGTTACGAATCACTTTGCAGAGCAAAATATTCAGAAATTGGTAAAAAACGGGGTGCTTTTCCAAGATCATGGCTAAATCTTTCGGTGATATCGTCAGTAAAATGGTTGGGCTGATTGCTTTAGCATCATGGGTGCGCGCTGACTTATCTAGCATGGCAATTTCGCCAAACCAATTGCCAGGTGAAAGATAGCGAAATACACATTCACGACCATCTGAGGATATCGAACTCACTTTTACTGAGCCTTGAATCACCGCATATAGACCACGTGCAGGGTCACCTTGATAGTGGACCATTTCACCATCAGGATAGAAGCGTAATGTGGCGCATGTCATTAAGATGGAAATTAAATAATCGGGTAAGTTACTAAACCAACTATTTGTTTTTAATATTTCAAGAATATTTTCATGCGTTAGAACTAATTGACTGTTTTGTACCGCAATGTTCATCTGAATGCTCCCTGCATGATTAGCTAACTTTATCATGACATTTGGTAGGGTTATGTTCAATCATGAACCGCCGTAATATTCGAGTAAACCTCACAAATAAGAAATAGAGTAATAGAAAACCCGAGCCATTTATTGCGGCTCGGGAGGGATTCAAAAGATCATTAATTAATCTTCAAATCGTTTTTCAATACCTAATCTTCTTAATGTCAGAATCAACAGACCACCGATAAAGGCGACTAAAGCGATAAAATAGAGCCCTGCACGGGCAGACTCAAAGGTGGTTTCAGCCCACACTCTTAAGTTTGGTGCCACAAAGCCACCTAAGTTACCCACAGAGTTAATCAGGGCGATCCCTGATGCTGCAGCGGTACCGCCTAAGTATGCAGATGGGAAGCTCCAATACAGAGGTTGCATAGCTAAGTGGCCTGCTGCTGCGACACATAACGCAATAATGGCAATAACTGGAATGCTATCGAATAAACCAGAAACAGCGATCCCTGCAGCCCCTAACATAAAGGTAATGGCAGCAACTTTACGGCGTTCTTTTAGACGTTCTGAAATACGAGGAACGTAGTAAACTGCAATGGCTGCACACAGTGGTGGTATGGCGGTGACAAAGCCTACAAGTATGCCGACTTTACTGCCTAATAACGTACCAATTTGGGTTGGTAAGAAGAAATAAATACCATAACCACAGACTTGAACGGTAAACCAAATCAGACACAGGTAGAGAACACGCATATCTAATAATGCTCTCAGGGCGCCTTTTGGACTATGACCTGCTTTGGCATCTTCTTCCAAGGCTAATTTAGCGGAAAGTGCATTTTTTTCCTCAGCTGTCAGCCATTTGGCTTTTTCTGGGCGGTCATCAAGGTAAAAGAATACCCAAATCCCGACAATAGATGCCAATAAGCCTTCTACGACAAACATTAACTGCCAGCCGTATAAACCGAAGGCAAATGAAGTTCCTTCTAGCGACAGGAGTGAGCCTGATAATGGGCCCCCAATGATAAATGCCAGTGGTGCACCAAATAAGAAGTAGCCTGTCACCCGTGCACGGATATTTTGTGGGAACCAGAAGGTTAAATACAAAATAACCCCCGGAAAGAAGCCAGCTTCACTGACACCAAGCAAGAAGCGCAGCACAATAAAGGTGGTTTCATCATGGGCAAACATCATGGCGGCAGAGACTAGCCCCCATGTGACCATAATGCGCGATAGCCATACTCGGGCACCAATGCGGTACAGTAGAATATTACTTGGTACCTCAAACAATGCGTAGCCGATAAAAAAGATCCCTGCGCCAAATGCGTATGCAGCGTCACTTAACCCAGTCGTTAACTGAAACTCTTGTTTTGCGAAACCAATATTAGAACGGTCTAAATAAGCTAATATGAACATTAATACCACCATTGGTATTATTTTTCGTATTGCTTTGCTGGTAGCCGATGATAAATGATCCGTATTGGTGGACATGGTTCACCCCAGTTTTTTGTAAGATAGTAATGTTATCTATTCATTTTTATTATGTGTTTAGCCCGCCGCTGAATAACCAGCAGAGTAGAGTATAGAGCTAAAATACTCGCCATACTTCAAGTTGCAGTGTTGTTGGCTGCATCATGAATTATTTAGAGTGTAAATAAGTAATTTAAAATGAATAATTCTTGTTATTAATTTCCCTTTTTCATGTTGTTAGAAATGAAATATTGAAAAAGGGAATGATCATTATTTCACGTTAAATTTAGCTAATGCTTCAGGTTTTAACGTTGTACCTGCCCCAGGCGCGGTTGGTGTGGTATAAACACCATCAATAACTTCGACCGGGTCAACAAAGCAGTCCAGTGTCCAAGGAATGAATTCTAGTAAAGAGCAGGCTGGATGCGCCATGACCAGATGCAATTGTGCCTGCATCATATCGCCATGGTGTGGTGTCACCGGTAAATTAAAGGCCATACCTAAATCAGCAATTTCCCATACTGCTGTTAAACCACCACAGCGTGTGGCGTCAGGTTGTAAGTAATCAACGGCACCTGCCAAGACAAATTCCTTAAACGAATCATTGTGATAAAGTAATTCACCTAATGCGATAGGTGTGTCCATATAAGCGGCAAGTTGTTTATGGCTGGCGACATCATCATGCCACAACGGCTCTTCAAACCACTTAATATTAAAATCATTTAAACGGTGGCCATATTGCTTGGCTATACTGATATCCCACTTACCATTCGCATCTACCATTAAGTCGATATCATCGCCAATTGCGTGGCGAACCGCTTCAATACGTTGTAGATCTTCGCGTGGGTCTGGTTTGCCAATCTTCATTTTTATTGCTTTGAAGCCTTCTTCGAAGATCATTTTTTTACAATCATCGACTAAGTCTTCTTGGCTACGCACTAACCAACCGCAGTCGGTGTTATAGGCGTTAACTTTATTGTGTTTTGAACCGCCAAACAGTTGCCATAACGGCTGATCTGCGGCTTTAGCTTTGAGATCCCAAAGGGCGATGTCGATGGCAGAAATTGCCATTTGCATTAAACCACCGCGACCAACCCAAATATTGGTTGAGCTGCGAGTGAGTTTTCGATGCAAATAACGTACTTCTGTTGGGTCTTCACCGAGTAACATTGGACCGAAAACATCTTCAATAATGGTGGTGATTAACCGGTCGGTAGTGATATCGGCGTGTGTTCCGGTGTGGCCATAGCCGACTAACCCACATTCTGTTTTGATCATGACACCCGGCATTCCCCAATGGGTAATACTGTGAGTTGAGTCACCAATTAGGTCATTAGTGACAGGTACGTGCATGATAAAAGTACTAATTTCTTTTATTTTCATTGTTGTTCCCAGGTGTTGTAAGGTGGTTGAATGCCAATCTAGCAGTGGGAAATGGATTAAACTGTCAAATGATTTACAGATTGTGCCTTGATGGCGCCTTTTACTGATAAATATGAGCTAGATCTCTTTATTTTGTATGATAGATCACGATGGAATATCTAAATTGGTATAACAACTTAAGGGGTTAAGATAACAACCATACATTTTAAGTATTATTTTTCGTGATAATAATGAGAGTGGGACAATAAAAATTTTTATTGGGGTATGGGGTTCAATCTAGAGTAGGTTTAGAATAATTGCGGAAACCCAGCGTTATAGCGGATGAAAAATGTCTAAACGATTACTTTTATTACTGTGTATTTTATTTACGAGCTATCTCCCTCAATCTATGGCTTCTGAAATCGTCAATAATACAGATGATTGGCAGTTGGCAGACATCCCTCCCAAGCTAATTCAAACAAAACAGCCTGAAATTATTTTTGCGATGATTGCTGGAGAAATGCGCGCTGTCGCAGAACTGAACGCAGAACACGGGTTTTACGCTTATTCTCCCTCAGGGGATTATTGTGCGATGCAGTTTGGCAATGACTACGCATTTGTGAAAACGATATCATTTTCTAACAAAAAGCCGCGCTATGTACCTGAAGTAGATAGGCTAAATGACTTACAAAATCCCATTTATGATTATTTAGTCACACACCAAAAAGCAGCGGTATACAACTCAACTCAAAGTAATCGTAAGCAAATAGCCTCTTTATGGGAAAACCTGCGTTATCCTGTGTTAGCGCGAATGATTAAAACGGATAAAACAGGTGAAAAAACGGCATGGTTAACCATTCGTATTGGGGATAGGCTAGGCTATGTGCGTTTAGATGATGTTTCGTTGGATAAAGGCATTCCGATTTTAACTTATCACCATATTCTCAAAGACAATGAAAATAAGCATTTTCGTGAAACATCCACCACGACATCGGTGGAAGCATTTCGCGAACAAATGAATTATTTAAAACAAGCGGGCTATCAAACCCTTTCGCTTGCTGATGTGGAAGATTATTTAAATAAATCTGCAAATCTACCGGGTAAGGCTGTTGTGTTGACATTTGACGATGGTTTAAAGTCAGTTTATCGCTATGCATTACCGATTTTAAGGCATAACCGCCAGCAAGCAACGCTGTTTATTATTTCTTCCCGGATTAAAACGCAGCCACAAAAATGGTCAGCGGATGGCTTACAATTTATGAGTAAGCAAGAAATTAAAGATAGCCGAGACGTTTTTAACATCCAATCTCATACTCACTTTTTGCATCGTTTAGATAACCATAATTCACCAATTTTATTTAGCCGGAAAGAACATACCATTATGTTGGACTTTAAACGGTCGATGAAAATTTTGAGTCGCTTCGAACCGGAACAACGCTATTTAGCCTATCCTTTTGGTGGATATAACTCCGCAGCGATGGACGCGGGGGGAAAAGCTGGCTTACATTTAGCACTGACAACCATTCAAGGAAAAGTCAAATTAGGGGATAACCCATTTGCCCTCAAACGTTTGTATGCTTTTCGGACTGACCCATTAGAGAAATTTGCTCAGATGGTTGGAAATAGTGAAAAAAGCGTAATAAATCAAAATATTATTATCGATAGATAATCAATATAGCGAAGTAAGCACTGGGGTGTTTGGCTCAGTGTTCATCCGCTTGCTTACCCTTTCCCATTTCTTTTAAAAACTTCTGTTGGTAAATAAACAATTCTTTCGCGCTAATACAATGATAATCCATCGAAAACTGCTTGGCAGTTTGCTCAATGATTTTAGCAAGGGCAGGGTAATGGCGGTGGTTCCAATTGGGAAATAAATGGTGTGTAAGATGTAAGTTTAATCCACCTAACCAATAAGTTAACCAACGAGGTGTAGTTTGCCAATCATAAGTGGTTGAAAAAGTGTGAGTATAAAAACCATGCGGCATATTGCCTTCTTTGGGGGGCGTATAAAAAGTCGCTTTCGCCCAATGGGTGCCAAGTATCAATACAACAAATATAAGAGAGGCTAACATTTGGCTAAATAAGTAAGTGAGTAGCAAGATCGCTAAACTGATATCAGTGATAACAAAAGCGGGTATGACTATCGCCACAATCAAATGCAGTAACTTAGCCAATAAAAATGCTCCAATACCACGACGGCCTTGATGGCGCATATGAGGGGCGACGCGCGTCAAATGAAATCTATCCATCCAATCAAAGAACCAAATGAGTGCAGGGAAAGTCATTGCGGCAATTAATGGCCAATACAGATGCTGAGCCCGCATAAACGGGTACCAGCGCTGATAAGGCGTTTGCCGTAAGACAAAATTTTCTTCGATATCTAAATCATAATGGCGAATATTGGTGTGAGCGTGGTGAAAAATAATATGCCTGACGCGCCAGCATTCAGGATCTAAGCCCAACGGAATAGTGACCCAAAAATTGAGCCAATAGTTGGCTTTGGCCTGCTTGAAAATTGCATTATGGGAAGCATCGTGAACGAGATTAATGGCTAATAATAATGCGAAACAGATAAACAGAGGGTAAAAAATAAAAAATGCCCAAGACGTGTTAGCGCATAATGCTATGCCGTAACTGCCTAGGCAGCACAAAATTAAAACTAGACTTTTTAAATAAAAACGTAAGTCAGCGAACCGATGATCAGCACGCTGTTGTAAATAGTGTTTAGCGGCCATGTTCAATGCTTTTTGGAACGCTTGATCATGGCGGTGTTGGTAGCCTAGTGGCCTTAGCGGCTCAGGGAACATCTCGCACCTGTATGGGTTTTCGGCCTATACCAAGTAACATTAACAAACTATGCAGCCATAGTGCACTGGTAAAAATAACCCAAAACGGGGTTGTCCATTGCCAAATAAATAAAATACAAATTAGTAGCAAGCAAGCGATGAAAAACCAGCTCATCAGGCCAATTTTACGTCCATCTGAAATACCCGATAGAGCTACGGTACCTAAGGCTAATAAGATAAATAAAACCACTTGCTGTTGGGTTGTACCTTGATAACCATAACCATAAATATAGACGTAACCAATAACCAAGCTAAATAGGAGAAGTGTTCCCATTACTAATGCGATTTGGTTTACGCGAAATAATGGTGCGGGTTTTGCTTTGGGTTGGCTACGGCGTTTAATGATACGCCAAAAAGGTAAGTTGCTGTCAATAAACGGGTTTTCAGAAGCGGGAGCGCCTTTGATACCAAAATGGTGTTCAGTTTCAGGTAACTTGGAAAATGTGCCAAACAGTTTGTCCCAAAAAATAAAACTGCCCCCGAAATTGCGATTGGAATAATGCCCTTCTTTCACATGGTGAACTCTATGGTGCTGTGGCGTTAGCATAAATTTCTCCAACCAACCCAAACGCGGGATCAGCGCACTGTGGTTAAAGAATTGAATAGTATAGTGCAATATTGAAACGGTGATAAACACCTCTAAGGGAATCCCCATTAGTGCCAGTAGCATAAAGAATGGGATTGATGTCAGTGATGAATACCACGAATTACGCACTCCTAATGATAGGTTATAGTGCTCCCCTTGGTGATGAACCACATGAACGGCCCATAGAACACGGTAGGTATGGTGCAAGCGGTGTAGCCAGTAAAAACCAAAGTCCCAAGCAAAAATCGCAAACACCCACACCAGTGCGGTTGGCCAGTTTTCAACGAGGTTGAATGAGTAGTGGGTCACGACAAAGCCGTAACAAAAAATTTCTAACCCTCTAAATAACCACAACATAATATGGCCAGAGTTCAGGTTGAACACCAATTCTTGCCAGCTAACGGTTCCTTTTTGCGTTTTGGCGATCACTAAACCTTCTGCGACCACGACCGCTAACATGAAAACAATCGGAAAGGTTAATTCATTCATCAGTGTTTCTCTTTAAGACAAATTTCGCTGTGTGAACAATCAGTAATGCACCACAAGCGGTGAGTGCACCAGTAACCACATCAATAACTAAATGGCGCTTTAGCACCAATACCGAGGTACAAATAGCAATCGCCCAAATAACGGCTAAAACCGTGCGAAATTTTTGTTGTGTTGACCATAATGCATTGAGCACGATGAGAGTCAATGAGACATGTAGAGAAGGTAATAAATTTTGTGGGCTATCAATATTAATCAAAGCAGACAAAGCCTGCCCAGATAAGGCCAATAAATCGTAGTCGTGGTACAGCATAGTCGTGGGGTACCACAAATAGACTGCCCCAGAAACCAGCGCACAGAGCTGCATGGCATACATGAGTGAGTAAGCTTTTTTTAGAGGGCTGAGAAAATACCCAAGTGGGATAAACAGAAAAAAGGAGAGATAAAGCCAGATGGCATCGGGTGAAAATGGGACGGCATTATCCAGCTCACTGGGTGATAAAACATGAGCTTGCCCAGTCACTTGCCCGGTATATTGATAAACAATGCCAACGGTTCCCCAACCGAGTAGGCAATAGATAAAGCGAGTGAATAATTCTCTGCTATTCATTTCGCTTCCTTACGGGTTATACGTCGCTTTTTAACGGAGAGTGTTTGTGTAATAGTGGCAGTGGATAATTGCCAATCTAATTGAGAAATATCAACATGTTGGTTTGTAAAATAGCGTGTTAGCTGTTGCTGGCAGAGAGATAGCTCTGTAGGAGAACATTCAGCCTGTAAATATAATGCGTTGCCTTGCTGGGTTAAGCGAAAGTCAGCAGTAACAGGCAAGTGATTCACAATCACCCGCGCGCAGGGATCTGCAAAAATAGTCACCATTTTGCCGTTATAGCCCGGAAGTTGAAGCAAATCATCACAGCGACCCTCAATACGTTCAATCGCCATTTCAGGAGAGCCACAAGGGCAAGGTGTATTTTTCACCACTAAAACATCATCGAGTTGATAACGTACGATAGGCTGTGTTTTGCGCGTAAAGTCCGTGATAATGGGTGAAAAGCGGTCATTATCAAGCCAATTAGGTTCAATATGCACAAAAGCTTCATTTAAATGCATAGTACCATGAGAACAACTACAGCCTAAAAACCCTTCTGTTGCTTGATAAACTTCCCCTACATGGGGAAAGCAACGCTGTAATTTTTGTTTGTCATGAGGTTCTAGTACTTCAGCGACGGAAATCACTTTTTGTACATTTAATTGAATTTTCTGCTGGCTGATGGCGTCAGCAATCGTACATAACACTTGGGCTGGCGCAACGATAATCGAAGGCTGATATTGTTCAAGAGCGCTGAGTTGCAGGTCAAAATCCGAGAAAAGGTCATAAAACCGCAGTGAAATCCAACGGTTATTGACACTTTCATACAGGTTATTATTGGCGCGTAAAAACAGAGCAACACGCTCACCATTAAACAGGCCTTGGGGTAACATTTTAGCTAACATACTGCCAGACCAGACATTTTGTTCTTCTGGGCTGACAACGAAAAGGCCTCGACGGCCCGAAGTTCCAGAGGATAACCCGACACTGTAGCGCCCCACTTTAGGGGCAAAATCCCGAGATTGCTCACTTTTTTGCGCACATTCTAGAAGTGTTTGGCTTAACAGCCCGGCGGTATTCATCTCATCAAAATTATCCATCATGATTTGTTTATTCATTATGGGGAAATTAGATAATGTCTGATTGATATACCGCTGAAAATAGGGGTTTTTCGCTAATACTTTGCGTTTAAAATGCGCTAAACGTTTTTGTTGATAAGCTTCCAGTTCGCCACGGTTACGAAACGTTAAATGACGAGCTCGCCAGTAATGCCAAAGCATCGAAAGGATCACAATAAATCCCCTTCGTGGCACAGTTGGATAACCACATTGCGCTTATCAATTTCATGTAATTTATTTAGTGTTTCATAATAAGCCTGCTTATCATCCATAATGATATTGGCAATTGCCATAGGGCCACGCAATTCTCGGTAATTTGTGGGAGACCATGCTGCGTCACCTGCGAGCAATATCCAGCCTGAGTTAGTTAGTACACACAAACCAATATGCCCAGCGGCATGCCCAGGGAGCGGGACAATGAGTAAGGTTTTCTGCTGATTAACTGCATAGCCTTCGCCTAAAATTTGCAATTCATTTGGTAGCGCCACCTTGGGGAAACCTTCATAAAATACAGTGCGTTGTTCGAAGTCATCTGGTAATAGTCCACTGACAAAGGCATTTTTCAATGCAGCAAACCCAGTCAAAGGGCGTGTTTTAGCCCAGCCATCCCCCGAACAAATAATGGGGATGCTAGGGAAGTCACGTAGCCCAGCGATATGGTCACCATGGAAATGAGATAAAATCACACCATTGATATCATTAGGTTTTAGGCCATCATTAGCCAATTGATTGACAAGGGCATCTTTGCTTTCGAAATACACTGGAGTGACTGCTCGATATAGCCGCATAATGCCATGGCGCGTATGATCATAAAAATGAGTGGCATACCCGGTATCAAACAACCAACATTGGTGTTCATCCTCTATCAGCCATGCCCTTGCTGGAAATTTACAAGATTTAAAACTGGCGCCTTTTAACGCGACACAGCCCGGATGTGTGCAATAACCCACTTCATATTGATGAATAGTTAGCATGGGTTCTCCTGTTTTTTCAGCCATTTTGCGGTCAAATGAACACCTTGTTGCATACTATATAAAGGATAGTAGCCCAGCTCTTGCTGTGCCTTTTGGTTATCTAATGTCATGGTGAAATAGGCTGCACCGAGGCTATAGCGTGTGAGTAATGGCTCTTTTCCCGTTAAACGGCCAATGACTTCTAATAGACTGGCAATAGCATACAGCAAAGGGTAAGGGGCTGAACGAATTTCGCACTCTAAATTAAGTTCATTAAACAATTGATTTAATGTCTTTTTTAGTGCTTGTGGCTGTTGGTTGGTAATATTGTAAATGGCTCCGTTAGGGAGTGTTTCTTTGAACGTCGCCAGCTGCATGCTGTGAACCACATTTCCCACATAGGTGAGGTCAAAATGGTTATTTCCCCCATTAGGTAACACCAGTTTTCCCTTGCGTGATTTTATTTGGGTGAGCAAACGCGGTAGCAAAACACGATCATGAGGACCAAATAAGCCACGAGGGCGCAAAATAGTATAACGAGTTGCCGGAAATTGACTAACGCATTGCTCGATCATGGTTTCGGCTAAATACTTTGTTCTGGCATATTGGTTAGCGAAATGTTTATTAACCGTGGACTCGTGAATATTTTGCTGGTGGGTGAAATTAAAATAAATGGCAGGGGTGGAAATATGGATAAAGCGTGAGATTTTTGCTTCCCCTGCTGCGATAGCCAATATTTGAGTGGCGTGAACATTTGTTTTTTCAAAATCTTGGCGTTTTCCCCAAGGCGAAGAAAGGGCGGCGCAATGCCAAATAGCATCACAACCCGCCATGAGCATTTTCGCTTCTTCAACGGTGAGTTCAGCTAATTCAACAGCAATAAATGTTGCACCTAATTGACTTAGTTGTTCTCCTGCTTGTTGGTTTCGCCCACAAGCGACCACATCAATGCCTCTTTCAAGTAAGTACTCACTAGCATTGCGTCCCAGGCCACTTGTTGCGCCTGTTACCAATATTTTCATGGCACTAATACCATGGCGCACAGCGCTAACCCAGCAGCAGTACCGATTAACATGGCACTGGGTTTTTCATAGAAACGTTCTGTAATAATGGCTTCATGTAATGCAGAAGGGATGGAGGCCGCAACCTGATTCCCTCGATGTTTATAGATATCGACTAATTGTTCCGTTGTTACCCCGACACGTTGGCGCATATGCTCTAAAGAAAGGTGACTCGCTTGGTGTGGGATCACGGTACCAATTTGCTTGAGCTGTAAACCCGATTCATTGAAAACCTGTTGCATAAAACCTTCAATCAAAGAAGACGCGAGGCGAAACAATTTTTTCCCTTGCATGTGGAACAGAAAGTCATCATCGGTCATACCCGAGCGCGGATTACATCTTGTACCACCTGCGCGAATTTCACAAAAATCAATGCCTGCAGTATGTGTGGTGTGGGTATAAGAAATAATTCCGCTATTTCCATCTCCTTTTTCCACGACAACACAAGCAGCACCGTCCCCAAAAATCAGTGATGACTCTTTATCCCGCCAGTCAATACCGCGCGAGGCGATATCCGCAGAAACAATCACAATGCGTTGATAAGCGCTGGTGGCTAATAGCCCCGCTGCAATCTGTAACGCAGTGATAAAGCTGATACAACTTGAATTGATATCAAAGCAGGCAATTCCTTGGTTTAAATTCGATTGCTCAAGGATATGCGCTGCTTAACACGGTAGCGCTTGCACTGGGATAGCAGAGGCATTAATCAACATATCAATACTGTTTGGTGGGATATGGTTCGCCTGCAATGCATTTTGAATCGCCTGGGCGGCTAAAAGGGCTTGTGAATCAGTATGACTTGCATGGAAGCGATATTCGATGCCTGAATGCTTTTCGACAAACCCTTTTGGTTTATTTAACTTTTCATCCAGCATGGACGAGAGAATTTTATGCTCAGGAAGTGCCACACCAGAAGCGATAATTTTAAGGGGAGTTATTGACTGGTTACCAGACATATCAATATGTGCCTATCTTACGATGATAATGATAATAAATATCAGAGTTCAAATGTTTAATATATAGGAATTACGGAGTTATTCTGATTCACTCTCTCTTGAGAATGCTCCATAAACTTCATCAATTAATTCATGGATGGTGTTTTGCCATAATTTAGGTAATGAAGCCTGCCATACCACATCAATCCGCCATTGGGCATGTACACAATGTTGAATCGGAATAAAACGTATGTCTTTTGAGCTGATATTTTTTGCACTATAGGGTAAGAGGCTCACACCAACCTCAGCGGCGACGAGTGCAATTAATGTTTGAATATCATTTGCTTCCTGAGAAGGCGTAATTAATAAGCTTTCATATTTTAGGTAGCGCTGAATTTGTTGATGAAGCTTTGAGCCACGTTCTGCGCGTAACAATAATAAAGGAAAATGAGTTAGATATTCCTTAACTGATAATCGAGACGCCGATTTTTGTGCGACGGCTAAAGCAAGTACTTCAAATTTTAATGCTTTGCTCACTAAGCTATCTGTGTTTTTAAATGCAAATTGGCGAGTAAAAGCAATATGCAATTCATGAGTTTGTAGCTGTTTCTCCATTTCGTGAGAAGGCATGTCATCCAGCTGAATTGGAATATCAGGGAGTTTTTCACGCAGCCGTGCAACAAATAAGGACGCTTCGTGAAATGTTGATATGCCAAATCCGACAGTTAGTTTTACAGGAGGTTGTTCTCGAAGTATTGCGGATTGACGTAAAAGCTCAGTAGTGTGAGCAAGCACTTGCTGTGCATAGGGAAATAGTATTTTACCGTGTGGAGTCAATACAGCGCCATGACGTCCACGCTCAAACAGAGTCATCTCTAGTTGTTTTTCAAGTAATTGAATTTGTTTCGTTAAGTCTGGCTGGCTAATATATAAACGTGATGAAGCTTCGCGATAATTTTTTGTTTCTGCAAGAACGATAAATGCGCGGAGTAGTCGAGTATCCATGATGGTTAGCCAGTTCCTAATAGTAGAAGACGCCATAGTATTTGTATTATGAATGCTATGGCGTGTCATTGACTTTAGCTATTATGGCTTTTCTTTATGATAAGGGGAATTCTGTTCCGCAAAGCGAACACTACGAATATCGGTTTCATAACCCAGAGTTTCAGTCATAATGCGGTATAATTCAGGTCTTCTACCTGTAAGCCAACGCCGCCCATTCGAGGTAGGAAGCAAACTAAGGTCAAGATCTGCAATGACCACATCATCCTCAACCAATAAACTCTCTTTGACAATTCGGCCATAGGGGTCTATCACCATTGCATTACCTGTGCGAATTTCATCATCATCTAGGCCAACGCCATTACTAAACAGATAAAAAACGCCATTATCGTGAGCTCTTGAAGGTAACCAGCGCATTAGCCATCCTCGCCCATTTTCACCTTGGCATGACTCCAATAGTGCTTGGGGGTTCTGTTTTCTATTTTCCCAGAGACTAAGGTTGAGTGGTTTCATTCCATAAGGGCTACTCGAATGAGTTCCACCGGTTTGGTGGGGAGCAAGAATAATATCTGCGCCAAGTAGTGCGTTTATGCGTGGGTTTTCAATTAAGTTATTATCCCAACAAATTAAAATACCAACTTTTACCCCCCATGGTGTATCGAATACCGTGTAACTATCTCCACTATGAATGGCAGGATGTTCAAACGCATGCAATTTACGGTGAGCATGGTATTGTCCATTTGGCATGCAAGCGACCCAAGTATTGTAGCATTTGCCATCTAACCCTTTTTCAATCAATCCAACACCAATAATCATGTCTAATTCAATCGCACGTTGGCGGATCAATGCTAATGAAGGGCTATCGTGTAAGGTTTCACTCAATGCATAAACGGCGTCATCTGGTAGCTTCGGCACGTGCCAATAACCGGTGATACACATTTCGGGTAACACCAGTATTTTCACTTTTTGTTGTGCAGCTTGAGTAATAAAGTCATGGATACGTTCTAAATTATAGGTTTTGTCGCTAGGACGGTGTTGGAACTGTACAGTTGCAACACGAAGCTGTGATTGTGTTGGCATCATTTTGATCTCCTTGGTTTAAGGAGATCAAACCATGTTGTTCAAACAAAAAATAATGAGTTATTTTCTTATTCAATAACGGTTAGTTATTGAATAAAGCTTTAAGAACACTTAAAAATAGTTTTTTATACGCAAATTAACGTAAAAAGATAGATTTGCATTATATTATACGAAATAAAACCTCACATTAAGCGTGATACTCTTATATTATCTATCTTTATTTAAAGGGCATCTGTGTCAATTATTCTTCAATAAATACTCTTATTTAGTGAATTAGGTATGCAAGTAGTCCTTATTCTCCGAATTAAAAGCATAAATTTAACCTAAGCTATATGAGCAAAATACAATATTCACATGCCTCCTTCTTGTCGTTTTGACTATTTTCTTGGGAAAAGGCGAGGTAAAACACTTGTTTTACTCGTTTTATTATGCCTGAAGCTATAATTATTATGTTTTATTTTTGTTATATTTCATTTTTATCCTATAAGTCTGCAATATACTTTTGTGATTTGTTACAATTGGAAATAAATGTAACACATTGTTATTTAAGGGGTATTTTTGTTGTGGTCTGTTGGTTTTTACTCAATATGAGGGTTATTGAAGGTTATCAATATTGATATTACTCTTATTACGGATAATTTGTTTTACTTGTGAGTAGATCGTGGCCATTAAAAAAAAATCACCATTTTTTATATTCTAAACTCTTATTGCGAGTAAGCAAAAACCTCTGTTAATTTAATTAAAATAAATAATAAAAATAAAAAACCATTGGCAGTTGTTTTTTTGAAGCAAACATTAAAAATGTAAAAAATAAATTAATATATAAAAAATAAGTATATAAAAATACTTATTAATCAATGAATACCATATTAAATTAACGATAAATGCCTCGGTTATATTATTGATTAAAGTTCATCCATATTTTCTGTTATTACCATTGTTGATGGTAATAAATTATTTTTCTTTAAAATCAATTTGTTATGCTGGATTAAATCATTTTTACTAATATAGTAACTAATATGAATAATGTGTTTTTTATCTTATAAGATAATTAAAACTAAAATAATGAAATATTGATAGGTTTCAATGGCTTTAATTTATTCTATTGATCGTTACAAACAGTTTTACTTTTATATGTTGAAAACTATAATTAACTCAAATTTCGTGTTTTAATTAGTTTGTTCTACTTTGATTTGGTTGTATAAGCAGTACAGTTTATTATGTTAAAGGTTTTGATTTGTAATATAATTTAGCCATTTAATATTTTAGGTTATTTTGGGCTATTGTTGATGATAAATGTAAATCGGATAGTAGGTAGAGAGATTAGAAAAAGAAGAAAGCACTTAGGGCTTTCTGGTATTGAATTAGCGAATCTTGTTGGTGTAAGTCAGCAACAAATTTCACGCTATGAAAGAGGTGAGTGCAATATCAATATTGAAAATTTGCACGTGCTTGCTAATGCGTTAGAAACTGAAATGATTTGTTTTTTTATCGATGATGTTTTTATCAATAAAGAAAATAATTAATTTAAAATATTAAGAATAATCTAATTATAAATCGAAATTAATAAGATAATTATAAATAATATGTTTTAAAATTAATAAAACATCTAATCTAATAAAGATATAGCGTTTTTATTTTTCTTAATAAAAACCTAATCTTTATGTTTTTTATCATTAAATTCTCAGCAAATAGATATCAACTTAATAATTTATTGATTATTAGGTGATTGGTACGTATGTCGTCTTTTTATAGGAAAATATAAATGAAATTAACTAAAATTGCATTAGCTACAATTATCGCTTCTTCATTCGGTATTGCAAACGCAGCACCTGTAGATCAAGGAAGTGGTATCATCAATTTTACTGGTAAAGTTATTAATGCACCTTGCTCAATCCCAGGTGACGGTACAATTAACGTTGACCTTGGCCAAGTTGCAAATAAAGTATTAGAAACTGGTAACAAATATAGCCAAAGCGTTCAATACAATATCCAGTTAGAAAACTGTGATTTAGGTGAAGTTAAAGATTCTAGCGATGTAGTTGTCTTCCCTGCAGTTAGCAAAGTTAAAGTAACTTTCACGGGTACTCCAGATACTACAGCTAAAGAATTACTGGCAAACACTGGTACTTCTAAAGGTGTTGGTGTTCGTTTAATCAACGCTGATGGTGCAACAATGAAAGTTGGTGACACCAGTGTTGAGCTGCCATTAGCGGATGGTCCAAATAAATTAGCATTCAGTGCACGTGTTGAAGCAAATGGTAGTAAAGTTGAAACTGGTAGCATCATTTCTCAAGCAACTTATGCTTTAAACTACCTGTAATTTTTTATTTAAAATAACAGGCATATATTTGCCTGTTATTTTCCTTTCTTAGCTTTTATTTTTTGACAGGGAACATCATGTCTCTATTGCCTCAGTTTAAAATAAATAAAATATTATTTTCGATTGCGTTGGCATTTTCCGTTTCGGGAATATCAAATGCAGTGGAATTTAATATGAATATTATTGATGCTAAGGACAGAGATAATATTGATTTGAGTCAATTTTCAAACCCTGACTTTATTCCTGCCGGCGAATATCTAACGGATATTACATTAAATGGTAGAAAACTATCAGGGCAGTATTTAATTAAGTTCATTGAAGAGAGTAAAGATACTTCAACACTCTGTGTTACACCAGAGATGGTAAATATTTTTGCATTAAAAAAGAAGATAAAGGAAGAGCTTCTGCAAAATAATAATGGCCAGTGTGTTGAACTATCTAAAAATTTAGATATTAGTTATCGCTTTGATAAAGCGAATCAAAATATCTTATTTTCTATTCCTCAAGCTTGGCTTGAATACGATGATCCGTATTGGGTTCCACCTTCCCAATGGGAAAATGGGATTATGGGAGCATTTCTCGACTATAACCTGTTTGCTAATTATTCTGCGCCTAAAAATAACAGTGAAACATTCAGTGGTAGTAGTAACGGTACCGCTGGCGTTAACTTAGGTGCTTGGCGTTTCCGTGCGGACTATCAATATCAATATAATCGTTCTCAAGGTAAAACGAATGAACGGTTTGATTGGACTCAGTTATATGCCTTTCGTGCTTTGCCTCAAATGGGGGCAAAGGTTTTACTTGGTGAGTCTTATTTGAAGACTGATTTATTTGATAGTTTTCGCTTTATAGGGGCGTCTATTTTTAGTGATAATCGGATGCTTCCGCCTTCACTGCGTGGTTATGCACCTCAGGTTACGGGTATCGCTAAAACAAATGCGATGGTGATTATTTCACAGAATGGGCGTGTGATTAAGCAAGTTAAAGTCGCTCCCGGGCCATTTAATGTTCAAGATATTACCGAAGCAGTACAAGGTACTTTAGATGTAACTATTGAGGAAGAAGACGGTTCAAAAACCACTTATCAAGTAACAGCAGCATCGTTGCCGTTTTTAACCCGTCAGGGGCAGCTGCTTTATAAATTTACCATGGGGCAATCTGACCCATTTGGCCGCTCACAGAAAATTGACCCTAAATTTATTGTCGGGGAAGTCTCCTATGGTTTATTTGGTAACACATCAATTTTCGGCGGGTTAATTGCCACGGTCGATAATAACAATTATCAAGCGATGAACTTGGGAATAGGGCAAAACATGAATATGTTTGGTGCTATTTCCCTTGATATTACTCGTACCCATGCAAATTTAGATAATTTTGGCTCTTATTCAGGTAACAGCTACCGTTTAAATTATTCTAAACGTTTTGAATCTACCAATTCGCAGGTGACATTTGCAGGCTATAAGTTTTCTGAAAAAGAATTCTTAACAATGCCTCAATACATTGATGCAGCTAATGGTGTGCTTGATTTTAGGCGTGACAAAAACGTCTATACCGCGTCTTTTAATCAATACATTAGCCCATTGGATTTAACGGTTTATTTTAATGCCTCTCATCGTCAATTTTGGAATAGCGAATCGACAACAAACTTTGGGATGAGCTTTAGTAAGTTATTCAGTATTGGGCAAATTAAAAATATTTCCGGCACATTATCTCTTAATAAAATTAAATATGAAGAGACGGATGATAACCAAATTTATCTGTCTTTCTCCGTGCCACTCGAAAACGGGGCTTCAGTGAGTTATGACGCACAATATGCAGATAGTGACCATAGCTTTGGCCAGTCAGTGGGTTATTACAGTGCAAATGAGAATAACAACTACTGGAGTATGCGTGTGGGCGGTGACCAGCACAAACTTGGGCGTGCAGAGCCAAATATCAGTGGTAGTTATCAATATTCATCGCCTTATGGCGTGTTAAATGTTAATGCGACAGAAAATGTGAATTCATATCGCGCTGTCGGCGGTAGTTGGTATGGCTCCATGACTGCAACAAAATACGGTGCGGCCATGCACCGTAACGGGACTAACAACGAACCTCGGGTAATGATTGATAGTGATAATGTCGCAGGAATTTCTATTGATAATGGAGAATCTGTCACGAACCGATTTGGTATTGGTGTTGCGACAAGTTTAAATAGTTTTTCTAATTCAGATGTTTACATTGATATGAATACATTACCTGATGATGTGGATGTCAATGACAACATTATTGGTAAAACATTGACTGAGGGCTCAATTGGTTATCAGAGAATAAAAGCGAACCAAGGAAAACGTATTCTAGCAATTATCCGTTTGAATAATGGAAATTATCCACCGCTTGGTACCAGTGTGATTGAAGTAGGCACAGGAAGAGAAGTCGGAATTATTGCTGATAGTGGCGTTGCTTATTTAACGGGTGTGGTTCCAGAAGAAAGCTACATAGTGAAATGGGCCGCTGGCGCAAACCAATGTAGTTTGAATTTACCTAATATTGCCGAAAAAAATCAGGGTAAAGTCCTGATCCCTTGCCAATAAAGGAATGATGTATGAGTAAAAAGTATGTAGTAGCTTTAGGATTTTCATTAGTTTTTGTCGGCATGCAAGTTGCGTCTGCTGCGATTAATATCGACCGTACACGGATTATTTTTCCAGGCAAAGATAAATCAATGAGTTTGGTTATTAACAACCAAAGTAAAACAATGCCCTACTTAGCTCAATCTTGGATGGAAGACGAAAAAGGGAATAAGATTTCTGAACCTTTTACCGTTTTACCTCCAATGCAACGTGTCGAACCGAATGCTAAAAACCAGATAAAAATTATTAAAACGGAGGGAATTGACGCTCTTCCACAAGATAGAGAATCGCTGTTCTATTTAAATGTGCGCGAAATTCCCCCTGTTGCAGATAAGGAAAATGTTGTCCAGATTGCGATTCAAAGTCGTCTAAAAATGTTTTATCGTCCACCTCAAATCGAAAATAATAGCGACAAAGTATGGGCTAAAGAGCTGAAATATACACATACAGGTGGGCAATTATTAATTGAAAATCCAACTAAATATTACGTGACTCTTGGTTACCTGAGTAATACCAACCAGAAAAACTTTCCTGGTTTTGAAAGTGTCATGATAGCCCCGTTTTCTAAAGAAAGTGTCCCCGTGCCATCAAGCAGTTTTAATCAGTTATATACCGGGTATATGGATGATTACGGTGGTATGAAAATGTTGACTTACCAATGCGCTGCATCAACCTGCCAGTTGTCAAAAGAGAGCCAATAGGATTTTAGATATGAGAAATTGCTACTTTTCAATATGTCTTTTTATGCTATCGCTATGCACCAGCCAAGCTTATGCAGATAGTAGCATGATGAGAGGTGATCTTAATTTTACGGGAAATGTGGTGGCATTGCCTTGTAAGATTTCATTTTACTCGATAGATCAAAATATTGAATTAGGGCCAATATCTCTGAATTACTTTAATGAAATTGGGGACAGAAGCCCTAAGCATGAAATCAAATTGAAATTTGATGACTGCATTTTCCCAAAACGTGATCGCGATGATAGAGATCCGGTTGTCCGGATCATGTTTATTTCAGAGCCAACTGAAAGTACAGACCGCAATTTATTTGGTGGTAAAACCATTCTAAATGGCTATGGCATTCGTTTAATGGACAAAGATGGCAATATTGTTCCTAATGGAGAATACCGCAGTTATCCCATCTATTTTGATGATAACCAGCAAATTACGATTTATTCCATGCTAGAGAGTTATCTGCCAAGAAATGAATTAACAGTGGGTAATATTAAAACGCAAATTACCTTAAATATTACTTACATATAAGGTGTATAAATCATGATACACACGTTTATTCAAAAATATGGTTTTTATATTTTATTTCTGTTCGTTTTTATTAGCCCAAAAACATTTGCTTTAGATTGTGTTGAAGCTGGGACTGGAGTCGTCATTAAACCTGCGGTACCGGTTGGGCAATTAGCGATTCCTTCAGATACACCTGCGGGAACGGTTATTTGGCAATCTGACCCATTAACAGTCACTGTTTATTGCGATAACGTACTCGGTAATATGGTTGACGTTGTTCATATGTATTTTAACCCGATATCACAAAAATTAGGGACAGGATTACTACTTGGAGCTAACTACCAAGGTGAACAACTTGAGCGTGATAAACAAAAAGTCAGCTTGGGAACACCGCCAATTAGTGGCAAGCAAAGCGTTACTGTGACTGTCACATTTAATTTATATATTAAGGTAACAGGTACGGTCCCGCCGTCTGGGAATTATGAAGGTGATAACCAATTTACGGTTTTCCAATTTGATGGGAGCGGGGGGATCAATACGACACCGGGAGCGAAAAACTTACGCTATTCGATATCTGGGTTACGAGGGATTCGTTTCTTAAAATGTGGTGCGGATATTAAAGTTTTCCCAGAATCACAGCAAATTGATTTTGGCCAGTTAATGATCACAGAATTGAATCAAGGGAAAGAATTTAAAAAAGATTTTCAAGTTCAAGCAGTGAAAAGAGGTTGTCTTGATAACTTCTCGATGAATATCAATTTTGAAACAACCGATCCATTAAATGGCGAATATGCGATTGATTTGAAAAATGGAACCAATTTGACAATTATGGATGATAAAAGTAATCAGATAAAATTCAATTACTTCCAATTTTTCGGCAGTTTACCGCAAGGAAGCACATCAGTAACGCGTGATTATAGTGCAACCATTAAAAAGGCAGGAACGGTGAAAACGGGAGGATTTAACGCCTCAACCATTGTTCGAATTAACTATTATTGATGTTAGTTATGCATTGATGTGAGTGATAATAAAAGAGCGGGTTTTTGGCCTGCTCTTTTACTATGTAACTGTATGACTATGTAACATAATCATACAGGCTAACGAAAGTTAGCGCATTCCATTGCGCTAGAGTGGCAAATATTACTTAACGCATTTACTGCAAGTCTCATTTTGGACTTGTTCAAAGAAGTTATTGCCCTTGTCATCAACGAGAATGAATGCTGGCAGCCCTTCAACTTCCATTTTCCAAATTGCTTCCATGCCTAATTCTGGGTACTCAAGGCAATTTAAGCTTTTCACATATTCTTGCGCCAGTATTGCTGCTGAACCACCAATACTACCTAAGTAGAAACCGCCGTGTTTCTTACATGCATCGGTTACCGCTTGAGTTCGGTTGCCTTTCGCCAACATTATCATGCTACCACCGTGGGATTGGAACAGGTCAACGTAGGGGTCCATTCGGTTACCCGTTGTTGGGCCTAAAGAACCAGAAACCATATCTTCCGGTTTTTTGGCTGGCCCTGCGTAATAGACCATGTGGTCTTTAAAGTATTGTGGTAATTCTTCGCCGTTATCTAAACGTTCTTTAAGCTTGGTATGCGCAATATCTCGAGCGATGATCAGTGGGCCACTGAGGGAAACACGGGTCGATACAGGGTGTTTACTTAGCTCAGCCAAAATATCTTTCATTGGACGGTTGAGGTCGATATGCACCACTTTTCCTTCAGCTTGGTGACGCATAGATTCAGGAATGTATTGGGCTGGGTTATGCTCCATTTTTTCAAGCCATAAACCGCTTTTGGTGATTTTAGCCTTAATATTTCGGTCAGCCGAGCACGAAATGGCTAAACCGATTGGGCAAGAGGCGCCATGACGAGGTAAACGAATAACACGCACATCGTGAGCAAAATATTTACCACCAAATTGGGCGCCAAAGCCAAGATGACGTGACGCTTCTAATAACTCATTTTCTAGCTCAATATCACGGAAAGCTCGGCCATATTCATTACCCGTGGTTGGCAGATTGTCGTAGTATTTCGCTGAGGCGAGTTTGGCTGTTTTCAGTGTTGTTTCCGCAGAGGTGCCACCGATAACGAAAGCAATATGATAAGGTGGACAAGCTGTTGTTCCTAAATTTCTCATTTTTTCAATTAAGAAATTTTTTAACTTAGCTGGTGTTAAGGTTGCTTTTGTTTCTTGATAAAGTGCTGATTTATTTGCAGAACCGCCGCCTTTATTGACAAACAGGAAGTGATACTCATCACCAGTGGTCGCAAAAATGTCAAACTGCGCTGGCAGGTTTGTACCTGTATTGACTTCATTAAACATATCTAGCGGTGCATTTTGCGAAAAACGCAGGTTTTCGTGTTGGAAGACGTTGTAAATCCCTCGTGACAGGTACTCTTCGTCATCACAGTCTGTCCAAACTTGTTGGCCTTTTTTCCCAACAACCGCAACGGTGCCGGTATCTTGGCAGTTTGGCAAAATACCTTTTGCAGAAATTTCAGCATTACGAAGTAATTGCAATGCCACATATTTGTCGTTTTCGCTGGCTTCTGGGTCTTGTAAGATAGCAGCGACTTGTTTTTGGTGCGCAGCCCTTAAAAAAAACTGGGATTCATAAATTGCATGTTCCGCAAGAAGAGTTAATGCTTCAGGTTCAATCTTTAAAATTTGCTTGCCTGCAAATTGTTCTACAGAAACATATTTATCAGAGACTTGGAAATACTCGGTTTTATCCTCAGATAATGGATAAGGTTCTTGGTAAAAAAACGCTTTATTGGCCATTTTGCTCACTCACATATTAATTTCAGTGGAATTTCCAAAAATAATCACCCGTAGGTTTATGCTTATTCTTTAATTGGTTTAACTCGAAAGATACAAAGTAAAATTTATAGGTGTAATAATGAAACAAAAATTACAAAATAAGTCACTAAAAGTTACAGTTTAGCTTGAAATTATATCAATTTGATTATTATATTCAAAGGGATGCAAAGGATAATATGATGTTGGTTAAATTTATTGAGATAAAAAACAAGGATTAATAAAAATTAGATTTAAATCACATAATAATATTATTAACTACGACTTTAATTATTTGTTATAGATGTTGCCAGTTATTAGCTTTTTTCATGTGTAATCACGATATATATCTAGCAGATATAATCATCATAAAAACTTGAATTAAAGCTTATATCATTCAATACATGAATTAAAAATTTAAAATTAATAAAAACTATTAATTCCATAATTATTATTATTTTTATTATGAATCATTTTAACTCTATGAATTTAATTGGATTTGACTTAAGTTTTACCTTCCGATTTTTCATGTAAATCTATAGATATAGACAGACTGATTCTATAGATCGCTATGTCGCTTATTTTTCTAAAAAATCTGTTTTATTTATTGATAATTCATAATGAAAGGCAAACGAAGTTGCGAAAATGGCTTTCAATTTGCAAAAACAGTGTTTATCATGCATGCCTTATGAAGTTTAAATGGCGCTACTGGTTTTGGGCTTTGCTGGGGAAAATTAGTTACTCATGTTACTTAAGTCGACAGAGTAAACCTCCGACAAGCTTATACAGTCTTTAACGGTGGCGGTTCTATCTGCATTATTCCTAGGGATAGAGTGTATAATAAATGACTGAGACAACCTCTCTGACACCACTCATTGAATTAAAATCTTTAAGTAAAGGTTTTGATGGCAAACAAATTATTTCTGAGCTTGACTTAACCATTCAGAACGGTGAGTTTTTGACCATTCTGGGGCCTTCTGGTTGCGGTAAAACGACGGTTTTACGTCTTATTGCTGGGCTGGAAGATGTCGATGATGGTCAAATTATTCTTGATGGTCAAGATATTACGGATATTCCAGCGGAAAACCGCTTTGTAAATACCGTATTCCAAAGCTACGCTTTATTTCCTCATATGACAGTCTTCGACAACGTGGCATTTGGCCTACGCATGCAAAAAACGCCTGCGGCTGAAATCCAAAAACGTGTCGATCAAGCCTTACGTATGGTGCAGCTAGAAGATTTTGCTGAGCGTAGACCCAACCAACTGTCTGGTGGTCAACAACAGCGTGTGGCGATAGCCCGTGCGGTAGTGAATCGCCCGAAAGTCCTATTACTGGATGAATCATTGTCTGCGCTTGATTACAAACTGCGCAAACAAATGCAAAATGAGCTAAAAGCGCTTCAACGAAAACTGGGGATCACGTTTATTTTTGTGACTCACGATCAAGAAGAAGCCTTAGCCATGTCTGATCGAATCATTGTGATGCGTGAAGGGAAAATTGAGCAAGACGGAACACCTCGTGAAATCTATGAGGAACCAAAAAACCTGTTTGTTGCTCAATTTATTGGTGAAATTAATATTTTTGATGCGAAAGTATTGTATCGCATTGATGATAAACGTATTCGTGCCAATGTTGAAGGCCACGAATGCGATATTTTTACCGAGCTCTCTGTCAAAGAAGGGCAGCACGTTAGTGTGTTATTACGTCCTGAAGACTTACGTGTTGAAGAGGTGAATGATGCAGATAACTATCTGGGGCTGATTGGCTACGTTCGTGAGCGTAACTATAAAGGCATGACGTTAGATTCAGTGGTTGAAATGGAAGATGGCAAAATTGTCATGGTAAGCGAATTCTTCAATGAAGATGACCCCGATGTCGACCACTCCCTTAACCAAAAAGTTGCTGTAACTTGGGTTGAAAGTTGGGAGGTAGTTCTGGATGATCATTCGTAAGCATAAAATTTTGCAGAACGTTATTATCACCGGGGTGGTCGCCTGGCTGCTGCTGTTCGTCTTTTTGCCTAATATTATGATTATTGGCACTAGCTTTTTGACGCGTAGCGACACCAACTTAGTTGACTTAGTTTTTACATGGGATAACTATATTCGCTTGTCTGACCCGATGTATGCAGAGGTCATGTTGCACTCGCTCAATATGGCGGTGATAGCAACCTTTTTTTGTTTAGTTATCGGCTATCCATTTGCCTTTATATTGGCAAGGTTACCGAAACGGATACAACCTTTGATGCTGTTTTTGTTAATTGTGCCATTTTGGACCAATTCATTGATTCGTATCTACGGGTTAAAAGTTTTTCTCAGTACCAAAGGGTACTTAAATGACTTTTTACTGTGGGTTGGTATTATCGATAAACCGTTGAAAATTATGTATACACCTGAGGCCGTAATATTAGGCCTTATCTATATATTGTTGCCGTTTATGGTGATGCCACTGTATTCAAGTATTGAAAAGTTGGATAAGTCATATATAGAAGCTGCAAAGGATCTCGGAGCGAATAAATTTCAACGGTTCGTGAAAATCATCATTCCTTTAACGATGCCAGGAATTATTGCAGGTTGCTTGCTGGTTTTATTACCTGCAATGGGGCTGTTCTATGTGGCGGATTTAATGGGTGGTGCGAAAAATCTACTGATTGGTAACGTGATTAAGAGCCAGTTCTTAAATATTCGAGATTGGCCATTCGGGGCAGCAACAAGCATTTTCCTCACGGCGATGATGGGATTATTGCTGTATGTGTATTACCGAGCAGCTAAGCTTCTGAATAAAAAGGCATATGAAGAATGATCGGACGTACTCTGCGTGGTGGCTTTATGGCCATCATCTACGCTTATCTTTATATTCCAATCATCATTTTGATTGTTAATTCTTTTAATGAATCGCGTTTTGGTATTCAGTGGCAAGGGTTTTCGACCAAATGGTATGAGCTACTAAGTAATAACGATAGCTTATTAGAAGCCGCAGGGCATTCATTAACCATGGCAGTTTTATCGGCGACCTTCGCAACAGCCATTGGTACACTAACGGCTGTCGCATTATTTCGTTATCGTTTTAGAGGGAAACCATTCGTCGGTGGTATGTTATTTGTGGTAATGATGTCCCCTGATATCGTTATGGCGATTTCATTATTGGTTCTATTTATGATCCTTGGGGTCTCGTTAGGTTTTTGGTCATTGCTTTTTTCCCATATTACATTCTGTTTACCCTTTGTGGTGGTGACGGTGTATGCAAGGTTAAAGGATTTTGATGTAAAAATGCTAGAAGCGGCACGTGACCTTGGTGCGGGTGAGTTTACTATTTTAAGAAAAATCATTTTGCCATTAGCGCTACCCGCGGTTGTGGCAGGATGGTTACTGAGCTTTACATTGTCGATGGACGATGTGGTGGTTTCGTCATTTGTCACGGGGCCAAGCTATGAAATTTTGCCACTGAAAATATATTCAATGGTAAAAGTTGGGTTTCCCCAGAAGTAAATGCTTTGGCGACAGTGTTGTTGATTATGTCCTTGCTACTTGTTTGTTTAAGTCAATGGGTGATGCGGGATAAATACTCGAAAAAAGCGAGATCATAAACGATTGGTAGCGCTGGTTTTTCTATAACAGCGCCTTTTTGATGCCATGCGGCGAGAGGGTGGGCTTCATTTAGCCTATAAGATATATGCCCTAAATAACTCAAGTGGTTACTTGATGTATATAGGGATAAAAAACACTTTGTTGAGGGAAACTCAGTAATGAAAAAATGGTCCTACCTACTGGCAGCAGGGTTAATGGCTGCAAGTATTGGCACGGCAACTGCCGCTGACGATAACAAAGATGTACTGTATTTCTATAACTGGACAGAATATGTTCCCCCCGGTTTATTAGAGCAATTCACCAAAGAAACTGGCATCAAGGTGATTTACTCCACCTATGAATCAAACGAAAGTATGTATACCAAGTTAAAGACCTATAAAGAAGGGGCTTATGACTTGGTGGTACCTTCGACTTATTTTATTGCCAAAATGAGTAAAGAAGGGATGCTACAAAAAATTGATCAAAGCAAACTGACCAATTTTAAAAATCTTGATCCAAACTTAATTCATAAAGAATTCGACCCGAATAATGATTATTCTGTACCTTATATTTGGGGGAGCTACAGGGATTGGTATTAACGGTGAAGCGGTTGACCCACAATCTGTCACCTCATGGGCGGATTTTTGGAAACCTGAATATAAAAATAGCTTGCTGATGATGGATGATGCACGGGAAGTTTTCCAAGTTGCGCTCACCAAGTTAGGTTATTCAGGTAATACCACTGACCCGAAACAAATTGAAGAGGCGTATAAAGAGCTACAAAAATTACGTCCAAATATTCTAGCCTTTAACTCTGACAACCCAGCGACGCCATTTATTGAAGGTGAAGTGGATGTCGGTATGTTATGGAATGGCTCTGCGTTCGTTGCACGGCAAGCAGGCTTACCAATTGAAGTGGTATGGCCAAAAGAAGGCGGAATTTTTTGGATGGATAGCTTAGCGATTCCGGCCAATGCAAAAAATGTGGAAAGGGGCTCATAAGCTAATTAATTTCTTATTGCGTCCAGAAATTGCGGCTCAAGTGGCTGAATCTATTGGTTACCCCAACACCAAATTTAGCCGCTAAAAAATTATTACCTGCTGAGATTGCCAATGACCCATCACTTTATCCAAGTGAAGAAGTTCTGCAAAAAGGCGAATGGCAAAGCGATGTGGGGAATACCAATATCCTGTATGAAGAGTATTTCCAAAAGCTCAAAGCAGGGCGTTAATTGCTGTTTTAGTAGTAAGCCAAATAGTGTTTGAAGATAAAACAAAGGCATCACAATCGTGATGCCTTGAGGTTGTTGACAAAGCGCGATAAAAGCGTGGTTTTTCCCGCTTTGTGTTATCAGCTGAAAATCAATAAATTGATTTTCCAAATTTATTTTCAAAACCTATTAGACTTACTGCCAAACATAATAGGTTTGGCAGCAGTCTGAAAGCATCACAATCGTGATGCTTTTTTAATGGCTAATGTTTGGCATTATGGCCAACAAATTTCACAAAGGTATCTACCCACGGTTGTAGGAAATCTTTACTTTTTGGTGAGATGTTACCTTGTTCATCGACCATACCGTCATACCATTTTAGGAAACACTCAGGCTGGTTCATGGTCGGCATATTTAAAAATGCCAGGCTGTTGCGTAAGTGCTGTTGGGCAATTGCTGTGCTGATATTACCAATAGAAACACCTAAAACGCCTGCTGGAATACCATCCCACGAGTTATCTCCCCATGGACGAGAACCTTGGTCTATTGCATTTTTCAATACGCCAGGCATTGAACGGTTATATTCAGGGGTGGCAAAAATAATGCCATCACAAGCTTTAATTTGAGATTTAAAATTGGCCACAACTGAGGGCACATTTTGGTCTGCATCTTGGTTGTAGAGAGGTAGTTCACCAATATTGATAAAGTTAAACGTGAAATTCGTGGGGAATAATTTAGTTATGGCTTTAGCGACAACTAAATTGTAAGAATCAGCACGTAAGCTACCAACAATAACGCCAATATTGTATTGATTTGACATGATAAAACCTCTTTCACGGATAGTTAATTAGGAATATTGCAAACCGATATTACTTCTTCAGAATTTTATTTCGTTGTTATCATTAAACATCATAATCTGAATGTGTGCAAAACTAAGTTAAATTAATTAAGTCAATGAGCATCAAAAAAAATTGATATTTTAAAATTAACTATGGGGATACAACAGCTCATAATTCGATATTGTGAGTCCTCTTCCACTATTTAGATTTACCCATGAACAAATCAGGGTTACTTGATTTTAGTCAAAATGAAACATACCGACTGGTCGGTATCATTCATCGCATGAACAAATCCGCGCAGCATAGAAAAAAAGACCCAATCAAGCTTCAAGTGGAGCTACTGAAAGCTGCTCGTATTATTGCGGGTAGAGAAGGGATTTCTTCGTTATCTCTCAATGCAGTAGCAAGAGAAGCGGGTGTCAGTAAAGGTGGATTGATGCACCATTTTCCCTCGAAGCAAGAGCTTATTCATGCCCTTTTCCTTCAATTGCTGGAAATTATGGATGAGCGGATAAATATCATTATGGAGAATGACCAAAACACTTATGGCCGCTTTTCTCGTGCGTATTTGCATTACATCGGTGAGTTAAAAGAGTCAGATGAAAGTTTTCAACTTGCCTTACTGTCCTTAGCGATGCCAACTGAGCCTGTATTACGCCAGTGTTGGCGAGATTGGGTAGCCAACCATTTAGCGAAGGGCGATGAGTTTGATAACAGTTATTTAGGGGCGTTAGTACGTTATGCGGCTGATGGGTTATGGCTTTCGTCATTGACTGAGGGAGAAACATTATCACAGCAAGAACGTGATGCGATTGTTAGTCGGCTAACGGCAATATCATTTGAAAAAATTCCATAAGTAAAAACAGTACATAAGTAAAAATAGTAATAATAACGGTAGTGCAATTTTATTCATAAAATAAGCACATGAGGCGACAGTGAAATATAAAATCAATGCTTTCATTCTATATGATGCAGTTGATGGCACTTTATCTTTAAAAGAAGATGAGGTGGATACACAGCTGTCGATAACTGCCAATGCATTATTATTTTATTTTATTCAACACAAAGGCGTTGTTTCTCGAGATGAGGTATTAAAAGCGGTATGGGATGATAATGGATTAGTTTCATCGAACAGTAATTTAAACCAATACCTAAGTATATTAAGAAAAGCATTTCGCCCATATGGTATTGAAAATATTATTGTGACAGTTGCTCGTGGGCGATTAGAATTTAATTCCGATGTTTCCCTTGAATTAATTGATGATATTAAAATTCCTCAGACTGAATTAATAACTAGCTTAAGTGAAATAGAAGCAGCAGCGGTTGTTTTATCTCCAATTCCCAAACCCATTTCTGTCCCTAAAGATCCCCAAAGAATAGAATCAACATTGACGCCAGAAAAAAAAGAAATTTGTTGGTATCTCGCTAGTGGTGCTTTTTTATTGTGTTCTGTTTTACTCGCGACGATGGCTTATTTATCAAACCAACCGTCAGTGCCGATTAACATGACGGTACTTGAGCATACTAATTGTGATGTGTTATCGAATGAAAAAATGATCAATAACACCGTAGCACTAAACTATGTACAAAACTTTGATAAAGTAAGAGATAACTTAAATCTAGAATGTGTTGAGAAAGAACGATTTGTTTTTTTCTATGGCGATAAACTGCAAACAAATGGACTGGGGCGAGTGTTCCTAGCGCATTGCGCAGTCAATGAAGACAATCCCTTTAGCTATTGCGATAATTACTTTTACTATTCTTGGAAACCATCATGAAGATATCAGGAAAAGTATTATGCTTACTGAGCTTTTTACTATTTATTATTGTAGTGATTTACACTCAATCGGTTTTATTTTCAAATAAACAAGATGGTTTAATGGTGTGTTCCACGAAAGGCATCATGCGTTTTGAAAACATGAAAGATGAAAACGTTAATGGCAATATTCACTTCAATTTTGGCGCGAATGGAAAAGGATCAATTGTAGTAGAAGGTTATACCGACTCCAAAGCGGGATGGTTGTATTTACAACGCTATGTGAAATTTAACTATACGACAAAGCGCATTTCGCCTACTGAACGACACTATAATATTAGCCAATGGGAAGCGAGTGCTTCTTCTATTGATGAATCTCCCGATGTAATATTTGATTACTTTATGCGAGAAATGTCAGATAGCCATGACGGTTTGTTTCTTAATGCGCAAAAGCTCAATGACAAAGCCTTATTACTAAGCTCAATCAATTCCCCTCTTTATATTTGTACACTCAAGCCGGGCAGTAAGTTTGATTAATCGCAGGATGATTAAAAGGCGAGACCGAGGTATTTTATTGATCCCTTCCTGAGTTATCTAGGCTATTTACCTTCCTCCATGAACTTAAATTATTGTGACACGATACAGCTTTAGCCGCCTTGTATATTTGCACGATACATCAAATTGTACTACGACTGACGGCGCTAATTTAGTCTTGTCACCTAGATGTGTGTTACATTTTTTACCGTCATTAGCCCAACCGCATTTATGTGCTTTGTTCTGATATCCTGCAACAGAGAATCAACTATTCTATCAACAACGGCTTAGCAAAGCTTATAAGCAGGTGAGCCGCCCCACAGTTATTACTCTCTAAATTACCCCCACTTATCAGCTCGATAATATCTTGTTAACAATTCCATTGATTAACATCAATTCTGTTTTTTATCCATTTTCACTCTCCAGATAGATACGTGAATTTTTATTTTTTTTAGCATGGTTATATGAATCGACTACTAAATCACTCTAATTTTCAGAGTAAAAAACTAATTATAATGAATGCGTGGATTTATATTTTGTTTTTATTTTTCAGCTCTATAGTGAGTTTGAAGCCAAAGGCTGCGTTCAATAAATCACCGCGCAGACACCATTGGCGTAAATGATTACCCAGATTCTTCAAGGGACATGTACTCGGACACATCAACTTGAAGCATCAGCGGTAAAGAAAAACAAAGAAGGCTTTTCGGAGGAAACAACAATGGGTGATGCATTAGGTCTTATTGAAACTAAAGGTCTGGTGGCTTGTATTGAAGCGGCGGATGCCATGTGCAAAGCGGCGAATGTTGAGCTAATTGGCTATGAAAATGTCGGTTCAGGCCTCGTGACTGCGATGGTCAAAGGCGATGTGGGTGCAGTCAAAGCGGCTGTCGATTCAGGCGTTGAGTCAGCTCAACGTGTTGGCGAAGTCGTGACTTCACTGGTCATTGCGCGTCCACACAACGATATCAACAAAATCGTTATTAAACATAAGGCATAACTTTTTCCGGAGGAAAAAACATGGGTGACGCATTAGGTCTTATTGAAACTCAAGGGTTAGTGGCTTGTATTGAAGCTGCGGACTCGATGTGCAAAGCCGCAAACGTTGTGCTGATTGGTTATGAAAATGTTGGGTCAGGTTTAGTTACCGCCATGGTCAAGGGCGATGTGGGCGCAGTGAAAGCTGCCGTAGATTCAGGTGTTGAATCTGCCTCTCGCGTTGGCACCGTCGTGACATCTTTGGTTATCGCACGCCCTCATAACGATATCCAAAAAATCGTCTCCCAGTATAAAGTCACGGAATAAAACAGGAAATTACTTATGAAAGAAGCACTTGGTCTAATTGAAACCAAAGGTTTAGTGGCGTGTATTGAAGCTGCTGATGCCATGTGTAAAGCCGCGAATGTTGAGCTAATTGGTTATGAAAATGTGGGTTCAGGGCTAGTAACAGCAATGGTTAAAGGTGATGTCGGTGCCGTTAACGCTGCTGTTGAGTCTGGTGTTGAGGCGGCAAAACGTATCGGAACTGTGGTGACTTCACGTGTTATTGCAAGACCACACAATGATATTGGCAAAATTGCACAGCAACACAAAGCCTAAGTTGTTGGCTGATTAGTAAATAAAACCACAAGTTAATGAGTTAATTTTTGACTCCGATACGGGGGAAGACATGGTTGCATTAGATAAAGATCTGCAATCCAGACAACTGGCAAGAGAGCTAGTTAGAAACGCGAAACAAGCGCAGAAAGAGTTTGCGACATTTTCGCAGGAAAAAATCGATAATATTGTTAAGCACATCGCGATTGAGTCCGCACTTCATGCAGAAGAGCTGGCAAAAATGGCCAATGAAGAAACAGGGTTCGGTAAGTGGCAAGATAAAGTCCTGAAGAACACTTTTGCTTCAATGCGTGTTTATGAACACATTAAAGATCTCAAAACCGTTGGCATCATTAATGATGACAAAATCAACAAAGTTATGGATGTGGGTGTCCCTCTTGGTGTGATCACGGCGTTAGTACCTTCTACTAACCCAACATCTACCATCATCTACAAAACGTTGATTGCCTTGAAGGCAGGTAATGCCATTGTCTTTTCCCCTCACCCAAATGCGAAAGCCTGTAGTTTTCGTACATTAGAAATTGTCAAAAAAGCCGCATTAGAAGCAGGGGCACCAGCGGGTATTGTGGATGGCGTCACGATGTTGACTCTTGAAGCAACGAAAGAACTGATGCACAGCAAAGACGTTTCTTTAATTTTGGCAACGGGAGGTGAAGGCATGGTACGCGCAGCTTACGCATCCGGTACACCAACCATTAGTGGCGGTCCAGGTAATGGCCCTGCATTTATTGAACGTAGCGCCAATATCAAACAAGCGGTGAGTGACATCATCACCAGTAAAACTTTTGATAACGGTGTCATTTGCGCTTCAGAACAATCCATCATTGTAGAACGTTGCATTTACAACGAAGTTCATCGTGAACTGCTCGCTCAAGGCGCTTACTTCATGAATGAAGACGAAGCGAAACGCATGGCATCCATGCTGCTAAGAGCGAATGGCACTATCAACCCAGAAGTGGTGGGTAAAGATGCCATCACATTAAGCCAGCGTGCAGGTTTCACTGTTCCAGCTAATACGCGTGTGTTGATTGCTCTGCAAGACACGGTATCACCGAAAAACCCATACTCCCGGGAAAAATTATGCCCAATTTTAGGGATGTATATCGAGGAAGACTGGCAGTCAGCTTGTCACCGTGTAGTTGACTTACTGACCAATGAAGGTCTCGGCCATACTTTGGTTATTCACACACAAAACGAAGATGTTATTCGTCAATTTTCTCTGGAAAAACCCGTTAATCGCATTTTGATTAATACACCGGCTGCATTGGGTGGGATCGGCGCAACGACCAATATCACGCCAGCGTTAACACTGGGTTGTGGCGCAGTAGGTGGTGGCTCTAGCTCCGATAACGTCGGCCCGATGAACTTGCTGAACATCCGTAAAGTCGGTTATGGCGTACGTTCCATTGATGATTTAAGACAGCCCGCCCAGTCTTGTACTTCTACCCAGCCAGCGGTATCAGCAGCTGGCAATCAACCGCAAGTCAGCATTTTTGATGATAACCGCTTCCGTAACCCTGTTGCAGCGACAACGTCAGCGGTGACTGCTAACCCAACAGGCGACGACCGATTTGGCAGTACGGCAACGACGGCTGCGATTGCTGAGGCAGTGGTTTCTCAAGGTGATATTACTGAAGAAAATGTTGAGCAAATCATCAAGGCCGTTCTCGGGCGCCTAAATAAGTAACTTATTGGAATAAGGCGGTATAAACCATGATCCTCGCAAAGGTAGTTGGACATGTTGTTGCAACGCAGAAATGCCAAGAACTTAGCGGCAGTAACTTATTGATGGTAACCAAGCTAGGGGATGACCTTGAACCGTTGAAAAACAAAACGTATGTGGCAGTCGACAGTGTTGGCGCAGGTATTAACGACATTGTTTTAGCTGAAGCTTACTTCGCTTTGAATAAAGACAATTACAAAGCCATGTCAGTGGTTGCCATTGTTGAGAAGGTTTATACCAAGGAGTAAAAACAGCATGAACCAGTTTTTGATTAAACCTAAAGTTCAATTCGGTGCGAATGCATTGGACTTTATCTCACACATGAGTGCTCACCATGCCTTTATCGTCACTGACAAAGCGATGGTGAAGTTTGGCTTAGCCGATGAAGTCACTCGCAGGTTAACCCAAAGTGGCATCACATTTTCAATTTACGATGATGTTAAGCCAGATCCTGATATTTCAGCCATTGTTAACGGTATGAAAATCATGGATATGCAATATCCAGATGTGGTGATTGCACTCGGTGGTGGGTCGGTTATTGATGCTGCGAA
This sequence comes from Providencia rettgeri, assembly GCA_900455085.1. Lineage (NCBI taxonomy): Bacteria > Pseudomonadati > Pseudomonadota > Gammaproteobacteria > Enterobacterales > Morganellaceae > Providencia > Providencia rettgeri. Next base: position 3,894,143 of record UGTZ01000001.1, on the reverse strand, counting down.
AGCTGTTATTTACTCCCTCTGGCACACAAAAAAAGACGTCAGCCGCGTTAAACCACAGTTTATTGCCATCCCAACTACCAGTGGGACGGGCTCAGAAGTGACGTCGTTTTCAGTGATCAAATCCCAGTCTGAAAAACTGGTTTTGGTTGATGAGTTCATGCTGCCAGATGTGGCTATCTTAGACCCTGCACTGGTGAAGTCAGTACCCGCTTCTATTACGGCAGACACAGGTATGGACGTGCTATGCCACGCGCTAGAAGCCTATGTTTCTCGCACTGCATCTGACTTTTCTGATGCCTTAGCTGAAAAAGCGGTGCAATTAGTGTTCGGCCATTTAATTAACTGCTATCGCGATGGTAGCAACTTAGTGGCTCGCGAAAAAATGCATAACGCGTCATGTATTGCGGGAATGGCTTTTACCAATGCCTCATTGGGAATAACGCATAGCTTAGCCCATGCATTAGGCGGCGTATTCCATATTCCTCATGGCCGTGCCAATGCGTTGTTGATGGCGCAAGTCGTGGCTTTCAATGCGGATTTAGAAGGGCGATGCGATAACGAAGCTGCAAAACGTTATGCCCATCTCGCAAAAAATTTAAGTTTACCTGCCTCAACAATACGTGAAGGTGTTGAAAGCCTAATTGTGGCAATCAACGTATTGAAAGATGAAATGAATATGCCAAAAGGCATTCAAGCAACCGGCACTAATGAATTCGATTTTAACGCCCGTTTAGGGGAAATGGTTGGGCAAGCACTGCGCGATAGTTGCACTCCGACCAATCCACGGGATGTGAGCAAGGTGCAACTGGAAGTGCTGTATAGACAGTCTTTTTAACAGTTAACGCTTTTATGTGATGAACAACAAACTAGAAAGAACATCAGGATAGGCTAACATGAATAAATATGCTTTGACCCCACGCGTAAAAATGCTGGCTGAACGCTTAAGTGCCCGCAACAGCTCAATTATTACTGAACGTGCCAATATTTTAGAAGCGCTTGGCAACCAACTGTCTGGCGCACCGCAGGCGATTAAACCTGCCCAACGTTTTTATGAATTTATCCGTCATTTTCCGGCATTTATTGCTCAAGATGAGCTGATTATTGGTAGCCAATCATCGACCCCTCGCGGAGCGATTTTTCATACTGAAAATGAAATCAATAGCCACAGTATTTATACCTTTTTAGCTGGCGATAGCACCATCGATGCGCCAGATTACTTAGCGGTATTAAACATCGGCTTTTTAGCTATCAAAGCACAGTTAGAGAACAAAGTTAGAAACATTGGTAGTGCGGTCAGTCGCAATAGTATTGATGAGGCAAATAACTGCCGTTCGGCAATTTACGCATGTGATGCGGCCATTCATTTTGCACAAGCTTTAGCTTCTAAAGCAGAGAGCATGGCAGCGGCAGAATCTAATCAATACCGTCGTGCAGAATTACAAGAAAATGCAGCGATTTTACGCAATGTACCGGCAAAACCGGCGCAAACTTTTAAAGAAGCGTGCCAAGCTTTCTACTTACTTCAATTAATCCTGCATTTAGAAAATGGTAGCTATGCCGTTAACCCAATGGGATTCGATAAAGCGGTCTATCCATTCTACCAACGTGATATTGAACAAGGCCGTTTGACCCAAGCACAAGCTTATGAAATTGTAGAAAGCTTATGGTTGAAACTGGCTGAACTCTCTGAAGTTCGCTCAACCAAGCAAGTTGATGGCTACCCAATGTTTGATGCATTGAAAGACGGCATTTATCTGAATGACCCACGCGTATGCCTTAACGAATTATCAGCCATGATGTTATCCGCACATGAAAACATCAGCGCTATCAATAATGGATTGAAAGTCCGTTTATATTGTGGAAAAAATAGCGTTCAGCCGCAATATGCAGCACCAAATGCCAGCTATGTTGCGCCGGCAGCTCAAGCTGAAACTGAATTCAAAGTCATGGAAGGTTTAACACCTCGCTTACAGCGCTTGCGTAATCGTTACTTAGAAGCACGCCCAAGCGTGTCTATCTACCGCGCACTCGCTTTTACTGAAGTTGTCAAAAATAACCCAGGTTTACCGCCAATTTTATTGCGTGCGAAAGCATTCCGCCGTGCTTGTGAAACTGCACCAATCTTAATTCAACCCGAAGAGCTGATTGTGGGGCATCCATGTGGTAAAGCCCGCGCAGGTGCATTCTCACCGGATATCGCATGGCGCTGGGTAGTTGAAGAACTCGATACAATGAGCACACGTCCACAAGATCCGTTTGTTATCTCTGAAGAAGATAAAAAAGTGATCCGCGAGGAAATCGCTCCATTCTGGGAAGGCCGTTCACTGGATGAAATTTGTGAAGCTCAATACCGTGAAGCGGGAGTCTGGGAATTCAGTGGTGAAACTTTCGTCAGTGACTTGTCTTATCACCAAATCAATGGCGGTGGGGATACTTGCCCCGGTTATGACGTGTTGTTATTCACCAAAGGAATGAATGGCATCAAAGCAGATGCTCAGGCGAAACTGGCTGAATTAAGCATGGAAAACCCTGATGATATTGATCGCATTTATTTCTATAAAGCGTCAATTGAAACCTGTGAAGGGGTGATTGCGTATTCACACCGCATTGCTGCCCATGCTCGCGAATTAGCTGTGCTGGAGTCAGACCAAAAACGCCGTGAAGAATTGCTGACTATCGCACAAGTCAACGAAAACGTGCCAGCGAATCCGCCGGTGACGTTACAAGAAGCATTACAAAGCATTTGGACAGTTGAGTCACTGTTTGAAATCGAAGAAAACCAAACTGGCCTTTCTTTGGGACGTCTTGACCAATATTGCTTACCAATGTACGAAAATGACATTAAAACAGGCCGCTTAACCCAAGACCAAGCATTAGAAATGATGCAGGCATTTATTATCAAATGTGCGGAATTAATGTGGATGTCGAGTGAATTAGGCGCGAAATATTTCGCAGGTTATCAGCCATTTATCAACTTAACAGTGGGTGGACAAAAACGTTCAGGTGGCGATGCATGTAACGACTTAACCTACTTAATTATGGATGCGGTTCGCTTTGTTAAAGTGTATCAGCCATCTCTGGCTTGCCGTATTCATAACCAATCACCACAGAAATACATGGAAAAAATCGTTGATGTGGTGAAAGCCGGTATGGGCTTCCCTGCCTGTCACTTCGATGATTCCCACATCAAAATGATGCTGCGTAAAGGTTTTGACTTTGAAGATGCGCGTGATTACTGCTTGATGGGCTGTGTAGAGCCACAGAAATCTGGCCGTATTTATCAATGGACTTCAACGGGTTACACCCAATGGCCAATTGCGATTGAATTCGTATTAAACCGTGGCCGCATGGTGTTATTCGATAGCTATCAAGGTTTAGATACCGGTGACTTACGTGAGCTAAAAACATTCGAAGACTTTGATAATGCTGTGAAAGCGCAGATAGCTCATATTGTTCGCTTATCCGCTATCGGTACCGTCATCAGCCAACGTGTTCACCGTGATGTGGCACCAAAACCATTAATGTCCTTGCTAGTGGAAGGCTGTATGGAAAAAGGCAAGGACGTTGCGGCAGGTGGGGCGATGATCAACCACGGCCCAGGGCTGATTTTCTCTGGTCTGGCGACCTATGTTGACTCGATTGTCGCTATTCGCAAATTGGTTTACGAAGATGGCCGCTACACACTTGAGCAAATTCGTGATGGCTTATTAGCAAACTTTGAAGGCTACGACGAACTACGCCGTGACTGCTTAAATGCACCTAAATTTGGTAACGATGATGACTACGTTGACCAATATGCGCTGGATATTACGGAGTGGACAGAGCGTGAGTGCCGTAAGTACGACATGCTGTATTCAACACTGAGCCACGGAACCTTATCCATCTCTAACAACACGCCGATTGGTGAGTTAACCGCCGCGAGTGCCAACGGTCGCTTGGCTTGGATGCCGTTATCAGATGGTATCAGCCCGACACAAGGTGCAGATAAACAAGGCCCAACCGCCATCATTAAATCAATCAGTAAAATGAATGTTGAAACGATGAACATTGGCATGGTGCATAACTTTAAGTTCTTAAAAGGTTTATTGGACACCCCAGAAGGCCGTCATGGCTTAATTACCTTGCTGAGAACCGCGTCTATCTTAGGCAATGGCCAAATGCAGTTCAGCTATGTCGATAACGAAATGCTGAAAAAAGCCCAGCAAGAGCCTGAAAAATATCGTGATTTAATCGTTCGTGTTGCAGGTTACAGTGCCTACTTCGTCGAACTTTGTAAAGAGGTTCAAGATGAAATTATTAGCCGTACTGTGATTGAGAAGTTCTAAATCAACGCTGGCAGGTATGGCTTCATACCTGCCATGTCTTACCGGCTAATTAATAACAACAATAATAAATTTTGAACTGATTTTAGAGGTGCAATGATGAGCGCGGCAGAAATTAAAGGTCGGATATTTAATATCCAAAAATACTCGATTTATGATGGCGACGGTATTCGGACGCTGATTTTCTTAAAAGGGTGCAATATTCGTTGCCCGTGGTGTGCTAACCCTGAAGGGTTAAGCAGCCAGTTCCAAGTGATGTTTTCCCACGATAAATGCGTCAATTGTGGGAAATGTGTTGATGTCTGCCCTACAGGGATCCACTACAAAACCATTAATGACCAAGGTGAACAAATTCACCGTGTGAATCGCAGCATTGACTGTATTGGCTGTCGTAAATGCGAAGAGGTGTGTATTGGTGGCGCGTTAGACATCATGGGGAAAGATGTCACGGTAGCTGAAATGATGGACATCATTATGCAAGATTATGATTTTTATATTTCTTCTGGTGGTGGCGTAACAATCGGTGGTGGCGAAATGAGCCTACAAACCGATTTTGCCGTCGCGCTGCTGCGTGAGTGTAAAAAAATGATGATCAATACGGCGATAGAAACCCAAGGGACGACATCATTAGAAAATTATGAAAAGTTATCTGAAGTTGTCGACCTGTTCCTCTATGACATTAAGCACATTGATACTGTTCAGCATAAAAACCTATTCGGCATTGGTAATGAAAATGTTCGCCGCAACCTCGAAAGACTGGTTGATCTCGGCGCGAACGTCGTCGTCAGAATGCCACTCGTTCGTGGTTATAACGACTCCTTTGATGCCATCACGGGGGCGATTCACTATGCGATGGAATTGTCCAAACGCGGCAATGTAAAACGCATCGATATTCTGCCTTATCACCAGTTGGGGCGTGGTAAATACGACAAGCTGGATATGATTTATCCCGTTAAGCAAGACCCAACCTATAGTGCAGAAGAATTAGACCAACTTGAAGCATTCTTCAAACAATTTGATTTCGATATTCGACTGGTTCGTCACTAAGTAGGAGAGACAGATGAAAAGTTTAGGCGTAATTGAAACTCGGGGACTGACATCCGCTATACAGGCTGCAGATGCGGCATGCAAAGCAGCCAGCGTAGAAATTGTAGGTTATCGAAAAATAGGTTCTGGACTGGTATCCGTTTGTTTTCAAGGGGAAATCAGTGCGGTTCGTACTGCGGTTGACCACGGCATTGAGGTCATCGCGAATAGCCAACTATTAGTCGGCTCATTAGTCATTGCTCGCCCAGAAGAAAGTGTTATCAGCAAACTGCTTACCGTGAAAAGCAAAAAAGGCGAATTAGAGAAAAGTATTCAGCCGGAAGTGAAAGCCGAAAAACTAGTGGAAAAAGTGGTCGTTGAAACTAAAACGGAAGCACCAGTGGCTGAAGTCAAAACCGACATCAATGCGAAAGACGTCAAAAATGACCCGCGTAAAGGGAAAAAATCATGATGAATGAGCAATTGATGGGGAAAATACTGGCTCGACTTTCAGCATACACGCCTGCACAAGGTGGTGTTTCCAATATTGCTATCCCTGTCGGAATATCTAACCGCCATGTTCATCTTTCACAGCAGGACGTTGAAGCGTTGTTTGGCCAAGGCTATCAGCTAACGCCATTCAAAGATTTAAAACAGCCGGGGCAATTTGCTGCGAAAGAATGCGTCATGGTGGTGGGTCCAAAAGGGTCGATTAGCAAAGTCAGAGTATTGGGACCCGTTCGCCCAAAAACGCAGCTCGAAGTGTCTAAGGCCGACTGCTTTGCCCTTGGTATAAAAGCGCCGGTAAGAGAGTCTGGTGACATGGCAGGTTCAGGCAATGCTTTACTGATTGGCCCCGCAGGGCATGTCAATCTTGAATCACAAGTCATTTGTGCTCAGCGCCATATTCATATGAGTGTGATGGATGCGAGAGCCTTAAATGTGGTGAATGGGCAAAAAGTGAATATCCGTACAGAAGGTGAGCGTCGCTTGGTGTTCGATGAGGTTGTCGTGAGGGTTGATGAGCGATTTTCCCTTGAGTTTCATATCGATACTGATGAGGCGAATGCTGCGGGATTACGTAATAACGATAGCGTATTCATCGCGGGTTAAGGGATGGTGGCAAAATGAACGAAAAACTGATTGAACAAATTGTGCAGCAAGTTTTACGTCAGTTAAAGCGACAAGTTTTGGTTGTGCTATCGCCAGTTGAGGGGTACCAGCAAGCCATTTACCAAAGGCTGGCACAGCTAGAGTCTGTGGCTTTTTCCTTTTATGCCACCGCATCCATGCTTCAGTCTTCCCAAGTTGAAAAATGGGCTGAACTGGGAAGTGTTATAAATAAAAACACCTTATCAATAAATGGGTTAAGTCATTATGACAGCCTGTTTTTACCTTTTATTGATGCAAAAGTAGTTGGTGAGATAGCCAATGGTTTGTTTGCCAGTGAAGAAAGTGAATTAGTCTTGTGTGCCTTATCACAAAACATGCCTATATTGGCATTGAAATACCATTGCTGCCCTGAAAGTGAATTAAGTCAGGTTTTAGGTTTAAATAAAAATGAAAATTATAATCGTCTGATTAAAGAAAATATTAGTAAGGCTATCAAGTTAGGTATTCATTTCGATTCATTAAATGAAATAGAAAAGAAAATATCAACGAATGAACTTTCTGAATGTTTAAAACCTGAAATAAATAATGAACACCCAAGTCGCTATATTACTTTAAAAGAAGTAATGAATAACCCTAGGGGGTACTGTGCGAATGAAAATAAATTAACGGATTCAGCAATCGATTATTTAAAGTCTCTTAAAAAATAAAGCTATTTAATCAAATTAAAAATTAATTTTAATCTTTCTATTTATCGTAGGAGTATTATCTATGTCCCCTAAAGCAAAGTCATGGCTTTGGATGCTGGCGGTTATTATTTCTGAAACCTCAGCCACATCGACCTTAAAAATGTTTGATAACAGTGAAGGTATGACCAAATCATTATTATTAGCATTAATCGTTGTACTGTATGTTATTTGTTATTACTCACTCTCTCGCGCAGTAAAATATATCCCTGTTGGTTTAGCTTATGCTACATGGTCAGGTACAGGAATTTTAATGGTTTCTACGCTGGGCATGTTGTTTTATGGTCAACATCCAGATACTGCGGCCATAATTGGAATGGCGGTGATTGCAAGTGGTATTGTGATCATGAATCTATTCTCCAAGATGGGCTCAGATGACCCGGAAGAAACAGAATTATCGAAAGATGAAACTGAGTCTTCATTAATATCTGCAAAAAATAACACTGCTCATTAATTCAACGCTAAGGGGAATATTATGTTTACTGGATTTTTATGGTTAGCGCTTTCTATTGGCTCTGAAATAACGGGCACCTCAATGATTAAAAAGACTAATAGCTTTAGCAAATTAGGTCCATCGGTATTAGTTATTATTGCTTATTGTTTATGCTATTTTGCCTTAACTCGTGCAATGGGTTATATCCCAGTCGGTGTTGCGTATTCACTGTGGTGTGGGTTTGGTATTGTCGGTGTAACTTTAGTTTCTATGATTTTATATAAACAAAAACCGGATTTTCCAGCGGTATTTGCGATGGGATTAATTATCTCTGGTGGGATCATTATGAATACATTTTCAACAATGTAATTAACAAGAAATTTTTATTTCAACCTATTTCCTGTCTTGTATCTTTTGCCCTCAATTTCTAATGAGGGCTATTTTTTGCTTATCTTCTTAACTCATGGTGGTCTGGCTACATAAAATGACGTTCTGGCGATAAAACGCAAAATCTGTTGTATGTTAACTTATGACACATAAGCAATTTAATTCAGGAATAAATTTATGCAAATTATTGAATGGGATGATTTTACTCGTGTTGAAATGCGTGTGGGTACGATTGTTAGTGCACAAATTAACAGTAAAGCCAAAAAGCCTGCTTATGTGATGGAAGTCGACCTAGGTGAATTGGGTATCAAGTGCTCAAGCGCACAGATCACCGTCAATTATACGCCAGAAGATTTGATTGGTAAGCGAGTGCTATGTGTATGCAACTTCGAGGTTAAGCGAATCGCGGGGATCAAGTCTGAAGTATTAATTACCGGGGCTCCCGATGAAACAGGGGCAATTGTCCTTGCAGAGTTTAACTTACCTTTGCCGAATGGTGCGCTTCTAGCCTAATGACTACATGGATTGATTTTATAGCGATAACCCACTAAAATATTTGTGTTAATAATTAACACAAAGGTGATCCTATGGCTCGTACCACAAGTGTGACAATCGGAGCGCAATTAGATGAATTTGTAAATCAACTGATTTCGTCTGGAAGGTATGGCTCTACAAGTGAAGTCGTTCGCTCCGCACTGCGTTTACTTGAAGCTCAAGAAAAACAAACGGCAGCATTAAAGATGCTAATTGATGCCGGTGAAAAAAGCGGTGAATCATCATTAACACTCCACGATATCGCCAAGAAAGTGAAGAATGCACATAATGTATAAACTTTCTAACTTAGCCGCTAAAGATTTTGAAGGAATATTTGAATATACTTTAATCAATTTTGGTGTCAGGAAAGCGGATGAGTATACAAAAAGTTTACATTGCGTATTAGAAATGCTTAGCTCCAATCCTTTGATAGGACTGGAGTGTGCGGAAATTTCAGTGGGAATTAGACGTTATAATCATTCTAAGCATGTCATTTTTTATCGACATAGAACCAACGATATTTTTGTTATACGTGTTCTTCACCAGCAAATGGAACCGCTGAAACACTTCTATTTTGATGAATTTACTAAATAGGCTGGTCACTTCTTCTATAGCTATATTGCTGCCAATAGCCCTATACTCTTACTATTCATTGACTGTGGGAGTATAACCCTTTGCGATTGCCTGAGCTTCATTTTCGCCAATATTCGGACGAAGTCATTTCTCATCAACATGATGGGCAGTGGCAAGTTGTTCTGTCGTTATCTGGGCAAATGGAAATCAATATGTATCGCCAGCATTTTTTACTCAATGCAGGCAAGGGGATGGTGATCCCGCCAAGTGTTAATCACGCTTTTAGTGGACAGGTCGGCAATCAAAATTATGTATTAGAAATGCCAGCCACAGCACAATGGGCATTAAGTGAAAAAATGACGGAATTTACTCTGACACCTGCAGCAGTCGGTCTTTTGAATTGGCTGCAAAGTTTTCCACAAGCTCCCGAACATAATTTTACTGTTGCCCGTTTGTTATTGGCCCAGTTAAAACCTGAAAAAAAATGGATTGATGAAGTTTCTCAATGGGTGGAGCTGCGTTTACATCATCCTATTAGTTGTGAAGATATGGCGACCGCTTTTTGTATGTCAGTGAGTACGCTTCAACGAAAAATAAAGGCAGAAGCACAATTAACAGCGATGCAATTTTTATTACAAAAACGTATGGAAGCGGCAGGGAGCTTGTTATTAACCAACACATCAATAGAACAAATTGCATTAGCAGTGGGTTATGACTCACATTCCTCATTTAGTCACGCATTTCGCCAATTTTATGGCAAAACGCCGAATGAATATCGTTTGCAGGGAAGCCATTTACGGTAGGTTATTCAGGGGGACGTTTGCTATCAGATAAAAATTAGCCGCCTTGCCAACAGCCAATTTTTATCATCTTACTACTTAGAGTTAGAGCATGCGGATCCCTTCAAATGGGTTCCAATTATCCAATCCTTTGGTTTCTTTAATATAATAAGCATAGTTAGCAATCATTGCCCACATTGCTGACATACCGACAGATACCCCTGTATAAACTGCATTTGGGATAGTTCCACCAATCATAAAATCAATAATATTCAAAACCAGACCAACTCCAATAGTGATACCAAGCATCACTAACCCTTTCTTCCAAAGCCCTAAAATTAGGAAGTAAATAATACCGAAGAAGAAAGCAAAAATGTTCATATTAATGAGAATACGCTCACCGAAAGAGGCGGCTTTTAACGCAGCTTTGAATTCAGGTGTATTAGGTGCACCATACTTATCAAAGAAATCAAAACGTTTTTGCCATTTACTAGAATATTGTTTCTGTTCCATCTTTATCCCTTGTCTATTAATAATAAAGTCGAGGTTGATAATACTGAGATGTTCACATAAATATAGGGGGAAATAGTCTTAATATGATTATTGCGGAGCTTTCTTAAAAAAGTGTTAAGAAACTATAGAAAATGGCAAATTACTCGTATATTTACTCGGTTACTATTTGATATAAGTTTATTTGCTATTTGGTTTATTATTTATTTGCTCAGAAATTGAATCTGCATAATTACCATGTAAAAAATCGGTATTGACATTGGCTTGCTTGAGCTTTAATTCAAGCAAAGCCAGCTGCTTATTCATTGATGTATAATTGGGGTCATCCACTGATAGGCTTTGTAACATGTGGCTAAGTGTCAGTGCATCTTTTCTTTGCTGTAATTCTGCGGGTAAATAACCTGAATTTTTCAATATCCGATACCCAGCCCTGAGTTCAGGCGGAACCAGGCTATCATCTTCAAGCTGCAAAGCTTTACCTTCCCCTGCTAAATTTGTAAGTTCTCCTCTGCTTAGTGCTTCTTGTATGTGGCGTTCAGCCCAAAGGTCGATAACTGACATTATAGAGGCTCCATGAGTTAATTTTCTGACATTATAACCTTCCATGACAGTGTAAATAAAGTTGGCATATTATGCTTTATTAGGCTTATTATTCCGAGTTATAAGTAAGGTTTTATCGAGCATTGATAAATAAGGGTTTTCCGATTTATATAAAATAAAACTGCTAAAAAATGATATTTAATTAGTGATAAATGACGAAAAAAAGCCATAGATAATATGAAAATTGTTATGTTGACCACACTTATCGAAATTAATTTACTAAAACTATTTTGGTTGTAATTATCTTCTTTAGCTAAATTAATAATATTAATAGCTGATAAAAATGAGTTAGTCCTAATTATGTTGAATTTTATGTCTGATTTGTGTCGATTTTGTTGATTTGGAATTATCTATTTGTAAATAGCTAAAAGCAAAAACATTGTGTAATGTCCGTTTTTCTTGTTTATAAGGAGAAAATATGGAACAAAAAAAGCAAGAGGGAAGCCGTTTTTTAAGAACGGTTGAGTGGCTAGGCAATGCTCTACCACATCCTGTTATTTTATTTATTATTTTAATTGCGATTTTATTAGTTTCCTCAGCAATTGGTCAGTACTTCGGTGTAAGTGTGCCAGACCCTCGTCCAGAAGGTGCAAAAGGGCGCGCAGAAGATGGTATTATTCATATTGTGAGTTTATTGGATGCCGAAGGGATCCGAAAAATTATTGCGAATGTCGTCACCAATTTTACAGGCTTTGCACCGTTAGGAACGGTACTCGTCGCATTATTAGGGGTGGGGATTGCTGAACGAGCAGGTTTACTTTCCGCTGCCATGCGTTTGGTTGTCACCAAAGCCCCTCGAAAATTAACCACAATGGCGATCGTGTTTGCTGGGATCATGTCAAATACCGCGGCAGAGTTAGGTTATGTGGTACTTATTCCGCTCGCAGCTATCATTTTTCATTCATTAGGTCGTCATCCTTTAGCAGGCCTCGCGGCCGCATTTGCTGGGGTTTCCGGTGGTTATTCAGCAAACTTATTATTAGGTACGGTTGACCCATTATTGTCGGGTATCACTCAACAAGCCGCACAAATTATTGACCCAACTTATATCGTGGGCGCAGAAGCAAACTGGTACTTTATGTTTGCCAGTACGTTTTTAATCACTATTTTAGGTTATTTGATCACTGAAAAAATTGTTGAGCCACAGCTTGGCCCATACACAGGCGGTGCAGTAGATGATGATGAAAATAGCCTCTATGCCTCGGCAAATGTCACTCCGTTAGAGAAAAAAGCCTTATTTTGGGCATCTGTGACTTTTTGGGGATTGGCAGCACTTTTGGCGTTAATGGTAGTACCAGAAAATGGAATATTACGTAACCAAGACACTGGGTTAGTGAGTAACTCACCGTTCTTAAAAGGGATCGTGGTCTTTATTTTTGTCTTCTTTGCTGTCCCCGGTATTGTGTATGGCTATATTGCTAAAACCATGCGCTCTGATAAGGATATCGTGGATGCAATGGCTGGCGCAATGAGCACGCTTGGCTTATATTTGGTTATTATTTTCTTTGCAGCGCAATTTGTTGCTTTCTTTGGTTGGACAAACATCGGGCAAGTTATTGCGGTTAAAGGTGCCAACTTCTTAAATAGTATTGACCTTCATGGTGGTGTACTGTTTATTGGCTTTATTCTTATCTGTGCATTTATTAATTTAATGATCGGCTCTGCATCCGCACAATGGGCGGTAACAGCACCTATTTTTGTTCCTATGCTAATGTTAGCGGGTTATGCACCGGAAACTATTCAAGCTGCATATCGTATAGGCGATTCGGTCACGAATATTATCACGCCGATGATGAGTTATTTTGGCTTAATTATGGCGATTGTTGTGAAATATAAGAAGGATGCAGGAATAGGAACATTAGTTTCAATGATGTTGCCATATTCAATCATTTTCCTGATCGGCTGGTCATTGTTCTTTATTGTCTGGGTATTTGTGTTGGGTATCCCTGTCGGCCCAGGCTCCCCGATTTACTTCACGCCGGGAAGTTAAGTACAGTTTATTTTCTTTATATAAAACTAAAAAAGCTGCTTATTAAGGCAGCTTTTTTTTATGATTAAGATAAAATGTCAGTATCTCATTCTATTAATTGATTTTTTACTTTTATTTTCACATAAAAAAGAGGATGAACGAGTTTTTTTTGCGAAAATAGCTTAAAGTAAATTATAAAAGAGGGTGTATTGAAATATTTAATAATAATTTAGCTTATTGTTATATAAATGATTTATTTATATGTGGATGGATTGATACTTTATTTTTTATTGAATTGGTAACAGAACCTTGAATGGATGTAAATAAATGTCTCTATAAGTGCATTTTAAGAGTATTTATGATGTTTTAGTTTGTGTTTTTTCTTTTTTTATTTAAATTCTTTTGTTTTTATTTATGTCGACATTTAATTCCTTTTATTTTTAGTTTCTCAGATTTTAATTCTGTGTTGTTAGTGTTTTTTTATGTGATCATCAGGATTTTAACTTTAAATTGGAAGGGGGTAAATTCATTATTTATTAAATTTCAATTAGTTATAGTGGTTATGTTTGGTTACACTCTACAAGTTAAATACACATTTCAGTTGTATTGTTTAACTCGAATGATGAGTATTATTCATCTCGTTCAGAAATTAAATAAATCCCTAGAAATTAATTATTAACTAATAAGGTATGCAAGATGAATAAAACATTAATCGCAGTTTTCTTGGCACTAACAACAACTTCTATTTCTGCAATGGCTGCGGATGCTGGTTCAGGTAAAATTACATTTAAAGGTACAGTTAATAGTGGTGCATGTACTATCGCACCTTCAGATATAAATAAAGAAGTTCAATTAGGTAGTATTTCAGCTGCAAACTTAGGAGCTGCAGGTAAAACAGGTCCACTAAATGCTTTTGAATTAAAATTACAAGATTGCCAGTTAGATTCAGGTACACCAGGAACGCCTTATTCTAAAGTTAAAATTGCATTTAATGGACAACCAGATGCAACTAAATCAACTTTATGGGCAAATACAGGTAGTGCAGATAATATTGCCGTAGCATTCTTTAATAATGATGGAAAAGCAATCAAGCCTGGTGATGTTTTAGAGCAAAAATTAAAAGAAGCAGAAACAACAATTATTTTATCTGCCCAAGTAGAATCAACAGGTGCAGCGACAGCCGGTAGTATTAATTCTGTTGCGAACTATGTATTAAGCTACGAGTAATATCATCTTTATTTACTTGCCAATTGCTTTACGCCGTTTTGGCGTAAAGCATTTTCTCTGCATTTTTTAATTAAAAGAGTGAAATCATGTATTTTAAGAAAAAAAATATTTGTTATATCATTTCACTTCTTGTATGTGGTGGATACTCTAATGCAGAAACATTTAATATAAATGCACTGAATTTATCTGTTGATGATAATATTGACTTAAGCTATTTTGAAAAAAATAACTTTAGTGAAGGTTTGTATGAAACAGATATTGTTTTAAATGGAAAGAGAATTTTACGTGGCGAAAAAATTAAATTTATTAGCCATGATGGAATAATTGAACCTTGTATTACAGCGAGTGTTATTAAACGCTTTCCATTAACTGAAGATGCAAAAGAAATATTACTATCTTCGGAAGAAGACCATTGTATCAATATTAGTGCGTTGGATAAAAATGTCACTGTCGATTTTAATGACAGCGATCAAGTTCTGACAATCTCTATTCCACAAAAATACCTTGTAGCGGTGTATTCATCTTGGATTAGTCCTGAGCTACGTGACTACGGTATTGCTGGTTTAATTTTAGATTATACGGTTAGTGATAATAATTTTTACCGAAAAGATTCTGGTAATCGTAATAACCTCAGCGCATTTGGTAATGTGGGTGCTAACCTTGCTGAGTGGCGTTTACGTGCGAATTATCAATATGAAAATAAGCTAGTTGACAGCAGTAATGATAAAAAAAGCCGCTTTGAATGGGAGCAAATTTATGCATTCAGAGATATGGCGAGTTTATCGGCAAAATTATTTGTCGGCGAGATTTATATTAAATCTGATTTGTTTGATAGTGTACGCTTTAAAGGGATCAGTGTCTTTACTGACGAATGTATGATGCCACCTAACCTCCGAGGGTATGCACCGCAAATAACTGGTGTTGCAGCATCGAATGCGACCGTGACTTTATCTCAAAATGGGCGAATTATTAGCCAAATTAAAGTACCCGCAGGGCCTTTTGTTATTAAAGATTTGAGCCAGTCTGTGATGGGTACAATTGATGTTACTGTGATTGAAGATAATGGTAAAGAAACCAGGTTCCAATACACTACCACGAATATTCCATTTTTGACCCGTAAAGGCCAAGTGCGCTATACCATGAATTTAGGGCAACTTTCGCCAGAAAATAATGAAAATATCGATAAGAATTTTATAACAGTTGAAAGTTCTATCGGGGTTCTCAACAACACTTCAGTGTTTGGTGGCTTGGTTGCTACATCAAACAATCAATATCGAGCAATCAACCTTGGTGTTGGTCAAAACTTAGGTTTCATAGGTGCTCTTTCTGTTGATGTAACTCAATCATATGCCGATGTGGGTACAAGAGAAACAGGAAAGAGCTATCGTATTAATTACGCTAAAAATTTACCGAGTATTGATGGGCAATTAACTTTAACTGGTTACCGCTTTGCTGACCGTACATTTAATTCATTATCTAATTTTGTTGAAAAGAACTTTAGTGATAACTCGCAAGGTGAATTGGATAAAGATAAACATGTATTTTCACTGTCATATGCACAGCAATTACATTTTATGAATGCGAGTGCGAATATTACAGCATCACGCAAAACCTATTGGAACGGCAAACAAAATAACTATTTTAGCATTGGATTAAATAAATTCTTTGATGAAGGAATTATGAAAGGAGGGAGCGTTTCTTTATCTTTAAATCAATCGCGTAACTCCCGTGATAAAACAGATAATCAAATTTATTTATCGGTAAGTCGGCCATTACAGACTGAAAGCCAAAATGCCTCAATCTCTTACTTTGCTTCTTATAGTGATCAAGATAAGCGCTATACTAATAATGTCAACTACAGTAATTATGTGAATAAAGATACAAACTATAACCTGGCAGCATCAACTCAAGACGGTTTATCTCAAGGAAGTGTGAATGCGTTTATTTCACACAGTGGTGATACAGGGCAGTTGCAAATGAGTGGGGCATTATCCGACTCAATGAATTCAGCGAGTATTATGGTGAGTGGTTCAATCACAGCGACTCAACATGGTATTTCCGCGCATCGATTAACATATCGTGACCAATCTCGCTTAGTGGTTGATGTCCCTAAAGCGAAAGGTGTCATCATTGAAAATAGCCATGCCATCACCAATGACCTTGGGTTAGCGACCATCAGTAATGTACCGACTTATTACAATATGGAATATAAAGTGGATCTTAACAACTTGCCGGATACTGTTAACGTTGAAGATAACGTTTTAGAAACGGCACTGACGGATGGCGCTATTGGTTATATCAAAATGGATGCTGACATCGGCAAATCATTAATTTCACGGATTAAATTGGCGAATGGCCAATACCCACCACTAGGCGCAGTGGTGACAAATACCTCGAATAATAAAGTTTCTGGGATCATTGCAGAATCCGGTATTGTTTACTTAACAGGGTTAAATATGGGCGACCAGTTAAGTATCAACTGGGGAGAAGGAAAGTCATGCAGCTTCTCTGCCGACAGTATTCTGGTAAAAAGCAGTGATGCCATCATATGCAATCAGTAAAATAACGAAAAAATGGGTGAAAAATGACATTCTTTAAAAAGGTAATTTCGGTTGTTTTATTATCTGGCGTAATGACGCAAGCCCACGCAGTATTAGGGATTGACCGGACTCGTATTATTTTGAATCAAGCGGATGGCGGTACGAGTGTAGTTGTTGATAACCAAGATAAAACATCATCATTTTTAGCACAGACATGGATAGAAACCGCCAAAGGCGATAAATTAACAAACTCTTTAGTGGCACTACCCTTTTTACAGAAAATAGGGCCGCTACAGAAAAAACAAATTAAAATTACGCATATGGAAGGGCTGAACACCTTACCGCAAGATAGAGAAAGTTTATTATATTTCAATGTTCTTGGAATCCCACCACAAGGCAAAGAAGCGAATGTGGTGCAGTTTACCATCCAATCACGGTTGAAACTGTTCTATCGCCCAAAAGGAATTAATTACCCATTATCTGCCGATAAAGATTTTCAACAGGATCTTAAAGTCGCTAAGCAAGGGGGAAGCTTAAAATTAACTAATCCAACACCATTTAATATTATTGTTACGAATATTAATGTGGATAGAAGCAAGGATAACCAATTTCCAGAAACTGTTGTTACGCCTTTCAGTGATGCAGTTGTCACATTAAAAAACTCATCTTTAAACAGTTTTGAGGTTGCTTATATTGATGACTTTGGCGGATTAAAATTTAATAAATACCAATGTGATTCATCACAATCTTGCCAGTTATTGCCACAGGCGAAAAAATAAATGAAAAGCTTTAATCATACAAAAAAAGATCACAAGAAAAGACTGATTAAAGGCATATTAGGGTCTTTATTATTACTCTCAGGAGCGTCGTCTTATGCGGGGGTAAATTGTAAACCTGGCAGCGGGAATGCCTGGTTTCCTCTACCTTTGATATCGATTGATATGAATACAACTCCTGGTCCTATTCCTACAGGCACTGAGTTAGGCAGTGGACGCTCGATGATGGCATGGGAATGTAATTTTTCGGGGTCTGTAGCTGATAGAACGATTTGGTTTTATAACCAAACGCCAGCCCAGACTAAGGCATATCTCTTATCTAGTGGTATTCAGGTTTATCAACATTCTTATAGCCTTAGCAAGGTTGTTGAGATCACGGCGCCGAACACACCGCGTTTAGAAGTAGGTTCTTGGGGGGTAGGTACACAAAATATTGGATTATGGCATGTGTTTACGCTAAAAAGAGGATATGGTGAGCTAAAATCTTTTGATACAGGAAATTTTGTTATTGGTTATCATACAGATGGAGTAGGGAAACGTATAGGAGACTTATATACTATCCGTCTAGTTGGGAAGTTGGTTAATTATTGTCCCACTCCGATAGTAACAATGAGCGATAAAGTCGTTGATTTTAAAGAGCTTACTCCTGAGCAATTCAATAATGGTAAAACGGTTAAAGAGAATTTTAATATCACGTTAACGCCTATTTCCACTTGTGAAGCGGCACTTGAAGTTAGCGTGGCTTTTCAAAGTAACAGTGGTGTTGTGAATAAAAAATATTTGATGTTTGACAATGGGTTACAAATTGCAATTACGGATAAAAATTTAGGACAGGAAATCAACTTTGACCAGTATTACTATAAAGGTCAAATTTCTCAGCAACGACCTGGAAACTACCAATATACTGCTGAATTATCGAATAAAAGTAATGATCCAATTAAATCAGGGCAATTTAGTAATACTGTAAATGTATTATTTTCATACCGTTAACGTTACCTCATTTTATTTCATGAAAGCTCATCATATTGAATATGAGGGGCTTTTTTGTTTTCATGGTTTCAATCAATTTAGTTATTTATAGCTTTAAGTCTTATTATTTTATAGATGTATGTTTCACTCTATCTTGGGGATATAAAATTCCATCAAAAAGAAAATGTTAACGTTTGGTTAATCGATAACATTTCACATTGAAGATTTGTTAGATAAAAAAACTGTATTTTTAGGATGTGTGAGATAAGTAACTATATTTAGTGATGGTGTTTACCCGAAAAATGACGAGTTCGCTAGATAATGTTTCATAAACCTTACTTATATTAAGGGTAAATCATATATTAATAGTCAAAAATCAGAGATTTTAATAAATAAAATTAATGTTTGGTTTTATTTATTACTCGTATGTGAGTTTGTTATTTTTATTTTATTTAATTAGTATTGCTCGCAGTTAGTTATTCTTATGTTATTCAGTATCTACTTTGTATTTTTCAGAAAGGAAATAAAAATGGCAGCTAGATATCCTATTGCCAAAATAGTAGGGAGCAGAATAAAGAAGCTTAGAAGGGAGTATGGGCTAACGGGAACTGAAGTGGCAATGGCTTTGAATGTTAGTCAACAACAGTTTTCTCGCTATGAACGAGGTATTAACAGAATAGATATCGATTCATTAGTTATGATTGCAGACTTCCTTAAAGTCAGTGTTCATTATTTCCTTGAAGATATAGAACAATCAAATAGCTGGACCTCTGAATATAATTCATTATTGAGTCATGGTTTTTATTCAAAAAATAAAAAAAACGAAGGTTAGTGCTTGTTTTAAGGAGCTCCTTATATTTACGGTTCATGTTAGTAGTTATATTACTTCACATGTTATCGGACATCTCAAGTCATTAAAATAATGATACGAATAAAGTTAACTGAATTCTAGTTATATCAATAATACTATTGGTATGACTGTGTACCAACTAAGGTATTACCTTAGTATATATTAATAATATCATGAAATAAGGGTTTAAAATGAAAAAGACGCTATTAGCATCTTCAATTATCGCATTAACATTCACTGCTGCATCAACTTCATTCGCTGCAGATGTAGGAAGTGGTACTATTGAATTTAATGGTACAGTGAATACTGGTGCTTGTACTATTGCACCTTCTTCTGTTAATAAAGAAGTTCAATTAGGTTCTGTTCCAGCGGCATCATTACAAACAGCTGGTTCACAAGGTCCAAATGTTGATTTTACATTAGAATTAACAGATTGTATTTTGGACCCTACTGCAAGTGGTACTGATTATTCTAAAGTAACAGTTAAATTCATGGGCCAAATGGATGCTGCAGGCACCTTATGGGCAAATACTGGTACTGCTACCAATGTTGGTGTGTTATTCCAAAATGCAAGTGGAACAAATTTAAAAACAAATGATACTGTTGAGCAAAGCTTAAATGCAGGGACAAATGTTATTAATTTATCTGCTCGTATGCAGGCATTAGGTGCAGCTACAGCCGGTTCTGTTAAATCTACAGTCGCTTACGTTTTAGATTACCAATAAGTATTAATATAAAAATATTAAAAAACAATAAATCTTATATTTGCTGATTATGCTGTGTATAGCAATTGCTTCACAGCATTTTCAGTTATATGAGTTCATTCAATAAATCCATTATAGAATATTGCGGCTAATGAAAAAGAACAATTTTAATAAAAACATAGTGACTAGTTTAGTATCTAGTTTATTGTTTTACACTTACTATGTTAATGCGGATTCTGTTCAATTTAATGAAGACGCATTATCTATTTTGGGTAATACTAATATAGATCTAAGTGCATTTGAGAAAAATAAAATTAGTGAAGGTTCTTATTTTTCTAATGTATCGGTAAATGGTCGAAGAATTAATTATTTTGATCAAATAAATTTTTTAAAAAAAGATGAAAAGATACAACCTTGTATTTCTAGAAGCTTAGTAGAAGTTATTGGGTTAAAAGAAGATTTTATTAAAGAAGTGCCTACATGGGGAAATGGTCAGTGTTATGATCTTACATCACAGGATCAAAACATTCAGGCTAGATTCGATGATGAAAAGCAAGAGTTAATGCTTTCAATACCTCAAGCTTACTTTCAGTATTCTGATGACAATTGGGTTCCGCCTATGCAGCGGGAAGTTGGGGTTAATGCGCTCGTCTTGGATTACAACCTTGTTGAAAACTATATTAAATATAAGAATACTCGAGATATTAATAATTTTAGCTCATTCGGTTCTGTTGGTGCGAATGTAGGGCGTTGGCGTGTCCGCAGTAATTATCAATACCAAAAAGATTTTAATGATAATAAAAATGATAATTTTAAATGGGTACAAACTTATTTATTTACAGATTTACCTAGCTTATCTGCAAAATTTTTTGCGGGTAAATATTATACAGTAAGCAATGTATTTGATTCTGTACGTTTTAACGGTGTTAGTGTCTTTACTGATGATAACATGTTACCGGCTTCTCTAAGAGGGTATGCACCGAGTGTCACAGGAACCGCGACAAGTAATGCGACGGTTACTATCTCGCAAAATGGACGTATCTTGAATCAAATGAAAGTAGCACCAGGGCCTTTTTCAATTGATAATTTAAGTTCCTCTTTATCGGGGGCTCTTGATGTTAAAATTACAGAGGAAGACGGCTCTATACGTGAGTACCAAGTTTCCTCGACTAATATTCCATTTTTAACACGCCCAGGCATGGTGCAATATAAACTAAATGCAGGTCGGTTAGACCCAATGGGATATAAAAACATTAATGATGATTTTATATCAACTGAAGCCTCTTGGGGGATCCTCAACAATTTGTCTATTTTTGGTGGTGTTTTCGCAACCTCTAATGATGAATACCATGCCTATAATGCGGGTGTTGGGGTAAATATGGAACGCTTTGGTGCAATATCTTTTGATATTACACAGTCGAGAAACCAACTACAGGATGTCGCTTTACATACTGGTGAAAGTTACCGTATTAATTATGCAAAACGTTTTTCAAATTCGAGTCGACTGGATTTAACAGGGTATCAGTTTTCTAACGAAGGCTTTATGTCAGTGAATGACTATATTAGTTTAAAAGAAACTCCGTTAACACCACATTATCGGCAGAAAAATGTATTTACGACTTCTTTTACACAACAACTCCCTGATATACAGGCTGATATAAGTTTAAGTTACTCACGGGAAAGCTATTGGAAAGAATCAAAAAATAACAATACTCTTAATTTATCGTTTAATAAAACAATTAACACAAGTTTTATAAATAATGCGATTTTATCATTATCGGTCGGTGAAAGTAGTTACGTAAAAGGTAAGCGCTCTAAGCAAGCATACCTTTCGTTAAGCGTCCCATTTGGTGGTGAAAGAAATTCACGGATTCAATACTTTAGTTCTTATAATGATATTGATAAGAAATATAATAGTAATATTAATTACAATTCTAAAATTAATGATAATAACGTTAGTTTAGGTTTATCAAGTAAAGACTTTTTTGAAAATGCAACAATGAATGCATCCGTTTATCGTGACACGCAATATGGTACTGCACAACTAACGGGTTCCTATGGCGAAGACTACCATTCATTAAGTGGTTCTCTAGACGGCTCTTTGACCATTACCAGCCAAGGCCCAGTCTTACACCGACGAGTTTATGATAACCAAGCTCGTATGGTTATTGATACAGATAAGGCTAAAGGGGTATCAATTAATAAAAATGAATCAGTCACGAATGGGTTTGGTTTAGCCGCAATTAGTAATGTTCCAACCTATTATAGGTCGACCCAGTATGTGGATCTTAATAATGTACCAGACAATGTCAGCATTGATGATAGTGTGATTGAATCAAATTTAACTGATGGTGCGGTTGGTTATTCAAAACTCAATACATTAGTAGGTGAAAAAGCGTTAGTCACAATTAAATTCTCTGACGGCAATACGCCTCCATTTGGTGCTTTAGTTTATGGCTCTGATAATAAAAATGTATTGGGAATGATTGCAGAGGAAGGGCAAGTTTATTTAACGGGCTTCCAGCCAGACCAACAATTAATAGTTAAATGGAGTGGTGACCAGTCATGTCGAATTATGCTAGGTAAACAAAGTCATTTAACCAGTAAAAATATAACCTGTAATAAAGAATAGAAAATTATGAAAAAACTTAAATTAATAATGAGTGCTTTAATTTTAATTAGCACATACACACATGCATCAATTTCTGTTGACCGTACTCGCGTTATTTATGATGAAGCAAGTAAAGGTGTTAGCGTTGTGATTGAAAATATTGATAAAAAAGATCCTTATTTAGTCCAGTCATGGATCGAAAATGAAAATGGCGAAAAAATTTCAGAACCACTGATTGCTTTGCCTTTATTACAACGTGTTGAAGCAAATCAAAAGAAGCAGGTTAGAATTAGTTTATCAAAAAATGATGTGAAAATACCGAACAACCAAGAGTCATTATTTTATTTTAATGTCTTGGGTATTCCACCGAAAACTAAGCTAGAAAATGCAGTTGAAATTGTTATTCAATCACGTTTTAAATTATTTTATCGCCCGAGTGAATTGAAAAAATACCCTAATAATGATTGGCAAAAAGAGTTGAAAGTGGAGAAAGTGGGAAAATCATTAAAATTAACTAACCCGACTCCCTATCACATTGTTGTGATTAATGTTAATGATAATGAATCTAAAGTTCCTGATTTTAAAGAAATTGTTGTGAAGCCAAATAGCAATGCAACATATTTACTATCAGATAAACAAGTGAAATCACCAAAAATGATTGTGACTTATATTGATGATTATGGAACACCAAACTTATTGAAATATACATGTAATACAACTTGTTCCTTGTCAAATGAAAAGGATAAGAGGTAAGTTATGTTAATTTTGAAAAAAATAAATGCATTCGCTATATTATCTTTATTTTTGCTAAGTTTTCAATCAGTAGCTGCAGTTAATAATTGTGTACCGAGTTCAGGAGCTACATCTATAGAACAAGAATTAACCTTTGATATTGCAAATAGTAGTGCTTCAATTCCAAATGGTACCTTATTGACATCAGCAATGAGCTCATATATATCAATGAGATGTGAGTTTACTGGTTCATCAAGTACAACTAATGCTGTTTACTTTAAAAATACAATGCCGAATGCAATTAAAACATTGTTGATTAATAGTGGTGTCAGTGTGACACAACAAAATGCAATTTCATCGCCTAATCCAGTAACGATAACTAACCCAACTGTTCCAAATATTTATTTAGGGTATTGGAGTCAACCAGAGACAGGAATTACACGTAATATTGCTTTCATGTATAACTTCTATGTTTACAAGGGGGCTAATGCTCTTAAACCTTTTGATACTGGGTTATTTTTATTAGGAACTCATGTGGATTATTTAGGCAAGGATTTAGGCGGACCAACTTATGTGCGAATTAAAGGTAACTTAACCTTACTCTGCCCTGCGCCGGCGGTGAATATTACGGCTTCTAATGGGGGGAGTGTAAACTTTGACACGATTTCACCTAAACAAATGAATGCGGGAGATGTGGTTAGCCGAACTTTTAATTTAGGTATGTCAGTGCCACAGGACTGCGAAACAGGGCTGAATATATCAGTTCGTTTTGAACCAAATAATAATACGGTGCTAGGCGGAAAATATCTTGATATGGGTAATGGATTACAAACACTATTAACCCGTAATTCAACTGATATTAACTATAATGAAAGTTACAGTATTGGCGAAATCATGCCACAATCACCGATTAGTGTCCCTTTTACTGCGACATTAAGCAAGATTGCAGGCAGCACCATCGCTTCAGGTCCGTTTTCTAAAACAGTTCGAGTTGTTGTTTCATATTAAGAGTGTTAATTGACATTTTTTCTATGGTGTTATATTGAATATACATATTCTGATGCTGAGTATTATTAAATGAAAAAACTCAAATTAGTATTAGTTGATGATCATCCCATTGTGCTTTCAGGTTTGAAAGATACACTTTCTCAATCAATGAATTTAGAAATTTTAGGTGCCTACACTCAGGATGCTGAACTATTTTCTTTTTTGAAAAAAAATGAGGTTGATGTGATCGTAACTGATTATATGATGCCTAATAATACCCAATCTAGCGATGGCCAGAATTATATTCAATTTTTACGTCGTCAATACCCAAATATTGCTGTGATTGTATTAACGATGGTTTCTAACCCAATGATTATACAAATGTTATATGATTCAGGGGTGAGCGCGGTGGTGTCAAAAGAGGCACCATTAAGCGACCTGATGAAGGCTATCACATTAGCGGGGCAAGGCCGCCAATATCGTATTCCTGTTGCAGATATGACAACGACATTAAAAAGCCGTAATGCGATAACATTAAATGATAGGGTAAAGACATTATCACCTCGTGAACTTGAGGTATTGCGACTTTTTGTTCAAGGTAAGCCTATTGTTGATATTGCTAAGCAATTAAACCGCAGTGATAAAACTATCAGCTTACAGAAAAATGCCGCAATGCGTAAATTGGGTGTTGATAATAATCAAGCGTTAATCAGTTATTGCCTTACACACCATTTATTTGACTGATTTTTTTTATCCAATTAGCTAATTGATTGCAAATATTCTGGTTAACCTGAGTATCAATGTGTGTTGATGCCTGTGAATCTAATGTTGCCTCAAACTCACGAAGCTCATTAGCTAATTCACGTTGTTCAACACTAATTAATGCGCCACGGATACGGTGGGATAACTGCTTTATTTCATCAGTATTATTATCTTCGACAGCTCGGCAAAATTGAGCAATATCGGTAATAAAATGATGAATAATTTTTTCTCTATCCTCTCCATTTAGTGGGTTAATCATTTTTAGGGTTGCCGTTTCTAAAGTTGAGGAGGAGTAAATCGGGAATAAACGGTTGAATAATTGAATTAAGGTTTCTAGCTCTATAGGTTTTACAAGCCATGAATCCATTCCAGATTCTAGACATCGCTCTTCTTCTTCTTTTAATCCATTCGCAGTAACACCAATAATTGGACATGTTTCGCCTTCACTGCGTAGCTGTTGTGCAAGCTCATAACCATTACGATAAGGCATATTAACGTCTGTAAGGATGATATCGACAATTTCGTTATCCCAAATTACCAATGCTTCTTCACCATCATTGGCAATAAATACCTTACAACCGAGTAATTCAAGCTGCTCTTGTAGAACAACTTGGTTAATGGGGTTATCTTCAGCAATTAAAACGCGAAGCGGATATTTATGCATATGAGTTTGTATACGAGATGTTGGACAAATAAGGGGTAACTGTTCTTTATTATTTTGTAGTAAGAATAACTGCTGATTTAATTCGGATAGTCGAAAATTCATCTCAGGGCTTACCCATTGTTGTCCATCCCAATGAGTCGGCAGAGGAAACGATGGAATTAATATGCCGACAGCAATAACGGATGAGGTATCTATGGGGAGGCTATTTTCTGTGAAATAAACATTAGCTCCCCACCGTTTTAGCCATTGCGTTATATTTTCAGTCAATAATGGGTTTGGGGTTTGTAACCATATATTGGTGTTTTTTAGCGGCAGCCAATGTGGTTGCTGTATATCGAGAGCTAAAGGTAGTGTTACGAGAAACGAGCTACCAACCCCAGTTTCACTTTGTAAGCTTATTTGCCCATCCATCAATTTGATAAGTTTAGAGCAAATAAATAGGCCTAAGCCAGTACCGCCATAGGCATGAATTTCTGAATGAGCTTGATAAAATGGCTCAAATAATTTTATTTGTTGTTCAGGGCTAATTCCAACACCGGTATCACTGACACGTATTAATATATTATTATTACTTCTTTTAAGTTCAATAGTAACCGTACCCTTGTGGGTAAATTTAATTGCATTACTGAGTAAATTACCTAAGATTTGTTGCAGTCGAGCAGAGTCACCAATTCTATTTGCTTGCACACTTGGGTCAATAATAGCAAATAGGAGTAACCCTTTTTGCTGAGCAATACCTTGATATAGTTGAACAGTTTGTTGTACTAATTCTAATAAATCAAATGGCTGATTATGAATTTGAATTTGATTAGCTTCTATTTTACTAATATCTAAAATATCGCCAATTAATTGCATAAGTAATTGGGACGTTGTTGATATTCTCTCAATAAAATGAGCTTGTTGAGATGAAAGAGAAGTATTTGCGAGTAATTCTAACGTGCCGATTAGGCCATAAAGTGGGGTTCGTATTTCATGACTCATTGTTGCTAAGAATGTTGATTTAGCTCGGTTGGCTTCTTCTGCAAGCCGCTTAGCATCATCAAGTTGTTTTTCAGTTTCTGCTTGGATGGTAATATCAGTAAATGCACATAAAATAACAGGACGCTGTTGGTAATAAGTTGCTGTACTCACAACATAGAGGACATGCTCCCCTGATTTTAAAGTTGTTTTAACGTGTTCTGTGTCAGAAAGAACCTTGACGAGTAATTCATTATATTCATTTGAGTCGTGGGGAGTAGATATATTGGTTATTTTTAGCCAGTAACGAGCTAACTCATTTGCGAAGCGTAACTGCTGGGTTTCTTTATCTATTACACATAAGCCGATAGGGATTGTTGCGATAAGCGCTTGGTTGAATTCTTCATTTTCTAAGATGGCTTGCTGGGAGTCTATTGCGGGTTGTAATATTTTTCGTTGGTACCAGCGGTGATATCCCCATCCACAAAATAAACTAAAGAAAAGAGCGATAACTAAACTGATAGGAAACCACAGATTGTCTTCAAAAAAAGCAGCATAACTAATTCTATAATATCCAGTCCATTCATCAGTTTTAGACGAAAGCTTAAGAACCAGACCATCTTTGGTATAAAAAATACCTTCTAATGCTTCTTCCTCAGGCGCTTGGGTTGTGCCAAGTAGCTGACCATATTTTGTATGAATCAGCCAAAATTGATGTGTGAGTGTGGGGTTTAACATTCGTTCCAGCACACTTAACCTAGCTTGGCTTAACATACTGACCGCATAAATATTTTTAGGGGAAATATGAGCATTTTGCCATAAATGTTCATCAAAACCGGCTGGAATAATCCCGATGAGAATATTATCAAAAGGCACTGGGCGTAGCCAAATAATTTGTTTTAAGTCAGTCGGTTGCGATTCTGAAAACTGGGCATGGATAGCAGGTAAATTTTTCCTGACGTTATCAATAACGGAATAATATAAATTTGGAGATATCGATTCATTTCCTAACACAGTGCCAACAGAAGGAACACTAATACTAATTTGGTCGTGCTCATTGACAAAAAATACAGCGGCTGCTGGGAAATAGGATCCCCCCCAAAACGTGGAATAATAATCAGCTAAATAAGCCCCAGAGAAAATAATATGCTGGGCACTTTGGTGCATTCTAAACTTTTATCACAAGCTAGCGTGAATGGCATTGCGACTAAAGATTCTTTACCTTCGAGTAGGTGTAATGATAGTTTGGTTGGTAGTGATTGCTCTTGTATTGCATAAGTTCGGCTTTCAACTAGCTCTGATAGGTCTTGGTTTTGCTTATTTAACGATCTTAAAAATTTCTCTTGCTCATTGATATAGCCTATTAGTGACCTAAAATCGACTTCTAACCGCTTAGTTTCTTGTTGGACAATGCGTTCTGCGCTCCAAAATAATGTTGCTATTAGGATAAACAACAGAGGGAAGGTGACAGTGAGTATGCTGTTTGTGCGTCCTGATGTGCGAGTTATCCTTGAAAATGCAGTCGGAGAAGGGGTAGGCATAGTGCTGCTCTCATCGATTATAGGCAAACTCCATAATTTTCATAATAATATAAAACAAACAAATTAAACAATATTTCTTTATGCCAAAGGTTAGACAATTGCTGAATTATAATAGTCTTTCAAATCATCTAATTCCCAACCAAAACCATTTAAATTAGTGATATGGTGTGAAAGTTTAGGATGATGGCTAACGATATAGAATAGCCTATGGTAAAAATCTGGGAAGTTAATACCGAGTATAAGAATAAATTTAAACAATACATCTACGGTTAATGCATTTTCACCTCGTTCATAACGGGATAATTGCTGTTGGCTAATACCTAGCTCTTTTGCAATGCTCTCACCGCTAACACCTAACTCTTGTCGGTATTCTTGTAGGCATTTACCAACTAGCTGGCTGATATAATAAGTTGTATTTTTTTTCTTTTTCATGTGGAAACTTGACCCTAGTATCATTGATTCATAAAACTATGTTTATCTTTAAGAGTAAATTATGGCAAAAATAAAATTTTAGAATATAAGGTATTCCTTAATTAAAAATAATATTAAGTCACTTATTTCAGATTCATATGCAGAGTTTTATTTTAAACATATAGTTTTTTCTTTTTATTTTTGAGAGCTATTTTTATTATTTAACAGTATGTTAAGCATTGGCTGTGAATTGCTCGGTAAGGTTTAGTTGACTTTATTGCATTAAGGCTTGGTTACATTCTCATTACAAATTATTATTATTTATTGTTTAATATTGTATTTGATTATTTTTTTAGCTCAATAGATGGGAATAAAAAATGATATTATGGTTTTTTAGTGGTTTATTTGAATAACTATTAATATAAAAACTTATTTTTAGGTTTTTAAATGAGACAACAGTCCAGTAAATACACGTAATAAGAGTGAGTGATCGCCATTTAATGGATAAAATGAGAAAAGGGTGAGAATAATAATCTAGTTATAAACCTTAGTGTTTGACTTTTTCTAGTTTCCCCCTAATTATTTAGCATAAGTTAAGCCAATTAACTTTGGTTTATGGTTATTTTTATATCTATATTCTGTCTATAGGCTTATTACTCATAGCTTTGCAAACAGAGAGCATAGAGAAATAGGTGTTTAGAGGAGAGTAAAGGCCATTCCGTGTCTTTAGCCTAGTTAGCTAAGTATGAGTGTTTGAAAATACAAAAGCAAAAACCCGCCTTTTGGGCGGGTTCTTTAAATAGTGGTGCCGGACTCGGAATCGACTTTTTATCATAACATCATGTATTTAAAAAAATTAATTAAATTTGGTTTAATTTGTACCCTCAATTGTACCCTCAGTCCCTAAAATAGTATTTGCCGAGCACCAAAATGATCTCTTTTTTGAGAATATGATTTCGATTTCTATTAGGAAATAATGATACACCATGATATCGAAAAGAGCAGGGATCCACATGGAGGCCTGTTTATTTGGTTTCTTACAATGATAATGAATGAGATGATTGATATCAATGAAAAATGGCCCAATTTTGATGGGCCGATAAATAAAATAGAAGGGGGATCAGTGGGCAATATCGCGATAAAATACGGCATTACATTCAAAGTCGGCAAAAATTTTTGCCCTGTTTTTTGGATTGGGGGTAAACTGACCAATCGGTTTATCATTGGCGTACACTGCAAATGAGTTCGCTTTTGTTATCGCTTGCGTAAAGAGAGTCCAGGCATTACCTTCACTACGCGTTTTGGTTTCCTCCGGAATGTAATAGACTTCATCGTCAATAATAAAGGCGATATTGTTTGTATCGATAGGATGTCCATCTTGATAAAGATAAACGCCATTATCATATTCCTCATCAGCAGC
This sequence comes from Providencia rettgeri, assembly GCA_900455085.1. Classification (NCBI taxonomy): domain Bacteria; kingdom Pseudomonadati; phylum Pseudomonadota; class Gammaproteobacteria; order Enterobacterales; family Morganellaceae; genus Providencia; species Providencia rettgeri. Next base: position 3,864,003 of record UGTZ01000001.1, on the reverse strand, counting down.
AATATTACAGGCAAGAATAACACTGAGATGTTTATCATTACTGATGCCGTACTCCATATAGCCTTGTGCGAAGGTTGCCGACCAATAATTGGGGATAGCGAATGCACTTAGTGAGCCGCTCATGAGAACACAGGCTAATAGTATTTTTTTCATCATCATTTAACCTCTACGATATCGAGAACAATATTGAAGCGCTTTGGCGGAATAACCGAGATATTGGCGTTGTTCTTCCGTTAATGATTGTGCCGTATTGATTTTTGATGCCATAAATTGGGCGAGTTTGTCTTCAGGGAATTTTTTAGTCAGAAGAGTGAATGCGCATTCACATTCCTGTTTATTAAAGGCATTACTGTTGTTAACACATTGATGCATAAAAACCTCTTTGGGCGACTCTGAACAACTGGTTATCAGGAATAAGCTTAAAAGAAGCAGATATAAACGAAATAGGTTGCGATTTTTCATTGGATATTCAGCCATAAAAGAAAGAGTACACAGGGATTAGCCCGACAAACCAGCCAATGACTTGAGGGCCGATAGCCCAAAAGAGCTTGGCTTGTATCAGCCCTATCGCACCTTCGCGTGTTGTGATGTAATCTGGCATAATCGCGAGTCGTATAGCATTACCGATAAACATGCCCAGCCCTGTTCCTAAGCCCATGACAACGAAAAACTTAATCCCTGCCCAAACACCGTAGATATGACCGGTAGGCGAAATCCAATTATAAACAACGACAATTGCGCTAATGACGAAAGCAATCAGCAGGTATTTAATAAAACAAGATGAGTTCATGTAACCACCTTTTTTAGGATGTAAAATAGCCAACATCAAAAAGGCATGTTGGCTAGGTAAGTTGAGGGTAATCTATAAGACTGAATGCCAGAGATTAGAATCGGTAAGTCAAACCAAATAGGATATCGTTGGCCTTCACTTTGATTTTTGAGGTGTTTTCCCCATCGCCTACCCCTGTCGTGATGTCGGCTTTTCCGGCATCTAAATAGCGATAACTTAGACCCATATCCCAATCGTCATTGATGGCATAGTTCACCCCCGCACCGACACTCCAGGCAAAGTTATTGACGGTATGCGAGTGAGTATCATGCAAATAGAGCCCTGGGGTATAAGCATCAGCGCGGGTGGTTTTAAAATCCACGGTCGCATAGCCTAGCCCGACAGAGATATACGGCGTGAAATTTGAGCTATTTTTAATGTCGTAATACCCATTGACCATTAACGTATTGAGTTTGATTTGGTTTTTAATATCACGAGTTTGATGTACGCCATTACGCACACGGTCGCGGATGTTGTAGGTTGAATTCGCTTTATCACGCGCCATAAATTCCAATTCAGCCCGAACAGGGATATCAAACTGATTGGAAAAGTCATAACCCAACGCAAGTCCGCCGCCAAATACACCCGTACGATGGCTATCTCCATTTTTTGTACCATTATCACCGGCATCAGCATAGCCGCTGTAGACAAACTGCTGGCCAGACATTTGCACAATGGATGCACCCATTTTCCCCGTGACATAAATCCCCGTTTTACTGTCATCCGTGTTAGCGAATGCCGGTAATGAAATGCACCCCATTAGGGCGGGAACAATAAACGCTTTTTTCATGATTGATTTCCTTTTAATCAATATCACATTAAGTATGGTTGAATCGCGTTATGTCAGTGGAAGGCATGAAAGATTTGACTCAATCACCTTGATATCACTGACATAAAGATAATTTAGCGTGAGACAGTTTAACTTAATCGATCTGTTTTACCTATCAATAATTAAAATACGATCGGTAATATCGATCGTAACTATCAATAAACGGTTATCGATCGGCGTAATCGATCAACTGTTGTTTTGGTGCTTAAATAAGAAAAAGAGTTGATGAGAGAGTGAGTCAAAATGGAAGGGAATAAAATGATGTTTAAAGAATTCTCTCCGTTATTGAATGGATTAGTGTGCTCGATATTATCAAATACCAAAATACGGGATAAGTCTTTATGTTAGCGTTAACGCTTTATAAACAACGCCGTTTACTCATGTTGTTGATATGAAAACCGAACTCCGTTAAGACCCAATGGTTTGATGTATTCCATTGAATCATTCCTTTTTTCTCCAGCGAGTTGAGTGTCCTTTTGTTGCAGAGTGAGCCATAATTGAGTTTCACATTACTCAAGGTTTTTAGTTGCCGTTCTGATAATTTCATCGCGTTCACCGTAAGATCCCATTATTTAACGTATACTGTGGCTATAGTTGTTCGCGTCCAGCAAAATGAGCATGAATTTGTTCTGTCAGTACCCACAACGCTTTATTGAGCTTAATATCCCCATCAATTCCATTCACTGAACGCGTGCGAGCGCGTTTACCTTTGGCATTCCTGCCTGATAATCCTCCCTTGATTAAATTTTCCTGCAAACGTTGGTACACTGTCCAAAGATCGTCTTTTTTATCATCGAAGCGCCGAGGTTGTAATACTTGTTCTTCGGTAATCGGTTGATGCTCCTCACCAAAGCGATACGTCAAAGCTGCTTGTGCTAAGGCTTTCTGTGCTGGTGGTGGTAATACCAAGCTTTGCATTTCTTCGCGTTTATCTGTGATGGCATCAAACGTCCCTAACACTTCGTAAGCCCCTTCAATCACTTTGCACACTACATCACCTTTGTGCGGCACGCGCACTTCACCAAAGGTATCGCCACAAACGAGTCCATTTTGACAAACATAACGAAAAAAGCCCGGTAACATCTGATAGCTACTGGAGCCATCATGGCTATTAAGTAAGATGATTTCAGGCACTTGGCTACCCGTAATTTGGTCATGACGTCGGAGCCGTAACATATGCTTAGTATGATCACGACGGCTTTCATCTCGCACACGAGTTTGGCATGCAAAGAACGGATAAAAGCCTTCTTTTTGCAGGCTATCCAATAAGGTAATCGTAGGAATATAAGTATACTTTTCGCTACGAGAATCGTGTTTCTCTTCAGAGAACACACTGGGTACTGTGCGAAATAACTCTTCGAGAGTTAACGGGCGGTCACGGCGAATGCTATTCGCCGCACCAAAGCGAGAAGCTAAACGAGACATAGGGGGCCTCCTCAGTGATAACACTGATAAATTAAAATAAGATAAAGGAAATAAGTGAGGTGATAAGCTGGTGGACGCTGTATTAAAGCGTTATCAATAACTTAGTCAATTAGGTGAAAGATTTGTGCTTGCTCGGGATGTTGCATCGCATAGTCACGAAGTTGGTAAAAATACTCTACCAGCACAGAACTCTCGGTTTTAAACGACCAGATGCTATACACCATTAGACAGACTGCGATACCGGCTGCTTCAGGGCTTAACTCAGCCTCGTTACCATTATGAGGGTTAAACATCGGCAAGGTGATTTCAATCATCTCAGGCCAGATAAAAGCCCCCCCATTCGATAACATGGTGAACTCCCAAAACGCGCCCTGATAGCGATGACAGAGCTTCGCCATCATGTTAAAAATATCGCCCTCGATACGTTGCCAATCGGGTACCGTCCCAAAGTAGAAACGCCAGAAGATATGACGGCCACTGGGAGTGAACGAGATTGGTTTTGATAACAGTTGATTCTTGCTCTTGTAAGGTAAACATAATAGAACTCCAATTCAGTCGATATTGATAGACCGTAATAAGCAAAAAAGCCCTACACCTTGCGGTGCAGAGCTTTCTAGAAATGATAGGTGTATTGAGTATCATTTTTAGTGACTCATTCTGATGATTGATTCACTAAAATAATATAGATATAAAAATAAATGTAATTTAATTAATGGGTTAGTCTGATGATGCTTTTATAATGAATCAGATAATACGAAGGCGTAAATAAGGACGTGGTTAATCGATTAGATGGAAAATGGCGGAACGTTCTGGGTGTTGCGCCGCATAATCACGCAATTGATAAAAGCGATCGACGAGGATGTCACTTTCCGTTTGAAATGACCATAAACTGTACATCATCAAACACACGGTAATGCCTGCGCTTCACAACTGACGTTGGCTTCGTTACCGTTATGTGGGTTGAACAGCGTCAGTGTCTCTTGAGGTAAATCGGGATAAATAAAGACGCCACCATTGGATAAGGTGCAATATTCCCAATATCCGCCATGGTAGTCATCACAAAACTGCCCCATTGTGGTAAAGATGACCACTTCAAAGGTGATCCAGCCTTTCACGCTTCCGAAGTGATTGAGCCAAAAATCAAGGCGTTGTTCATCAGGGACTAATGCCATTGTGATAGTGCATTCAGTGGTGTTTGTCATAAATTAAATATCCAATAAAAAGAAATAAAAAAGCGCCAATCCTTAACAGGATTGGCGCTGAGAGTAATAATTAATGGGGTAATGTAAGAAGTTAAAAGAACAGGCTCCACAGGGATTTAGCGACGGATACGATACTGTTTTTAACGGTGTTAACCGTACTTCTTATCAATGGCGGCAAGGGAATGATATCGATTAAGGTATCCACAATATCACTGACACATTGACCAAAATCGTTACGTGCGGCGTTCTCCACCGGATTGCGTCCGGTAAGGGCTGTTCAGTTGCCTAGCTACCCCGCTACTGGCTTGCACCGGTAGCGCCTGTATGAGCTGCTCTGCTAATTCAGTCAGTTGATAGTTTTCGACCGCAGAAACTGTTATCACAGGATGATGCGGTTTAAAGGCGGTTATGACGGCTTGTTGCTTTAATGTTAAGTTAGCCTCTTGCTCATGGGATGGCTGGTGGCACAGCTCATCCCACTGACGACAGGGCTCTATTTTGTCGGCTTGGCTCAGCACAAAGAGAAATCGCTTAGATTGGTAACCACATTGCTCCGTGAGAAAGCGATAACACTGTTCATCAGAAGACCATGCCCTATCATCGGCTTTGAGTACCCAGATAATTAAATCCAGTTCTGGCAATAAGTTACGGTAGAGCTGGTGGTATTCTCTATCTCGCTCAAGGCTTTCCCCCACGCCGGGTAAATCCACAAAGGTGAGTGTATGGTTATTCATCGTCATACTGAAGCGCTGAACCTGTCGTGTGCAGCCTGAAACATCACTCACAGGCGATAGTGACGATTGAAATAGTGCGTTGATAAGACTGGATTTACCAGCTCCCGTTTTCCCCATCAAGCCGATGGTAGGGGAGTAACTGATTAGCTGGTTGAGTTGATTAAAAAATTGATTTTTAAATGAAAATGGAAAGGCAGAAATTACCCTCCCTAATTCAGATTGGTGGTTCATATTACTTCCTTGAAAGAATGGTTGTGGCTATTCAAGTTAATAATATATATTTGAGATTATTTTAGATTTTTAACATGGTCATATTCTTCATTAATCAAATCAGTTAGCAGTTCATTTATTTGACATCGTTTATTTTTCACCAAAAAATCGAGCTTTTCTTTAACGGTAATATCAAGATAGCAATTAATCGCTTTCTTATTTGTTCGTTCTCTTCTTAACTGTCGTTGTCGCCAAGCACGATTCAGATTATTTATCAGCATTTTTTTTTCGAAGTGATGGCTATTCCAGAGCTTTAATACGCTGTATATCGCTAAGTATTTTTCCTCTGGGTTTATCGGATTAAAGTATTGGAGTGAGTCAATTCCCATTCGTCCTGCATCGAAATGCTCAGATTTGTGATAATCCACCAGATATTGCCAAGCCCATTCTATCCCTTCAGTTGATGTTTCATTGAGCCATTTAAACGGCTTAACCCCGTCACTGAGCTGGAGCCATTGGCGCTTTAAAAAATCGTTGTACTCCGATTTGGGGGGGGCAAACTCATCAAAATACAGAAAATCCAGGTAGATGACGATGAGGCTGAATCGTTCTTCATGCGAGGTGGGGAAGGTGGTATTGATAATTTGGTGGTTAAAGGCGGTGTCATGAATGTTTTGCAAGACTAAAAAGGGATCACTGCCTAAGTGCAGCAGACCCCAAATTAATGCACAGGCTTCCTTGTCTTTTTTTAGCCACTCAATGAGGGGAGATAGATAAAATATTCTTATGGTATAGCCGCTCGGCTTTTTCACTTTCTGCTTGCCGTTTTTCGCTCGATTCAATGGCGCTGAAGTAGTGATTGATCTCTTGTTTTAATAGGTTTTTGCTGTGAAAAATATCGGGTAGCTTCTGGGTTAGTTTAGGAAACCCATAATAATTTTGCGATTGTACCATGATAAAGCGAACATAAATCGCAACATGCGAATGTCTGCATTTTTGTCTATCCAATTAATCACCTTGACCATAATTTCTCCATATAAAACTTAGCTAAAAACTAAGTCACAAAATGAGCGTATATCATAACAGATAAAGAAAAATAAAATGTGATATTACGTCATTCTGAAGATAAATAAAAAATAAAACAAGTGTTAACGAATGCCAACTTGACGCTAAAATTGCCAATTTATTTGCTTTGTTAGGCAATAGACTCACTAAATTACCGTTATCGCTAGTCTATAAACATCGATTTTGAGGTGATGCGCGCTTGCCGTGTGGAGTCAAAATGGTAGAAAAGTTAAATGTCAGGACGGTTTTTTGGGGAAAAATCAGAGAAGAAAAAGGGCTAATCTCCGAGTAAAAATGGCGGCTAAAATGGACTGAAGGTGTGATAACTCGCGGGTGCTTCTCACTCTTTTTGTGACAATATACGTTGGTATAGTATTATGGGTATCATGGGGTATCAACATCCTCATCGACTTAACCCAATAGAACTACTCCTCTCATCGTCACTCAATAGGTATCGTTCTTGATAGGGAAAATCACCGGACTCTATCTGTATCATTCATCAATATTGCTAATCATGACACTGTCACGTTTTGTGATGGGGGAATGTGAATTACCTCTTTTTTACAACGAATGCCTTGGGTATGACATTACACAGACTTGAGGATCACACTATGTCCCGTTATACCTACAACGAAGATTATCTTTGCAAGATAGACCGTACTCTCCGCCGTGCACTATCCATCACCCATCGACTCACGGCAATCCGGGTTGATTTACGTTTTCCGGCTTCCGACGTACCACATCGTGAAGACCCTGCGGCTATCACGCGTTTTTTCGGTTCACTCAAAGCCAAAATTCAGGCGGATTTAAAACGCAAAAATAAGGCGTGGAAACGTAATCATACTTGCCCGTTATTCTATGTGTGGGTTCGTGAGTTTGGGGAGATTAATCACAAAAAGCACTATCACGTTTTACTGCTTGTCAATAAGGACGTCTATTGCGGGCTAGGTGATTTCAGGAAAACAGACAATACGCTTTGTGCTCTCGTGCAACAAGCGTGGTGTAGTGCTATTGATGTCGATTTCCCTGCTGAGCGCTATTTAGTGCATTTTCCGGATAATGCCTGCACCTGGTTAGACAGTAACGCGCCTCACAATGACATTGCGGTGGAGAAGCTTAACCAACGTTGTCGTTACTTAGCTAAAACGTACTCGAAAGATTACAGTGATGGTGAGCGTTCTTTTGGATGTAGTCGCTAATAAAAAACATGAGGGGGATATCTTTTGGAAGAGAGATATCCCTAAAACACTTATCGATATCCCTTCTGCCTTTTAACGTTAAAGACAGGAGTTCAATAATGACTACTCAAGCCATTCCCTTACTAGATGACCAATTCGTTGATATGAAGTTTATAACCCGCCTAACCGGCTTGACGGATAAATGGTTTTACAAATTAATCCAAGAGGGGGAGTTTCCCAAACCCATCAAACTGGGGCGTAGCTCTCGCTGGTTAAAGAGTGAAGTAGATCAATGGCTGCAAGCGCGTCTTGTGGCTTCTCGGTATTAACCCTTTCGAAGTCAACATATTCAATTTAACCCCAATTTGTTGTATGAATTAATTTATGGAGTACCGAGAGTATGAAAAAGCTGCCCGCTCGTTATGAAGAGTTATTGAGTTATTATCAACGTTGGTTAAATGGGTATACGAAGTTGTCCATTTGCCAGGGGATGTGTCATTCACTCATTCAAAACAGTCACTATTTGATGGTGTCGTACATTCGTTTTTCGAGTCATGAAGCCTGCCAGGTGGCGGTTATTCCTGCTCGTCTCTATCGACTGGTGTATGGTAACGCCTACCCTGACAAACTCACCGAAGAAGAGGATTTAAACCTGAGTTTTCATATTGATGAACGGCTGTTACGCTACCACCCTATGCTGGAAGGGATACTGCTCAGTGAATGTGCGCGTCTTAAACAGCACTCCTTTGCTAACAAGTTAATCAGTTTATTTCAGCAATTTAATGATCCGGAAATACGTCCGAAATTGGTCTGGTTATGTTGGTATGATTTGCTGTTAGGGTCACCATTAGACGATTGGACCCATACACTTAAGTTGAAATCCAAAGAACAACTTGTGGAATGGGTGATTGATAGGCAAGCCGAAAATGGGGGATTAACAACTATTATGGATGAATATGTATTGTTCAGCCGATAAGCACGGCAAAGTAATATGGAGGATCAAAAGGATTAATATCGTTAACGCGTGCTACTCACTGTGTTGATATTCCTTCTCATGACAAACCTCATATCTGATAACGCTATGCTTTCACTTCAGACACTTTTGTAATTGCCTTGCGGATGGCAATCAATCAGGCAAACTGATGCCACTGTTATATGCACAACCGTCCTCAGAGGCTTAAGTCATGCTGTTGTCGAAGGTAATGAATCCACTGACATGCGCCCTGAGTTGCGTAATACCCACCTTTTATCTGTTATTGACAGGGGGCATAACTCTATATGTGAGTATTCATATTTATTTAACATAAATTGTTTGATGTGAAAGCGAGTTTTCGTCGCCTTTATGATCTGTGAGGACGGATTTGCTTCGGAATAATTTACCGTTTTACCTTATGAGCCTTGGTTTACGGCTAAGGGCGGTAGCATATCAAAATATCAAAATATCAAAATATCAAAATATCAAAATATCAAAATATCAAAATATCAAGAATGCTTTACTATCTAAATCAGAATGCTGCACCTTACTTCTTTGTTATTTAGGAAAAAAAGTCACAATGCTAATTGCTTTTGCTTAAATAAAAGGATCATTGAATGAAAATTTACCGGCTATTATGGAATGAAGGTGCATTGTTCTCCCCACAACAATTTCAACAACAAGTTCAGTGGGAAGCTTTCGCAAACCAAGGTGCATCAGGTTTACCTTCTCTTTTTACCAAGGGAAAAAGTTGAAATGGATGAATCACTTTTATCGTCAGGTTGCTTGCAAGTTCACCAATTACGGGCATGGTTGCCAAATTAACTATACCATTTCAATAATCACTAATTTAAGTGATATCAACTTTTTGGAGATCTAAGAGGCCAACCTATATCAGCTGTTAGCTGAAAATAATGAAATATCAAAAGGATGCGGAACTAAAGTTGGGGGAGGGGATCACAGTAATATTTATCTGTAAGTATATCTTATTTATAGATAGTTTAGTTAACAACTATCTCACTCAAGCTTATTTGGGTATAATAACCAAAATTAGTTGAGTAAATTAAGAATTATCAGTGAACAGGTAGCTGTAAGCCCGGGGCGGTAGCGTGCCAAAATCATGAGATAACTACTTTTAGCACTCTGTTTTTCACAATCAAAATACGACTTATTACTCCAAGATGAAAATATTAGTTACTGGTGGTGCAGGCTTTATTGGTTCTGCGGTTGTTCGTCATATTATTAATAATACCAATGACGCTATTATTAATGTCGACAAACTAACTTATGCAGGAAATATAGAGTCGCTTAACTCTGTTTGTGAAAATAATCGCTATACATTTATTCAAGCAGATATTTGTGATGCAAAATTAATTACGGATATATTTAAGCAATATCAACCCGATGCCATAATGCACTTAGCAGCCGAATCACATGTTGACCGTTCTATTGATAGCCCTAGTGAGTTTATCCAAACCAATATCATTGGTACTTACTCATTATTAGAAGCAGCGCGCCAATATTGGAATCAACTCCCAACAGATAAAAAAGCCGCCTTCCGCTTTCACCATATATCCACTGATGAAGTCTATGGCGACCTTGAATCAACAACAGATCTTTTCACTGAAACAACACCATATGCGCCAAGTAGTCCTTACTCTGCGTCAAAAGCGTCTAGTGATCATTTAGTCAGAGCGTGGCTACGTACCTATGGTTTACCAACCATCGTAACAAACTGCTCTAATAACTATGGTCCATTCCACTACCCTGAGAAACTGATCCCTTTAATCATCTTAAATGCATTAGAAGGAAAAGCTCTGCCTGTTTATGGTAACGGACAACAGATCAGAGATTGGTTATATGTAGAAGACCATGCACGAGCGCTCTATAAAGTAGTTACTGAAGGTAAGATTGGTGAAACTTACAATATTGGCGGTCACAATGAAAAAGCCAACATTGATGTGGTAAAAACAATTTGTAGCATCCTTGAAGGACTCGTACCAAACAAACCGAATAATATTGAGAATTATAGAGACCTAATTACTTATGTGACTGATAGGCCAGGTCACGACTTACGTTATGCCATTGATGCTACAAAGATTAAAAATGAACTGAACTGGGTACCTGACGAAACATTTGAAACGGGTCTACGCAAAACAGTTGAATGGTATTTAAAGAACTCAGAATGGTGTGAGTCAGTTCAAAATAATAAATATAATAGAGAAAGACTAGGGGCTTAAAAGTGAAAGGTATTATTTTAGCGGGTGGTTCTGGTACAAGGTTATATCCAATAACGATGGGAGTATCTAAACAGTTACTTCCTATTTACGATAAACCTATGATTTATTATCCTCTGTCCGTACTTATGTTAGCAGGGATCCGTGAAATACTTATTATTACAACCCCTGAAGATCAAAGCAGCTTCGAACGTTTATTAGGTGACGGTGCACAATTTGGTATTTCATTACAATATGCAATACAACCAAAACCTGAAGGTTTAGCACAAGCCTTTATTATCGGTGAAGAGTTTATTGGTTCGGATAGTGTGTGTTTGGTACTGGGGGATAATATTTTTTACGGGCAGTCATTTACTCCAAAACTAAAAGAAGCTGCCACACGTCAAAAAGGTGCGACTGTTTTTGGGTATCAGGTAAAAGATCCCGAAAGATTTGGTGTCGTTGAATTTGATGATAATAAAAAAGTTATATCTATTGAAGAAAAGCCTAAAAAACCAAAGTCAGCCTTTGCTGTAACCGGTTTATATTTTTATGATAATCAAGTTGTCGAACTAGCAAAACAAGTTCAGCCCTCTCATCGTGGAGAACTTGAAATCACAACGCTAAATGGAATGTATTTAAAACAAAATGAATTAAATGTTGAAATGCTCGGTCGTGGTTTTGCTTGGTTAGATACTGGAACCTATGAAAGCTTACTTGAAGCAGCCCAGTTCGTAGAAACTATAGAGAAAAGGCAAGGTTATAAAGTCGCTTGCTTAGAAGAAATTGCATATAACAATAACTGGCTAACACGAGAAGATTTGTTCACTAGAGCAGAATTAATGGCTAAAAATAGCTATGGCGAATATTTACTATCGTTATTAAAATAATAATATGAGTCATAATTTAAAACAAAAAACCACTTCAAGCCTTAAGTGGAGTGCGATTGAACGATTGGTAACTCAATTCATTCAATTAATAGTCATGTTAGTTCTCGCTCGGATACTTGGACCTCAAGCCTTTGGGCTTATAGGTATGTTGGCTGTTTTTATTGCCGTTAGCCAAGTGTTCGTAGATAGTGGATTAAGTTCTGCATTAATTCGGAAACTTGACCGTTCTGAACTCGACTACTCAACAGCATTCTACTTTAATATTGGAATTGCTTTAGTCTGCTATACCCTTCTGTACTTTTGTGCTCCTTATATTGCCAGTTTCTATAATCAACCTGAGTTAACTTCTTTAACGCGTATATTAGCACTAGTAGTGATAATTAATTCATTCGGTATTATTCAACGAACAAAATTATCCATAAAGATGGATTTTAAAACTCAAGCGAAGGCCTCGTTGATAGCGGTTACTATAAGTAGTCTAACAGCGTTTTGTTTAGCATATTATAATTTTGGGGTTTGGTCGTTAGTAGCTCAAACTTTGGTATACGCAACTTTCAATGTCATTTTTCTGAATATGTTACATCGATGGCTACCTATGTTAAGCTTTAGCTCAGAATCTTTCAGACTCCTCTTTGGCTTTGGTTCAAAGTTAATGCTATCAGGCCTAATTGACAGTATCTATCAAAATATTTATCAGATAGTTATTGGCAAAAAATTCAATGTATTAGATGTTGGATATTTTACTCAAGCTAATCAACTTATACAAACCCCAGCTACAACCATGACTGCTATTATACAAAGGGTTACATATCCAATGTTAAGTAGTATTCAAAATGATGAACAAAAATTAAATAGTGCATATTTATTAACACTACGTTTATCTGCTGTTGTTATTTTTCCGATATTATTTGGACTAGGGACAATAGCAGACCCCCTTATCCCTGAATTATTAGGCCTAGAATGGAAGCCAGCAGCTCTTCTCGCTAGCATATTAGCAATGGGATTACTGCTTTACCCTATTCACGCAATAAACTTAAATTACTTACAAGTGAAAGGTAGATCAGATCTTTTTCTAAAGTTAGAAATTATCAAAAAAGTAATCATTACGATTATTCTAATAATTACCATCCCTTATGGCATTAATGCTATTTGTATCGGAATTGTCATTCAATCCTATATAGCTTTATTTATCAATACATACTATAACGGTAGGATTGGAAATTTATCAGGGATAATACAATTAAAAGCTTTGTTACCTATATGGCTAATAGCAATTGCAGCATGCTCAATTGCTTGGCTTATAACCCATTTAGTGAGACTGTCAACATGGTTTTCTATTACAATGACGATTACTATTGCTATAGCCATATATATTATCAGTATACGTTTATTGCAAAAAGACTTATACCAATACCTTATCTTAAATATTTTGCCAAAGAAATTAATAAAAAATCATGAATAATATCACTGTAACGTCTCCATTATTACCACCATTAGAAGAGTTAACTCCATATTTAGAAGATATCTGGTCAAGAAAATGGCTAACCAATAATGGGTACTATCATCAACTACTCGAAAAAGAACTATGTGATTATCTCAAAGTTGATTATATCTCATTATTTTCAAATGGCACATTAGCTTTAATCACCGCATTACAATCTTTAGAGCTAAAAGGTGAGGTTATTACAACACCTTATAGTTTTGTGGCAACCAGCCATGCAATTCTACTCAATAACTTAAAACCTGTTTTTGTTGATATCGACCCAAATACTTTTAATATCGATCCTAAAAAAATAGAAGAAGCAATTACTGAAAATACGTCAGCGATATTACCGGTTCACGTCTATGGTAATCCTTGCGATCATGATGCCATTCAAAAAATTGCTGATAAGCATGGCTTAAAAATAATTTATGATGCTGCACATGCATTTGGTGTAACTAAAAATGGTTTATCTATATTAAATTGGGGAGACCTATCAATTTTGAGTTTCCATGCAACTAAAGCATACTCGACAATTGAAGGTGGTGCTATTATTTGCCATACCAAAGAAATGAAAGAAAAATTAGATAGACTAAAAAACTTTGGATATGAATCAGAAACTGAAATATCAATCCTTGGCTCAAATGCAAAGATGAATGAAATTCAAGCTGCGTTTGGTTTAGCAACACTAAAACATATTGATAATGCTATTAGTATCCGAAATAATATTGCTAATTTATATCGAGAAAAAATCAGTTCCATCAAAGGATTAACATGCTTACCACTGGTTGAGGGGGTTAATTTTAATGACTCCTATTTTCCAATATTGATTAATGAGCATGAATTCGGAATGAGCAGAGATCAGCTTTACGTTAAGTTGAGAGAAAATAATATTTTATCTCGAAGGTATTTTTATCCTTTAATTACAGATTTTGAACTTTATAAAGAAAATCCATACATTATAAAACATGATTTAGATATTTCCAAAAAAGTATCAGATAATATCATCTGTCTACCAATACATCATGGCTTGCAGCGTGACCAGATAGAGCGAGTTATAAAATGTCTACAATAAAAGATATTTATATTATTGGTAGTTCGGGACATGCAAGCGTTATTACTGAGCTTATTGAACAATTAAACGAATATAAAATAATTGGATTTATAGATGACAATAAAAAATCAGGTGGAGATTTTTTAAATTATAAAATTCTTGGTGATTTAAGTTATCTTATTGAAATCAGTAAAACTAAAAAAATAAATGTAGCTATTGGGGTCGGTGATAGTAATAGTAGAGAATCAATAGTAAATAGATTAAATGACTCTAATATAATATATCCAATACTAATTCATCCATTAGCTATAGTATCAAAGCGTTCAAGTATAGCACAAGGAACTATAATACTAGCTAAAAGTATAGTTAGCTGCAATGTTACTATTGGAGAACATTGTTTATTAAACCATGCATGTTGCGTTGATCATGATTGCAATATACGCAATTTTGTTACACTATGTCCTAATGTCTTTATCGCAGGAAATGTAGATATTGGTAATAATGTTATGATTGGTTTAGGTTGTAATATTATAGAAAAAATAATTATTGGAGAAAATACCTATATTGGAGCTGGGTCTTGTGTTGTATCTAATCAAACTAAAAATATATTAGCATATGGTAACCCATGCAAAAAAGTTAGGGAAAAAGAACATAATGATTTATTTTTTAAATGAAAATAATGGTGGAGTTAATTCATGTTTTATAATGGGAGATAATATCGAATGTATAATTAGTATTTATTGTACATGATATTATATAAAAATAATTTAAGGATAATATGGTTTAAGATATTATGATAAAAATACTACATATAATGAGTGAAATGCCAGAGAAATATAATTCAAAATTTTATGATTTTTTTGAAAGCTACAATTCAAAAAAGTATAATTCATATTATCTTCCCTTGGTAGTAAAAAAAAATATAAATAAAAAAAATAATATAGATCTTAGTTGTAAAAACACTAAAAGAAGAATAATCAGTTTACTAAAACATCTTTGTTTTAAAAAATATGAAATTATAATATTTCATGGTTTTTTCTATAACTGGAAGTATTTATTATTAATTTATTTTTCTTTTCTTATTATAAATGGGAAAAAAAAAATCATATGGCAGATATGGGGAGGGGATTTATATTTTTATAAAAATAAAACAAATTCATTAAATGACCGTTTTACTGAATATCTAAGAAAAAAAGTAATACCAAAATTTCATGGGATTTCAGCATTAACTGATGGAGAAACTGAACTTGTAAGCAGAATATACAACTTTAAGAGGGAGAGATTTAATGCGTTTTATCCACTACCTGCAGAATTTCATAAGTACATAGATATTGATATTAGTAATGAATATTTTAGAATTAGTAATAGTAAATATTTTATAGTAGGAAACTCCGGTGACCCAACTAATAATCATATTGAAATAATTGATAAATTATATAAATTAAATTATAATGAATTTTTATACTTTCCATTAGCGTATGGAAATATAAAATATATTAATGAAGTAATACTATATGCCCAAAAAAAATTCCCTAAAAAATGCTATTTTCAAACTCACATGGTTCATCCCGAGCAATATAACTTTATCCTATTAAACTCACAAGGAGGAATATTTAATCATAATAGGCAGCAAGGATTAGGGAATATATTAACTCTTTTATACTATGAGAAAATGGTTTTTATGCGTGATGATGTATTAAGTTTTAAAGACTTAACCTCAAGGGGAATTAAATTATTTAATATTGATAATCTAAAAGAAATAAATAATAGCATCAGAGGAACAAATAATAAAAAGTTAATACTTGAAAATTTTAGTGAGATTAAAGCTTTTGAGTTATGGGATAGTATGTTACAAGGTATTCTTCATGAAAAAAATAAATGAATACAATCTACTCCTATATATCTATATATTTTTAAATACTTTTTTTTTCTTTTACTATATTGTTTCAGGTTATATTGGTGGTGACTTACGAGTGAACTCTGAGCACGATAGTGGAATATTGTTAGTAAATTACTATGAGTTTATTTTATCTTACATATTAATTATTTTTTCATTTTTTTTTGTTTCTAGTAGTTATTTATTCATAAATAAATTTATTAAGCCATCTCCTATAAAAAGTACAAAACACATTTTTTGGTTTTTTAATTTATTCTTTTGGATCTCAATTAATATTATCTACCCTCCAAAGCTAATAGACTCATTTATATTAAAATACGATACGTTATCATGGTTATATATCACATTAACTCAACCAAAGTATTTAATTTTGATATATATTTTTTATTATTCTAAATGTATACATAATAGTCTAATATTTAAATTAAATGTATTTATTTACTTTACTTTCATGCTATATAGTGGATATATGGGATATTTAATATATCTCTGTGTACTATTATTGTTTGAATACTGGAATAAACTTAATTTCAAAAAAATATTTATATATTCATTTGTATTTATGCTTTTATCACCTATTTTGAGAATAATAAAATATTATTTTTTAATAATTAATAGTAGTGATTCAGCGATTGAACTCGATGATATGTTTTTTATGAGAAGTTCAACTGGCTTTTTAGATCTGTATTTTAATATGTTATTAACTGTTTTTGAAAGATTTCAACATGTTTCAAATGTATATTTTAGCTTATATTCATCTGAAATATTAAAAAATAAAATTGATAGTGGATATACAGGTATGTTTTATACAGATGGATGGTACTTATATTTTATAATTAATAGCCTCACTGATTCATTAGTTAATTTTCATGAACCAATTCAGGCTACATTAGCTAGTTTTTATTTACCCTAATGTTTCTTGGAAATCTCAAATTGGGCTTTCTGGATGGTTTTTTTGAGCCAGTTTATTATTTTTTTATTCTTTTATATGCATTGCTTTTAATTATTATTACTAGCTCATTTAACTATTTTTTAAGATCTAAATCTATCCATCTGCTATCTTATTATTCACTAATAATATTATTAGTTCATGGCTGGTTTAATGATTATCTTATTTACATACAAGCTTTGTTCATTTTTTCTATATTTATATTTATAAAGAGAGTAAGAATATGAAAATTATGATGCTAATAAATAGTTTTTCTGGTGGAGGTGCAGAAAAAGTATTTGTGAATCTGGCAAATTATTTCTTTCATCATGGTATCGATGTAATCTATGTTGTTGGCTCAAATGAAGGTCCAAATAAAAAAAAACTAAATTCCTCTATTAAATTATACTCACTGTCTAAAAACTGTAGTGGTATCTCTATATTATCAAACTCTTTAAAATTAATGAAAATATTAAAAAAACAAAAACCAGATATTGTTTTCTCTACTTTAGAAACTATCCAATTTTTTAAATTTACTATTTGTAAATCTGCATAATAAGCTTGGTAATAAAAAAATTAAAATTGTTTTAAGAGAGGCAAATACCCTTACTAGTCTAGCCACAAATCAAAAAAAGAGTGTATTAACTACTTTGTTAGACTATTTTTTAAAAAAGAAGTCATATTTATCAGACTTAATAATATGTAATTCACCCGAAACTATGGTTGATATTATTAATGAACGGAAAGTTAGTAATAAGGTCAAGGTTATCCCAAATCCAGTATTGAATGAAAGAAATTTTTTATTTAAAAAAAAATTAAGGAAAAATAGAACTATAAAGATTATTACAGCTGGCAGGCTGTCCTATCAAAAAAACCAAAAGTTTTTAATAACTGTTGTTAATCAATTAAAGATAGAAGGCTATGATGTTAAATTAGATATATATGGAAATGGCGAATTAGAAAATGAACTAAAAACTTTAGTAACAAAGTTAGAGTTAGATAATAACGTTTTTTTTAAAGGATATTCAGACGAGTTAGAATATAAATATAAAGATTATGATATATTTTGTTTGTCGTCTCTATGGGAGGGATTTGGCAATGTTTTTGTAGAAGCTTTAGCTTCCGGTTTACCTCTTTTATCGTTAGATTCTCCCGGAGGAGCTAAGTTTATTATACACAGTAACTTTGTAGGAATGATATCTAGTGATGATATATATGAATATAAGAATAAATTACTAGATCTTGTTACTAATGACACAGATGAAAAAATATTATTAAGAATTGCTGAATCCAGGAAATATATGACGAACACTGTGTCAAACCTATATTTAGATGAAATCATGTCAATATATGAAGAGAGGTTGCTTTAATGAAAATATTGATTAATGCTTCGAATCTACATGTAGGAGGAGGGGTTCAAGTAGCCGTTTCATTTATAAATGAGTTAAGTGAAATATTAACAGAAAATAAATATGATATTGATATAAGTTTATATATATCCACATCAGTGAAAAAAAATTTGAATAATAATATTAACCTTGATGTTTTTTCAACATTTAACGAAATCAATGTTTTTGGGCTGAAATCAGAAAAAAATAATTTTTCATTGAATAATTTCGATGTTATTTTTACTGTATTTGGTCCGTTGTATAAAAAAACATCTAATGCGTGTGTGATTACTGGATTTGCACAACCATGGATAGCCTATCCAAATAATCTATTATATAGAGAATTAAGCTTTTATAATAAAATAAAAACAAAAATAATTTTTTTTATAAAAAATCGTTTTTTCAAAAGAAGTAATATATTGATTGTTGAAGCTGAACATATCAAAAGTGCACTTATTGCACAAGGTTATGACAAGAATAAAATAATTACGATTAGTAATACTATTTCTTCTATTTATTCACAAGAAAATCTTTGGCAAGACATAAAGTTTAGTAAAGGCTCTAATTATACTCTAGGTTTTATTGGTAGGAATTATCCACATAAGAATCTATCAAGACTAGTAGAAGTAAATAAAATACTGTTAGAAAAATATAATCTTCAGTGTGATTTTTTATTTACTCTTGAAAGTAATGAAATGAAAAGTAATAATTTTCATACTTATGAAAACTTTAAAACAGTAGGAACCATATCCGTTGAACAATGCCCTTCTTTTTATAAAAATATTGATGCGTTAATATTCCCTAGCCTTCTGGAATGCTTTTCTGCTGCACCAATAGAAGCTATGAAAATGCAAAAACTTGTTTTAGCCTCGAATCTTCCATTTATTACGGATATCTGTAAAGACTCAGCTAGATATTTCGATCCATTAGATAATTATAGTATAGCCAGAATCATCTTTGAAGCAGCAACAAACCATCATGAAAATGAACTATTAATTAAAAAATCTAATGAGATAGTAAAGTTACTCCCTACTCCTAGAGATAGAGCAATGTCATATCTTAATATTATATTAAATAAAATTTGATTGGTAACATTATGTGTAAAAATAAAATACTTTTAATTACTGGTGGTACAGGTTCATTTGGCAACGCGGTTTTGGACCGATTTCTCAATACTGATATTAAAGAAATACGTATATTTTCTCGAGATGAAAAAAAGCAAGATGATATGCGTAAAAAATACAATAACTCTAAACTAAAATTTTATATTGGCGATGTTCGTGATTATCAAAGTATACTGAATGCAACTAGGGACGTCGATTATATATATCATGCAGCAGCATTAAAACAGGTTCCATCATGTGAATTTTACCCAATGGAGGCTGTTAAAACAAATGTATTGGGAACAGAGAATGTTTTAGAGGCAGCTATCCAAAATGAAGTTAAACGTGTTGTTTGTTTGAGTACTGATAAAGCTGTCTATCCTATTAATGCCATGGGGATATCCAAAGCTATGATGGAAAAAGTCATAGTTGCTAAATCACGTAATGTTAATCCTAAAAAAACAATTATTTCAGCTACTCGTTATGGTAACGTTATGGCATCTCGTGGCTCTGTTATCCCTTTATTCTTACGCCAAATTATCAATAGACAACCAATTACTATTACAGATCCAAATATGACACGCTTCATGATGACATTAAATGATGCTGTTGATTTAGTTTTACATGCTTTCGAAAATGGAACAAATGGTGATATCTTTGTTCAAAAAGCACCAGCAGCTACAATAGATACATTAGTACAAGCTCTGCTTAAAATTACTAATAAACCGACTCATCAAGTCAATATTATTGGTACTCGGCATGGAGAAAAATTATATGAAGCTCTTTGTAGTCGAGAGGAAATGTTCGTCGCACAAGATCAAGGAAATTACTATCGCATTCCATCTGATAACCGCGACTTAAATTACTCTAAATATCATGAAGAAGGTGAAAGAGATTTATCTGAAATTGAAGACTACAATTCACATAATACTGAACGTTTAGATATCAATGGAATGATCAAGCTTTTACGTAAATTAGATTTTATTTGTGATATAGAAGCTGGCAGTTTAATTGTACCTGAGGGTGTATAAATGAAAATTGTTGTCACTGGTGCAAAAGGTTTTATTGGTAAAAATTTATGTATTATGCTTAAGGAAGCTGGATATTCAAATATTATAGAAGTAGATCGCAACACAACACGTTCAGACCTGACATCTATACTAAGCGAAGCTGATTTTGTTTATCATTTAGCCGGAATAAATAGAACAAAGAGTGAGTATGATTTCATTGAAGGAAATATAGACCTAACCTATTTTATTACTGAGCAACTAGCAGCATTAAATAGAAAAGTCCCATTAGTTTTCAGTTCCTCCACTCAAGCACTGCAAAAATAATCCCTATGGAAAAAGTAAGCGATCTGCTGAGCTTATTATAGAACAATATGGTATTAATACTGGTTCTCCTTACTATATTTATCAATTTCCAAATGTTTTTGGTAAATGGTGCCGCCCGAATTATAATTCTTTTATTGCAACATTTTGCTATAATAAGTTGAACGATTTAGCTATTACAATTAACGATCCAACCGCACAAGTAACCTTGGTTTATATTGATGATGTTTGTCGACATTTAATCTCACATCTTCGAAAATCTTCTAAAAATGGTTTTCAAAATGTAACTCCTAATTACTCTACCACTGTAGGTGAAGTCGCTAATATTTTAGATTCATTTAAAAAAAAGCCGCGATACACTAGTTATTGAGGATGTAGGTATCGGCCTAACCCGAGCTCTTTATTCCACCTATCTAAGCTATATGTCCCCAAAACAATTCAGTTATGAAATACCGAAATATAGTGATGAACGAGGTGTTTTCACTGAAATGCTCAAAACCAAGCAATCAGGTCAATTTTCTTTTTTTACAGCTTTACCTGGTGTTACACGAGGTGGACATTATCATCATAGCAAGAATGAAAATTTTTAGTGCTGAAAGGAAAAGCTCTATTTAAATTTGAAAATATTTCTACTGGCGAACGTTACGAATTATTAGTAGATTGCTGTTCATCAAGAGTTGTGGAAACTGTTCCTGGCTGGTCACATAATATTACCAATATTGGCGAAGATGAAATGATAGTAATGTTATGGGCTAATGAGATATTTGACCGTAATGCTCCCGACACATACTTTCATCCACTATAGAAATAAAACAGAGTAGAACATGAAAAAGCTAAAAGTTATGTCAGTAGTAGGAACTAGACCTGAAATTATTCGGTTATCTAGAGTCTTAGCAAAATTAGATGAGTATTGTGAACATATCTTAGTTCATACTGGTCAGAACTATGATTTCGAACTTAATGAAGTATTTTTTAATGACCTAAATATTCGAAAGCCTGATTACTTTCTTAATGCCGCAGGTAAAAATGCAGCAGAAACCATAGGCCAAGTTATTATTAAAATTGATCAAATATTAGAGAAAACGCAACCTGAGGCAATGCTAGTTTTAGGAGATACCAATTCTTGTATTTCTGCTATCCCAGCAAAACGTCGTAAAGTACCTATTTTTCATATGGAAGCAGGTAATCGATGTTTCGATCAACGAGTTCCAGAAGAAACCAACCGACGTATCGTTGATCATACCGCAGATATTAATCTAACATACAGTACAATAGCACGTAATTATCTGTTAGCGGAAGGTTTACCTGCTGACCGAATTATTAAAACTGGTAGCCCGATGTTTGAGGTTCTCAATTACTATATGTCTCAGATTGATACTTCAGATGTACTATCTCGATTAAAATTACAAAAAAGACAATTTTTTTGTCGTGAGTGCCCACCGCGAAGAAAATGTTGATTCCCCTATACAACTTGCTAAATTAGCTAAAACGCTAAACACCGTCGCAGAGCATTATAATTTACCTATCATTGTCTCTACACATCCTAGAACACGAAATCGTGTAGAAAAACAAGGGCTACAGTTTCATCCAAACATTCAGTTATTGAAACCACTAGGATTTCATGATTACAACCATCTTCAAAAACACGCAAAAGCTGTCTTATCTGATAGTGGTACAATTAATGAGGAATCTTCCATTATGAATTTTCCCGCATTAAATATACGTGAAGCACATGAGCGCCCAGAAGGTATGGAAGAAGCTTCTGTGATGATGGTTGGGCTTGATGTTGAGCGTGTAATGCAAGCATTAGCAATAATAGAAACTCAACCAACAGGAAATGAGCGCTTACTTAGAATCGTTGAGGATTATAGTATGCCGAATGTATCAGATAAGGTTGTTAGAATTATTCACTCCTACACCGATTATGTGAAAAGAGTTGTTTGGAAAGAATACTAATGCATTTAGCTCTTATTATTGATGATTACCTACCTCACAGTACCCGTGTTGGTGCGAAAATGTTTCATGAACTTGCTTGTGAGCTTTTTAAGCAAGGCTACAAAGTAACCGTCATTACACCCAACTTTAATCAGAATGAGAAACTGACTAAAGATACTATTGATAATATAAATATTTGGAGGTTTAAAAGTGGAGAAATAAAAAATACTAATAAAGTCAAACGAGCATTGAATGAAACATTGTTATCAACTAGAGCATGGAGTGCAATTAAAGAATGTACTAATAAAAGTACTTTTCAAGGTATTATTTATTATTCTCCATCAATATTTTTTGGCACATTAGTAAAAAAAATAAAATCTACATGTAATTGTCCATCTTATTTGATTTTACGTGATTTATTTCCACAATGGTGTATAGATTCAGGGCTAATTAAAAAAAACTCATTACTAGAAAAATATTTTCGATGGTTTGAAAAAAAATCTTATGATCAAGCAGATAATATAGGGTTAATGTCCGATAGAAATATTTCTGTTTTTAACCAGTATCATTCAAGCTATCGTACTCATGTTTTGAGGAATTGGGCCGCAATAAATCCTACATCATCCTCTATTTTTTATAGAGAAGCACTAGGATTGCAAAATAAAATTATTTATTTCTATGGTGGAAATATAGGCCATGCTCAAGATATGCAAAATTTAATGAAATTAGCTAGAGGCATGAAACCTTATAAAGATGCACATTTTTTATTTGTAGGTCAAGGAGATGAAGTTGATTTAATCAAGAAATTAATAGTAGAATGGGATTTGCATAATACAACATACTTACCATCATTAAATCAAGATGAATTTAAAATATTATTATCTGAAGTTGATGTAGGTCTTTTTCATTAGCTAGAGAGCACTCGTCACATAACTTTCCAGGTAAATTACTTGGTTATATGGTGCAATCACTTCCTATTCTTGGAAGTGTAAATAATGATAATGATCTAATGACTTTAATCAATAATTTTAATGCAGGGTATATCCATATTAATGGTGACGATGAGGCACTATTAAATTCAGCGATCTCTTTGTATGAAGATAAAGAACTCAGAACGAAACTTGGTGATAATGGGTTTAAATTACTAAAAGATGAATTTGATGTCAAAGCTATTGCTTCCTCTATTTTGGAAAAACTAGGTATTTAAAAATGCAATATATTGATAATAAAATCATAGAAAATATTTATATTGAAGCTAAAGATTCCCCCAGAAAAAGAGCTCACTATTTACTTCATAACTCCCATCAAGATAAAGTTCAAAGATTATTAATAGCCTTAGTAAAAGGAAGCTATGTCGAGCCTCACTATCATGAATTACAACATCAGTGGGAAATGTTTTTTATTTTAGAAGGAAGCTTAAAATTAACTACATTAGATCGAAATGAGAACATAATAAAAACTGACATAATTGGAGCTAATACACCAATTATAGCAGTTGAAATTCCCTCTAATGAAATTCATAGTTTAGAATGCTTATCTGACAAAGCATTGATTTTAGAAATAAAAGAAGGACCTTTTGACCCTAGTTTTGCAAAGAGAATGATATAAATTATTTCTCACACTTTCTATAGTCTTTAAGTATTTTTTATCTGATTTATTCACATAATATTTTGGTCATTATATGAAAATAGCAATTGCGGGTACAGGCTATGTGGGTCTGTCTAATGCCATGTTACTGTCACAACACCATGAAGTGGTGGCAGTCGATATCATTGCCGAAAAAGTGGCGATGCTGAATAACAAACAGTCACCAATTATTGATGCTGAAATCGAGCAGTTTCTACGGGAAAAAACACTCAATTTCCGTGCCACGCAAGATATCGTTGAAGCCTATACTGGCGCCCTGTACGTGATTGTGGCAACACCGACAGATTATGACCCGAAAACCAACTACTTTAATACTAAATCGGTTGAGTCGGTCATTCATGATGTGCAGAACATTAACCCTGATGCCACGATTATCGTCAAATCCACTATTCCTGTCGGCTTCACCGAGCGTTTACGTGAAGAGTTCGGCTACACCAATGTCATTTTCTCGCCTGAGTTTTTACGCGAAGGTCGCGCACTTTGGGATAACCTGCACCCTTCTCGTATTGTGGTGGGCGAGCGCTCTGAGCGTGCCGAAAATTTTGCGAACTTGCTGCTCGAAGGTGCTATCAAAAAAGACGTTCCTGTGCTGTTTAACGATGGCACTGAAGCCGAAGCGGTTAAACTGTTTGCAAACACCTATTTGGCGATGCGCGTCGCTTATTTCAATGAATTAGATACCTATGCAGAAAGCCGTGGTTTGAACGCACGACAAATCATTGAAGGGGTGTCATTAGACCCGCGTATCGGCAGCCATTATAACAACCCATCTTTCGGTTACGGCGGTTATTGCTTGCCAAAAGATACCAAACAGCTATTAGCCAACTATGATGATGTACCGAATAACTTAATTAACGCCATTGTGGAATCAAACTGTACTCGCAAAGATTTTATTTCCGACGCAATTATTGCTAAAGCACCACGCAAAGTTGGTGTCTACCGTTTGGTGATGAAAGCGGGGTCAGATAACTTCCGTGCGTCTGCGGTACAAGGCGTCATGAAACGTATCAAAGCCAAAGGTATCGAAGTGATTGTGTATGAACCGGTGCTGAAAGAAGATGAATTCTTCCGTTCAAAAGTCTACCGTGACCTTGAGACCTTTAAAGCGGACAGCGATATTATTTTAGCCAACCGGATGGTGCCTGAAATCGAAGATGTGGCGGATAAAGTGTATACTCGAGATCTTTTTGGTAACGATTAATAAATAGATAAAATTTACATGAAACACGTATAAGTGGGAATGATGCTTCCTCATCACTTATACCTTATCTAAACATTTTTTATCATAGGATGGTCTTGTGCTTAGTAAGCGTCTCTCACTGAGACTACTCGTAGCCAGCATTTTGCTCACTATGAGAAGAAATTAATTGCAGAAGGTAACAAGCACCCACTCGCGTTAGAAAACCCTGCCGATACGGCGGTTGAAGCCATTCGTTCTTTGCGTACTAGTGTTTAGTGTTTACTTCTCGGTAATGAACAAAGGTAATAACCTGGTTATGGTCACCAGTGCTTCACCGGGTGTAGGTAAAAGTTTTGTTACCTCTAATATGGCTGTGGTGCTAGCAAATGCAGGCAAAAAAGTATTGTTAATCGATACTGACTTACGTAAAGGTCGTATTCATAAAGCCTTTGGTTTAAGCAATAAAACGGGGTTATCCGAATATTTGGCTCAGCAGGACATTACGCAACCGGCCATTCACCGTGGTGTGATTGAAAACCTAGATGTGATCTGCCGTGGTAAAAATGTCACTCACTCTTCTGAGTCATTGATGGGAGAACGCTTTAAACACATGCTCGACACGGTGAAAGGGCAATATGATATCGTGGTTATCGATACCGCGTCAATCTTAGCAATCACGGGCTCCGCGATTATTGGTAAGTACGTCGGCACCTCACTGCTTATTGCCTACTATGGTGTCAATACAGTGAAAGATATTGAGCTATCGCTAAAATGCTTTAAACAAAACGGTATCGAAATCACTGGCGTTATCCTCAATGGTATCGATGCCAAGTCAGACGATTATAATTATGTTTATGAGCACTAGGAAAGTACAATGAAAAATGCAAAAGTATTAGTTACTGGTGGTTTTGGCTATATTGGTAGCCATACTTGTGTACAGATGATTGAGCAAGGCATGCAGCCAATTATTTTAGATAACCTCTGCAATGCTAATCCTGAAGTGCTAAATCGCATTGAAACCATTACTGGCACTAAACCTATTTTCTACGTCGGTGATGTACGTGATAGCAAAATTTTAGATACCATTTTTGCTGAACATAAAATTGTATCGGTGATTCATTTTGCAGGGCTAAAAGCAGTGGGTGAGTCAGTTCAAAAACCGATTGAGTACTATGACAATAATGTTAATGGTACATTGGTTTTAATCACATCAATGCAAAAAGCGGGTGTGAAAAGCCTCATTTTTAGTTCTTCGGCGACGGTGTATGGTGAACCTGAAGAAGTACCGTTAACCGAAGAATCGAAATTAGGTGGTACAACCAATCCATATGGTACCAGCAAATATATGGTTGAACGCATTCTTACCGATTTACATATTGCTCATGATGAATGGTCACTGACTTTATTACGTTATTTTAACCCTATCGGGGCCCACCATTCAGGTTTAATGGGGGAAGACCCTCAAGGTATTCCAAATAATTTGGCCCCTTATATCGCTCAAGTTGCTGTTGGTCGGCATAAAGAAGTGATGGTATTTGGTGCAGACTATCCAACTCCAGATGGTACTGGTGTTCGTGATTATATCCATGTCATGGATTTAGCGAGTGGACACATTGCTGCCTTGAATGGTGTTAGTCAAAAAGCAGGGCTCCATATTTATAATTTAGGTACCGGTAAAGGCACTAGTGTATTAGAAATGATCGCTGCCTTCGAAAAGGCATCAAGCAAACAAATCCAATACAAAATAGTTGATCGGCGCCCCGGTGATATTGCTGAGTGTTGGTCTAGCCCTAATAAAGCTTTTACTGATTTAGGTTGGAAATCTCAGTACTCCGTGCAAGATATGGTGAACGATAGCTGGCGTTGGCAATCTCAAAACCCCAATGGCTATAAATAGAGTTATTTTATTTAGGTTAAAATATGAATATTGATATAGATTCCTTTGCCCTATATATTGGTATTAAGGCTGAATATTTAGCTATGTTATATAGAACCACATGTGAATTAGAAGGATTGCCTTTACCTAAAAGAAATAGGCATGGTAAGGTAAAAATGAGTGAGGTTTTAATTTTTAAACAACACTTTGAAGATAAAACAAAGAATATTAATGAAAATAAAACATTAACTTAAACTATCACTACAGCTCGAAGAGCTGATTGATAAAATATACAAATTATTACTTTAAGAGCCTATCCCAGAAAGAATTATAGTATATATAATAAATTACCATAATTTCTGAGGGTAATGTATGGTGGGCGGTTATTGGCAGATTAGCGATGAACTCTGGGAAAAACTAGCACCGCTTATCCCTGAACACAAAACCAATCATCCGCTCGGCACTTACCGTAAACGAGTTGATAACCGCGCTGTTATGAATGTTATTTTTTTGCGTTCAGAATCGGTTGCTAGACTGAATAAGCTAAATGTCTCTGGGATATGTTTATCGAGTACTGTACACTGCTGCCTCCGGGAATAGCGTGATGCTGGTGTCTTAGAGCGCTTTTGGCTGAATGCTGTGAACATTTGGATATGATTGATTGGTCGTGGCTAGCGATGGATGGCTGAATAACTAAATCACCATTGGCTGGCTCAAAAAACGGGAAGGAGCCCCTTCAAGAGGGAGGGCAAAGTAAACAAAGATACTTATCCTGAACGAAGAGAAAGTTGCGTCATTTAGGCGCAGTCGGTAATAACGCTTTATAGGCCTAAAGTAAACCATTTGCTATGCGGTCTGTATAGATCACAAGCCCAGTTCAAGAGAGTTAGCAAGTTCGTAGCCCTCCAACATGGCTTGTAATTTGAACTAAGCTTCCCACAGCATCTTAACTGACGCTTTTCCATTTCTTTTACTATCTTTCTAACAGCCAAGCCTTGAAAGCTGTTCATAAGCCCATTATGCTGTTGGTATTCTTTCTGGGAATGGTGCTTTTAATCTTTTAAGCCAAAGTAACTTCTATGCTTAGGATGATAAAAATTTATCACAACTCATATCTTCAACTTGCTCATCGGCAAACTTTAATTGGAATATCCTTACGGCTAAAAAAGCATAAATAGTCGCTAATCTATCTAAGTTAGGGATGAAAACTGCCTGTGGTGCTATTTTGATTGCATCACAGAGCTCAATTATGAGCAAATAATAATTTTAGGGTCTGTCCTAGATAAGGTTTAAATCTTACCTTTAACCATTTGTTTTAGAATGATTAATTTTTGTTTTGCACTGGGTGTGTTAAATCGCCACTCACATTCCTTCAGATGCAGCTCAAAATGTGCCTTTGGAATGCCGTTAAATTTACGCATATGACGCTTCGCTTGGTTACAAAAATTCTCAATGCCATTGATGTGATTTTGCCAGTCTTTTTTGTCGACAAATTGAGTGCTGTGATTGATCCTGTAATGCTTAAAATCGCTCACAGCCAGTACGTCATAACTGGCAAAATTATCTGTGTAGACGATGCTGTCAGGGTAAATTTTTGACTCAATTATTGGCAGTAATGTCCGCGATTTAGCCTCGGGTATGACCTTGGTATAAACCTTGCCAACACGCTTGATAAGCCCGAAGAAAGGCACTTTTCCTGCTGCACCTCTACCACGCTGACCTTTGCGACGACCACTAAAATAACTTTCATCCAGTTCAATCTCGCCATCAAACCAAGTGTGCTTATCAACGTGCTCAGCTATCAGCACTCTGAGCCGATGAAAATAGTAAGCAGCTGTATTTCTGTGGACACCAACCAACTCTGCGGCAATACGGGCTGTGGAGCCTGCAATAAACAGTTCAAGTAACCGTTCTTGTTTGTACTGACTGAGTCTACTTTTTCTCATGGAACTATCCTAGATGATCTTAGTTATCTAGGACAGCCCCTAATTTTATTTGTGTTCAAATGTAAAATACTACTCGTCGTTTTATTCTGCTTCTAATAGTGCATTTGTCACCACAGTAAGATAAGCACCTATTTAATAGTTTGAATTAAATAAAAACAATATCAGAATAGCCATCTTTTCGGATATCTGTAAAGATGGCTTAAAATAGAGTTTAGTTTGATTAACGTTCTAGCTTATGGATGTCATTGTGATACCACTGTATTATTTATTCTCCACTTTAAGGGATTAAAGCTACTTGATTCTCATTCTGTTGTCCTATCTACCCATCCGTATGATAAACATATCCTCCACTGTAAAAATTTCCCCCCTGTTCAAGACAAACATCACATCCATAGCGTTCATAATCAAAATAGTGGGATAAGTGACCAAGTTGTGCTAAATCATAACAACCACTTTCTTCTATCCAGTAATAACCTAAATCATATTCATTATTGACCCCCGCTAATTGCTGGAAAGAATCTAAATTATCCGCTAAATAAATTAAATCATGAATTGAACTCGTTGAATAACCGATTTCAATTGCCGCCTGATAAAGGTCAATTTCATCAGGCGATAACATGGCTAATTGCGTGGCTAACTCGTTTAACTCATCTAAAAGGCTGTATTCTGAAATGCAGGAAGAAAGGCCATCAATTGAGGACTCATAGTCCGTCAAGAAATACTCTTCATAGCGAATGCCATCAATGCCAATCCGCATTAAAGAGTGTTCGATCTCTTTTGAGGTTGCCGGAAGCTCAAGCCACTCACCAACCAGCTCTCCTTCGTTATATTTTCCTAAATTCGTGATAAAAACAGAAATCATCCCCGATTTTAGGCATGGGGAAGCCGTTGCTGTTATGCGCATATTCATATTCCATTATTGATGTATTGTGATTTAATTAATGGCGATATTTTGATAAAGAGAGCTATTTTTCTTTAAGTGGAACATATTGATATAAAAAGCCAATCAGCTGAAAACAGACAATCTGCTTTAAAACGTGATTAATGATGTTTTAGCTTAAGGTGATGAGCCGACTCACAGATCCGATAATGTGTTATATTTTTCATCATGATTTCCTTTTACGTTAGTTAAAACGAAAAAAGCCCCTGCCCTTATGGGCAGAGGCTCTTGCTTTTGGTGGGGGATGGGCTACAAAATAAAATGCATTACAATAAAATTGTAATTATGAATACGTTTTTAGGCATAAGCTATTCCGAAATCACTTTATTTTGACTTTCCAAAGAATCGATGTAGTCGGCATACTACCGTATTATTCGACTCCTCGTATTGCAAATGGATCTCCTATATGACATGGTTAAAGTCTTAGTGATTAATTGGATTATTAAACTTGGCAAAATCGAATGGCGAAATAGTTTGTTCCCGATTTGCATCCAAATAATCAGCCCACCATTGCACCATTAATCGGCGTTCATCAATATGTTCTGCCTTATGAATATAAGCAGCCCTCACTGAGTTACGTTCTTGGTGGCTCATTTGCCTTTCTACTGCATCCTTCGACCATAAACCTGATTCAACTAATGAACTACACGCCATCGTTCTAAAACCGTGCCCACAAATTTCAGTCTTCGTATCATAGCCCATCACACGTAAGGCTTTATTGACGGTATTTTCGCTCATAGGCTTAAAGGGATTATGAGCGCCCGTTAGGATCAATTCATGTTCACCCGTCCATGCCCAAATTTCTTTCAGTATAGTGATGGCTTGGTGGCTAAGGGGAACTAAATGCGGAGTGCGCATTTTAGCGCCTCTGTGAGAGAATTTAACGCCGGGTATAGGCTTTCGCTGAGCAGGAATAGTCCATAAAGCTTTATCGAAGTCAATTTCAGACCAACGCGCATAACGAAGTTCGCTTGACCTAATAAACACTAATAAATTTAACATCACGGCTAGGCGAGTGACGGGTTGCCCTTTATAAGCATCGATACGGGCAATGAGTTGAGGTAGACGGTCAAGGTTAAGAGCTGGACGGTGTTGGCGTTGTACAGTCGTTACAGCCCCTGTGGTATCAATAGCAGGGTTATAGCCAATAATACCGGATTGCACCGCATAACGCATGACAGCAGCGATACGTTGCTGTAAACGCGCAGCTATCTCATAAATCTCTTTACTTTCTGCTGCACGGATAGGAATAAGCAGGTCAGGGGTTTTGAGGGTAGTGATATCGCGTAATCCAATATAAGGAAAGACATGCGACTCCAAACTCTTTAAAACCTTTTCACTGTGTGATTCAGACCATTTTTTATTGCTGGCATGCCATTGTCTTGCGATGGTTTCAAAAGAGAGATTAGCATCAGAAGCTGCTTTAGCCACACGTTTTTGTTCGCACGGTCAATACCGTCAGCAATCAATTTTCTTGCTTCATCACGTTTTAAACGCGCCTCTGATAAAGAGACACCAGGGTATAAACCCAATGCTAAGGTTTTCTCTTTACCTAAGTGGCGATAGCGTAATCGCCAGTACTTAGAACCATTAGTGTGAACCAATAAGTGCAGACCTGCACCATCGGTTAATTTATAGGATTTCACATCGGGTTTCGCCGCCCGAATTTTAGCGTCAGTCAGTGCCATAGTGAGCTTCCTGAAAGATAAAGTGGGTACAAAATTCTATCGAACTAGTGTATACCCGCAATTGTACCCACGCAATGGGGTTGATGTGGGTAGAATCGAGTAGAATTCAGTTGAGTTGAAACTTTGGGAGAGTGTTGATTTTAGCGGGCTTTACAAACAAAAACAGACGTCGGTTGACGTCTGTTGATAATAAGGTGGTGCCCGGACTCGGAATCGAACCAAGGACACGGGGATTTTCAATCCCCTGCTCTACCGACTGAGCTATCCGGGCAACGGGGCGCATTAAACCGTATTCAGCCGTTTGCGTCAATGCATTTTTAATAAAAAAACACTTTTTTTACTGAGTGTTTTCTTTTTCAACAAAAGGTGTGTGTTTAGTATGCGTTAATTGGTTTTTTAGCTTAACGCTCCTTTTTTACGGCACAGTGCGATTGTCAGGATATCCTCAGAAAGGTGTTGTGCAATCTCGACATCTTGAATGTCCCTTTGTACTAATAAGCGGTTTAAACAGCCTTCGAGCACTAATTCCATTTGGTTAGCAACTAATTCCGAGTCTTCAATATCTAGCTCATCTAATAGGCTTTTTGTGAAATGAAACGAATTATCTTTTTGTAGGCGGCTTAATTGGTGCATAGGGTGTTCTGCATCTGGATAATAATTACATGCAGAAATGAATAAACAGCCCGGAAAACGCCCTTCACTGACTTTTTCAGACAATTGTTGGTAACGGGCCATTAATTTTTGTTGCGGGGTTAGGGATTCATCTAGTAAGGTTTGGCGCTGCCATACTTCAATTTGCTGGCTATGATAGCGCAAGCAATCATAAACAAGAGCTTCATCGTCTGGCCAAAACTGCCGAATAGTAGAGAAATCAGATTCAATTTCGCTGAGTAAATTTTCTGTAGATGCGGATAACCCTTGGATTTCCAATTGATTTAACGCATGACTTAAAATAATTTCACGTTGGATAGGCATTGTTAACTCCATCACAATAATGTCTGATTTTTCTCCATCATAACAATGTTCAATTGTGAATTATAGCGGTTTGCAGTGCTATCATGAGGCGCCGTTTCTGAGGGGAAATAAAATCAAATAAGAAATTGAATGGGTATTTTAAAGTGGGGAGTTTTAAGCACACAGGAGGGGGAAGAACCCCCCTGGAACGAACTTCATGGGTTTATATCGGGCTTTAATTGATCAATTTAGCTTCTAACGCTGCATCGATATAGTAATACTGAAAGACTTTTTTCATAAAGTCATCGATGTCATGTCTTCGCAATTCGAGAGCTTGTAAAATGTCCAAAAGACCTTGGATAGTAATGGCATTTTTACCTCTTTCATAACGGGAAACTTGCTGCTGGCTGATTCTTAGGCGAGAAGCTAATTGTGCACCAGTTAAACCAACCACTTTTCTGCGGTGCTTTAAAAAGGTTCCAATATAAACGGTTACATTTGTGTTTTTATTTCGTTGAGTATTTAGCATACCTCCTCCAAATATATAAATCTTGTTAAAATAAATTATTTTTGCTATTGAAAAGTTCTTGATATTTAATTCGTATTACTCCGAGTAATTAAATTATCATTATCAGATTTTTCGGGTGTTATTAAACAAGGATGAGTTAATGATTACCAATATTTATGGCGGATTGATTTTAAATTTTTGATAGATTATTTCTATCTTTGGTGCCTTCAATTCATGTGTCAAGAAAGATGGATTAGCATTACTACCTGCTCAGGAGTAAATATCAGAACTTTATTCTAATTTTTATTTATTTTTATTTTATTCTTGAATCTATATTCTATCTGGTAATTGTAAGGAAAAAATGAGATAACTTATTATTGCGTAATTGTAGTCATTATTTGTTACAATTATATGTATAGCCTTAATATATATTATTAGAAAAATTCTTATTTTGATTTGTTTATAATCTAAAGTAATATATTTAAATACATATTATTAAAAAATAGTTTGAGTTTTTTATCTAAATGGTTATTGTATTTTTATAATTGCCTACGTGACTTTATATGGGATAACAAAAATAATATGTTATAGGTAGGTATAAAGAACCCGTGCTATTTGCACGGGCCTGTATAAGATTAATTGTAATTAATATAAACTATAGGATCATACCGCCAAATAAGAAGCCGAATGAAACAGCTAATGCGACAGCGATAGTGCCTGGAATAAAGAATGGGTGGTTAAAGACGAATCGGCCAATACGCGTTGTCCCTGTGTCATCCATCTGTACTGCTGCAACCAGTGTTGGGTAGGTAGGCAGAATAAATAGGCCAGAAACCGCAGAGAATGATGCGATAGCAGTTAATGGGCTAACATTCAGCGCTAATGCCATTGGCATCAGAGCTTTCGCTGTTGCGGCTTGTGAGTATAGTAAAGCGGAGCAGAAGAAGAATATAACTGCTAACATCCAAGAATGTTCATGAATTAAATCACCCGCAGTTTCTTTGATCCAGTCAATGTTGTGCTGTACGAAAGTATCACCTAACCAAGCCACACCTAAAATACAAATACATGCGCTCATACCTGCTTTAAAGGTACTTGAGTTCAAGATAGCATCAGTATTTACACGGCAGAAAATAGTGATTAATGTCGCCACAGTCAGCATGATAATCAAAATTGCATTTGTGGTGTTCATTAATGGTGTTTCAACAATCCCTAAGCTTGGACTGTTAATGATGGCATAGCAGACAACGCCAACAACCCCAAGCAAGAACAGCAGTACAGAAGACTTAGCGCCCGCTTTGATTTCTTTAACTTGGCTACCACGCAGTTCAACTAAACCTTCAGCTAAACGTTTTTGGTAGATAGGGTCATCAGATAATTTAGAGTTAAACGTCCAAGAGATGATGAATGACATCAAAATGATAGCAAGGAATGTCGCAGGTAATAGAACACTTAGAAGCGAAATATAGCTGACTGTGTTACCTGCACCCACCATTGCTGGATTTTCCATGACGGATGCCATGTAAACCACTGCCGCAGAAATTGGTGATGCTGTAATACCTATCTGTGCTGCAACGACCGCAGTCGATAATGGACGACAAGGTTTCACTCCCTGTTCTTTAGCGACTTCTGCAATAACAGGCAGTGTTGCTAACGAGATATTACCTGTCCCTGCGAAAAGTGTCAGAAAGTAGGTAACAATAGGTGCAAGGATGGTGATGTACTTAGGATTACGACGCAGTAATTTTTCGGTTTGGGCAACTAAATAGTCCAGACCTCCAGCAATTTGCATTGCAGATATAGCGGCAATAACAGCCATGATAATTGAGATAACGTCAAATGGAATGGTTCCTGGTTTTACGCCAATAGCTGCGAGTACCAGTACACCAAGGCCACCGGCAAAGCCGATACCTATCCCACCTAAACGGGCCCCCAAAAAGATGGCCAGCAGAACAATAATAAATTCTACGGCTAACATAGTGTTTACTCCTCGACAAAATGAAAATTAAAATTATGAAACTGTTATGTTAATTATTTGTGTGTGTATTAATCAAAAAAGGCACGCTTTCTGTTGAGAGGCGTGCCTTTATTTTTAAGTATTATTTATGATAAACATAAATTTTTAGTCATCAAAGCGTTTTGCTTTATAAGCTGGGTGTTTTAAGTTCTCAACAGAGAAAATATCATCCAGTTCTGCTTCAGTCAGTAAACCGCGTTCTAAAAACAACTTCGCGTACGCTCTTACCAGTTTCAGCACAGATTTTACCCACGATATCACCATTATGGTGACCAATGAATGGGTTCAGATAAGTGACGATACCGATGGAGTTAAATACAAATGCTTCACAGATTTCTTTGTTCACAGTAATGCCGCTAATACATTTTTCTTGCAGGTTACGACATGCGTTGCTCATCAGAGAGATAGACTCGAACATCGCTTGGCCAATCGCTGGTTCCATTACGTTTAATTGTAATTGACCTGCTTCAGCAGCCATCGTTACACAGATATCATTACCAATAACTTTGAAACATGCTTGGTTGACGACTTCAGGAATAACAGGGTTAACTTTTGCTGGCATGATAGACGAACCAGCTTGTAACTCAGGTAAGTTGATTTCTTTAAGGCCAGCGCGAGGACCTGAAGATAGCAGACGTAAGTCGTTACAAATTTTAGACAGTTTCATCGCTAGACGTTTTAAGCCTGCATGAACAGTGATGTAAGCACCACAGTCAGAGGTTGCTTCGATTAAGTCTTCTGCTGGAACGCATGGTAGACCAGTCACTTCTGCTAATTTTTTAACTGCAAGTTCTGAGTAACCAGGAGCAGTATTCAGGCCTGTACCAATAGCAGTTGCGCCCAAGTTAACTTCGAGTAGTAATTCAATGCTGCGTTTTAAGTTTTTCTCTTCTTCTTTTAAGAGAGTAGCGAAAGCATGGAATTCTTGGCCGACAGTCATTGGAACGGCATCCTGCAGCTGGGTACGACCCATTTTCAGAATGTCTTTGTATTCTTCAGCTTTAGCTTCAAAGCCTTTTTTCAGGTATTCAACAGACTCAATTAACTTCAATATAGAATTATACACTGCGATACGGAACCCTGTAGGGTATGCATCGTTAGTGGATTGACTTTTGTTCAGGTGGTCATTTGGATTTAAGAATTCATACTCACCTTTTTTATGACCCATCAGTTCAAGACCGATGTTTGCTAGAACCTCGTTGGTATTCATGTTCAGTGATGTGCCCGCACCACCTTGGAATACGTCAACCGGGAATTGGTCCATGCATTTGCCTTCATTTAGAACAACGTCACACGCTTTGATGATGGTATCCGCGATATTACGTGGAATAGTGTGCTGTTCTTTGTTGGCTAAAGCCGCCGCTTTTTTAACCATAACCATGCCACGAATAAATTCTGGGACATCGTTAATGGTGCGGTCGCTGATATAAAAGTTTTCAATCGCACGCAGAGTATGAACACCATAATAGGCATCAGCTGGAACTTCTTTTTTACCTAACAGGTCTTCTTCGATACGAGTATTGTTTGACATGAGAACCTTCTTAATTAGATTACAGTTACTGTCCGTTTATGCGCTTTAAAAATCGATACTTCGTAAAACAAAATTCACAGGTGATTAATATTGCAAAGTAAAACTTTACAAGCAATTAACACCGTCTACTACGTTGTCAGCATTATGATCTACTGATTTATGGGTAGATGATATGCTTTTAATCATCTATTGCCTTGAACCTAGATCACTATATAGTTTGATTTATGCAACAGATTTCACGTTGTGTGATATTCATCACAGATAAGTGCCATTAATGAAAAAAATCTGTGAGTTGAAAAGCGTTATATCTGCCCCAATTATTATGGCTATACTAAAGAAAAAAGCGAATATTGATAGTTGTCTCTTAGATGCAGTTCACAAAGGTTTCCCTAGGGGCGTAAAATAATCGATAGCTTATTGAAATAAAGGAGAACTTGTGCGCTGGTTACCACTCATTCTGATATGTATTCTCGTTTACATTGAATCCGTCATTTTTGTGCGGGTTGCATCTGAAGTTGGTGTTTTAATGACGTTAATTTTAGTCGTTTTGACATCCTGCTTAGGTGTGTCACTTGTGAAAAATCAAGGCATGAAAAATGTACTGCAAATCCAACAAAAGTTAGCATCAGGTGAAAGCCCTGCAGCTGAAATGATCAAGAGCGTTGCATTGGTCTTAGCGGGTTTCTTGTTGATTGTGCCTGGGTTCTTTACGGATTTTATTGGTTTACTGTTATTACTACCGCCAATTCAAAAGCTTATTGTAATGCGCTTAATTCCTCATATTCGTTTCTACCAACCAGGTGCTGGTTTTAACCAAACGGGAAATGGCGGCTTTCAACGTGGCGATACTTTTGAGGGGGAATTCCAACGTAAGCAAGACGATCCTTCTTTTACAATCGATAATTCAGATAAAACAGATTCGTCAGATAAAGACGATCGCCCTAAACCATAAAACCATCCTATTTATGGGGAGATAAAAATGAAAAATTTTTTATCTCCCCCCTTGAAGTCCCTCTTCTTCGCCCCAATCTGCTCAAACATGGTACTAGTTTATTTAAGACATGCTGGTATCGTCCTTTTACCTAGTATGGACTTTATTTATAGGAGAACTATTAATGAAAATTCGTCCATTGCATGACCGTGTTATCGTTAAACGTAAAGAAGTTGAATCAAAATCTGCAGGCGGGATCGTTCTGACGGGTACTGCTGCAAGCAAATCAACTCGTGGTGAAGTTCTTGCAGTTGGCAACGGCCGCATCCTCGAAAATGGTGAAATCAAAGCACTGGATGTGAAAGTTGGCGATATCGTAATCTTTAACGATGGTTATGGCGTGAAAGCTGAAAAAATCGACAATGAAGAAGTCCTGATTATGTCCGAAAGTGACATTCTGGCAATTGTTGAAGCGTAATTTTCACTTAAAACTTCTCAACGAACGAAAAGAATTTGAAGGAAAGAGATAATGGCAGCTAAAGACGTTAAATTTGGTAGTGATGCACGTACGAAAATGCTTCGTGGTGTGAATGTTCTGGCAGACGCAGTAAAAGTGACTTTAGGTCCTAAAGGCCGTAACGTAGTTTTAGATAAATCTTTTGGCTCACCAGTTATCACCAAAGATGGTGTTTCAGTTGCTCGTGAAATCGAATTAGAAGACAAATTCGAAAACATGGGCGCACAAATGGTGAAAGAAGTTGCTTCTAAAGCTAACGACGCTGCAGGTGACGGTACTACAACGGCAACTGTACTAGCTCAAGCTATCATTACTGAAGGCTTAAAAGCGGTTGCTGCGGGTATGAACCCAATGGACCTGAAACGCGGTATCGACAAAGCAGTTGTTGCTGCTGTTGAAGAACTGAAAGCACTGTCAGTTCCTTGTTCAGACACTAAATCAATCGCACAGGTTGGTACAATTTCTGCAAACTCCGACGAAACCGTGGGTAAATTAATTGCAGAAGCGATGGATAAAGTCGGTAAAGAAGGCGTTATCACAGTTGAAGAAGGTACTGGTCTGGAAGACGAGCTGGATGTGGTTGAAGGTATGCAGTTTGACCGCGGTTACCTGTCTCCTTACTTTATCAACAAACCAGAAACTGGTGCTGTTGAGTTAGAAAACCCATTCATCCTGTTAGTTGACAAAAAAGTTTCTAACATCCGTGAATTACTGCCAGTATTAGAAGGCGTTGCTAAGGCAAGCAAACCACTGTTAATCATCGCTGAAGATGTTGAAGGTGAAGCACTGGCAACTCTGGTTGTTAACACCATGCGTGGTATTGTTAAAGTTGCAGCGGTTAAAGCACCGGGCTTCGGTGACCGTCGTAAAGCAATGCTACAAGATATCGCAATTCTGACCAATGGTACTGTTATCTCTGAAGAGATCGGTATGGAGTTAGAAAAAGCGACATTAGAAGATTTAGGCCAAGCAAAGCGTATCGTTATCAACAAAGACACAACCACTATCATTGATGGTGTGGGTGAAGAGTCTGCGATTGCAAACCGTGTTACTCAAATTCGTCAACAAATCGAAGAATCTTCTTCAGATTACGACCGTGAAAAACTGCAAGAGCGCGTTGCTAAATTAGCAGGCGGTGTCGCAGTAATTAAAGTGGGCGCAGCAACTGAAGTTGAAATGAAAGAAAAACGTGCTCGTGTTGACGATGCTCTGCATGCAACTCGTGCCGCTGTCGAAGAAGGTGTTGTTGCTGGTGGTGGTACTGCACTGGTTCGCGTTGCAGCGAAACTGGAAGCACTGACTGGTGAAAACGAAGAACAAAACGTAGGTATTCGTGTTGCTCTGCGTGCGATGGAAGCGCCAATGCGTCAAATCGTTACTAACGCAGGTGAAGAAGCCTCTGTTGTTGTTAACAACGTGAAAGCAGCAAAAGGTAACGAAGGTTACAACGCGGCGACTGACACTTATGGCGATATGATCGACATGGGTATCTTAGACCCAACTAAAGTAACGCGTTCTGCTCTGCAATTCGCAGCGTCTATCGCAGGTCTGATGATCACAACTGAAGCGATGATCACTGATCTGCCAAAATCAGATGCACCTGACTTAGGTGCTGCTGGTATGGGCGGCATGGGTGGAATGGGCGGTATGATGTAAGCCAGTTGGCGACATCAAGCTCAAGTAGTTACTAACTAAGTTAGGGCTACCCACCATAAGACCGGCATCGTTATATTTCTAGCGGTGCCGGTTT
This sequence comes from Providencia rettgeri, assembly GCA_900455085.1. NCBI lineage: Bacteria > Pseudomonadati > Pseudomonadota > Gammaproteobacteria > Enterobacterales > Morganellaceae > Providencia > Providencia rettgeri. The sequence continues at coordinate 3,823,851 of UGTZ01000001.1, read as the reverse complement.
TTTTATTGGTTTTTAATTAATAAATAACCATTAATTATTGATGAAGGTAATATCCCAAAACAAGATACAATTAATGCGTTATGCGATTTATTTTTGCGTCAATGTTGCTTCGCAGGTTATATTTAACGTAAGGTAAGTGGTTTGAATTAGCAAAGAATAGAGCAGGTTCTTGATTAATTTGTGGTAGACTCTATTCGGCTGGTGATGTGCGGCAATTATGACGCTGTATGTTAATCACCTCCTAGATATTTCAATTAGTAGGCTATTGGAACTAAAGAGATTTTCAAACCAGCTGCAAAAACACAATGAAAAATGAGGGAAAACATGCGAATTAAAGTCTTGCTTGGTGCTGCTGCATTATTGCTTTTAGCAGGTTGTTCAACAACAACTAATTTGACTGCGGCAGGCTCACAAGTTCGTTTTGTTGAGAATCAACCTGGAAGCGATTGCCAACTTCTCGGTCAGGTTGCAGGGACTCAAAGCAACTGGTTGAGTGGTGTCAACAATGAATCTAGCTCAATGCGCAGTGCAGCAAATGATTTACGTAATAAAGCAGCGGCGATGGGCGGTAACGTGATTTTTGGTGCATCAAGCCCAAGTGAAACCGTGTTATCTAGCTTCATTCCATTAGATAGCAAAATGGTTGGCCAAGTTTATAAATGCCCCTAAAATGAATTCATAGCGCCCAAATAATTGTTTGGGCGTTTTGCTTTCTAGTTCTGTCTTAAGTTAAGGTCAAGCAGTGTTTTACTTGGCTCTCCCCCTATTTCCCTAGCGAGCTTAGGTACAAGGTACCCAGAGACCTTACTCAGTAATTGCTGTATCAATTGTCTAGCTTCGGTATCACTCACTAAAAAGTGCGCAGCGCCTTGAACTTTATCTAATACATGTAAGTAATAAGGTAAAATACCTGCATCAAATAAGGCATTACTTAAATTCATCAGAGCCGTCACGTTGTCATTAACTTGGCGCAGTAATACGCTTTGGTTTAATAATGTCACACCTGATAGTTTTAGTTTTTGTATTGCCTTGGTGAATGGCTCGTCAATTTCGTTAGCATGATTAACGTGTGTAACCATAATGACCTGTAACCTAGAGCTAGCAAGACGTTTACAGAGCGTATCTGTGATGCGTTCTGGTATCACCACAGGCAAACGAGTGTGAATTCTAAGGCGTTTTATATGAGGAATCGCCTCTAATTGGCTGATGAGCCAATCAAGTTCATGGTCTTTTGCCATCAACGGATCACCACCTGAGAAGATGATTTCATTGAGTTCGGTGTGGTTTTTTATATAATCCACAGCCATCAACCAGTTATTTTTATTTCCTTTGTTGTCTTCGTAAGGAAAATGCCGGCGAAAACAGTAGCGACAGTTGACTGCGCAGCCACCTTTTACCAGCAATAATGCGCGGTTGTGGTATTTATGCAGTAAACTTGGAATTTCATTATCCTGCTCTTCTAGTGGGTCAGTAGAAAAACCTGGATGTATATCAAACTCTGCTTTTGCAGTTAATACCTGCAATAGCAGAGGGTCTAGTGGATCACCTTTTTTCATGCGGGAAATAAAGGGCACTGGAACGCGTAAAGGAAATAATTTACGTGCCTCACTGCCTTCTTTCGATAAAAGATGATTTTCTAGGTTAAGTATTTGCAGCAATTCATCTGGATTAGTGATTGCTTCAGCAAGTTGTTGTATCCAGACTTCTCTGGATGAGGTATTTTGAGTTACAATATCGACCATTTTTTGGCTATGCCATTTTTAGTTTATAAATTAGAGGATCACCATGGCTACTTATAGTACCAATGAATTCCGCTCAGGTCTTAAAATCATGTTAGATGGCGAGCCTTGTGTCGTTTTAGAAAGTGAATTCGTCAAACCGGGTAAAGGTCAAGCATTCGCACGTGTGCGTATCCGTAAACTGATTTCTAACAAACTGTTGGAAAAAACATTTAAGTCTACTGACTCTGTTGAAGGTGCAGATGTCATGGATATGAACTTAACTTACCTATACAACGACGGTGAGTTCTGGCATTTCATGAACAACGAAACTTTTGAACAGTTAGCAGCGGACGAAAAAACCGTTGGCGATAACGCGAAATGGTTAGTTGACCAAGCAGAATGTATTTTAACACTGTGGGACGGCCGTCCTATCGCGGTAACTCCACCTAACTTTGTTGAGTTAGAAATTACCGATACTGACCCAGGCCTGAAAGGGGATACCGCAGGTACAGGTGGTAAACCTGCAACACTGAGCACTGGCGCAGTGGTTAAGGTTCCTCTGTTTGTTCAGATCGGTGAAGTTATCCGTGTTGATACTCGTTCAGGTGAATATGTTTCACGTGTAAAATAACGGTTGATCCTATACTGAATCGTTAAAAATAAAAAGCCGTGGTACTCGACCACGGCTTTTTTTGTCTATTTTAAGTGATTAACAGCACTTAAACCCACCTTTGCCACCGTAGCGTGCGTCTTGACGCTCTTTGAAAAATTCTTCATAGGTCATAGGCGTTTGGTCAGGGTGTGTTCTTTGCATATGAGCGACATAGTTGTCGTAATCGGGAACGCCAACCATCATTTTTGCCGCTTGGCCTAGGTAGCGGGCTGCTTTTCCCAGTTCTCCAAACATTTTTTTCTCCCTCATATTTCGTGCTACAGCGTTGTTGACTTCACTTGTTAACCCTGTCACATACTGTTATGTATGCTCCTAGTTTATCCTTAATACTTCACGCTGTTGCTGCGTTGGCTTCATTCGCTAACCCTAGTCACATACTGGAGTATGCTCCTAGGGATTATCTTCTTGGCCGCCTTGCTCCAACGTGAATTATTTTGGAGAAAGAGTATATGTCCTAAACAGTGACAAGCTTTTCCGCGAAAATCAATGATGGCGCGTATTTGCCACGATTTCTTCATAGTTGGCTGGCATGGGTTCATATGGTACTTCATTCGCAGTTGGTTGGTCAGATTTTAATGCCTTCAACGCGGTGCGGATGGAGAATAGAGCCAGTAATACCACGACAATCATAAAGAAAATAGTTAACCCTGCATCTAAGCGGTTATTGAAAATTAACTGAGTTAATTGAGACTCTGTATATTGAACAGGAATATTGCCGCTATCAATCATCGCTTGGAATTTATTTGCTACAGCTAAGAAACCGACGCGGGCATCTTCACTGAAGGTTTTTTCCCAGCCTGCAGTCATCGTGCAGATTAACAGCCATGCTGTTGGTACTAAAGCGACCCATGCATATCTTTGGCGCTTCATTTTGAACAGTACCACAGCACACAGCATTAATGCCATACCTGCTAACATTTGGTTCGCGATACCAGACAATGGCCACAAGGTGTTAATACCACCAAGTGGGTCGACAACGCCTTGGTGGAGGAAATAACCCCAAGCTAGCACACACAGTGCAGTTGCTATCAAGTTGGCGGGTAGCGAATCCGTACGTTTCAAAGATGGAGACACCACTCCCAGTAAATCTTGTAGCATAAAACGTGCTGCTCGGGTTCCTGCATCCACCGCGGTTAAAATAAATAATGCTTCAAATAATATGGCAAAGTGGTACCAGAATGCCACATTCATCAAGCCGCCAAGCGCACCGTGAAGAATATACGCCATCCCAACTGCCAGTGTTGGCGCACCGCCTGCCCGTGAAATAATACTGGTTTCACCCACGTCATTCGCAATGCTGTTGAGCTGCTCAGGAGTGATTTGGAAGCCCCAACTACTGACAACTTGGGCCGCAGAGGCGACCACATCTTGCGTACCTGCGGGAGCTAACATCGCCATGGGACTATTCATGGCAAAATAAACACCCGGGTCAATCACACAAGCGGCAACCAATGCCATAATTGCTACGAAAGATTCCATTAACATGCCACCATAGCCAATAAAGCAAGCTTGGTTTTCATTAGCCAACATTTTTGGTGTGGTGCCTGATGAAATCAGTGCATGGAAGCCAGAAACGGCGCCACAAGCAATCGTAATAAATAAGAATGGAAACAAATCACCTGCCCAAACTGGGCCTGTACCATCAATATATTTCGTTAACGATGGCATCTGTAAGTTTGGATTGAGAATTAAAATACCAATTGCCAATCCAATGATAGTCCCGATTTTTAAAAAGGTTGATAGATAGTCGCGGGAGCGAGTAATAGCCAAACTGGCAAAACGGCAGCAACAAAGCCATAACCGACTAACATCCAAGTGAGTTGAACACCTGTATAGTCAAAGTAAGGTGCCCAAGTTTCGCTTTCAGCAACCCAACCCCCTGAGATAATTGCAAATACAAGAAAAACGAGCCCAATAATAGAAACTTCACCAATGCGTCCTGGGCGGATATAACGGGTATAAATACCCATAAAAATCGCTAAAGGAATAGTAAAGGCAACCGTATAAGTTCCCCATGGGCTATGAGTGAGGGCTTTTACGACAATCATGGCAAGTACGGCTAAGATGATTACCATAATCATGAAACAAGCGATTAAAGCCAGCACCCCTGCGGTATTGCCCATTTCTTCTTTGACTAATTCACCCAGTGAGCGGCCATCTCGACGTGTTGAGACAAACAGCACCATAAAATCTTGTACGGCACCAGCTAGCACAACCCCAGCGAGTAGCCACAGCATACCGGGTAAATAGCCCATTTGCGCGGCAAGAACAGGGCCAACCAGTGGGCCGGCGCCTGCGATAGCGGCAAAATGGTGACCAAATAATACTTTTTTATCTGTTGGTACGTAATCTAAGCCATCATTATGACGAATTGCAGGCGTCATTCGAGTTGCATCGACTTGGAGTACTTTTTTAGCAATAAAAAGCCCGTAATAGCGGTATGCGATCAGATAAATACATACGGCTGCGACAACGATCCACAAGGCATTGATTTGTTCGCCACGATATAAAGCGATGTAGCCAAGTGAAAAAGCACCGAGCAGAGCGAGCACAATCCAAATAAATTGTTTACCCATAGTCATCCCCATCTGTTCAATGAATGATATTTGTTATTTATTTAAGTGAAACTGAGGAAGATATAGCCATAGTTAAGTTAAAGAAAAAGTAGCTAAAACGAGACACCTAATTGAAATTTGAGATAAATTTAATAATTGTTGCCAGTATCACTAATTTAGGATTATTTATTGGATTTTATCTGGTTTTGAGCTAGCGATTATCTAATGAATTGGTTTTTTATCTGGATTTTTGATGTTTTTTAGTAATAATAGCTGTTGCGTTGTTTTTGTTGATACGAAAATGGTTAAAGAAAAGAAAATAATCGGAAGCTAAAAAACTCCCGACTATTAATTGGTTAACTAGGCTCGTCTTAATTGTTGCATTATTTTTTTACCAAAAAGCGTGGTAATTAGGCCAAACATGATCAAAACGAGGCCAGCAAGTTGTACGCCATTTATATGCTCTCCAAGGAATAAAGCACTGCTGCTTAAACCAAAGACTGGAACCAACAATGAAAAAGGAGCAACACGCCAAGCTTCATAACGGCGAGCAGGACTCCCCAAAGCCCATAGCCGACAAATGTTGATAAATAAGCTAAATAGATAATGACACCAAAGACTGACCAATTAAAGCCCTGATAGCCCTTCAACAATGGCTTCTTCACCTTCTAAAACCCATGAACTAATCAAAAAGGGAATGATTGGGATCAGCGCGCTCCAACTGACCAATGATAGGGCACTGCATTTCTCAGCGCCTTCCTGTTTCATTATGATCCTATTGGTAATGTTACCACAAGCCCATGATAAACCAGCCAATTAAAGTAAATGCTAACCCGAGTAATGGAATATCATCTAGCCCGCCGGCAGTGGCGCCATTGGCTAACACGGTCAGCCCTGCAATTGCGATAAACATACCAAGAAAGTGAGTCGGCTGTAATGATTCTTTTAAAATCATTGCGCCGAGTAATAGAGTAAAGAATGCTTGGGATTGCAAGATAACAGAGGTAATCCCCGCTGGCATCCCCACTCTAATCGCGCAAAATAAGAAGGCAAATTGACCAAAGCTGATGGTGAGCCCATAGAGAAGCAATAATTTGAACGGAATTTTGGGGCGCTTAAAAATAAAAATAGCAGGAAAGGCTACAAACATGAAACGTAATGCGCCTAATAATAATGGCGGAAGTGCGGTAACGCCGAGTTAATGATAACGAAGTTAACCCCCCCAAATTACGACTACACAAAGGGCGAGTAAGATGTCTCTGAGACTCATGCTATTTTCTCGATGAACTTGCCAGATTAGACATCTACTTACATGTGTATAATTTTGAGTGCGATGGTTATGATGCTTAATAATAAAAAACGGTATAAAAAGGTTAAATTTTATGGTTGATTTGCGCTTATTTGTTATTTTTCGTTGCTTGAGTCTGGGTCTGTGAATATTTATAATGTATTTATACATCATACGTATTCAGGACGGCCTGAATCAACGTCATTTAAATATGGGACGACCCCGAGTAATTAACGGGAGCAAGCAATCATGGCTTGGATCGTTCTTTTTTTTGCAGGTTTATGCGAAGTGGTATGGGCTGTAGGTTTAAAATATACTCATGGTTTTACCCGTTTAACACCGAGTATTATTACTATTGTCGCTATTATTACCAGTATGGGGTTGTTAGCCTACGCCATGCGTGATTTACCGGTCGGCACGGCTTATGCCATTTGGACGGGGATTGGGGCTGTGGGCACAGCAATTGTTGGGATTATTTTCCTTGGTGAGTCAGCAAATATGTTCCGCTTGTTAAGCCTTGCTTTGATTATTACCGGGTTAATTGGTTTAAAAGTATCAAGTTAATTTTCAAATTAATTATTATTTAATTAAAAATGAATAATAAGCGGGCGACAGAGAAAGTTACCCGCTTTATCTTCTTGATATTTTATTGGCATAAAGAAAACTATTCTTATGTTATTTTTCGTTATAACGCGATGGCCAAATTTCAGATGGTGCAACACCCAAAAACTCGGCAATAATACGCTCTCCTTTAGGCCAACGTCTTGACAAGGCGTTATTTAATGTTGATGAGTTTAACCCTGCTGAACGTGATATTTGTGAAAGAGAAGAACCTTTTTTCTTTATCGCTGCAATAATATCAGCCGAGTGCCAATCTTGTTTCATACGATCTCCAATAGTGAATATATAAATATAATTGAAATTATTTAAGTTAGCTGGAACTAAATTTAGATATCAAGATAAAAAAATAATTCTTAATTTTAAATCCCTTTAAATTTCGGTCTTTGAATATTTATTTTTATGTGCTAAAGATATGGGTTAAACGCTTTTATTATCTTTATTTTTATTTAAATAACTATAAGGTGATTTTTATGGATATAGAAAACAATAAGATGGAAAAAATAAGCACTAGAGTAAAGTTAGATCTTTGCAATTATTTTAATTGGAATGATATTGATATCCATTATACGATTATTAATGTTGATGAGGAAAGATATACACATTATCTAGTAATTATGAGTGGCAGTTAATTTATTGGCATCATGATATGGATTTATCATTAAAAGAACGGTTATTCTCTGGGGTGCAATATTGGAGTTAATTATTCAGATGCATACCAGAAAATATTAACCAAACTCGATAAAGGAAATAAAAAAATTGATATTTGTAATAGGTACAATAATTTATTTGAGATATTTTCACTCAATGGAAACCATAAAGTCTCATATGAGTACTTACTTTCATGTATATCAATGGCGTTCAATAGTTTCTGATTATGCATATGAAAAATGGTCTGAAAATAAAACGGTGGCATTACCGTTACGCCAAAAAATTGAATTAGATGAACCTGTACCCTATTATTTGTAGAAGTAAGGAAACCCCTAATTTTATACGTTTTGGTCAGTTATCATTTTCAAACAAAGAAGCATTAACCATCCGCCTTGTTGCTTTCCCACCGAAATATCAAGGAAATTAGCCGTATTCAAGGCTGTTCGGAAGAGGTGGAATATATAAGAGTTAAAAACATCAAGAAAAAATTAAACTGTGAAATGGTCTCTCAAAAGGAATGCTTTTCGGTAATGGAAGGTCACGGCATTACATTAACAAGTTTTAGAAAAATTAATGCCTATTAATTAATTTAACTATTGGTTTTCTATAGGGACATGGGATCATTTTATGAAATGGAAATTACGTTTTGGGTGCTGTCGCAGGGCATACCTTAGAATTTTATGATGTTGCAATTTTTGCTGCAATTTCATCATATTTAAGTGCAGAATTAACCCGCCCTAGGTTATCAGCAAGCAACGGAGCTGGTGTGGGGGATTTTTGCTTTACGTTTTCTTATTCGGCCATTAGGGGGGTATGTAATTGGCCGTTATGCGGATAAAGTCGGTAAAAAACCGGCAATGATTTTGGTCAGCATTCTTACCGGTAGTGCCACATTGTGTATGGCATTTCTGCCTATTGAATTATTAGGGATATATACACCTTTAGCCATCCTATTTCTTCAAATGTTGCTATCTTTTAGTTTTGCGGGTGAAAGCCCATCACTGTCTACCTATTTATATAAAGATTCTAAACCCCAAGAACGAGGTCGAATTTCAGCGTTGTTAACTGGAAGTGCGGTTGTTGGCGTTATTGGCTCGTTAGGAATTGTGTTAATTCTTGAAAATATATTACCCCCTGAAACCATGCAAAGAGTGGGATGGAGAATACCACTGCTATTAGGTTTAGGTAATATACTGATCTGTTTCTGGTTTCGCTATCGCTTAACAGACCAACCAATTGAATATGATGGGCGCCAGAAAATAGATTGGCTTAAGGCATTTAATATCTTACTGGTTGTTATTCCTGGTTCGGTTATTTTTTATACCTTAAATTTTTCATCTTCATTTTTACTTAAGGAGTTAGAACTCGAAGAATTTAAAAGTATATATTCAATGATATCATCAACGTTATTATTGGTTTTAATGGCAATAGTTGGTTGGCTAACCGATAAATACAATTACTCTGAGCGGGTGTTTAACTTAGGGGTAAAGCTCGCTGCGATATTATCAATTCCTATTTATTACCTAATGTCTACTAAGGTTTTATCATTAGTACTTATCTCCCAATCGTCAATTATTATTATTTCAGCGATGGTGTTATGCAATTGGAATTATGCGATGGCAAAACCAGCCAATGGGCAAGTTACGACGTTAAGTATGGGGTATAACCTTGCATCGACGATTATAGGTGGGTTAACGCCATTAATTATCAATTACTTAGTCCTCATTGATGTTTCCTTGGTGGGTGTTTTTGTTTCATTGAGCTCGTTAACGCTATTTGCGTCATTTTTATTGAATAAAAAACAAAGGTTATTAACTGCTTAAATTTAAGGGGGATGTATGAATATTGAAAATAAACACTTAGAACTGTCTTGTTCTGGTTTTGGTGATAAGTTTTTAAAATATTTCGATTGGAATGATATGGATGTGACTTACAGTAGAGTGGATGTAACAAATAACGTGGTAAAAGTTATTTCAAATCACTATGAGTGGGTTTTAATGTTTTGGGATGATGACCTAGATAAAAAAGTAAAGGAACGATTAACCCCCGGTATTCAATATTGGAATAATTACTCTGCCGCATTCCAAAAAACATTATCTAAAACAGATAAGAAAGAAATGAAGGTGGATTTTTGTACCCAATATGGTGGTATATATGAAATTACCTCAATAAATTCAAGAAAAAAATTTACAAGTAATGAATTATTAGAACTCTATAAATTAAGAGCAGTTATTTCTGATTACTCCCAACATGCCTGGAAAGATAATGAAAATATTATTTTACCACTTAGGGCTGACATAAGCTTATCTCAAAAAATTGAAGATAATAACCGAGATATTTTAGATGCTCACCACTACATGCGTTTTGGTAATATTCGTTTTACCCGTAAAGAAATGATGACTATCCGATTACTATTATCACATTGCCGGGTAAAGGAAATTAGTTATATCCAAGGTTGTTCGGAAGCGACTGAAAATAAACGTATTCAACGTATTAAGGAAAAATTAGGTTGCTCTTATACTTCACCTAGCGGTTTATTTCAGGCATTAAAAGAAAATGGCATTACCCTTGCTTGTCTGGAGTCTCTGGTAAGTTACCCTTAATTTAAAATATCTATTTTAACGTATTGAATTATTAACCTAATTGAGAGTAGGGATGTGGAGCCTTTAATTCATTAACTTCCAGATGCTAATAAGTATACTGTTTTTTAAAAGTATTAATTTTAATCTAATAATTTAAAAAATAATCAAATTAAGGATAGTGTATGGATATAGAAAATAATTTATTAGAAAAATCCTGTTCTAATTTAACAAACCTTTTTTCAAAGTATTTCAATTGGAATGATATAGATTTATCCATAACTAGAGTTGATCTTAGCAATAAGCAAGTGAGTATTATGTCAAACAATTACGAATGGCTGCTTATTTATTGGAATGCTGATTTAGATTTACGTTTAAGTGAACGGTTATCTCCAGGGGTTCAATACTGGAGTAATTACTCGGAAAGCTTTGTAAATACATTAGCAAAAACCAAGAAAAGGGAATTGAAAATTGATTTTTGTGCTAAGTATGGAAATGTATATGAAATTACGTCCATTAATTCTAGAAAGAAAATTTCACTAAATGATATGATATCACTTTATAAATGTAGGCCAACGATTATAGATTTCGCATATGAATCATGGAAAAAAGACAAAGATAATTATGCTATTTAACCATTGCGTGAAGAAATTAAATTCCCAGTGAATATAATTAACAAACTTAGTGAACAAGAGCTTGAACCTTTAGATATTCACCCTTATATGCGCTTTGGTAATATTCGTTTTACCCGTAAAGAAATAATAACTATCCGCATTATTATTGTCACATTGTCGGGTAAAGGAAATTAGCTATATGCAAGATTGTTCAGAAGCGACAGAAAATAAGCGTATTCAACGTATTAAGGAAAAACTAGGTTGCTCTTACTCTTCACCTAGCGGGTTATTTAAGGCTTTAAAAGAAAATGGTATTACTCTTGCTTGTTTGGAGTCTCTGGTGAGTTATCCCTAAAGGACAGAATATTTCTCTACAAGGAAAGTCATTAATAGAAAAGGGATAAAAATGAAATGGAAATTTAGGTTGGGTGCTGTAGCTGGTAATGCTTTGGAATACTATGATATTGCAGTTTTTGCAGCTATATCTACTTATTTTAAGTATTGAATTAACTAAATTAGGTTATTCTCAAGCGACAGAAATGGTATGGGGTATCTTTGCATTACGTTTTTTAATCCGCCCTTTAGGCGGATATGTTATCGGCCGCTATGCTGATACGGTAGGAAAAAAGTCAGCCCTAGTATTAACAAGCTTGATAACCGGTACGGCAACATTAATGATGGCACTGTTACCCATTGAATTATTAGGGAACTATACGCCATTAGTGATATTAATTTTACAATTGGCTCTTTCTTTTAGCTTCGCAGGTGAATTTCCCTCTCTAATTACATATTTATTTAAGGATTTAGATGGAAATATTCGATCTAGAGTTTCGTCAATTATTGTTGGTAGTTCTTTGTGTGGGGTCATTGCATCATTAGCTATCGTTTTTATACTAAAAGAATTCGTTATCTGAAGATACTATGCAGTCAATTGGGTGGAGGATCCCATTATTAATTGGTTTAATTAATATTTTAATTAGTTTTTGGTTTAGAGCTAAATTACCTAATTATAAAAATGAATTAGATAAAAAAACGATATTTAGTTGGTATCGTGTAATTTTGGTGTTCTTATTTACTATTCCTGGAACTGTCACTTTTTACTCTCAAAGTTTGTCAACCTCACTAATTATTCAACAATTAAAGATAGATGAGATAAAAAATTATTATGAAATATTTTCATCCGGTTTATTGCTAGTTTTTATGATGATATGTGGTTGGTTAACAGATAAGTATGGTTCGGCTAAATTTGTTTTTGATATAGGCGTTATTGGGATGGTATTGTTTTCAGCGCCACTTTATTTTTTATTACAAATAGGTAATTTGCTTCTAGTTTTTTTTGCTCAAGTCGTTATGTCTGCATACTCAGCGATGATATTGTGTAATTTATCAGCGGTACTGATGGATAAATCTGACGGACAGGCAACAATATTAGGTGTTGGTTATAATAGTGCAGCTGCATCTATCGGTGGGATCAACCCCTCTAATTGTCAGTTATTTAAGTCACTTTAACTTAGGTTATGTTGGGCTATTTATTGCGGTTTGTGGGCTTTTTTACTTTGTATCTGCTTGTTTGCCAAAACCAAATCCTGCTTAGTGTTAACCATGATTTAATCCCCCCGTTAGGGGGGGAAATCATCATAAATTATAGAGCTATAGTAATAGAAAATAAGATTGCTACCCTATTGGGTATACAAAAATTTTTCGGATGAAAAAATAAAACCCAGTATTAAATGTGTTAGTTGATCAATTGGCTGAATCGCTGGTATAGGATCTCACCCAAAGTATATTGATCATACTCAGTACTATTGGCTAAATTATCAACAGCAGCATGCATGGAGTGATAAATCATTGTCGCCATCAATTCATGTGGCAATTCTGGCCATGCTTTGTTTTTCTCACCAAAAGCTAAAATAGCTTTAATCTGTTCAACTGCACGAGTTTCATGATCATTACTGCGTCCGTGGTATTCGTCATGAAATAGCATGTCGTGAATATTTTGTTTTTCAAACATAGTATTTAATGCTATTTTCACACCATGATTTGAGTTTGGCAGATGCACTTTTTTGCGAATCTAAAGCAGATTGAATGTGGCTTAGATACCAATCCATATAGCGAGAGCGTAAGGCTTCCATAATGTCATTTTTTGACTGGAAGTAGTGATAAAAGGTCCCTTTTGCAACATCCGCAGATAAGACAATTTCGCTAACCGTAGTATTGACAAAACCTTTGGAAAGAAAAAGGTTTTCTGCTGCGTTCATTAAGTCATCAAGCCTTTCTTCCGCAGGTTTTGTTCTTGGTTTTTAGGCTGTATTGTCATTGAAATATCTCTTAACGTCATGTACCAAAAGCAAATCTGATAGGGATATCATAGCATTTAATATTCATATGCTAAAATTTAGCTTGCTGGTCGTGTCACTATTTTAACTATCTGTCTGCTACTTCTATAAAAAGATAAAATAAATACGATCAAGAAAATATACATTATCGCGCCAATTAGCCACACCCAGCCGTCCCAATTTGCCAGTGTAAGGCCAAAAATAAAGCTAAATAATAATGGGCCAATAACCCCTGTGGCATTGGTTAAACTGACTAAAATCCCTTGTAATTTACCTTGGTTAGCTTGATTAACTTGAGCTGACATTAACCCTTGTAGTGCTGGTAATGCAATACTACCACCGGCGAGTAAGATTAATGTAGGGTAAATCATCCAACCTTCGGTGAGTAATGACAAAATAATAAATGCGCTTCCGTCTGCGACAAAGCCGACAATGATTGTTACCTTTTCATTGAATTTTTTGTCAATGGCTCCAGCAATAAAAGCTTGGAATAGGGCATGCATAACGCCTAAGCCCGCCAAAGATAACCAACTTGCACACTATTCCATTGGAAGCGATTTTCGGTAAATAGCACCCAGGTTGTTGCAGGGATCTGACCAATTAACTGTGCCATAAAAAAGACAAAAAGTAGCAAAATAACGGGTTTTATCAGCTGTATGAAGGGAACTGACAGCTCTACAGTTTCATTTTGATCATTCTGTATGGCATTTTTATTTTTAAAAATAAGCCAGATCACGACAAAAGAGCACGCATTCAAAATAGCCGCAATAACAAAAGGTAAATGTGGGGAAAATTGCCCTGCAAAGCCCCCAATCGCAGGGCCGGCGATTAACCCCACGCCAAATGCTGCGCCTAATCGCCCAAACCATTTAGTGCGTTCTTGTGGGGGCAGTGTTGTCGGCAATAACAGAAGCCGCTACGGCGCCTGTTGCGCCAGTGATCCCTGAAATTAAACGGCCTAAATACAGCATCCAAAGTGAGCTCGATAAAGTCAATAAACTGTAGTCCAGTACGGCTCCTGCAAGGGAGATCAACAAAATAGGCTTGCGACCGAATTTATCAGACCATCTGCCCAGTATTGGGGCAAAAAATACCTGCATGATGGAGTACAAAGCCAGCAAGATACCGTAATGATTTGCCAAGTTTTCTAGCGTCACATACTCACGGAGTAAGGCTGGTAAAACAGGCATGATCAAACCGATCCCCATAGCATCAAGGGCGGTGATCGTTAATGCAGTGATCGCAAATTTATTCATTATTCATTTCTCTATCATTGATAGATTTGGAATGTATCCCTATCAGTGATAGAGTGTCAATAGAAAATTAAGGGGAAAGCGATGGCAAGATTGGATAAAGAAACCATTATTACGGCTGCACTAGATTTGCTGAATGAAGTGGGAATGGAAGGACTGACAACGCGAAAATTGGCTCAAAAGCTCGGGGTTGAGCAACCCACACTGTATTGGCATGTGAAGAACAAGCGCGCATTGTTGGATGCATTATCGGGTTGAAATGCTAAAACGACATCATGGCCATCCATTACCTGGTTGAAGGTGAAACGTGGCAGGAGTTCTTGCGCCATAATGCATTAAATTTTCGTCGTGCCTTACTTAGCTACCGTGATGGGGCAAAGGTACATTTAGGCACGCGGCCTAGTGCAGAGCAATACGCCACGGTGGAAAAACAATTGCAGTTTATGATTGATAGCGGTTTTTCATTAAAAAGTGGCCTTTACGCAGTGAGTGCAGTGGGGCACTTTACATTAGGTTCAGTACTTGAGCAGCAAGAACATTTGGCAGCAATGGGTGAGAGAGATGTTGAACAAGACGGAGCGATGCCATTGTTATTAAAAGAAGCTATTCAAATCATGGATAATGATGATGGAACAGAAGCATTTTTGTTTGGGTTTAGAATCACTTATTCGAGGCTTTAAGCCCTAAAAAAGAAAAGGTATGACAATGTGCTGTCATACCTTTTATTAAAATAATGTGGTGATTGCATTATTTACAGAGTAAATACACCAATAATTGCAATTACACTAATGATTGCTGAGCCACCGTAGAAAACCCATTTTGTCGCAGGGACATGGATTTTAAAGTCGTGCAGCGTATGGTGGATACGGTGCATACCACACCAAACTGGCAAAATAATCATCAGTAATAAGAAAACGCGGCCGATAAAGCTTTGGCTAAATGCCATAATGCGCTCATAGCTCAGCATTTCTGGTGCCACACCGAGAGGAATTAAAATTCCTAACAGAATGATGATTGCAGGGCCAATTACAGCACTCCACATACCACCTGCACCAAATAACCCCCAGAAAATCGGCTCATCGGAACGTTTAGGCGTTAGATTCATCAGATTCTCCTTAGATTAAAATAACAATGCGATTGCTAAGATTGCCGCGTAACAACAATCGTGAGAGCCCAGAAGCCTTTAACGATAGGCTCATCAGACATTTTCTTATCTTTCACAATAATACTGACGGCTTTTGGCGCAAGGTTGAACCACGTCGTGGTATGCAGCAATGTCGCAGCCAATGTAATAATGTTAATGATAAGAATGATTGGGTTACTTAAGAACCCAACAAAGCCAGCCCATGATTCTGGACCGCTTTTCAGCGCAAATACCCCATACAGGACTAAAATACTGAACCAGACCTGAAGGACGGAGGTACTTTCACGCATGATGTAAAAGCGGTAAAAACCCAGCTTTTGCCACCAGTCGCCCTTCATTTCTCTGACATAGGGTTTACGTTTCGTAGTCATGACTTCAATTCTCCTTATCGTGGCTTCAGCATGGCGATAACAAAGTCTTGCGCGCTGGCAACTTTCCCTTGCTGAATAGCACCAGCAGGGTCGACATGCTTAGGACAGACTTCAGAACAGTAGCCTACAAACGTACAGCTCCAGACACCATTGTCACCGTTTAACAAGGTCATGCGTTCTTTCGCACCATGGTCTCGGTTATCTAAATTGTAGCGCTCTGCCAATGTGATCGCGGCTGGGCCGATGAACTCTGGGTTCAGTCCAAATTGTGGGCAAGCTGCATAGCACAGACCACAGTTGATACAGCCTGAAAAATTGATGGTATTTGGCCATCTGTGCAGGCGTTTGCTTATTTGGGCCTTCAGAAGGTTTACGGTCATTACCGATAATATACGGTTTGATCGCTTCTAAACGCTCAATAAAGTGAGTCATATCAACAACAAGGTCGCGCTCGATTGGGAAGTTACCTAATGGCTCAACTTTCATACCTTGCGGGTATTCACGCAGGAATGTTTTACACGCCAGTTTAGGTACTTTATCCACCATCATGCCGCAAGAACCACAAATCGCCATACGACAAGACCAACGGTAAGACAGGTCTGGAGCGAGGTTATCTTTGATATAGCCTAACGCATCTAACAAAGAAGTTTGCTCGTCGTAAGGGACATCATACGTCACCAAATGGGGCTCACTATCCGTTTCCGGATTGTAACGCATGATCTCCATTTTTAGGTGTTTCATATCATCCATTAGCTTGCTCCTTCTTCGCCTTATCTTGAGCTTCAGCTTCGGCACCGTAAACACGTTTAGCTGGCTGAGATTTCGTGATTTTCACGTCACTGTATTCTAAACGAGGGGAGCCCTCTGGGTTATAGAATGCCAAAGTATGTTTAAGGAAATTAACATCATCACGCTCAGTACAGCCTTCATCGAGACGTTGGTGTGCACCACGTGATTCTTTACGGTTGATTGCAGAGTGAGCCATACATTCCGCCACATCAAGGCCAAAGCCTAATTCAATGGTGTACAGTAGGTCAGTATTAAATACGCTGCTATGGTCGGTAATTTCGACGTGTTTGAAGCGTTCTTTCAGCTCAGCAATTTTATCAACGGTTTTTTGCATTAATTCAGGGGTACGGTAGATACCGCAGCCTTCTTCCATTGAAATACCCATTTCGTCGCGGATCTTCGACCAGCTCTCTTTCCCTTTTTGGTTCATGAGTTTGCTGAGGTCAGCTTCGATATCACGAGTACGGGCTTCGATAGCATTTGCATTGGCTGGTGTTGCTTCAGCAGCATGGCGAGCGGCTTCTTCACCTGCCAGACGACCAAATACAACTAATTCAGCTAATGAGTTAGAACCTAAACGGTTTGCACCGTGCAAGCCAACAGAAGAACACTCACCGACAGCAAATAGGCCTTTGATGCGTGTTTCTGTGCGTTGATCCGTTTCGATACCACCCATGGTGTAGTGAGCGGTTGGGCGAACAGGAATTGGGTCTGTTACTGGGTCAACACCTACGTAGGCTTTCGCCAATTCACAAATAAATGGTAAACGCTCATGCAGTTTTTCTGCGCCAAGGTGACGTAGATCCAGATAGACGACATCACCACGATGAGTGCTGATCGTACGGCCTGCACGCCATTCGTGCCAGAACGCTTGGGAAACTTTGTCACGTGGACCCAGTTCCATATATTTATTTTCAGGTTTACCCAGTGGAGTTTCAGGCCCCATTCCGTAGTCTTGCAGATAGCGATAGCCGTCTTTATTGACAAGGATCCCGCCCTCACCACGACAACCTTCGGTCATTAAGATACCTGAACCCGGTAACCCAGTTGGGTGATATTGAACAAATTCCATATCACGCAGCGGCACGCCATGGCGGAATGCGATACCCATACCATCACCGGTTACAATACCGCCATTGGTATTGTAGCGATAAACGCGTCCAGCACCGCCAGTTGCCATCACGATGGCATTAGCACGGATCTGGACTTTTGTTCCTTCCATCATATTTAACGCGACAAGACCACGGACTTGGCCTTCATCAACAATGATATCGAGAACAAAATGTTCGTCAAAACGTTGAATTTGTGGATATTTTAATGAAGTTTGGAACAGGGTATGGAGCATGTGGAAGCCAGTTTTATCAGCAGCAAACCACGTACGCTCAATTTTCATTCCACCAAAACGGCGAACGTTAACTGAACCATCTGGTTTACGGCTCCACGGGCAGCCCCATAGCTCTAGTTGGGTCATTTCTGTTGGGCAGTGTTCGACAAAATAGTCGACAACATCTTGCTCACACAGCCAGTCCCCACCCAGCTACAGTATCATTAAAATGATAGTCATAGGAGTCATGAGCCTGAGTAACTGCTGCTGATCCCCCCTCTGCGGCCACAGTGTGACTACGCATTGGGTATACTTTTGAGACCAGAGCAATCTTGATATTGGGATTTGCTTCAGCGGCAGCAATTGCTGCACGTAAGCCTGCGCCCCCGGCCCCGATAATCGCTAAATCGGCATTGAAGGTTTGCACTGCGCTTCTCCATTGTTCAAGTGTAAAATTGATAAATTCTTTTAAATACTTTTGATAATTAGCTACGTCATTTTCAGTTCAACTTAAAGCTAAACTACGAAATATCTGTTTTTTAATAGTAAATAATATAATAGCTAATAATGACTTATCATGCTGTGAATTATAGCGAATAGTCCTCAAGATAAATTTGATATAGAGGGGTGTTTTGGCCAAATTTAGCGATAAAGTGTGAGATAGATCTTCTTTTTATAAATGTTTTTACATTACTGGATTTTCTAGGCTGTTAACACCGAATAAAAAGGAATTTCAAATGATTATCATTAAATTTACATAGACTTTTAGTGTATAAAACCAAGTGAATTACTCAGGTTTTATCAATAATAAGTGATTAATACTATTATTATAGCTGAAGAGTTTAATTCATATTGAATGCTAATTTGCGAGGAGTCTCACTATTTATTATTTAGAATAAATTTA
This sequence comes from Providencia rettgeri, assembly GCA_900455085.1. NCBI lineage: Bacteria > Pseudomonadati > Pseudomonadota > Gammaproteobacteria > Enterobacterales > Morganellaceae > Providencia > Providencia rettgeri. The sequence continues at coordinate 3,805,031 of UGTZ01000001.1, read as the reverse complement.
ATTTTGAACAGAAAATTTTAAAATAGATTGAGAAAGCGAATCGTTTCGCTTTTTTAGTAACAGATATGTCACATAATATAAGAATTAATCATGTTTCAGGCTATCTCTACTTACTCATCATGCCGACAGTTGCAAGTATTTACGTTCAGATAAATATGCATTATCAGTGTAAATGCATTGTGTGTTGCCTGTGAGGTGGGTACACTGCACGACTAAGTTTATTTTGGAGTCATCTTAATGAGTGATATAGCGAATTGGCAGCCAACCGCCCCCCATCGCTAACCTGTTACAGCGCGCAAAAATAATTGCGGAAATCAGACGTTTTTTTACTGATCGTTGTGTACTTGAAGTCGAAACCCCCGCAATGAGTCAGGCAACAGTCACTGACATTCATCTTGTTCCATTTGAAACGCGTTTTGTGGGCCTGGTGCAGCGCAAGGTATTAATTTATATTTAATGACCAGCCCTGAATACCACATGAAACGTTTATTAGCGGCCGGTAGTGGTCCTATCTATCAGTTAGGTCGTAGCTTTAGAAATGAAGAAGCAGGGCGACATCATAACCCTGAATTTACCATGTTAGAGTGGTACCGCCCGCATTTTGATATGTATCGCTTGATCAATGAAGTGGATGACCTACTGCACAAGTTTTAGAATGTGAGAGTGCAGAGCTACTTTCATACCAACAAGCGTTTTTACGCTATTTGGATATTGACCCGTTATCTGCTGAAAAAAGTGAATTACGTGAGGTTGCAGCCCGTTTAGATTTGAGCAATATTGCGGATCAGGAAGAAGATAAAGATACCTTACTTCAACTGCTATTTACCATGGGCGTTGAGCCTCATATTGGTAAAGAAAAGCCTGCAGTCGTGTATCATTTCCCCTGCAACCCAAGCGTCTCTTGCCGTAATTAGCACGGAAGATCATCGTGTTGCTGAGCGTTTTGAGGTGTATTATAAGGGGAATGGAACTAGCAAATGGTTTTCATGAACTCACTGATGCAAGCGAACAACGCCAGCGATTTGAACAAGACAACCGTAAGCGAGCGGCAATGGGGCTACCTACTGCACCTATTGATAGCACTTGCTCGCGGCTTTAGAGCATGGTTTACCTGATTGTTCTGGTGTCGCTGTTGGGTTGATAGGCTGATTATGATTGCTTTAAATGCAGATAAAATCAGTGATGTGATCGCATTCCCTGTCACTATCGCGTAATTTATTTTCAAAACCGATTAGACTTGCTGCCAACATAATATGTTTGTCAGCAGTCTGAATGCAGCCAAATGGCTGCATTCTTATTTTGTCCCAGAAAACTATTTTTGTTTCTGCTGTTCTAAGAACTTAACCCCTAAGTCAGGGAAGTCTGTGAAGGCGCCATCGACATCGGCTTGGTTATAAATAATGTCATAAAGCTGTTGCCCATCTTTGGCGTATTTTGGCAGCTTATCAACACGGATAGTGAACGGATGCACTGCCATTTTGTTATCATGAGCCTTCTTTAACCATGCCATTCACTTTGATATTAGTTGGCGGTGGATTCTTCACTAATTAGCATATGATAATCAGGGCCAATACCATCTGCATAGGTCGCAATTTCTTTCATTGCACCCGGTTTCATCATCCAATCATAATTGTAATTAACCCAAGTTCCGTCAGGTTTTTGCTCTTGAGTTTCGTTCCAATCGGTGTAAGCAATCAATTGAATTAATTTAATATCCATCCCCATTTCTGGCATCAAGGTATTTTTGATACGTTTTAGGTCATTAGGGTCAAATGACTGTAGATAAACGTTGGAATCCTTGGTGGTATAGCCATACTCTTTAAGGACTTCGAGTGTTTTTTTGGTGATATCTTTGCCTTCTTGTAAGTGGAACCAAGGGGCTTTAATTTCTGGGTAGATACCAATATTTTTACCCCGTTGATTTGTTTAGTCCTTGAACAAATTCAATCTCTTCTTGGAAGGTGTGAACGCGGAAGTCTGATTTGCCCATTGGGAAGCGGGTTCGGATAGCTTTGCACTTTTTTACCATCAACAATATCAAATCCTTCCGTAAAATTGAGTGATTTGATTTCATCAAGGGTAAAGTCAATCGCATAGTAACGGCCATCTTTACGGGCGCGTTCAGGGAAACGTTCAGCAACATCTGTCACGCGATCGAGATAATGGTCATGTAAGACCACGAGCTCGTTATCTTTCGTCATAACTAAATCTTGCTCAAGAAAATCAGCACCTTGTGCGTAAGCCATTGCTTTTGCAGGTAGGGTATGTTCCGGTAAGTAACCACTTGCACCACGATGTGCAATGACAACTTTACTTGAAGCTTGAGCTACAGCAGACACTGACATCACTAAAACCATACTAGCCACCAATGTTTTTAATGGAAAGCTCATGATTATATCTCCTTGGCACTTTATTTGGGTAAAAAAATGGGCTACATCATTTTTTGATATAGCCCACGAGTCTAGCGATTAACAATGAACATTTGATGAATGTTTATTGTGAGTTTGCTAATTCACGTTTATGTTTGCTTTCGCTCAACATGACGATAAAACAGTAGAACAACCGCTAATGCTGAACCCACCGATCATGACAGCGAAGCCACCGTCCCAACCGAAGTAGTCTACGGTATAACCAACGATAGCACTTGCTGCTACAGAACCACCGAGGTAGCCGAACAAGCCTGTGAATCCTGCGGCTGTACCTGCTGCTTTTTTCGGTGCAAGTTCAAGGGCGTGCAAACCAATCAACATAACAGGACCATAGATTAGGAAACCGATGATCAACATACATGCCATATCAACATTTGGGTTACCAGCTGGGTTCATCCAGAACACGATAGTTGCAATGGTTACCAGAACCATGAAGAACACACCCAGTGGCTCCACGGTTACCACGGAAGACTTTATCCGACATCCAACCACACAGTAACGTACCTGGGATACCTGCGTATTCATATAAGAAGTAAGCCCATGAAGATTTGTCCATTGCGAAGTGTTTAACTTCACGCAGGTAAGTTGGAGACCAGTCCAAAACACCATAACGCAGTAAGTAAACGAACACGTTAGCAATCGCAATCATCCATAACAGTTTGTTTGGGAAAACATACTTCATGAAGATTTCTTTTGCAGTTAACTCTTGCTCATCTGATGCTTTATAGTCAGTTGGATAGTCGTTTTTGTACTCTTCAATTGGAGGAAGACCACAAGACTGCGGGGTGTCGCGCATTAACGCAAATGCAATGATTGCAACAAGGATAGCAGCCAATGCAGGCATATACAGCGCAGCTTTCCAGTCGTTAAACCATGCCATACCTAACATGAACAGTAATGGAGGGATACCACCACCGACGTTGTGCGCACAGTTCCAAACCGAAACGATACCGCCACGTTCTTTTTGTGACCACCAGTGAACCATGGTACGTCCACAAGGAGGCCAACCCATACCTTGGAACCAACCACAAAGGAACAGTAATACGAACATTACCATGATGCTCGATGTTGCCCATGGCACGAAGCCCATGACTAACATCACCGCGGAGGCGAGAATCAAACCTGCTGGTAAGAAATAACGCGGGTTTGCACGGTCGGAAAACGACCCCATAATAAATTTAGAAAATCCGTAAGCAATTGAGATCCCTGATAATGCAAAACCAAGGTCACCTTTAGAGAAACCTTGTTCAACAAGATATGGCATCGCTAACGCAAAGTTCTTTCGGACTAGATAATACGCTGCGTAACCAAAGAAAATACCCATGAAGATCTGCCAGCGAAGCTTACGATAGACAGGATCTACCTTATCAGCTGGCAGCCTCTGTATATGAGGTGCTGGTTTAAAAATGCTTAACATATACGCCTCCGATGGCATGCTAATTTTTATTTACACTTCCATTCTCTACTTCAGAGAAATATTGAGTGTTTATTATTGGTGAAGTAACAAAAACGAAAATAATCGAGTAATTTAAGAGTCTTTATTTTCTTAATTGCTCTAAATTGTAGTCGTTAAAAAACAATTTATCTGTAATCCAACGCACAATTATTGATTTTGTTTATGAGGTTGCATAGTAAATGACATTTGTGAATGGAATGGAACTAGAAATGTTAATTATTTTGTGATTTCCATCACGATTTTGTTCTTTAAAACACTGAAAATGGATCTATTGCTTTCGTTTTTGTTCCTTATCAAACATTGATCGCGTTTCTGGGCTATATTTAATAATAGATTATAAAAATAGAACCTATACTTATCTATTATAGAAACGTTTATTAATGTGAGGAATGCGACATGAATGGCTCATCTGTGACTGAAACGGATGTCATCATTATTGGTGGTGGCGCAACAGGTGCAGGGGTCGCTCGTGACTGCGCTCGCCGAGGTCTAAGAACCGTTTTACTCGAAAGGCATGATATTGCGACTGGTGCGACCGGGCGTAACCATGGATTACTTCATAGTGGCGCGCGCTATGCAGTCACTGATGGTGAGTCTGCCAGAGAATGTATAGAAGAGAACAAGATTTTAAAGCGTATCGCGCATCACTGTATTGAGCGAACAGATGGTTTGTTTATTACCCTCCCCGAAGACAGCTTAGAGTATCAGCAACAATTCATTACGGCTTGCCACGCTGCAGGTATTGATGCGACGGCGATTGACCCTAAAGAGGCTATTCGCCTTGAACCTTCCGTTAACCCACATCTAATCGGTGCGGTTCGTGTTCCTGATGGCACGGTTGACCCATTTCGTTTGACTGCAGCAAATATGTTAGATGCCAGAGAGCATGGCGCGAAAGTATTAACTTATCACGAAGTCATTGGTTTGATTCGGAATGGTGATACTGTACGTGGCGTGACGGTTTATGATCACCATGCCAAGAAACAGTATGATATTTATGCAGAAATTGTCGTTAATGCAGGCGGAATTTGGGGGCAAAAAATCGCAGAGTATGGCGAATTAAAAATTAAAATGTTCCCTGCAAAAGGCGCACTATTAATTTTAGGCCACCGCTTGAATAACATGGTGATAAACCGCTGCCGTAAACCTGCAGATGCCGATATTTTGGTTCCCGGCGATACGATTTCCCTGATTGGCACTACGTCGACTCATATTGAATATGATCAAATTGATAATATGTATGTCACCCCTGAAGAGGTGGATATTCTTATTCGCGAAGGTTCAATGCTGTCTCCTGCACTTGCGACAACGCGCATTTTACGTGCGTATGCAGGCGTTCGACCATTAGTTGCCAGTGATGATGACCCATCAGGGCGTAATGTGAGCCGTGGTATTGTGTTGTTAGACCACGCTAAACGTGATGGCTTAGAAGGTTTCATCACCATTACGGGTGGCAAGTTGATGACTTATCGCCTGATGGCGGAATGGGCTACAGATAAAGTTTGCGAAAAACTGGGTCATAGCGCCAAATGTACAACCGCAGAAGCGCCGTTACCGGGCTCGCAGCACAGCGCAGAAGAAGCCTTACGTAACGTTGTTTCTATTCCTGCTCCTATTCGTGGCTCAGCAGTTTACCGTCATGGCGACAGAGCTTCTGCCATTCTCAGTACGGATAGGCTCGATAAAAGTTTAGTCTGTGAGTGCGAAGCCGTTACTGCCGGTGAAGTACGTTATGCTGTTAATTCATTGACGGTCAATAACTTGCTTGATTTAAGGCGTCGTACCCGAGTGGGGATGGGAACTTGCCAAGGTGAATTATGTGCTTGCCGGGCTGCGGGCTTACTCAATCGTTTTAATGTCACAACGCCTCATGAAACAGAGCAACAACTGGGCCACTTCCTGAATGAGCGATGGAAAGGTGTACGTCCAATTGCTTGGGGGGATGCACTGCGTGAAAGTGAATTTACCAGTTGGGTATATCATGGATTATGTGGCATGAACGAAGCGATACTAGGCAAGGATGCACAAAAGGAGGCTGATAATGAAATATGATGCTGTGGTAATGGGCGGCGGCCTCGCAGGGTTACTTTGTGGTATTCGTTTAACACAATCAGGCCTGTCTTGTGCAATTGTTAGCGCTGGGCAAAATGCGCTGCATTTTTCTTCAGGTTCATTAGATTTACTCACACACTTACCGGATGGGCAAGCTGCTGAAAAACCATTAGAAATGCTTGATGCGTTAAAGGAACAGTCGCCAGCTCACCCTTATAGTTTAATTGGAAAATCGCAAGTTACTGAGCTAGCGCATATGGCACAGTCAATATTGCAGCAAGCAGGAGTCCATTTAAAAGGCGCTTGTGAAGAAAATCATTATCGCATTACACCTTTAGGCCATAAGCGCATGACGTGGCTCAGCCCTGAATCTGTCCCAACGGTGGGCTTACATCAAAAAATGGCAATGGGGAAAATTGCAGTTGTTGGTATCGAAGGGTTTTTAGATTTCCAACCACAAATGGTGGCGGATGAACTACAGCGTGATGGGATAGAAGCCAGTTCTCATTATGTTCATTTACCTTTACTTGACCGTTTGAGAGAAAATCCGAGTGAATTTAGGGCAATTAATGTCGCTCGTTGGTTGGATAGGCCGGAGAATATGGCGCAAATGGTTGAAGAAATTCTCCCGTTAGTGGCTGATGCCGACACCATATTCATGCCTGCTTGTGTAGGACTTGATAGTGATGAGCCATTAATTGAGTTACAAAAACGGTTAGGTAAACCCTTATTCTTACTGCCGACTTTACCGCCATCATTATTAGGTATTCGTTTACATGAGTTGCTATTGCGTCAATTTCGTCGCCAAGGCGGTATTGTGATGCCTGGTGATAAAGTCACTTCAGTGAATTGTATCGATGGGGTAATTGATTCGGTACAAACTCGCAATCATGGTGATATCTCTTTAAAAGCTAAGCATTTCGTTCTAGCGACAGGGAGTTTTTTCAATAATGGGTTGGTAGCCGAATTTGACCGTGTCTATGAGCCTTTGATGCAATTGGATCTGTGTGAAATTTCAGAACGTGCAAAATGGACCAATAAAGAGTTTTTCGCTTCCCAGCCTTATATGGCTTTTGGCGTGAAAACCGATGAAAAACTACGCGCACAAAAAGAGGGAAAAGCCATTTCTAATCTTTATGTAGCAGGTGCCGTATTAGGCGGTTTTGATCCTCTTACTCAAGGTTGTGGTGCGGGCGTATCAATGATTAGCGCATTATATGTAGCGAATCAAATAATCAATGAAATGAGTAAAAATAAAGCGATGCAGGCGGAGGTGGCACAATGAGTATTCAAGATGCAAGCTTTGAAAGCTGTATAAAATGCACGGTGTGTACCACTTATTGCCCTGTCGCAAAAGTTAATCCATTGTATCCAGGGCCTAAACAAGCAGGGCCTGACGGTGAGCGTTTACGCTTAAAAGACCCGATGTTATATGACGAGGCGCTTAAATATTGTACTAACTGTAAGCGTTGCGAAGTGGCTTGCCCATCTGATGTAAAAATCGGTGATATTATCGCACGCGCACGTAATACTTATAGCCAGCAAAAACCTAAAATTCGTGATGCAATATTAAGCCACACGGATTTAATGGGCTCGTTATCGACACCATTTGCACCCGTGGTGAATACCATTACAGGGTTAAAACCGGTTCGTCAAATTCTTGATAAAGCATTGAAAATCGACCATCGCCGTGAATTACCTAAATATTCGTTTGGGACTTTCCGTCGTTGGTATGCAAAACAAGCTGCTGAACAAGCCAAATATGAAGAACAAGTTGCATTCTTCCATGGTTGCTATGTGAACTATAACCATCCTCAACTTGGGAAAGACCTGATCAAAGTCTTCAATGGGATGAATATTGGCGTTCAATTACTTAAACGCGAAAAATGTTGCGGTGTTGCGTTAATTGCCAATGGGTTCATGAAACAAGCGAAACGCCAAGCGAATGTTAATCTTGAATCATTACAAGAAACGATTCTTGAGAAACATGTACCTGTGGTGGCGACATCATCAACCTGTACCTTTACTATCCGTGATGAATATACCCATGTTTTAGACGTCGACACTTCAGCGATGCGTGACAACATTGAGCTGGCAACACGTTATATCTATCGCCTACTTGAAGAAGGGCGTGAATTGAAGCTCAAACACACACCGTTAAAAGTGGCCTATCACACACCATGCCACATGGAAAAAATGGGTTGGACTTCCTACACGTTAGAGTTAATTAAACGTGTACCAGGTGTTGAGCTGATTGTGCTGGATTCACAATGTTGTGGTATTGCTGGAACATATGGTTTCAAAAAAGAAAACTATGAAGTTTCTCAAGGGATTGGCGCAGGATTATTCCGCCAAATCGAAGAAAGTGGCGCTGATATGGTGATTACTGACTGTGAAACCTGTAAGTGGCAAATTGAGATGTCGACAAGTAAGAAGTGTGAGCACCCGATTTCACTCCTAGCAAGAGCGTTATAGCATGTAATTAATTGAATTGTAGGGTTGTTATTCTTTGTTTTAGCTCAGTTAAACTTATTTGGAGATAGCATTTAGCTATCTCCTTTTTTGTTTAGTGCTGATTGACTAACTGTTTTTTATCTGAGTTTGCAAAGAAATATTTCAAGATAAAATTCAAAAGCACACCATAAGCAGGTAAGAAAAATAGCATGCAAATAAGTAACTTGAAAACATAGTCAACTAACGCGATTTCGACCCAATTTGCGGCCATAAAGGGGTCGCTACTGCGGAAAAATGCAATAAAGAAGAATGCGATAGTATCAATTAAGTTACCAAAGAACATAGCGCAGGCAGGTGCCACATACCAACGTGCATTTTGGCGCAACTTATTGAATACGCTGACATCTAATATTTGCCCAAGTACGTAAGCCATAAAGCTTGCCGCGGCGATACGAGCAACGAATAGGTTGAACTCAGATAAAGCGGTAAAACCTTGCCATTCACCTTGGAAAAACAACGCTGAAATAACGTAGGAAATCAGTAATGCAGGCAACATGACCGCAGTTATAATTCGGCGAGCCAGCGGTGCACCATAGATACGTACGGTTAAGTCAGTAGCAAGGAAAATAAATGGAAAAGTAAAAGCACCCCAAGTGGTATGGAAGCCAAAAATATTAATTGGCAACTGCACGAGGTAGTTACTAGAGGTAATGATTAAAATATGAAATAACGAAAGCCAAATTAACGCAGTGGCTTTTTGCTGCGCAGTAAAATTAAACATATTGTACCTTTTTAGTCACAATGGGGTGAGGGAACCCATGAAATACATCCCAACATTTGGGAACAGCGCATCATACGCTCGTTGCGCAACAAAAGCAAAACTGTTCATTTATCAATGAGCGTTTTATTATATAATTAGTCTATTGATTCCTTTTAGAAGTGTTTTTTAATGTCTGATTTATTTGCTAATCCAACGAAAACCCTTGATACGCTAGGGTTACGATGCCCAGAGCCTGTGATGTTAGTGCGCAAAACAGTTCGTAATATGGCTGATGGGGAAACGTTGTTAATTATTGCTGATGACCCAGCAACCACACGCGATATCCCTGGTTTCTGCCGCTTTATGGAGCATGATTTATTAGCGGTAGAGGCTGAGAATGCTCCGTATCGTTATTTGTTACGTAAAAAATCGAGTTAACCGCCATTAGCTAACTGTATTGTATCCATCCCTGCCAAAAGGCAGGGGGATTTATTGTAGATTTAATACTTCCTGATGAGTTAACCCAGTGAGCTGACAGATAAGCTCAATACTTGTACCGAGTTGTAAACCTTTCAGAGCAACTTCATGTTGTTTTTTGTTTGCTCCAATATCTATGCCTCTATTTACACCAATATCAATGCCTTCTTGTATTCCTTGATTTTTTAATCGTTGCGCAATGTTCATAATCGCCTCTTGGTTATTTTCAATTTGATCAATAAGTTGGTTAACCACTATTTCAAAGTGAGGTGAATCCATAGTAATAAATAAGTAATTGAAAATAGTGATGATGTCATCGCTATGATGATAATTTTGATTCATCGCTTCAGCTAGCAGCTGCGTGACTTTTTCTATGTTATCTCTTAAGTCCCTATGCTTCATCGCGAGTTCCATAACCGCAACTTTGCGATGGTTTACGAATTCATTATCATCAATGACAGTAATATCGACGAGCGGAAATGGTTGACTATATAAGTTTGATGCAATTTCTGGCCACGGAAAACAGTGTGTCCACGGCTTAGCATATGGATAAGGCGTTACCTTTCCATGATAAAATAAAACTGGCACAACCAGTGGCAAATCATGATGGCCTTGTTGTAAATGTTGATTCATGGCAAGGAACGAATAATGCATCATCCGCCAACCCATTAGCTTATCGGGTGTTGATTGGTGTTCAACTAACATATAAATATAGCCTTCACCTTGCTGTGTCTCGACAGTGTAGAGCATATCCGAAAGACGAGTTCGTAGCTGGTTATCAATGAAAGAAGAATTTGTTATCGCTAATGTTTTGAAATCACATAATTGCTTAATATGGCTGGGTAAGTGAATATCAAAAAAGTCACGTGCATTATCAAGTTTAGACATAAACCCTTTAAATGCAGCGTCATGTGGCGTTGAACTGTGATTTTTTACCATACCCAATACCCGCTAATACCTTGCCAAAAGAGTGATTTTCAAAATGCATTTTAGTGGAATCTGGGGTTGATGGAGAAAAAGTTAGTCCTAATTCTTAAGTTAAAATTGTATTTAACATATTGTAATAACAGTGTTTATTGGAAAGGTTGTAAAAGAAAAAACGCCACTTATTGTGGCGTTTAAATCAGTTGATATAAATTACTTTTTCACTTGAGGTAATTTAACGCGTAATAGGCGCACTGCGTTTGCTGTTACGAGTGCTGTTGCACCGGAGTCAGCAAGAACGGCGACCCAAAGCCCGGTAATTCCCAACAAACTGGTGATGAGGAATACGGCTTTTAACCCTAAGGCAATCGCAATATTTTCACGAATGATTTTTCGTGTTGCGCGAGATAGCGCAATAATCTCTGCGAGCCCAGTTAAACGGTTATGAGTTAACGCGGCATCGGCAGTCTCTAATGCCACATCCGTACCACTGCCCATGGCAACACCGATACTAGACGCTTTCATTGCTGGAGCATCATTAATGCCATCACCGACCATCATCGTGCTGTGGTTTCGGTTAAGCTCCATAACCGCAGTGACTTTATCTTCCGGTAATAACCCTGCGCGGTATTCCATGCCTAATTGGCCTGCAATAGCACTTGCTGCTCGAGGGTTATCACCTGTCAGCATCACGGCATTCACGTTGAGCGCTTTTAGCATGCTCATCGTATCCGCAGCATCTTTGCGCAATGTATCTTGCAGTGCGGTTAAACCAATCACACGGTTATTTTCGAGTGTGACAACAACCGTTTTCCCTTCTGCTTCTAAGGTTTCTACTTTACTTTGCCACTCACTGTTTAATGGCGTATCAAGGCGGTTTGGTGCACTTACCAGTATACGTTTACCATTCAGTACACCTTCAACACCTTTGCCTGATAAGGTTTTACGCTCTTGGGCTTCAGTAATGCTTAGGGATAACGCTCCAGCTTTATTTACTACCGCTTTTGCTAGGGGATGATGTGAACCCACTTCAACAGATGCGGTGATTTGTACTAATTCACTTTCTGACAAGCCTTCAACAGGGACTAAGTTAGTGACATGAGGTTTACCCTCTGTCAGTGTGCCCGTTTTGTCTAAAGCAATGGTCGTGATAGTTCCCAGTTGCTCCAATGCGGCTCCCCCTTTAATTAAAGCACCGCGCCGTGTGGCTGTAGCTAACGCGGAGGTGATTGCTGCAGGGGTTGAAATCACTAATGCACAAGGGCAACCAATCAATAACAGTGTTAACCCGCGATAAATCCATGTTTCCCATGGTGCGCTGAAGAAAATAGGTGGAATAACAATCACTAATGCGGAAATCAGCATGATGATTGGTGTGTATACACGGCTAAAGCGATCAATAAAACGTTCTATTGGTGCGCGACGTTCTTCTGCTTCTTCAATCAGCTGTAAAATGCGGTCAATCGCATTTTGACCCTGCTCTGATACCACCTGCATTTGAACGGCTCTATCAACAGATAAGCAGCCTGCAGCCACTTTATCTCCAATATTACGTTCGACAGGTACAGATTCACCCGTTAATGCACTTTCATCAAAGCTGGCAAAACCAGATACTAACACGGCATCTGTAGGTAAACGCCCACCTGGTGCAATCTCAATAATGTCTCCTGGTTGCAATTGTGCAACGGGAATCGTCGTTTTTTGCCCATTTTTGATTAAAACGGCATCTTCTGGAACCAGTGCCATTAAGGCGCTAACACCTCGTCTGGCCCTTCCGGCAGAATAAGATTCCAACATTTCGCCTAACATAAACAGTAAGATAACCATTGCGGCTTCTTCTGTTGCTTGAATAAAGATTGCGCCTATTGCGGCAACCGTCATCAATGTTTCGATGGCAAAAGGTGAACCCGTTCGCATTAAGCGTAATGATTTACGGGCAATTGGGTATAACCCAAACAGGGTGGTTAAAATAAAGGCAATATTACCCAACTGTGGATTGATAAATTCAATCCCCCAACTAATAGCCATTAAAATCGCTAAAATAATGACAGGCTTAGCTTCACTAATTAAGCTTGGTGGAGCTGCTGCCGCACTATTGCTACCGACTTCAAGTAATTCATAACCCGCAGTTTCAACGGTAGAGCGAACTGCCACACTAATATCTGTGTTGGCATCAACCACAAGTTTTTCTGTGGCAAATAATACTTTGGCTTGTTTTACTTCACTGATTTGCTTAACTGCAGTTTCAATTTTATTTGCGCAACTTGGGCAATCCATACCACGGATTATCCAGCTAAAGCGCTGGCTAGCCGCTTGGGTAGGCTCAACTTCATTCGCGACATCCGGAGTTAAACCACAGCTATTACCATGCTGGTGGTTATGTCCCTCATGATGATTGTCATTTACTGCATGCTCATGCGCAGAATGGCCCCCGATATGATGATGAGCTTCTTCATCGTCATCAGGGTTTTTCTTCACTGTACTGTGCTCGGAAGTATGTGAGTCGTTACTCACTTTTTTGTCATTTTCAGCGATAGCAGATGAGCAAGTACTTTTACTAGAGCAACAAGAACTGCTATGTACATGATTTTCTTTATGAGAGTGTGAGTGCATAAGCCCCCCCTTATCAAACAATGATCCGTTTTATCATTCATTGTTGATAAGTCTACACTCTGGAGTCTACTCCAGAGTCAAACCAAAAAGGGGGAGCCAATTGATAAAATTCTCAAATAGCACTTTTAATCAATTGGCTTAGTCTTTGCAGGTAGTAATTACAAGTAGGTAGTAATTACAAGTAAATTGCCCGCACAATAAAGAACTGCCCAAGGAAATAGAGCGCTGCAACAACAGCTTTTGAAGCTTTAAATGGAAGACGGAATCGAGCAATTAGCCAAACACAGTTAGAAAGAAATAGCAGAGATGCACCAACCATGATTGAAAAATTATATTCACGACCGAGACCAAAATATTGGTCACCAGCAACCCATGCCATAATCATACACATTATTAGTGATGCAAAAACAATGGCTTGAAGATTTTCAAGTTTGCCCCAAATAAATACTAAAGTAATGGCAGCGACAATCAGGGGGGCGGCTAGCCAAGGTAGATAGAGCCCGAAATTTAGTTGCATTCCGAAGCTGATGGTGTAAATCAAATAACTTAAGAACATCAATGCGACAGAAGCTAGTAAGTGCTCACTTGAAAGCATACGAGAAAGATCTGCAACAAGAGAAACTAGCAATCCAGCAAGAATGAGGTAGTTTTGCAGGTTAAGATCATCGGAACTCCACCCCCAAAGTAATAAAAGCAGCAGTGTGATCGGGCGAAATAACCAACGTTGCCACCCAGGTCCTCGGTAGGCGGCATCGACATATAACCAACCAGAAAAGAGTACTGCGAGGAATGGCCAACTAATCATATACACATCCTTATATGTTCAATGAATGACACGGCAGTGGTCTGGCAACTTAGAAACGTGTCCTGTTTAGTTAAATAAGATAAACTATCATGACGGATTTTTTAAGTGAAAAGCATACATTATGAACAAGCCCATACTATTGATTATTGTTTTAGCGGTTATTGCGGTTCTTGCTACTAAGCGTTTTTTTGACCAACGCAAGCAAAATGAAATTAATGATAACTCTTTGCCGGTGAGCTATTTGGTCAAGGTGGATAACAAAAAGGATTACCCTTATCCTAACATGCGTTCTCGTGAACGAGATGTTGTTTCCCCTGAAACCTTCCGCTATGAAATTTATTTCAAAACGCGCTCAAGCGGCGAAATTATCAAAACGATTGTGACAGAAGAACAATACCAAAGCGTAGCGTTAGGCAGTGAAGGAAAACTCACGATGCAAGGAACTCGGTTTATTCGTTTCGAGCCTGCATCATAAAGTTTTTACTGGTCTGATTGCCTTTTCTTTGCTTCTTCTAAAGCGGCTTTGGTTTTTTTCTGCATGGCTAACATTTCGAATACGCCAAAAAAGAAAATGCGTAGTTGAACTAAACCAGAGATTTTTTCCCCTTTAGGAAGCGTTGCTTTTAGGAAAATAGTTTGCAGTGCATGCATAAATACCATGAACACCATTGCAATATCCATAAAATATTTCAATGGCTTAGGGAATGGATGGACGAGGTTAAAGACCATAAAACCCCAAACGCAAATCATGAGCAGGCGTCCAATATTGATAAACATGTTTTTGTCCCTAAAGTGAAGTTCGAATAAAAAGGCGATATGCGACTTGCCCAGCTATTTTTTCGCGATGAAGTTGCCAGTTAGCTGGAATGTCAGTAAGTGGTGACTCCGCTTCTGACTCAACGTATATCCAGCTTTCTTCAGCTAACCATTGATTTTTTTCTAACAATTGAATGGTTTCATTGAGCAGTCCTTTGCGAAATGGTGGGTCAATGAAAACGACATCAAAAGGTGTACCTGCTTGGCTTAAAAAATTTAGGCTGTTGTGATTCACTACGGTTGCGTTATCAGCTTGTAAGCGAGTTTTATTTTCAGTCAATAATTGGGCGTTGTGTTTATCGAGCTCAATAAAGGTGACTGTTTCTGCAAAACGAGAAAGTGCTTCAAAGCCCAGTGAGCCACTGCCTGCGAAGCAATCTAAGCAACGCGCATCTCGAATGATTGGCATCAACCAGTTAAATAACGTTTCTTTAATTCTGTCTGTAGTTGGGCGTAAGCCCTCACTATCACGAACTGGCAGCTTTCTTCCGCGCCATTTTCCACCGATAATACGAATTTGCCCTAAAGAGGGGGATTGTGGTTTTTTTGCCATAATGTTTATTGCTGCTTAACGGGTTTATGTACTTAAATTTGATTGTTACTATTGTATACCTGTCAGGCGATAAGTTGCAGTGTTGTTATCTCTGATTGGCTGTATTTCAATTATAGTGCTTCATTTTCACAGTTTTAACACGAAAATTCAGATTAAATTGACAGGATTTTTCTTTCAGATATGTGTTGCTGAGCGATGAAATGGTAGACTGCATATAATTTTATTGCGATTTGATTATCGAGTGCCATATTTTTACCGCGAGGAGTGTAGTGGCAAATGGCTAAAGACAAGAAAAAAGGTTTTTTTCATGGTTGGGGTTTGGGCGTAAAAATGAAGAAGAAACCCAGCAACAAGAGCAACAACAAACTCAACAAAATGATGTGGTTAATGACGTCGAAAACCAATCAACCCATGAAGCTGCGGTTGATGCCGCAACAGCCGAAGCGGAACGTCAACATCAAGCTGAGCAAGCTGCTATTAAAGCGGCAGAAGATGAAGCTCAGCGTCAGTATGAAGCACAACAAGCTGCGATTGATGCGGCAACCGAGCAAGCAGAACGTGAGCGGGAAGCTAAACTAGCAGAGCTTCAAGCTGCCGAAGAGCAAGCGGAACAAGCACGCCAAGAAGCCGAAGAGAAAAAACTGGCGGAAGAAAAAGCCGAGCGTGAACGCCAAGAAGCGGAAGCAATGCGTCTTGCTGAAGAAGAAATGGCACGTCAGCGTCAAGTTGAGTTAACTGCGATTCAAGCGGCAGAGGAAGCGGAAGAGCAGCGTCGCCAAGCAGAGTTAGCTGCAATTCAAGCCGCCGAAGAACAAGCCGAACGCGAACGCCAAGCAGCAGAAGCGGCACGTTTAGCGGAAGAACAAGCCGAACGCGAACGCCAAGCAGCAGAAGCGGCGCGTTTAGCCGAAGAACAAGCCGAACGCGAACGCCAAGCAGCAGAAGCAGCCCGTTTAGCGGAAGAGCAAGCCGAACGCGAACGTCAAGCGGCAGAAGCAGCCCGTTTAGCGGAAGAACAAGCCGAACGCGAACGCCAAGCAGCAGAAGCAGCCCGTTTAGCGGAAGAACAAGCCGAACGCGAACGTCAAGAAGCAGAAGCAGCACGTTTAGCGGAAGAGCAAGCCGAACGTGAACGCCAAGCGGCAGAAGCAGCCCGCTTAGCGGAAGAGCAAGCCGAACGCGAACGCCAAGCAGCAGAAGCAGCCCGCTTAGCGGAAGAACAAGCCGCCGAAGAAGCAAGAATTGCAGAGGAAGAAGCTGAAGCTGAGCGCTTACGTTTAGAAGAAGAAAAAAATAATTTACCAACAGAGCAAGAAAAACCTAAAAAAGAAGGTTTCTTTGCTAGGCTAAAGAAAGGGTTATTAAAAACTCGCCAGAATTTAGGTTCAGGTTTTTTTGGGCTGTTTTCAGGTAAAAAAATTGATGATGACTTATTTGAAGAGCTTGAAGAGCAGCTATTGATTGCTGATGTCGGGGTTGATACCACTCGCAAAATCATTGATAACTTAACGGCACATGCGAGCCGTAAAGAGCTCAAGGATGCAGAAGCGTTATATGGCAAATTGCGTGAGGAAATGTCTGATATTTTAGCGAAAGTGGATAAACCACTCGTGATTGAAGACAAAAAACCCTATGTTATTCTTATGGTTGGTGTTAACGGGGTCGGGAAAACGACAACAATTGGTAAACTAGCACGTCAATATCAGTCGGAAGGGAAAAGCGTCATGTTAGCCGCGGGGGATACTTTCCGTGCAGCAGCCGTTGAGCAACTTCAAGTATGGGGAGAGCGCAATAAGATCCCTGTGGTCGCTCAACATACTGGCGCAGATCCTGCATCGGTTATTTTTGATGCGATTCAATCAGCGCAGGCGAAAGGGGTTGATGTTTTAATTGCAGATACCGCTGGGCGCTTACAAAATAAATCGCACTTGATGGAAGAGTTGAAAAAAATTGTCCGGGTGATGAAAAAACTCGATGAAAATGCTCCCCATGAAATTATGTTAACGCTAGATGCAAGTACTGGACAAAATGCGGTAAGTCAGGCAAAACTTTTTGATGATGCGGTCGGTTTAACAGGTATAACATTGACTAAGCTCGATGGCACAGCAAAAGGTGGCGTAATTTTCTCTATTGCCGACCAATTTGGTATTCCAATTCGTTATATTGGTATTGGTGAGGGTATTGAAGATTTACGTCCATTTAAAGCAGATGACTTTATCGAGGCTCTATTTGCCCGAGAGGAATAATTTTCGATGATTCGCTTTGAACACGTTAGTAAAGCTTATCGCGGTGGCCGCCAAGCACTCCAAGGGGTTGATTTTCATCTTCAACCTGGAGAAATGGCATTTCTAACAGGCCACTCAGGCGCAGGTAAAAGTACATTACTTAAATTGATTTGTGGAATTGAACGCCCAAGTGCGGGTCATATTTTATTCAATGGTCATGATATCAGCCGCTTGAAAAATCGAGAGATCCCGTTTCTGCGCCGGCAGATCGGGATGATTTTTCAAGATCACCACCTGTTATTTGATCGAACGGTATATGACAATGTCTCAATGCCGCTAATCATTTCTGGTGCCAGTACCGAGGATATTCGTCGGCGAGTTTCTGCCGCATTGGATAAAGTTGGGTTATTGGACAAAGCGAAAAACTTCCCAATTCAGTTATCTGGTGGGGAGCAACAACGTGTCGGTATTGCCCGAGCGGTGGTGAATAAGCCAACGATGTTATTAGCGGATGAACCGACAGGTAACCTTGATGGTGAATTGTCTGAAGGAATCATGCGTTTATTCGAAGAATTTAATCGTGTAGGGGTGACCGTTTTAATGGCGACCCATGATATTGCATTGATTGAGCGTCGTAACTGCCGTGTTCTTACATTGAGTGAAGGCCGTATGCTTGGAGGTCAACATGGCTAAGAATGTCCGTAAAAGCAAGCCGGAACGAGCCAAGCAATCGAAAAGTAAAGCATTAAAAGGCGGTTGGAAAGAGCAGTGGCGTTACTCGTGGTTGAATGCGCTCGCTGACATGCTAAGACAGCCTTTGGCCACCTTTTTGACTATCATGGTTATTGCGATTTCACTCACATTACCGAGCCTTTGTTATATTGTGTGGAAAAACGTTTCGCAAGCCGCGGAGCAATGGTATCCAACACCACAACTCACTGTTTATCTGGATAAATCCCTTGATGAACAAGGCGGGCAAAATGTAGTAACACAACTGCAGGCTCTTGATGGGGTTGACCATGTGAATTACCTTTCACGTGACCAAGCCATGAGTGAGTTTCGCAGTTGGTCCGGTTTTAGTACTGCACTCGATATGCTAGAGGAAAACCCACTGCCTGCAGTCGCAATAATTACGCCTAAAATTGATTTTGAAGGTTCTAATGTATTAATAACACTGCGTGATAGAGTCAGCCAAGTCGATGGCATTGAAGAAGTTCGCATGGATGATAGCTGGTTTGCGCGGTTAGCTGCACTAACGGGTTTGGTTGGGAAAGTCGCTTCTGTCATTGGGGTTTTAATGATTGTGTCACTATTCCTTGTGATAGGTAATAGCGTACGGCTCAATATTTTTGCTCGCCGCGATACGATTAATGTGATGAAGTTAATTGGTGCTACTGATGGGTTTATCATGAGGCCATTTTTAAATGGTGGCCTTGTATTGGGTGCATTAGGTGCCATTATTTCCCTAATTATGACCTTTCTACTTGTTTGGCAGTTAGCTGACGGTGTGGCAAAAGTAGCCAGTGTATTTGGTACGCAATTTCAGATTGAAGGATTGTTATGGGAAGAGTCTTTATTGATTCTACTGTTATCCGCTATGGTTGGTTGGATAGCGGCATGGTTGGCAACACTTCAACATTTACGACACTTTACACCTGAGTAATATGTTGTTTTTTCATCATTTTTATTAAAGAGTCATGGTTTGATTATATCATGACTCTTTGATTCTATTGCAAATTTTCGTTAAAAATGAACTTAGTCTGAATTGTTTTGTCCTACATTGACCTACTGTTAACAAATTTTGTATATAATTTATTTAACGCGGTTAAACTGGTAGACTAAAAATGTTTACCTCATGGCTAACCAATGCGGTTATCAATACAAACTAATCTGTTTCCTATTATTTTATTGAGGATCTGAATGACCAAAGACATGCAATCATTAGCTCTTGTTCCACAAGGAAGTATTGAAGCCTATGTTCGGGCTGCTAATGCTTACCCGATGCTCACCGCTGAGGAAGAAAAGGAACTTGCTGAACGGCTGCATTACCATGGTGATCTGGATGCTGCAAAGCAACTGATCTTATCGCACTTGCGCTTTGTTATTCATGTTGCTCGTAGTTATGCAGGGTATGGTTTACCACAAGCTGACTTAATTCAGGAAGGTAATATCGGCCTGATGAAAGCTGTGCGTCGTTTCAATCCTGAGGTTGGTGTTCGTCTTGTTTCTTTTGCGGTTCACTGGATCAAAGCTGAAATTCATGAATACGTTTTACGTAACTGGCGTATTGTCAAAGTCGCGACAACAAAATCGCAACGTAAGCTATTCTTTAACTTAAGAAAGAATAAAAAACGTCTTGGTTGGTTTAACCAGGATGAAGTTGATATGGTTGCCCAAGAGTTAGGGGTAAGTACTAAAGATGTGCGTGAAATGGAATCACGTATGGCTGCACAAGACATGGCATTTGATATGTCAGATGACGATGACAGCAGTGATTTTGGTGGCCCTGTAGCCCCAGTCTTATACTTACAAGACAAAGCATCAGACTTTGCTGGCTCAATTGAAGATGATAATTGGGAAAGCCATGCAACTGACCGCTTAGCTGATGCGTTGGATTCTTTGGACGAGCGCAGTCAGGATATCATCCGAGCTCGTTGGTTAGATGATGACAACAAAACGACGTTGCAAGAACTCGCTGATAAATACGGTGTTTCTGCAGAGCGTGTTCGTCAGCTTGAAAAGAACGCAATGAAGAAGTTACGTTTGGCGATGGAAGAAGACGAAGATAGCGAAATGTAATTTATGACTGGCCAATTCGTTGTTCACTAAAATTATCTGCATTTATTACCCGTTAAGAGGTGGATAAATGCAGATAATCATTTCTACTTTTACATTTTTTATTGTTCAATTAATCACCGTATAACTCTAGCGGTAAGCCATCGGGATCTGTGAAAAATGTAAAACGCTTTTGGGTATAGGGGTCGATGCGTATGGCCTCACAAGTCACACCTTGCTCAGTTAAATAAGTGACCCATTTATTTAAATCATCAACACTGAAGGCTAAATGACGCAGCCCTGTGGCTTCGGGATAACTCAGCCTCGCTGGTGGATTAACAAAACTGAATAATTCAATTTGGTAATGTTCACCAAAGGCTAAGTCCGCTTTCCATGAATTATTTGCTGGGCGGTAATGTTCTTCAAGTAGATTCAAACCCAAAATACGGCAATAAAAGTCCTTACTAACCTCAAAATTGGATGCGATAATAGCAACATGATGAATTTTATTTAACTTCATGCTGTTTTTTCCCATATATCAGGTTGTGTAGTGGTATTGAAGCCATTAGCAGCCAAGAATAGCCGCACCGCTTCTTTTTCTTGTAGGGCTACCCCGCTAATATCAAATTTCCATAGTGTAATGTCAGGAATAGCTTGGCAAATTTCTTCTAATAAATATGAGCCAACACCGCGTCGGCGAGTGACCTCTCGTACGCAAAAATCCTGCAAAGTGGCAGTGTTATGATCCACCGTAATTTTTGCAGCTCCAAGAAGGCGTTCATTAAAACGGGCGGCATAGAATAGGTCACCTGCTTTGCACATTTTGGCTAGCTCAAAAGGGCTCTGGTCAGGCCAGATTTTATGTAAGTCCAGATATTGTTGCTCAGTAGGATTGACCAGCGGGATAATAGTGAGTCTCATGATATTTTGTTTGTTTCCCTGTAAGAGTTGCAGTCACTCATCCTGCCAGAGTGATCTACAACCGATTTTTTGATTTTAGAGAGAAAAATTTGGTGATACTGAATTTTCCGAATTTCACTCGGATTAATTTAAATTTAACCCGAATATAACACTAGTATTTACAAAAAACCTACTTTAACACATCAGTTTTTTATTCTGCTTCTAATGTAAAAACCTGCCATATACATTTGCTATTTAGCATAATTATCTTGTTTAATGTTATGAAATATATAGCCTTATTCGCTGTATTTTGAAATCTCAGGCATTGTACCTGTCAACTATAATAATCTACTACAAATCAAACACAAACACTCAGAACCACGAAGACGGGGACGATAAAATGAAGAATATGAATAAAGCATTATTAGCGGGCTGTATTGCGATGGCATTCAGTTCAGCAGGATGGGCAAAGGAAATTAAAATAGCGGTTGTTGGCGCGATGTCAGGGCCTGTAGCTCAATATGGTGATATGGAATTTACAGGGGCACGCCAAGCGATCGCAGATATTAATGCTAAAGGTGGCATTAATGGAAACACATTAGTGGCAGTAGAATATGACGATGCCTGTGACCCGAAACAAGCGGTTGCGGTGGCAAATAAAGTGATTAACGATGGTATACGCCATGTTATTGGGCATTTATGTTCCTCTTCAACACAGCCGGCATCCGATATTTATGAGGATGAAGGTGTCATTATGATCACCCCAGCTGCAACTAATGCGGATTTAACTACACGTGGTTATCAAATGGTTCTGCGTACAACCGGTTTGGATTCGGACCAAGGACCCACTGCAGCTAAGTTTATTATGGAAGATATCAAACCAACTCGTATTGCTGTTGTGCATGACAAACAACAATATGGGGAAGGTTTAGCCCGTTCTGTACGTGAAAGCCTCAATAAAGCTGGCGTTAAAGAAGTGATGTTTGAAGGGGTAACGGCGGGTGACAAAGACTTTTCCGCTTTAGTGGCAAAATTGAAGAAAGAGAATGTTGATTTTGTTTACTTTGGGGGATATTACCCAGAGATGGGGCAAATTTTACGCCAAGCGAAGCAAGCTGGCTTGAATATTCGCTTTATGGGGCCTGAAGGCGTCGGTAACTCTTCATTATCAAATATTGCAGGTGATGCCTCTGAGGGCATGTTGGTAACTTTACCAAAACGTTACGACCAAGTTGCGACTAACCAACCAATTGTTGATGCCATCAAAGCGAAGAAAGAAGACCCAACAGGGCCATTTGTTTGGACAACTTATGCTGCTATCCAAGGTTTAACGACGGCAATGGAGCGTACTGGCAGTATTGAGCCTGAAGATTTAGTGAAAGACCTGAAAGCAAATCCGGTCGAAACTGTCATGGGAACATTAAGCTGGCAGCCAAACGGTGACCTGAAAGGGTTTGAGTTTGGTGTATTTGAGTGGCACAAAGATGGGACTTCCACCTCTGTAAAATAGTACTCAGCAGTGTTCCAGCATAGTGAATAAGAACCGGAAGTAAGTCACTTGCTTCCGGCTTCTGTTCTCTATAGAGGACAAGTAGTTCGAAAGGATAGTCTTATGTCAGATCAAATTCTGTATTTTATTCAGCAACTTCTGAATGGTTTAACCCTCGGTAGCACTTATGCACTGATAGCTATCGGCTATACGATGGTGTATGGCATCATTGGGATGATTAACTTCGCCCACGGTGAAGTGTACATGATTGGTAGCTATGTCTCTTTTATTGTGATCGCAGGCTTAATGATGCTTGGGATTGATATCGGTTGGATCCTTGTTGCTGCGGCCTTCATTGCGGCAATTGTGGTCTCTAGTGCCTATGGTTGGAGTATTGAACGGGTTGCTTATCGGCCGGTCCGTCATTCTAAGCGATTGATTGCTTTGATCTCTGCGATCGGAATGTCTATTTTCCTGCAAAACTATGTCAGTTTGTCACAAGGTTCGCGTGATTTAGCACTACCCAGTTTGATTACAGGACAATGGGTTCTCGGTGAAAGCGATGGTTTTGAAGCCACGGTGACTAAGATGCAATTGACCATCTGGGGGGTTACCGTGCTTGCGATGTTAGCTTTGACGCTATTTATTCGCTATTCAAAAATGGGCAGAGCCTGCCGAGCCTGCGCAGAAGATCTTAAAATGGCCAGCTTATTAGGCATTAATACTGATCGCGTTATTTCATTAACTTTCGTTATCGGTGCTGCAATGGCGGCCGTAGCGGGTGTGCTATTGGGGCAATTTTATGGTGTGATTAACCCCTATATTGGCTTTATGGCTGGAATGAAAGCATTTACCGCAGCAGTGTTAGGAGGAATAGGGAGTATTCCTGGCGCGATGTTAGGTGGTTTGATTTTAGGTGTGGCAGAAGCAATGACTTCTGCATATTTAAGCACTGAATATAAAGATGTTGTGTCATTTGGTTTATTGATTGGTGTGCTATTAATCATGCCAACCGGCATTCTGGGACGCCCGGAGGTCGAAAAAGTATGAGAAAAGAAAATTGGATTAATGCCATTGTGGCTTCAGTGACTTTTTTCGTATTGGCTCTGTTCATGATGGGGTTGCAGCTCGCTCTTGATGGCACAAAACTGGTTGTTACGGTTGGGGATTCTGTACGTTGGAACTGGATCATTGCGGGTATTATTGTCATCTTTGTTTACCAGTTGGTTCGTCCGACATTAAATAAAGTATGGCAAGGAGTTCCTAAAAAGGCGTGGGCGATCCCTGATTTTGATGGTTCGACAGCCAAGCAAAAGATTCTTGCAGCTGTAATTATTATTGCCGCAATTATTTGGCCGTTTATTGTTTCTCGCGGAAGCGTGGATATTGCCACCCTGACATTAATTTATGTGATGTTAGGCTTAGGGTTAAATGTGGTTGTTGGGTTATCTGGGTTACTGGTTCTTGGGTATGCCGGCTTTTATGCCATTGGTGCTTATACTTTTGGTTTATTAAATCATTACTATGGTTTTGGTTTCTGGGAAAGTTTACCGATTGCAGGGTTAACCGCTGCGTTAGCCGGTTTTTTATTGGGATTCCCTGTTCTAAGGTTGCGGGGGGACTATCTTGCAATAGTGACGCTCGGCTTTGGGGAAATTGTTCGTATTTTATTACTGAATAATACCGAAATCACTGGCGGGCCAAATGGGATCAGTCAATTACCGAAACCGACTTTCTTTGGTTTGGAATTTAGCCGTACCGCGAAAGAGGGCTGGGATACCTTCCATAACTTTTTTGGCTTAGATTACAGCCCTGGTGACCGTATTATTTTCCTGTATTTTGTCGCCTTGTTATTAGTAGTCTTAACCTTATTTGTTATCAATCGCTTACTGCGTATGCCATTAGGTCGTGCATGGGAAGCATTACGCGAAGATGAAATTGCCTGTCGCTCATTAGGGCTAAGCCCAACTCGAATAAAATTAACCGCATTTACTATTAGTGCGGCCTTTGCGGGATTTGCAGGGACGTTATTTGCCGCACGACAAGGCTTTATCAGCCCAGAATCTTTTACCTTTGTGGAGTCGGCATTTGTGTTAGCCATCGTCGTTTTAGGGGGAATGGGCTCACAAACTTCCGTGATTTTAGCCGCAATTATCTTAGTCGTATCACGGGAAATGATGCGTGACCTTAACCAATACAGCATGCTGTTATTAGGGGCATTGATGGTGCTGATGATGATCTGGCGACCACAAGGCCTATTACCGATGAAACGTCGTCAAATGCAGGTGAAAAAAGTCCCTGAAGGGGAGGGCGTATGAGCCATATAACAACGCCTTTGCTACAAGTTAATGGCTTAACAATGCGTTTTGGTGGGTTACTTGCCGTCAACAATGTTGAGTTAACCATTAATCAAGGGGAAATAGTTTCACTGATTGGCCCTAATGGGGCGGGTAAAACCACCATTTTTAACTGTTTAACGGGGTTTTATAAGCCGACCAGCGGCACGATTTTATATCGTGAAAAACACCTTGAAGGGCTGACAGGGCAGTCTATTGCTCGCCTTGGCGTCATCCGAACATTTCAGCATGTGCGGTTATTTAAAGAAATGACGGTGATTGAAAATTTACTTGTGGCGCAACATCAACATTTAAAAAGTGGCATTTTTTCTGGGCTATTGAAAACCCCTGCGTTTCGTCGGGCAGAAGCTGAAGCGCTTGATAATGCGGTAAAATGGCTTGAGCGTGTTGATTTACTCCCCTTTGCCAATCGACAAGCGGGTAATTTAGCCTATGGGCAGCAGCGTCGGTTAGAAATTGCTCGCTGTATGGTCACTCGCCCTGAAATATTAATGTTAGATGAACCAGCAGCGGGTCTTAACCCTAAAGAAACCAATGATTTGGATGACTTGATTGCTGAGTTACGAGCTCATCATAATGTTTCAATTCTCTTAATTGAACATGATATGAAATTAGTCATGGGAATTTCAGATCGCATTTATGTCGTGAATCAAGGAACGCCATTAGCGAATGGGACACCGAGTGAGATCCGTCAACATCCTGATGTGATAAAAGCCTATTTGGGGGAAGCTTACTGATGCTAGAGTTTAAAAAAGTTTCTACCCATTATGGAAAAATTCAAGCACTACATGAAATTAGTTTGAATATCCAAAAAGGTGAAATTGTGACCTTAATTGGAGCAAATGGTGCAGGGAAAACCACCTTGCTCAGTACGCTTTGTGGCGATCCACGTGCATCGGAAGGTCAAGTCATCTACCGAGGCGTGGATATCACCCAATTGCCCACTTCGAAAATTATGCGTGAAGACATTGCATTAGTACCCGAAGGGAGGCGTGTATTTTCTCGTATGACAGTGGAAGAAAATCTCGCAATGGGGGGCTTTTTTGCCGATCGCCAACAGTACCAAGAACGTATTGAGCGAGTTTATAAGCTATTTCCAAGGCTGTATGAGCGTCGAAGCCAGCGTTCAGGAACGATGTCTGGCGGTGAGCAACAAATGCTAGCGATAGGCCGTGCTTTAATGAGCCAGCCAGAGTTACTCTTACTTGATGAGCCATCCTTAGGCCTTGCTCCCATTATCATTATGCAAATTTTTGATACGATTCAGCAGCTACGCGAAGAAGGAATGACGATTTTCCTTGTCGAACAAAACGCCAACCAAGCGTTGAAACTCGCAGACCGTGGTTATGTGTTGGAAAATGGGCATATTGTGTTGGAAGATAGTGGCAAAGCGTTGCTAGCGAATGAGGCAGTACGAAGCGCCTATCTAGGCGGCTAAAATTTTCGTCATCCTTCACGCTGTGGCGTTGTTGGCTTCACTCGGCTGTTTGGGTCACATACTGGTGTATGCTCCCCAAGCTATACTCATTTTGCCGCCTAGCCACAACGTGAATGATTTAGAAAATTAAATTTTTGTCATGGTTATAATCCACTCGGGTTATCTGTTGATGCAGGTAGCCCGTTTTTGTTTCTGATGTATTCCATTTTGAGCTGTTTGGCATGGGTTTTCTCACTATACATCGTTGCAACGTTCTGTGAAGCGACTCGCAATTTCGCTATTTACTTGTTTCTATGCATAAAAACAAATGTATATACAACTTTTTCTCTAGAAACATACAGCTACTTGTTGTTGTATAACTTCTCTTGAGTTCCAACCTTCACACTTCCTACAAAATTTCAAATTTAAATGTATATACTTTGTGAAGTAAATGTATATATATTTGAGTCATAGATAAACACCCTAAATGAATGGATAGTCTCGAGTAAGTTGATAGAAAATTAATTTATTGATTTTTAATTAAATAATTAATTTTAGAACACAGGTGCATCGTCACTAACTGGGTATCTCGCAGATTATTATAAATAAAATTGTTAATTTAAAGTTAATTAAAAATGGATGATAGGGGATACAACCATGTTAAATCGTACTGACTCAACTCGAGTGATCCGCGCACCACGTGGCAGTGAGAAAACCTGTAAGAGCTGGCTGACAGAAGCGGTATATCGCATGATCCAAAATAATTTAGACCCTGATGTCGCTGAGCACCCTCAAAGCTTAGTGGTCTATGGCGGTATCGGTCGAGCGGCACGTGATTGGGAATGCTATGACAAAATTTTAGATGTGCTGACCACACTGGAAGATGACCAAACATTACTCGTGCAGTCAGGTAAACCCGTCGGAGTGTTCCCTACCCATCCAGATGCGCCCCGCGTATTGATCGCAAACTCAAATATTGTTCCTCACTGGGCGAATTGGGATCACTTTAATGAGTTAGATCGTAAAGGCTTAATGATGTATGGCCAAATGACGGCTGGTTCTTGGATCTACATTGGTTCTCAAGGGATCGTCCAAGGCACCTATGAAACGTTCGTTTCACTGGCCAAGCAACACTTTAATGGTAACGCAGCAGGGCGTTGGATCTTAACGGGCGGTTTAGGTGGAATGGGCGGAGCACAGCCATTAGCAGCAACCATGGCGGGCTTTAGCATGATAGCGGTGGAATGTGATGAAAGCCGTATCGATTTTCGTTTAAGAACTCGTTATGTGGACAAAAAAGCGACGACATTAGATGAAGCACTGCAATATATCGAGGAAGCCAAAGCAAATGGCCAGCCAGTTTCTGTTGGGCTATTAGGTAATGCGGCTGATGTTTACAGTGAATTGGTGAAACGCAATATCACTCCTGATTCCGTCACTGACCAAACTAGCGCCCATGACCCTGTACACGGCTACTTACCACAGGGTTGGACACTCGACCAATGGCGTGAAAAACAACAAACCGCACCTGCTGAAGTGACCAAAGCAGCGAAAAAAAGCATGGCAGTCCAAGTGGATGCGATGTTAACGATGCAAAAGCGTGGCTCAGCGGCTTTTGACTATGGCAATAATATTCGCCAAATGGCAAAAGATGAAGGCATTAGTAATGCCTTTGATTTCCCAGGCTTTGTTCCTGCTTATATTCGCCCTCTGTTTTGTGAAGGTATTGGTCCATTCCGTTGGGTCGCGTTGTCAGGTGACCCAGAAGATATCTATAAAACAGACCAAAAAGTAAAAGAATTATTACCAGATGACAAACACTTACATAATTGGCTCGATATGGCACGTGAGCGTATCGCATTCCAAGGGCTTCCTGCACGTATTTGTTGGGTAGGCTTAAAAGACAGAGAAAGATTAGGCCGTGCTTTCAACGAAATGGTGAAAAGTGGTGAGTTAAAGGGGCCAATTGTGATCGGTCGTGATCACTTAGATTCAGGCTCTGTGGCTAGCCCTCACCGTGAAACGGAATCTATGAAAGATGGCTCTGATGCGGTATCAGACTGGCCTTTATTGAACGCACTATTAAATACCGCAGGTGGCGCAACATGGGTCAGTTTACATCACGGTGGTGGTGTTGGTATGGGCTTCTCACAACATTCAGGCGTCGTCATTGTGTGTGATGGAACGGACGCCGCTGATAAGCGTTTAGCTCGTGTTTTACATAATGACCCTGCAACGGGCGTTATGCGCCATGCAGATGCAGGTTATGACATCGCCATTAACTGTGCGAAAGAGCAAGGCTTGAACTTGCCGATGGTGAAGTAATGTCCTTTGCCAGCTGAAGTTGAGCTGGCATCTTTCTGGAATAGAAGGAATTCAGTATGAATGCTGCGTTAACTCAGAAAAGACAAGGGCCACTGGCGGGGATCAAAGTGATCGATTTAAGCCGAGTGTTAGCTGGCCCTTATTGCACAGGTATGATGGCCGATCTTGGTGCTGAAGTGATCAAAATTGAAGTGCCCAACTACGGTGATGATAGCCGCCATTTAGGACCATTCATTGATGGGGAAAGTGTTTATTACGGTTTAATTAACCGAGGTAAACGCAGTATTGAATTGGATCTTAAAGCGGATGAAGACCGAGCGATTTTATTCCAACTAGTCAAAGAAAGTGATGTGGTGGTTGAAAACTTTCGCCCTGGTGTGACTCAACGACTCGGTATCGATTTTGAGAGCCTAAAGCAGCACAACCCTAAATTAATCTACGCCAGTATCTCTGGATTTGGGCAAAACAGCCCACTCGCCAGTTATCCCGCTTATGACATCGTGGCACAAGCGATGTCAGGCCTAATGAGTGTCACTGGTTTCCCAGAAACAGGGCCTACACGCAGTGGTGAGTCAATTGGCGATGTGTGTGCTGGAATGTTTGCGTCATGGGCGATAAGCAGTGCGTTATTTGCGAGAGAGCGTCATGACGAAGCGGCACAGTATATTGATGTAGCGATGGTGGATGTCTTACTGAGCATGCAGTTAACTGGGCTTTCAAACCTATTTGCTCATGATAAGGCTCCGAGCCTAGTGGGTAACCGCCATCCAGTATCTACGCCATTCGATACTTATCAGGCAAAAGATGGCTTAGTGGTTATCGCGATTGCGAGTGAAAAGCTATTCCAACGCTTTTGCGAATGTATGGAAAAACCGGAGTTATGCCACGACTCACGCTACCTTAATGACCCGAGCCGAACACAGCACCAAGCTGAACTTAGAAAAGAGATCGAAAGTTGGACACGCCAAAAAACCGTTGAAGAGGTATGTGACATATTATTAAACGCGGGCGTTCCTGCTTCACCAATTCATAATTTACACCAAGCAACACAAAGTGAGCATGCCCAAGTGAGGCAAGTTCTGACGCACCTGAATGATGGGGGAACGCCTTTGGTTTCTCAACCGGTTTTTTTCAATGGGAAGAAACCTCATTCGACCCACCGTGCACCAAAATTAGGTGAGGCAAACTTAGTGTATAAGCCAGCAAGAACAACCATTAAAAATGCGGAGACGATGCAATGAGTTTTGATATTAATGAAACAGAACAAGCGGTTGTAGATGCGATAGAAAAAGTTTGTCATGACATTTTACAGCCGAATGCACAGAGATACGATGAAACAGAAACCTTTTGCGCAGAAAGTTTACAAGCGCTAGGGGAAATGGGCTGTTGGGGAATTAATTTACCTGAGCAGTATGGCGGTTTTGGCATTGGCAGTGTGGCGATGAGTCAGGTAGTCGAAGCTGTTGCTGCCGCTTGTGCTTCCACTTCATCGGCTCTAACGGCACATTTTTTGGCGACAGATTCAATTTTAATTGGTGGTACCGAAGAGCAAAAAAATTATTGGTTACCAAAAGCCGCTGCTGGGGAATTATTAGGTGCATTTGGTTTAACCGAGCCGGCTGCAGGTTCTAATCCTGCAGATATGCGAACCGTGGCAACTCGTGAAAATAGTGGCTGGCGTATTCGGGGTAATAAACACTATATTACTAACGCCAAAGAGGCTGACTTTATCGTGTTGTATGCGAAAACGGATGTAGAAGCGGGAGCCCGCGGGATCAGCGCATTTATGATCCCTAAAGGCACGGAAGGCGTGGCATTTTCTCAACCTGAAAAAACCATGGGATTACGGGGTAGCACGATTTATGAATTAGCGCTGAATTGTTGGCTACCGGAATCGGCATTACTGGGAGAGGAAAATAAAGGGTTCCATACCGCGATGGAA
This sequence comes from Providencia rettgeri, assembly GCA_900455085.1. Classification (NCBI taxonomy): domain Bacteria; kingdom Pseudomonadati; phylum Pseudomonadota; class Gammaproteobacteria; order Enterobacterales; family Morganellaceae; genus Providencia; species Providencia rettgeri. The sequence continues at coordinate 3,774,262 of UGTZ01000001.1, read as the reverse complement.
GTTTTAGATAAAGGGCGTGTTGAAGTGGCCGCAACGTCACTCGGTATTGCTCGCGCTGCGATGGAAAGTGCTTTAGGTTGGGTAAAAGAACGCCAAATTGGTAAAAAGCCCTTAGCCGCATACCAAGGAACTCAATGGCGTATTGCGGATATGCATACCCAGTTGGAGGCCGCTCGTATGTTGACTTGGCAAGCTGCAGAATTGCGTGATTCAGGGGAGCGTTTTAGTTTGCAATCTGCGACGGCGAAATTGTTTGCCGCTGAGTGCGCGGGTTTTGTTACGGATGCAGCATTACAGCTTCATGGCGGCTACGGCTATATTCGTGACCTTCCCCTTGAACGTTATGTGCGTGATGCACGGATTTTACGGATTTTTGAGGGCACATCAGAAATACAAAAAATTATTATTTCACGTGCTGTTTTAGATGCCCACTAAGTTATTTTAAGTATTGAGCCGAGTAAGCGGGACAGGCGTTTACTGGTTTATGGAGCACCATAGGAAGCACTACCTGACAACAGGATCATGGAATTAAAAACACAACAACAATCAGGTTTAAGAATGTATTTCAATTAGTTATTTAGGGTGAATAACAGATAAAACATCACCCAGCGTAATGCTTAATAACTGTACCTTACAACTGTAGTTATTGCGGTTCCATTACGATTAATTGGTTCATTCTTTAAGCCAGCCTTGCTTAAAGAGGAGTTACCATGACAGTTTCAAACGACATCGCTACAGGGCAAAAAAACCGGCAGGAGAATGTACCTTTAATCGAAGCGCGTTCCATCGATTACATTCCAGAGTCTGAGCGCCACGGCACCTTATCAAGCCAATTCACACTTTGGTTTGGTTCTAATTTACAAATAACTGCAATTGTAACCGGAGCCTTGGCAGTCGTACTGGGTGGGGATGTATTCTGGTCATTAATTGGCTTATTTATTGGTCAACTGTTAGGTGGTGCCGTGATGGCCTTGCATGCGGTGCAAGGGCCAAAATTGGGGTTACCACAAATGATTTCGAGTCGTGTACAGTTTGGCGTATACGGTGCGGTCATCCCTATTTTATTAGTTTGCATGATGTATGTCGGGTTTTCTGCCAGTGGTACTGTGCTGGCAGGGCAAGCAGTCGGTCAGTTATTACATGTGACGGATTGGGTTGGAATTATTATTTTTGGTGTAGTGATTATCGGCATCACAATTTGTGGTTATCGCATCATCCATATTTTAGGGAAAGTGGCGAGCGTCATAGGCGTAATTACGTTCTTCTATCTATTTTTCCGTCTATTTTATATGAATGATGTTTCGGTTTTACTGGAAAACCGTCATTTTAGCTGGACTAACTTTTTATTAGCGATGTCATTGTCTGCTTCTTGGCAAATTGCATTTGGGCCTTATGTTGCGGACTATTCACGTTATTTACCGACTAAAACTCCGACAATCAAAGCCTTTTTGGCCGTAGGTTCAGGTACAGTCATTGGTACGCAAGCATCAATGATTTTAGGGGTTTTTGCCGCAGCGCTTGCCGGCAATAAGTTTGCGGGTAACGAAGTCTCGTATATTGTGGGCTTAGGTAGTACTGGTTTGATAGCGGCTCTGTTATATATCAGTATTTTCTACGGAAAAGTGACGATAACTGCACTGAATGCTTATGGCAGTTTTATGTCTATGGCGGCAATTTGGTGTGGCTTCCGTGGGAAAAGCCAAATTTCTCGTGGGCAAAGGTTGTTCTTTATTATTTTAATGGTCAGTTTCTCAACCTTACTTGGACTAGCGGGCCAGCATTCATTTTTAAAACTCTTTTCTGCTTTCTTATTGTTTTTGCTTGCATTCTTTACCCCTTGGAGCGCAATCAACTTGGTTGACTACTATTGGGTCACTAAAGGCCGCTACGACGTCCCTGAACTTGCAAACCCAAATGGCCGCTATGGGCGTTGGAATAAAGTTGGGATATTCACTTACATTGCGGGTGTGTTAATACAGTTGCCCTTTATTTCAACAGGGTTTTATACCGGGCCTTTAGTCGAAAAACTCGGTGGTGTTGATATCTCATGGATTGTGGGCTTGGTGGCAACCAGTGTTATTTACTATGTTGCGATTAAAAAATGGCCTATGTCAGTGGCAGACCGATTGATATTACCCACAAGTAAATAACCATTTCATCAAAAACTAGCATTAAAAATAGTAAAAATTGAGATAGCCAGTAGCAGTGTGAATATCACTGTTACGGTTTCTCTCAACCTAAAAAACGATTTTAGAACATCATCATACCCAATAATCGTTGAAGAATTGGGATAGGAGTTGCTATGAAAATTTTAGTCGCAGTGAAGCGAGTAATAGACCATAACGTTAAAATAAGAGTAAAAGCCGATGGCTCAGGCGTTGAATTGGCGAATGCCAAAATGGCCGTCAATCCCTTCGATGAAATCGCTGTCGAAGAGGCTGTACGTTTAAAAGAGGCGGGAAAAGCGACAGAAGTTATTGCTGTTTCCGTTGGTGATATTGGCTATCAAGAAACATTACGCAGTGCGATGGCGATTGGGGCTGACCGTGGCATTTTAGTCCAGAGGCCTGGAGAATTAACTTTAGAACCACTGGATATTGCGCGCTTACTTCAACGAATCGTGGAAAAGGAACAGCCGGATCTTATTTTATTAGGCAAACAAGCTATTGATGATGATTGTAATCAAATAGGCCAAATGCTTAGCGCATTATTGGATTATCCGCAGGCGACATTTGCCTCACAAATTAAGCTTGAAGGCCAACTACTGCAGGTTACAAGGGAAATTGATGGCGGGTTAGAAACGTTAGAGATGCCATTACCCGCGGTTATCACAACGGACTTAAGGCTCAATGAACCTCGTTATGCAACTTTGCCTAATATCATGAAAGCTAAGAAAAAAACGTTAGATATTATCGATATTGCTGATATGAATTTTACTCTATTAGGGCAAATTAAAACGCTTAGTGTCTCAGAGCCTAAAAAACGGGCAGGGCAATGTACATTGTTAGGCAGTGCGACAGAGCTAGTCAGTACATTGCAAGCGAAAGAAGTGATTTAATCGAGGAAAATATCCATGAGCCAAATATCTGTATTAGTGGTTGTCGAGCATGATAATCAAACAATAAAAAATTCTACTTATCATAGTATTAACGCTGCAAAACAGCTTCTTACCGCGGGTGATCATTTGCACTTATTGATTGCAGGAGATGAGACGGAATTGGTCGCTCAGCTAGCTGCGAGTATACAAGGTGTGAGTAAAGTTCTAGAAATACAATCAGATAACTTGAAAAACCAACTCGCAGAACCGATGGCTCACGCCGTGGTTAATATTGCAAAGGAATATACCCATTTACTGTTTCCTGCGACGACATTTGGGAAAAATATAGCCCCACGGGTTGCTGCAACGTTAGGGGTAGCACAAATTTCAGACATTACTCAAGTTATTGATTCTCAAACCTTCATTAGACCTATTTATGCAGGAAATGCGTTAGCAACAGTACAAAATAATGGCCAACAAGTCGTGATTACGGTGCGTAGTTCGGCATTTTCAGGGGGATATGAAACACAAAATAATGCTGAAATTGAAACCATTTCCCTTGCCGATATTCCCTTGCGCAGTCAGTTAAAAAGCCAATCTCTAACCCAAGTTAGCCGTGCGGAATTGAGCTCTGCAAAAGTGGTTATTTCAGGAGGGAGAGGTTTGAGCTCTGGTGAAAATTTTGCGCTATTGGAAACAATAGCTGACAAATTGGGTGCTGCGGTTGGTGCCTCACGTGCTGCTGTCGATGCAGGTTTTGTTCCGAATGACTATCAAGTCGGACAAACAGGAAAAATTGTCGCGCCAGAATTATATATTGCAGTAGGAATTTCGGGTGCTATTCAGCATGTTGCAGGCATGAAAGAAAGTAAAGTAATCGTTGCGATTAATAGTGATCCTGAGGCGCCGATTTTCCAAGTTGCGGATTACGGCATTGTTGGCGATCTGTTTGAGATCTTACCGGAATTTGACAAAGCATTAGCGTAAGAGGTGGACGAATGGCTATCGACAAGATTGATAAGATAAACGAGGCTCCCGAGCGGGAATCGATGGAGTTCGATGTCCTGATTGTCGGTGGTGGACCCGCAGGGTTATCTGCAGCAATACGATTAAAACAGCTAGCCGCAGAGAAAGGAACAGATATCTCGGTTTGTTTAATTGATAAAGGCGCACAGATAGGTGCTCATGTTTTATCTGGTGCAGTGATTGATCCACGGGCTCTCGATGAATTGCTGCCAGGCTGGCAGCAAAAAGTTTCAGGCCCCTTAACACCTGTAAACCATGACCGTTTTTTATGGTTGAAAGAAAAAAAAGCAAGTCATTTACCCCTATCTTTATTACCAAACTGTTTGAAAAATGATGGTAATTTCATTGGCAGCTTAGGGCAGGTAAGTGCGGCTCTTGCTGTTGAAGCTGAAAGATTAGGGGTTGATGTTTTTGCTGGTTTTGCTGCAACTGAAGTGCTATTTGATGAGACAAACCAAGTAATTGGCATCACCACCGGAGATATGGGGCTTGATAAATCAGGTAACCCAACGGCGATGTATCAACCGGGTATGAATTTACTTGCGAAAATGACCTTTTTTGCGGAAGGGTGCCGAGGTCAACTCGGTAAACAATTAATCAACCATTTTAATTTAGCCGCAGAGAGTGGCAAACAAACCTATGGTTTGGGAATTAAGGAAATCTGGCAAATTCCAAAAGAGCAACACCAAGCAGGGTTAGTTGTCCATTCTGTTGGTTGGCCACTAGATAACCACACCTATGGCGGTGGTTTTGCTTATCACTATGGAGATAACTTAGTCGCAGTGGGTTTGGTCGTCGGGCTAAATTATGAAAACCCTTATTTATCGCCATTTGATGAGTTTCAACGCTTAAAAACTCATCCTGCTTTTAGTGATTTTTTATCGGGTGGAGAGCGGATCAGTTATGGTGCTAGAACGATGGTGGCGGGGGGATTAGCCGCGTTACCTGAATTAAGCTTTCCTGGTGGGGGGCTAATTGGCGATGATGCTGGTTTTTTAAATGCGGCTCGTATTAAAGGCACCCATTGTGCCGTTAAAAGTGGCGCACTAGCGGCAGAAGCGTGCTTTAGTGCTACCCAGAATGGAATGGTTGATTATTTACAGTTTAAAAAGCAGTTCCGCCAACTATTTGAAGAGAGCTGGTTATATCAAGAGCTTTACCAAACACGGAATTTTAAGCCTTATATGAAAAAAGGGTTAGTAGTTGGTTCAATGCTATTTGGTGCAGAACAACTGTTATTAAAAGGGCGTAGCCCGTGGACGTTGAAATTAAAACAATCGGACCACGAAGGAATAAAAGAAGCGAAAGGTTTTACACCGATAAACTACCCAAAACCCGATGGTAAATTAATTTTTGATAAGCCTTCTTCCGTGTTTTTATCGAATACAAACCATGAAGAGGAACAACCCTGTCATTTAAAACTGGCTGATACTAATGTCCCTATCCAAATTAATTTAATGAAATATGCCGCACCTGAGACGCGTTATTGCCCCGCTGGAGTCTATGAAATTATAGGGGATAAAAGTGAAGAAAAACTGCAAATTAATGCACAGAACTGCCTGCATTGTAAGGCTTGTGACATAAAAGATCCGTTACAAAATATCACCTGGACCGCTCCCCAAGGAGGGGAAGGGCCTATTTATCAAGGAATGTAAAACGAATTTATTGTGATGTAGATGTGCTTGATATTTTTTGTTTTATCAGTCGCTTTGGGGCAATTTTGCCCCATTTTTTTATTTCTGCATTAATTCTCAATTCGCGAATGTAATTTTAATTTGTAGCGCGAACCAGCGGTGATCATTTTAACATAGCTAATTAGGGTACTACCCGTCCAAGTGCGTCGACTAAGTTGTAAGCAAGGTGAGCTTTCTTTAATTGATAATGATTGAGCGATGGACTTTGTGGCTAATGCGGCTTCAATGGTATGTTCCATTTCACTGACAGGAAAATGGCGTTGCAAATAACCGCTAGGTGTTTCTGTATCGCCATATTTTTGCTTCACAAAGTCAGGCACAATGGCGTGGTTAACATAACGTTCTTCTAACATTAAAGGAATATCGTTTTCAAAATGAAGAACTTTACAGTAGCCCACATCACTTCCTTCGCTAATTCCGAGCTGTAGCGCGATTTCTGCTGATGCGGAAATAGTTTTAAGTTGTAATTGGTGACCGCTATATTTGTTACCGCTCGTTGAGATCTCATCAAAAATATCAAATGCTTTTGTAACCGGAAGCTCATGTTTTTGGGTGGCAACAAATGTGCCTTTCCCTGCAATACGATTTAGGATCCCTTTTTGGCTTAACTCTGAAATGGCTTTATTCACCGTCATACGGCTTACATTAAATTGAGCGCATAGCTCTAATTCTGTCGGTATTTGAGTTTCAGGCTTAAAAATACCTAAATCAATACTGCGTAAAATGTAAGACTGAATTTGCTTATATGCAGGTTGTGATGTCATCGCTATTATTCAAAATTATTGTTAAAGGAAGGAGTGGTAAAATTGCTTTATTGCCACATTTCACTCACAAACTTTGTATTGAATGCAAGTTTATCAGTAATTGCCGGCTTTGCTAGTAGGAGACACCTATTTCTAATGATTAACCTGAGTTAAATAACAGTTTAGGGTGCTCGTCATTGTCTGAATTATTTTATTATAAGGTAAGTTTTACTAGGGCTATATACCTTTATTTATTATCATAATGTTAAATTTACTTAGCGAAATAGGCATTTACTCATGCGAGTTCAATATTTCCATGTCAGTCTTACTCAATGTGATTATCAAAATGTCAGTCCAATGGGGATGGTAAGATTGATTGCCTCTGAAAAAGTATTTTTCTTTAATCAGGATGATTTTTCAAATAGCCAAATTTTTTTAGAGCGCATACAGCAAGGTGACTCTTTGGTTATTTGTGCAGAAGAGATGAATGATGGAAGCTATTGGGTTGAATGGGTTTACCATGCAGAGCATGGCCGGCTTGAGCCTGATAGAACCGTTAGCTTCAATCGTTCATTAGGAAAACAATACTTAATTTCGTTAGCCTTAATGGCCCTGATACCTGCGGTGTATTACTGTTTTACTGAGGCAGACGACAGTTTCTTGATGATCATATTAGTGGCCATTTTGGGTTGTGCTGCTTTCTCTGGGATCGTTCTTTTTGGCTTAGCACTCGCACAAACAAAGCATATTTTAAGTCCAAAACGAAAGTTAATTTTGAAAGCGCTAGATTCACTTATTGCTGGGAAATATAAACTGTTTGAAGAAACTTCATATATTGAAATCGACGGTATCAAAAATCCTAAATCTAAGCCTGTAAAGTTACATAAAGCCGCTGAAATTAATGTTGATAAAACATCACTATCAGTTACAAAAGGCAAGGTAAATATCACTGCAAATTACAACCTTACGATCGCTGCAGGAGATACTCTCCAAACACTCAATAAAGTTAATTTACAGATTAATAAAAAACACATGGGAGTTTTAGTCTCAGCAAATGAGCCTCTTTTTAATAATCATAAACTATTTATTGCGCAGGGGGGATGAACTTGAGGTTTTACATAAAAACATTCAGGAAAATTCAAAGGAACAAGTGGTTTTTGGCATTCTCAATCATCAAGACGGACTAGCATATAGTCTGATTGGTAAAGGTGCTCCACAAGAAAGAGGGTTCTATATTGGTTTATGGGGTTTTATTTTTTGTATTCTAGCGCTTTTCATTCTAGTTGCTGGTTGGGCATCTATTAGTGAAACCTTTGAAAAAGGCGGCTATTGGGATTATTGGGACTGGATGAATATTATTGATACTGGTGTCATGTTTATCAGTTTCTCAGGAACTATTTTACTCGGAATAAGCTTCCTTATTGCTTTATGTGTGGCGATTTATTTTAAAGTGTCAAAACGCGGTAATGCCTATTATCAATCTCAATATTTTTTAAAACAACTTCGTCGGCAGCACGGTAAAACAGATTATGTGACGGAGGTGCGTTCATGAACCCATTTCTCAGTAAACGATTCCTTATTTTAACGTTTATTTTCTCATTCAGTTTATTGTTAACTCTTTTTATTTTTATTCGTGGTGGCACGGAAGATTGGCAATGGCAAAACCATAATGAAAATAGTGTAGCAATAGGTAGCTATGATTTCGCAACGACATTTCCATCTGAAAAGGGGATGCTAATAATAGCTCAAAAAAGCAGCCGTTCTAGCTATTATTATTCTTATAGTCCTTATGAAACGTTGAGTGAATATGATTACCAGATATTGTTTGCAGATAATCAAGGTGTCCATTTTATTACGTATGGTGACCAAAGCTTCTATAATGCTGTTTGTGAAAGAAATGAGTGCTTAATCATGCTAAGGGATGGCTACCGTACTATTAATTTAACCAACTTTTCGGTAAGTGAATTAATTCCTTGGGGAGATAAGCCCAATACTCTATTTTCGACATTAATTATGGGTAAAATTTATCAATTTAAAGGTTCTCCTTTTTATGTGGTTGCGGATAATGAAAATATCTTTATTAGCACAGATAAAGGAATGACATGGGAACATTTTATGAATGTTCGTGATTTAGCTAAATCATTATTCCCTGAGGAAATTGCGGGTAATTCAAATTTCTCCTACGCGACTTATCGAGATAAAATCGTAATGTGGTACAGCTATGGTAATCAAATGGGATCGCTAGAAGTTATTATGGATATCCCCACTAAACAGGTTATTAGTAGTAAATGGCTACCTGTCAGAATTAATGAATCAGCACAAAATCGTCATGGCGATATTTTTGTGGTTGCTCAGGAGCCTTCACGCCATTTATTTTCTTTGATGCAATTCCAGACTAATGGTGATTTTGACGTTATTGCAGAAAGCGGTTATAACCATTTGAACAGCTTAAAAGTTGGTAATCAGGGGGTAATTGTTTCGAATTCAGTTAGAGGTTCACAACAATACTTAATGATGGATATTGCAACGAAAGAGATCCGTTATCGCCCTGAATATCCTTTGTATAACAAAATATATAATATGACGGACCAATCCTTGATTGAAATAGAAAGTAGTTATTCTAATGAAAGTAACCTGACTAAGGGAACGTCTATTACTTATCAATCTTTGCATTGATATGCGATTGTGATTTAGCGTGTTCTCATTCAAGAAGGATAGGGGAAACTCTATCCTTTTTTATATTGGTTACTTAAAAAGGTTGATTTAATGCGGAGATGGGGATAGCTTGCGGTAAAAATCTTCGAGTTAAAATGAGTAAGAGGGCCTTTCAATGGTAGATTGAAAAATAGATAAAAATTAATCAATTCTAATTAATTATATGGAAATATTACCTTTAATTAGAAAAAATAAATAAAATAAAAGAAATATAGATAATAATATATATTATTATCTATAGAGGGTGATATTCGATATCATCACTAAAGATTACTAATTAAATTATTTTTTTAAATTTATCCATATTTAATCAAACGGTTGATTTTATTTTAGTAAACCTTAGTGACTTTATGAATATTATCATAATTGAAAATTAAGCTAAACATAAGGTAAAAAATAGGTAGTATTGACTAGATCCTATTCTTCATTTAATGCAAAATAACAGTGAAAAAATTAATTCTAATTCTAATTTTATTTTAATTGAGATAGCTAAATGAATATATCCAAAATCAGTATTGCATCTATTTTTATTGTAAGTGCTTTATTAAGTGGTTGCGCTAAAGAATCTTCTCGCTCTTTAGCTGTAGAAAAAGTTGCGACATATAATACTCAATATTCAGGTCCAAAAAGCCCAATATCAATAGGGAAATTCGATAATCGTTCTAGTTATATGAATGGTATTTTCTCTGATGGTGTAGATCGTTTAGGTAATCAATCTAAAACCATTTTGATGACACATTTACAGCAAACAGGTCGTTTTAATGTATTAGACCGTGCAAATATGCAAGAGCTTAAAGAAGAAGCTGGTATTAATGGTCAGTCTCAACAGTTAAAAGGTGCAACTTATGTGATTACTGGTGATGTTACTGAATTTGGGCGAAAAGAAGTTGGGGATCGCCAGTTATTCGGTATTTTAGGTCGTGGTAAATCACAAGTAGCATATGCCAAAGTCAATTTAAACGTTGTTAATGTTCAAACATCTGAAGTGGTATTTTCTTCACAAGGTGCTGGTGAATATGAATTATCAAATAGGGAAGTGATTGGTTTTGGTGGTACCGCTAGTTATGACTCAACATTGAATGGAAAAGTATTAGATTTAGCCATTAGGGAAGCTGTAAATAACTTAGTTTCGGGTATTGAAAGTGGTGCATGGCAGCCAGCTAAATAAGGAAATACGATGAAAATTAAATTATTGGCTGTTATGGCCGGTGCGATTTTATTAAATGGCTGTGCCAATGAACCAAAACCATTATATAACTGGGATGGTTATCAAACAACGGTTTACCAATATTATCAACAAACAGAAACTAGCTCCCAAGAACAAATTCAAGCTTTGAAAAAGAATTTGGAAATGAGCAAAGCAAAAGGTTTGGCAACTCCGCCAGGGTTACATGCACATTTAGGGTTATTGTACTCAACAACCGGAGCGGTTGATCTTGCAATGCAAGAATTCACTGCAGAAAAAGCATTGTATCCAGAATCTGCGGCTTACATGGATTTTCTCATGAAAAATAAAGGAAAAGTAAAATGAAACATTTACTTATAGTCTGCGGATTGGTGATGACATGGTTATTAACGGGATGTGCTCAGCCAACTAAAGTTGATTACACGGCATTTAATCAAAGTAAACCAAAAAGTATTCTGGTGCTATTACCACAAAATAGTTCACCAGAGATACAGGCAAGTCATGGTTTATTATCACAAGCGACCTTTCCTTTAGCTGAGGCGGGTTATTATGTGTTCCCTGTTGCTGTTGTTGAGGAAACTTTTAAGCAAAACGGGATGACAAATGCGGGTGATATTCAGGCTGTTCCTCCAGCAAAATTACGTGAAATTTTTGGTAATGATGCGGTACTTTATTTGAATATCACTGAATACGGAACAAGTTATCAGGTTATTTCCAGTGATACTCGCGTTACAGCGGATGCAAAATTGGTTGATGCTAGAACAGGGGCGTTACTATGGAGTGGCTCCGCAACTGCATCGAGTGCTGAAAATAATTCCTCGTCAAATGGTATTATTGGGGCGTTAGTGTCTGCTGTTGTTAACCAAATCGTAGATACAATGACAGATAAAAGCTATGCAATTGCAGGTATAACAAGTGTTAGGTTATTATCTGCTGGTAAGCCTAATGGTATCTTATATGGGCCTAGATCACCTAAATACGGTAAAGATGCTCAGTAATTATTAATTATTTGAATAATGGGTAAAATAGGATAAAACTATTTTACCCATTTTATTTAAGTTATCTTTTATTTAAGTTAAATTAATGTATTTAATTATGTTGTTATATTAAGTATATGTATTTTTTACTAATGTAGTTAAACTAAACTTAATAAAATTAAACTCTTATTTAATAAATAAATTAAGACTGTGACTTGAGTCAAGTTGTTCCAGCCTCTCTTACTAATAATGTGATAGAGGTACAATATTATGACAATAGCGATTACTTTAGTAATACAACTGTTATATATATAATAGTTGTCGGTTGTACTAATTCCTCGTTGATAGGAGTCATAGTATGTTCTTGTTAAACGAATCTCTTATTTCAAGGTATTTCTTCTATATGAAGAAATGGTTCAATATTGATATCTCTTTAGCCTTCTTTTTCCCAAATAAATAACCTTTCTATTTTCCTTTCTTAAAGTTTTTTTAACTTATTTCACTATGGGTTAAATCTCTATTATTTAATGAAAAATTAAAGGTATTATCATGGCTAAAAGAATCGTAGAACCATTCCGTATTAAAATGGTAGAAAATATCCGTATTCCATCAAGAGAAGAACGCGAAGCGGCGTTAAAAGAAGCAGGATATAACCCATTTTTACTACCAAGCAGTGCGGTTTATATTGATTTATTAACTGACTCAGGTACTAATGCGATGAGTGACCACCAGTGGGCAGCAATGATTACTGGTGATGAAGCGTACGCAGGATCTCGTAACTATTATGATTTAAAAGATAAAGTGAAAGAGATGTTTGACTATGATTATGTCATTCCTGCTCACCAAGGTCGCGGTGCTGAAAATATGTTATTCCCTGTTTTATTGAAAGTAAAACAGGAACAAGGCGGTGCTAAAAAACCGGTATTTATTTCTAATTTCCACTTTGATACAACAGCAGCACACGTTGAATTAAACGGTTGTAAGGCAATTAATATTGTTACCGAAAAAGCCTATGACTCGGATACTTATGATGATTGGAAAGGCAATTTTGATATCCAAAAATTAAAAGATAATATTGCTGAGCATGGTGCAGAAAACGTTGTTGCAATTGTATCTACTGTAACTTGTAATAGTGCGGGCGGTCAGCCAGTATCAATGGCGAATTTGAAAGAAGTTTATGATATTGCTAAACAACATAATATTTTTGTTGTCATGGACTCGGCTCGTTTTTGTGAAAATGCGTATTTTATTAAAGAGCGTGATCCTAAATATAAAAATTCGACAATTAAAGAAATTATTCTTGATATGTACAAGTATGCTGATGCATTAACGATGTCAGCGAAAAAAGACCCACTATTAAATATCGGCGGGTTGGTTTGTATTAAAAATGACGAAAAAATCTTCACACTGGCAAGACAACGCTGTGTTCCAATGGAGGGTTTCGTGACCTATGGTGGCTTAGCGGGTCGTGATATGGCCGCAATGGTACAGGGTCTTGAAGAAGGGGCTGGTGAAGAATATCTGCATTATCGTATAGGGCAAGTTAAATACTTAGGCGACCGCTTACGCGAAGGTGGTATTTCAATTCAATATCCTACAGGCGGGCACGCAGTATTCGTCGACTGTAAAAAACTGGTTCCACATATTCCAGGTGACCAATTCCCTGCGCAAGCTGTTATAAACGCACTTTATTTGGAGTCTGGTGTTCGTGCGGTTGAAATTGGTTCATTCTTATTAGGCCGTGATCCTGAAACGGGCAAACAAAAACATGCAGACATGGAATTTATGCGATTAACTATTGCGAGACGGGTATATACCAATGACCATATGGATTACATTGCAGATGCTCTCATTGGGTTAAAAGATAAATTCGCAACTCTGAAAGGTCTTGATTTCGAATATGAACCACCAGTATTAAGGCACTTTACTGCAAGATTAAAACCAATTAAATAATAGGTCGTTCTTATGGTTCCCGTGCAATGCGGGAACCTCATCCTTATTCTTAAGGTAAACACCATGAATAATTCGGCAGCCAAAAAAGAACCCTCCATAATGGTAGGGGGTTTTGTGCTAGGCGGTGCCATGATAGGGGCGGGTATGTTTAGTTTGCCCACTATTATGGCTGGAGCTTGGTTTATTAACTCTGTAGTTATCTTGTTAGTTGTTTGCTTTTTTATGTTTCATTCAGGGATTTATATTTTAGAATGTATATCGAAATATGGATCAGGAACGAATTACTTTTTCATATCTAAAGAATTATTACCAAAATGGGCATGCTATATAGCTAATATGGCATTAATATTTGTACTCTACATATTAATATATGCCTATATATCAGCCGCAGGTTCAGTGATTAAAGAAGCCGCCGCCATTTATGGATACAACATCAACTTAAGGTTAATATTTATTATCTTTACATTAATATTAGGTGCGAGTATTTGGTGGAGTGGCGTTGGAGCAAGCCGTTTAACATCATTATTTTTATTTATTAAAATAGTTTTATTTATTTTGGCTTTCTCTGGGTTATTTTTTATTGTAAAAACAGATTTGTTATTAACTTCACCGGTTGAGGGCGGACAAACAGCATTGCTACCTTTTGTCTTTATTATTATCCCCTATGCAATTACTTCTTTTGGTTATCATGGGAATGTTTGTAGTCTATATAAGCTTTATCATGAGAATGAAAGAAAGGTTGTTAAGAGTTGTGTTATCGGTTGTGTATTAGCACTGGTTCTCTATTTTCTTTGGATCATGGGGACAATGGGAAATCTACCACGGGCAGAGTTTTTAACAATTATTAATAAAGGCGGTAATTTAGACGCATTTATTGAATCATTATATGCAGTGCTGAATAGCAAAAATATTGCGACATTCTTACTGTGGTTCTCTATTAGTGCTGTATTCTGTTCATTCTTAGGTGTCGCAATTGGGTTATTTGATTACATTCTTGCTTCGCTGAATTTTAAAGATAACCCATCAGGTAGAATGAAATCTGCATTATTATGTTTCTTGCCTCCTCTTATTCTTTGCATGTTATTCCCAAATGGTTTTTTGATCGCAATAGCTTATGCAGGTATGGCGGCATGTATATGGGCGATTATTTGCCCTGCAGTTATGGCATTAAAGGTAAGGGAGCTTTTTCCTGAATCTAAATTTAAAGTGTGGGGCGGAAAGGGGTTAATCTATGCCGTAATCGCTTTTGGTGTCTTTGGTATTATTTGCCAATTGTTAGCGCAGTTTAATTTGTTACCGATATACCGTTAATTTTTCAAAATACAAGCTGTAAAATAACTGCAAAGGTACAGTGAGGGTTCGCTGTACCTTTTTTCTGTCCAACAATATGGCTAACTGTAAGCTAGTATTGAAATATGACCGTTTTTTTAAAGTACATTTTAATATTTTGTCCTTGATAAATAATGGGTTTAAAGGTCATTTTTTTAATCGCTTTCACCGCTTCTTCTTTAAAACCTAAATCAGGGATCTTGTTGTTTAATATTTCAACGGATTCAACTTGGCCATCTAATCCAACTAATAACCGAATTTGTACTTTAACCACTTTTGTATAGCCTAAGGAGCGAGCCTCTTTTGGATACTTAGGGGTCGCATCCTGTAAAATTGTATAGGAAATACCACTCGAACTGAGTGCGGTATAACTTCCATCACCATTAGCAGCGAATTGGTTATTACCCGATAATATATTATTCCCTTTACCACCTTGACTACTTTCTGAAGTTGATGAGGTGGTGGAAGAATGATTTTTAGCCGCTGAATTGGATGGTGTTTCTTTAGCTGTTTCTAGTGAGTCTTGCTGTGTTTCATGGCTTATGTTATTGGCAATAAGCTGATTTTCTGTGTTATTTCGAGTGTCATTGTTCAGTAATTTACTTTGTTTTTCTTGTTTTTTTCCTTGTACGGGCTGACTGATCTCCGGTTTTATATTTACTTTGGTTTTCTGTGTGAGCAAAGGTGATTCAATTGTATTATCAACGGGGACATTAACAGGAGTTAATGAATTTTTAAGTTGGGTTTTTGAGGGTATTTTACTTTCATTAGGTTGAGACTTGCTAAGCTGCTTCAATTGCGAAGCAGCTTCAGCCTTCGAGGAGGATTCTGATATAACTTCTTGTAATTGCGCTTGTCTCTTACTACTCTGCTCTCCTGAGCCCCCAGCGGAGCCCATTGGTCCCCCTAGAGATAGCGTTATCGTTTCCTCACCTTCGACCATAGGTACCGCCCTACCTGCTTGTAGGGCGATAAACATAATGGCAATGATATGGATAACGAGTGACAGTGCTAAAGCAAGTTTATAACGAAAAAACGGGTTTATAGTCACTGAAACATTTCCTGTTTAAATCAATATGTGGCTTTGATACCTGCAAAGAATGAGCGCTCATTTCCAGGAATCAATGAGCCGTAGCCTGCAGTAACATAGTCGTAGTAAGTTTTATTCATTAAGTTAGTGACCCCACCATATAATTCAATGTGTTCAATCGGTGTGTAACGAACACTCAGGTCAATGAGCTCACGTGATTTAACAACGCCATCTTCTTCTTTATTGGCATCAGAAAGGAAGTTATTGTACGAACCATAATAGGTGTACTGAATATCTCCTGATAAATCCTCAGTAAAGTCGTATTTTACTTTTAGTTTAACGGAGTGCTCTGGCACTTTAGTTAAACCACTTTTCGTGTAATCAATGGTGTTTTTGCCGTTTTCTTCCAAGAATTGGCGGCCATGGTTGTTATAATCAGAACGTCCTCTGAGCCATGAATATGATTCTTGGAAGGTGAAATCACCGAGCGTTTGCTGGAAGTCAACATCGGCTCCCCAGCGGCGAGTTTTCAACAAATTCATTGTCTTCGCATCATTGACGCTAGTGAGATAAATGCGATTTAACTGATTATTTGTATTGGATGTCCAGAACGTGACATTGACAGTACTAAACGCTAATTTGTCTCTTAAGCCGACCTCAAATAAGTCATATTTCTCATCTTCTGCCTTAGTCGGCGTGTAAATTTTTTCACCATTAACGACCGATTGGTCACTGATTTGCAAGCCATCTGGAAGGGTGTAGCCTCGTTCATATCGCCCATAAACTCGACCTGTATCGCGATAAAGGTAAGCAAGAGAAAGTTCTGCAGCGGTATTCCAACGGTCTGAAGTACCTGTTCCATTTACAGTACCGCTTTTATCAAATGACCATTCAGCCAATTCACGTCTTAGCCCTTGAGTAAAAACAAATTGATCTGATTTCAGGCTGTTAAGGACATAAATTGCCTTTGTGGTTTTATCATAATCGAAATTATGAGGAACCCCATAATATCGGCCTTTACTGTCCTTTTTATAGCTTCCAATATAATGAATAGAAGCCTTTTGTTTGGAATAATCTATGCCCAAAAGTAGGTTACTATCATCAAGATAGCCGATATCTAATTTGATTTTTGTTCCGTGGCTTTTTTGATTAACTTTTTGTTCCCAGTTGGCATTATTAGTATAAAAACCATCAGTGTAGAAAACATCAGTAGCAAAATTGAGTTTATCCGTAAATGCATTTTGGTAACTTAAATTATAGCTATCGACTTCGCGGTCACCAGTCAAATAACCGCTGATTGTTTTTTTAATTAACTTACCATTTTCATCAATACCGACAGTGACGGTTTTGTCTGGTGGAACGTAGTCTTTACCATACTTTTTGATATTACGTGATGTGAGCGTTTTTACGTATTGGGAACTTTCAGTGAGATGGCTTCCTCGCAACATCAGGCTTTGATCTGAAGTGAGATCCCATCTTCCACCTAATGAATAATATTCTGAATTACGGTAGGTATCTTTATAGTAAAGGTCACGATTTAGTTTACTGGCTGTGCCTAAAATTGAAAATTTATCATTAACCCGCGCTCCCAAATTAGCATTTAAACGGTATCCTTCTGAGTTCCATTCAGATAAAACACTTGTTTTGGGATTAGCCATACTTCTCAGATTAGAAGTGATATTAATAACTCCACCTGCAGTCCCTGAGCCGTAAATAACGCTTCCACCACCGGGAATGATTTCAATACGCTCAAGTTGTTCAACGGGAATAATATCGTAGTTAGTGGTGTAAGGGTGATTTGCTAATGTGGTAATTGGAGCCCCATCAAGTAATACTTGTAGGTTACGTTGTGAGGTTTCAGCCCCTTGTCCTCGCAAGTCTATATTACCTTGCCCAGAGGTATCGACACTAATGCCAGGAACGGATTTAAGCACATCAGAGATTGTGCGATTTCCTTTACCTTGAATATCTTCTTTTGAAATAACAATAATTTGCTTGGTATCTCGTAAACGCTCTATTTCAACGTAGTCAGGTCTTGCATAACTATCTTGTAGTTCAATTGCATCGGTAGCATCTTGAAGCTGCGATGATTTAAGCTCTTTATTGGCTGCATGAGTTGTAAAAGAAAGTGTTGATAAAACAATGAAACAAATAAAATCTGGCTTAAATTTAACCATATTGTTTCCAACGGAGGGAATATTTTTCATTGGAGTCGGTTTGCCTTTTTGTAATGATAATACAAATGATAATCAATCTTATTATATTGTTATTGATTTCAAGATCAATTAATTTAAACCAATTTATTCTATGCATAATTATTTGATTTAAGTGAAAATAAATTGTTGACTTAGGGGGTATATGTTACTGAGTGGATGGTAGCTTTTACGTCAGGATAGATATGAAAATAGTGTTCGGGATGGTTCATTTACTTTGGTTGGATTCTTGTATTTAGCGATCTACTTCAAATTAATCACATTAATCTCAAATTTTTAATTTTCTCTGATTCCCAAAATCAAATAGTAACCCCCTTGAAATATAAGTGCTTTTACTTATACAGGGTAAAGAATAACCAAATCTAGCCGTTAAAATATTTTTCTATAGCGCCGATAAAGTTAAATATTGTCAGATTATCCCACCAAAAGAGAAATTCTATGCAGAAACTTCGAAATTACTCAATTCGTACTGTGGTCTTCGTATTGTTAAGTATTTTGTGTCTGATCTTGGGGGGAACGAATGTATATAGTGGTTGGTCACTATCACGCATTGCTGATGGAAACGATATTGATAGGCAATTAGTACAACAAATGACGGTGATCAGTCAGGGAAATGACCAATATTTCCGTTTTGTTACACGGTTAACCCGGGTAATGGAAAGTAAAAGTGAAGGAAAAACAGTGGACTATGGTCCCGTCAAAGAGGCAATGTCCAATATGGAAAAATATTTAGAGCAGATGAAATTGATTTCCCCTGGGCCAATGACTCCTGAAATTGCAGAGCAGGTAATTAGCAGTTGGCAAGCACTACTTGATGATGGGGTAAAGCCTCAATTAGCCCTTAGTATGGAAAGTGATACCAATAAATATTTGTCCCACGCCCATAATATCACTCCCGCATTGAGCCGAGCTTTTGGTTCTTCAATTCAAAAATTCAACCAGACAGCAGAAGAGTTGATTAGCCAAGCTCGAAATCATGTTGATAACGTGATGGATATTACGCGAATGGTTATGATCATCACTGCAATATTAGGGATCTTCATGCTCATTTTTACGGATCGCTATATGGCAGAAATGATGCAAAAACCACTAGGTTTACTGAGACAGCATTTTATTGATATCGCAAAAGGTGATTTAAGCCATCCTGTACAGTCATTCGGAAATAGCTGTGTAGGAAAATTATTTCCAATACTTGAAGGGATGAGAAAAGATTTAAGTGAATCGGTCAATACAATCCGACAAGGAAGTGACAATATTTATTTGGGGGGCAAGTGAAATTTCAAACGGTAATAGCGACCTTTCATCTCGAACCGAAGAGCAGGCCGCTGCGTTAGAAGAGACGGCAGCGAGTATGGAGGAAATTACAGCAGCAGTTCAACTGAATATGGAAAACACACTTCAAGCTAATCAGCTAGTCGGTGAAGCGTTCGTGGTCGCGAATAAAGGGAATAGCATTGTTGATTCAGTTGTCGTTACTATGAGTGAAATATCCCAAAGTTCACAAAAAATCGCAGATATCATCAACATGATTAACGATATCAGCTTCCAAACTAATATCTTAGCGCTCAATGCTTCTATCGAAGCGGCTCGTGCAGGTGTGCATGGGCGCGGTTTCATGGTGGTCGCTGCAGAGGTGCGTAAGTTAGCGAGCCACAGTGCAGAAGCAGCGATGGAAATTGAACGGTTAATTGCAGACTCAGGAACTTGTGTACAAAAAGGAACTGGTTTAGTGAACGAGATGGGGCAAAACGATGGAGCATATTTTACAAGGAATTAATGAGGTGACAGCAATTATGGAGCAAATCACCGTAGCTTCAGAAGAGCAGAGCAAAGGGATCGCCCAAGTTGGGGTCGCTATTACACAGATGGACGGTGTTACACAGCAAAATGCCTCTTTAGTTGAGCAAGTGGCTACAGCAGCCAACTCATTAGCACAGCAAACTCAAGACCTACAACAAGCGGTTCAGAAGTTTAATCTATCTGCGGCTTGATAATAAAAAGCCCTCACTGCATTACAGTGAGGGCTCACAAAAACACTGCATTAACCGACTAGGATTAGTTCATGCCGTATTTTTTCAGTTTCTTACGCAGAGTGCCGCGGTTGATACCCATCATCAGGGCTGCACGGGTCTGGTTTCCACGGGTATATTGCATAACCATGTCCAACAAAGGCTGTTCTACTTCAGCCAATACCAGCTCATATAAATCATTAACATCTTGATTATTTAATTGAGCAAAATAGTTCTTCAGTGCTTGCTTGACTGAGTCACGTAACGGTTTTTGAGTTACTTGATCTTGTGAATTTACAGTAGCAACGGTTAGTACGTCAGAATTTACGCGTTGTTCGAACATAGTTCTGTCAGCTCTTATCTTTATTTACGCAAAATTTTCAAAAAATGCCTCCAACACCTCCAGCTGTTCGCTGGCATCCTCAATGGTGTTGAATGAGCGCCGAAACTGGTCATCAGGTGCATGTTCTTTCAAGTACCAAGAAACATGTTTGCGCGCAATACGGGCTCCTTTGCCTTGACCATAAAAGTCGTGCAATTCCTGTACATGCGCTAGCATAATACGTTGTACCTCTGCCATAGGCATCGGTGGCAATATTTCACCTGTGTCCAGATAATGCTGGATTTCCCGGAAGATCCAGGGTCTTCCCTGAGCTGCTCGGCCTACCATCAAGGCATCCGCCCCTGTGTAGTCTAAAACAGCTCTGGCTTTTAGCGGGTCAGTAATGTCGCCATTGGCAATAACCGGAATGGTAACAGTCTGCTTAACTGCCCGAATATTGTCATATTCAGCTTCCCCATTAAACAGACAGGCTCTAGTTCTGCCATGAATAGTGAGAGCTTGAATGCCGCAATCTTCGGCCAATTTGGCAATCTCTATGCAGTTTCGCTCTTCAGGTGACCAGCCTGTGCGGATCTTAAGGGTAACTGGCACATCCACTGCTTTGACGACACCTTCAAGAATCGATTTCACGATTTCTGGGTAGCGTAGCAGTGCCGAGCCTGCAAGCTTACGATTCACTTTTTTAGCTGGACAGCCCATGTTGATATCGATGATTTGAGCGCCACTCTCAACGTTGATTTGAGCCGCGGCAGCCATTTCATCGGGATCATTGCCAGCTATTTGCACTGAACGAACCCCAAGTTCATCGCGATGAACCATTCTGAGTCTAGATTTGTCGGTCTTCCAAACTTGAGGATTAGAAGAAAGCATCTCTGATACTGTCATCCCAGCACCCATGTCATAACAGAGTGACCTAAACGGTTTATCTGTAATGCCTGCCATGGGGGCAGCAATAAGGCAGTTTCTCAACTGATATTGTCCGATTCGCATAACTAAATGGGGGCCATACTGTGACTGCAAGGGCGCGTATATTACGCATTTTTTACGAGATATGAAAGGACAAACTTTGAGCAAACGGTTATTTATCACTAATTTTTTTATCTTGCAGCTTTGCAATTATAAAATTAGTTATATTTAACAAATAGTTAAGTTGGTTCCATAACGATTTATTAAAATAACTGTTGTGCTGTTCAAATCTCGTGCAGAACAGATTATCGCCAGCTATTGAGCAATATTTGAGCTATAAGATAATCTATTCTGGCGTTGTTTTCAAAGAAATTATTCTCTGATTTTAATAAAAAAAATCACTAAAAATGCTTGACACCCGTAATCCGGCACCATTCTTCTTTTTCAGCGACAGGGTCAATTTCAAAAGTTGAACGGTATGCATCCGCAACACTTTCAGCTTGACTGGCGAGTACACCAGAAAGACCTAATAACCCACCCGGACGTGGTAGTACACTAATCATAGGGGCAAGTTCGCGTAATGGGCCAGCAAGGATGTTAGCAACCACGACATCGGCTTGTAAGTCATTAGGTTGGTCTTTCGGTAAGTATAGGGATAAACGCTCTGAAACACCGTTACGTTGCGCATTATCGCGGCTTGCGGTGATAGCTTGAGGGTCGATGTCGATCCCAATCGCATGAGCGGCACCTAATTTTAATGCAGCGATCGCTAAAATTCCGGATCCACAACCAAAGTCGATCACGGTTTTACCTTCGAGATCAAGACCGTCTAACCATTGAAGACACAATGAGGTGGTTGGATGTGTTCCAGTACCAAAGGCGAGACCAGGATCTAACATCACATTAACCGCTGTTGGGTCGGGTACATCACGCCAGCTTGGGCAGATCCATAAACGTTCTCCAAAGCGCATTGGATGAAAATTATCCATCCACTCTCTTTCCCAATCTTTGTCTTCTAATTGTTCGATTTTATGGATAAAACCCGTGCCCAGTAGAGGACTATTTTCTAGTTGAGCGACGACAAGTTTCATGTCGGTTTCTGCATCGTAGAGCCCGATAACATCGGTATCACCCCAAAGACGTGTTTCCCCTGGAAGTGGCTCAAACACGGGTGTGTCATGGCTATCTTGAAAAGTGACGGATACCGCCCCTGTTTCGATTAACTCATCGCCAAGGTTTTCAGCATCTTTTGCAGTTGAGTTTAGTCTTATTTGTATCCAAGGCATTGTTTTTTCTCTTCTAAAATGCTCGTTATTCTTCACGCCATAGCGTTGTTGGCTGCGCTCACTAACTCTAGTCACATACTGGTGTATGCTCCTAGGGATTAGCTCGTTTGCCGCCTATCTATGACGCGAATTATCTAGAGCATTGCATTTGTTCATTTACATTAGGTAACGCCAAATTCACCTATCAGTAGATAGGAATCAGTGAGTGCTAGTTACCTGTTCGTTTGCTGGTGATTGTACTGGATTTTTGCCAAAAAGATTACCGACAAAAAAGGCAATAAGACTAAAAATCAGTGATGGGACGATAGCGTGAAAGCCCATGATTTCAATTTTAAAACTTGCCAATATGGCATAACTGACGCCACCGACGACCATACCACTGATTGCACCTGTCCCATTGGCTTTTTCCCAATAGAGCCCGAGGACTAATGGCCACAAGAAAACGGCTTCTAAACCACCAAAAGCCAGTAAGTTCAGCCAGATAATCATTTGAGGCGGGTTCCATGCTGCAACTAAAAGCAACGCACCTAAGACCAAAGTGGAAAGGCTAGAGATCCGCGCAAGACGCTTTTCATTTTTGATTTGCGTTGGCACAGTGTTCAGATAGATATCTTTTACGATGGTCGCTGAGGATTGCAGCAGTTGTGCGTTGATCGTCGACATAATCGCAGCCATTGGTGCCGCTAGGAAGATCCCTGCTGCGAAAGGTGGCAGAACTTGTACCATCAAGGTCGGGATCACTTGGTCTGGGATCGTGAGGTCAGGTAAAATTGCGCGACCGAGAGCGCCTGCAAAGTGCATACCAAACATCAGCACTGCCATGACGATAGTTCCCAAAATAATGCCGCGGTGAACCGCTTTACTGTCTTTATATGAAATACAACGTACTGCGGTGTGAGGTAAGCCTATCACCCCAAAACAGACCAAAACCCAAAATGACGCTAAAAATGGCCCGCTTAAAATGTCATCTGCACCTTCAGGCGATACCAATTTCGGGTCTATGCTATGCATTTTTTCTATTGCAGAGGGTAGACCACCGGCATGGTAAATAATCGCCACTAGTAGGATCACCGTGCCTAATAGCATCACTAGCCCTTGCAGTGCGTCATTTAATACGCTAGCTCTAAACCCACCAATTGCGGTGTAGAGTGCGATGGAAACCCCAAAAATTATTAACCCGTAAGTATATGGAATACCTGCTGCTGTTTCTAATAAGCGCGCACCACCAATAAATTGCACTGTCATGGCACCAAAAAAGGCAATGAGCAGGCTAACACTGGCAAACCACACTAAAAATCGGCTTTGGTAGCGTGCATACAGCATATCGTTGAGCGTAACGGCATTATAGCGACGCGCCAAAATAGCAAATTTTTTACCAAGTACGCCGAGGGAAAGCCAAATAGCAGGCAGTTGGATCATCGCCAATAGCACCCAACCTAGGCCATATTTATAGGCAGCTCCCGGCCCACCAATAAAAGAACTCGCACTAATATAGGTAGCGGTAATGGTCATCGCAAGGACAAAGCCGCCCATTGAACGATTACCTAAAAAGTATTCATTTAAAAACTCGCCTTTTGTTCGTTTTTTATATGCATAAATGGATAGCAAAAAGACGAGAGCTAGGTAGCCGACGAGAGGCAGGAGAACTTCAATCTGCATCATTCTCCTCCAGAGAGATGTCTTTAAAAATCAGTTTAACCATCATAATGCAGAGCAAAATAAAAATGATGGGTAAGATGAGACAAGACCATTCAAACCACAGTGGTAGCCCTGTAACTCCAAGTGTATTGTCCGGCAGGTAGGCACTAATAACCCAGCCGACTAGATAGGCGATAGTCAAATAAAATGACCAGCGTGCTTCTTTATTTGATTGAAGAAAACGTTTATCCACCCGTTATTCCCCTTCATTCCCATAAAAAAATAATCAGCAATTGTACGATAATCCGTGGGCTGAGTGTGAAAAATAGCAGAAGAAAAGTGCAATAAAGCGTATTTAGCATAAAAAAATACCGTAACGCAGCGCGTTACGGTATCGATTAACGATGAGTTAAACAGGTTATCGCTGACTTATTCAGCAATACCCAGTTTTTTCTCTAAATAGTGGATGTTAGTTCCGCCTTTTTGGAAATTTTCATCGCTCATAATCATTTGGTGCAGTTCAATATTGGTTTTAATACCATCGACGATAAGTTCGTTTAACGCATTTTTCATACGAGAAATAGCGATTTCACGAGTTTCACCATAAGTAATTAATTTACCAATCATTGAGTCATAATACGGAGGTACAGTGTAGCCTGCGTAAATATGAGATTCCCAACGTACGCCAAAACCACCAGGAGAGTGGAAACGGGTGATTTTGCCCGGGCTTGGGATGAAGGTATTCGGGTCTTCTGCGTTGATACGGCATTCCACAGCATGGCCGTGAACCACAATATCTTCCTGCTTAACTGATAATGGTAACCCAGATGCAACACGCAGCTGCTCTTTAATCAAGTCTACACCAGTGATCATTTCAGTGACTGGGTGCTCAACTTGAATACGGGTATTCATTTCGATGAAGTAGAACTCACCGTTTTCAAATAAGAATTCGAAAGTACCTGCACCGCGATAACCGATTTCAATACACGCATTGGCACAGCGCTCACCGATATTGCGGCGAATTTCAGGTGTAATACCTGGAGCTGGT
Source organism: Providencia rettgeri (assembly GCA_900455085.1). Lineage (NCBI taxonomy): Bacteria > Pseudomonadati > Pseudomonadota > Gammaproteobacteria > Enterobacterales > Morganellaceae > Providencia > Providencia rettgeri. Next base: position 3,749,129 of record UGTZ01000001.1, on the reverse strand, counting down.
GCTTCTTCAACCACTTTTTGGTGGCGACGCTGCATTGAACAGTCACGCTCAGCCAAGTAAACCGCATGGCCTTGGCCATCAGCCATGACTTGAATTTCAATATGACGTGGGTTTTCAAGGAATTTTTCCATGTAAACCATATCATTATTAAAAGCGGATTTCGCTTCAGCACGTGTTAGGTTGATAGAAGATTCTAAATCTTTCTCATTACGTACCACACGCATACCACGACCACCACCACCACCAGATGCTTTGATGATGACAGGGTAGCCGATACGTTTCGCGATGGCTTTATTTTTTTCAGTGTCGTTCCCTAATGGGCCATCAGAACCCGGAACGCAAGGTACACCGGCTTTTTTCATCGCGTTAATGGCAGAAACTTTATCACCCATTAGGCGGATGGTTTCAGCTTTTGGACCGATAAAAACAAAACCTGAGTTTTCAACTTGTTCTGCGAAATCTGCATTTTCAGCCAAGAAACCATATCCTGGGTGAATTGCTTGCGCACCTGAAATTTCCGCTGCTGAGATAATCGCAGGGATATTTAAGTAACTTTTCGCTGATGCTGCTGGGCCGATACAAATTGTTTCATCAGCCAGTAACACGTGTTTTAGATCGCTATCTGCCGTAGAGTGAACCGCTACTGTTTTGATGCCAAGTTCTTTACAGGCACGCAAAATACGTAATGCGATTTCTCCACGGTTAGCAATAACAATTTTTTCCAGCATGGAAACGCCTCGTTATTCGATGACAACTAATGGCTCGTCAAATTCTACTGCATCACCGTTTTGCAACAGAATGGCTTTAACAACGCCTGCTTTATCTGCTTCGATTTGGTTCATCATTTTCATCGCTTCAACGATGCAAAGTGGATCACCAACGCTGACCGTTTGACCAACTTCGACAAATGGCTTCGCTTCTGGGCTTGGTGCGCGGTAGAAAGTACCGACCATTGGTGAGCGAACTTGGTGACCTGCAACTGCAGCTGGTGCAGCTGGCGCTACCATTGCTTCAGATGGTGCAACTGCATTAGCCAGAGCAGGTTGTTGTGCAACCGGTGCTGAGTAATACTGTTGAGGTGCAGCCATAACCTGAGCAGCAGGTGAAACGCGGCTGATACGTACTGACTCTTCCCCTTCAGAAATTTCCAGTTCAGAAATGCCAGACTCTTCGACCAGCTCGATCAGCTTTTTAATTTTACGAATATCCATGGATATGATTCCGTACTCTTATATTTGGATTGAATTAATTAGGCGCAGACGGTTAACCGCTGCCTGTAAAGCAAAACTATAACCATCAGCACCTAGACCACAAATTACACCGATAGCTTTATCGGAGAAATAAGAATGTTGGCGAAATGATTCCCTAGCATGCACATTAGACAGGTGGATCTCGATAAACGGGATACTCACCGCGAGTAATGCATCACGTAGTGCAACACTGGTATGTGTGAATGCAGCCGGATTGATGAGGATAAAATCAACATCATGACGTGCAGCATGAATTTTATCGATGAGTTCAAATTCTGCGTTTGACTGAAAATGACTCAGTTTTACTCCTAGCGGGTTTGCCTCTGCCTCGAGCTTGGATACAATATCAGCAAGAGTTTGGTTGCCATATTTATCAGGTTCCCGTGTACCTAGCAGGTTCAGGTTTGGCCCATTCAAGAGTAAAATGTGAATATCTTCTGCCATTATGCTGCTAACTCCGACGATATTATCAATAGCCCGACAACATAACGCGATGCTAAGCGTTTGTCATCTTTTATCATAAAAATAAATGGATTTTCTACTGACAAAGTCCGTCATTATAATTATTTCGTGACATATAGCAGCAAAATACTGGTCTTATCAGAGAAATTACCCGAATTTATTTTTGAAAATGTGCGGTAATCCCTATTTAGGCGGGAGTACCGCAACAAATGCGTTACTCCGCACGTAGGTTAACTAGCGTACGCCCAGTAACTTCATTTTTTAAGAGTTTTTTTGCATATTCGACAGAATCTTCTAATTTAATCTCATTGCTGACTTGCTCATAGAAAGCCGCGGGGAGAGTATCTGCAAGGCGCTGCCATACTTTAGTGCGACTTGCAGCAGGGTAGTAAACAGAATCCACACCTTGTAGGCGGACATTACGTAAAATGAATGGCATGACGCTAGTTGGTAAGTCGAAGCCACCGGCTAAACCGCAGGCTGCAACAGTACCGTTATAGTGTGTTTGTGCAAGAAGATTGGCGAGTAATTCACCGCCTACAGTATCAATCGCCCCTGCCCATAGCTGTTTGTCTAATGGTTTAGCAGGGTGAGTGAAATCACTGCGAGGTAATACTCTCTTAGCACCTAAACTTTGCAGGTAACCGCTGTTTTCTTCTCGACCTGAAATCGCGACAACCTCATAACCCAGTAAAGACAGTAATTGCACGGCAGTACTACCAACACCACCGCTAGCGCCACTCACGATGACTTCGCCTTTATCTGGTGTCACACCCGCTTCTTCTAAAGCGTTTACGCAAAGCATAGCGGTAAAGCCAGCAGTGCCAATAACCATCGCTTGCTTTAAAGATAAATTCTCTGGAAGAGGCGTTAAATATTTAGCCGGAACCCTTGCTTGAGAAGCTAAGCCCCCCCAATGCGTTTCGCCCACTCCCCATCCAGTCAGTAGCACATGTTGGCCAACTTGGAAGCGAGGGTCTTCGCTGTGGTGGATCACACCTGAAAAATCGATACCGGGTACCATTGGATATTGGCGAACGACACCCGCCTTTCCACAAATGGCTAACCCATCTTTATAATTGAGTGTGGACCAATGAATATCGACTATAATCTCACCGGCCGGTAGCATTTCTGTGGTTAGAGGTTGAATGCCAGAGATAATTTTATCTTCCGATTGTTGCAGGATGAGAGCTTTCATCTTTCACTCCTAATAAAATGATTAAATATGTACTTTAAAAGTGCCTAAAATTTGCGGGTAATTCATTGACGTAGTGACAGTGTTTAAGCTATTAATATTGTAATTAATTTGTAAAAAATAATTTTTTTCTGGCATAAATAGGCTTTTATCATGCAAAATATCGCATCTCGACGGATTCATTTTGCGTATTGACATAAATTTGCCGCGTTTTTGGTAGATAATAGAGCGAACACCCAGCGAATTCACCCAATTTGTATTGGAAATAGCCAGTGTGTAGCAATAATAAAAAGAACTAAATAATATTTGAACTTGTTGCCCCAATAACTTGTCACACTGGGAAGAAAAAGATGGAGTATATAACAACCAAAGAGTAGATGTTTTTCTGTATAATTTTATCCTGTAGGTAAAGAATACAATTAATATCTATTTTTGGGGTTTTTATCTGCTTCGTTTACATAAGAAGCATGTACAGTACGGTACGTGAAAAATAGATGAATTAACCATATTTATAGAAGCAGCTCATTAACGCCTTGAGGCTGCTTCAAGTGGTTGGTAGAGTAGACGGGTTTAAATTCGTCCCCAGCTTGCAGGATAACTCTTTCGTTATGTTTAAAAAATTTCGTGGCATGTTTTCTAATGACCTGTCTATTGACTTGGGTACGGCCAATACCCTTATTTATGTCAAAGGACAAGGCGTAAAATTAAATGAACCCTCTGTAGTTGCTATTCGTCAAGACCGCTCTGGATCGCCAAAAAGCGTTGCTGCAGTCGGTGGTGAAGCGAAGCAGATGCTGGGACGTACACCAGGCAATATTTCGGCAATCAGGCCAATGAAAGACGGTGTTATCGCTGACTTTTTCTTGACTGAAAAAATGTTACAGCACTTCATCAAACAAGTTCATAGTAACAGTTTTTTACGCCCTAGTCCGCGAGTCCTTGTTTGTGTGCCTGTTGGTGCAACACAAGTTGAGCGTAAAGCCATTCGTGAGTCCGCGCTAAGTGCGGGTGCGCGTGAAGTCTTCTTAATTGAAGAGCCGATGGCTGCAGCTATTGGTGCTGGGTTACCTGTATCAGAAGCTACAGGCTCAATGGTTGTTGATATTGGTGGTGGTACTACAGAAGTTGCTGTTATTTCTTTAAATGGTGTTGTTTACTCTTCTTCGGTGCGTATTGGTGGTGACCGTTTCGATGAGTCTATCATTAACTATGTACGTCGTAATTATGGCTCACTGATAGGTGAGGCGACAGCAGAACGCATCAAACATGGAATTGGTTCTGCATTTCCAACCGATGAAGTTTACGAGATTGAAGTTCGCGGTCGTAACCTTGCAGAAGGTGTGCCTCGTGGATTTAAAATGAATTCCAATGAAATTTTAGAAGCATTGCAAGAACCTCTGACAGGAATTGTCAGCGCGGTAATGCTAGCACTTGAACAGTGTCCTCCTGAACTGGCCTCAGATATCTCAGAACGCGGTATGGTCTTAACGGGTGGTGGCGCGCTTCTTCGTAATTTAGATCGCTTATTGATGGAAGAAACGGGTATCCCGGTTATTGTTGCAGAAGATCCACTAACTTGTGTCGCGCGTGGCGGCGGTAAAGCGTTAGAAATGATTGATATGCACGGTGGCGACCTGTTTAGCGAAGACTAAATGGCCTTTTAGAAACGGTTGGGGAGGTTCTCCAACTGTTTTGACTATTTTTTGTTCCTCTGACATTAGCGAAACTTAGCCACACATGAAGCCAATTTTTAGGCGAGGTCCATCCCTACAGTTACGCATATTTTTTGCGGTAATCATTGCACTTGTACTGGTGGTGATTGGACCATCGTTTTGAGCCTTTCAATAAAGTCCGTAACTACTTAGACACGGCGGTTAGCCCATTCTATTTTTTAGCGAATGGCCCACGCCAATTTCTAGATAATATCTCCGAAAGTTTCTCTTCAAGAGAACAACTGCAATTCGAAAACAAAGCCTTACGCCAAGAGCTATTACTGAAAAAAGCGGATAACTTGCTTTTAGAGCAACTTAAGCAGGAAAATGCACGCTTAAGGGAGTTGCTTGGCTCGCCACTTCGCCAAGATGAACACATGATGGTCACGCAAGTTATTTCAGGCGCGAATACGCCATATCGTGACCAAGTGGTTATAGATAAAGGCAGTAATGAAGGCGTTTATGAAGGGCAGCCTGTTATTAGTGATAAAGGCGTTGTTGGCCAAGTGGTTGGGGTAAGTAATTTTAATAGCCGTGTCCTGCTAATTTGTGACACTACCCATGCATTGCCTGTGCAAGTATTACGTAATGATGTTCGTGTGATTGCAGCCGGTTCTGGATGTGCTGATGATATCCAATTAGAACCGTTACCTGAAAATACCGATATTCGTGTTGGTGACGTCCTTGTCACGTCAGGGCTAGGGGGGCGTTTCCCTGAAGGTTATCCAGTAGGGGTGGTCTCTGCCGTAAAACATGACACACAACGAGCTTATACTATCATTAGTGCGAAGCCGAGCGCCGAATTACAGCGTTTACGTTACCTTCTGTTATTATGGGGAAATGATAACGACCCTAAAACGCCATTACAGCCTTCGGAAGTCTATCGGGCAGCAAATGAACGCTTAATGAAAGTATTGCCACAAGTATTACCTAACCCGAATGAAATTCAGGGGCCTCCATTGCCACCATCAATGGCTCCGACGTCACAACCATAAGTAGAGGAAACACAGTATGGTTATGGGCAAGAGAGTAAATCAGCATGGATGAGTATCGTGGAAATGGCCGCGCCATCATTTGGTTATCGTTTTTTATTGCCTTGATTTTGCAAGTCATGCCTTGGCCGGAGCAACTCAGCTTTTACCGGCCATCATGGCTTCTGTTAATTCTCACTTATTGGGTGATGGCGCTACCACACCGTGTGAGTGTTGGTACGAGCTTTATCTTAGGGATTATCGTTGATTCCATTCAGGGTTCAGCACTGGGGGTACATGCCCTCTCTTTTAGCATTATTTGCTATCTCGTCTCTTATAAGCACCAGTTGTTGCGCAATATGGCGCTGTGGCAGCAAGCGCTGGTGATTATGTTGCTCACTATCATTCAGGATCTTGCTGTTTTTTGGGCTGAATTTCTATCATCACAAGTATTATTCCATCCGCAAGTATTTTGGAATAGCGTAGTGAATGGTATTCTATGGCCATGGCTATTTTTGCTTTTACGTAAAATTCGTCGGCAATTTTCAGTATGTTAGGGTGTTAGTTGTCGGTCTGACTGGGAATACAGTTTATGTGTTTAATTTATCTTGCGTCTGGCTCACCCCGTCGACGTGAACTTGTTCAGCAACTTAATTATACTTTTGAAATTTTACGTCCAGAGGTAGAAGAACAGTGGCAGGAAGGGGAGACGCCTCAAGACTATGTTCAACGTCTTGCACGAGATAAATCTTTAGCCGGTGTTGCGATAGCACCCGATAATCAACCTGTTTTGGGCGCCGATACTATTGTTGTTCTTGCAGGCAAAATTTTGGAAAAACCGCGCGATTGCCAGCATGCAGAAGAGATGCTAAGTGCGTTATCGGGAAAAACTCATCAAGTGATGACGGCGATTGCCTTATCCAACCGTCAACAGACGATACAGTCACTAATTGTGACGGATGTGACATTCCGCGAGTTATCTTTACTCGAAATACGGGATTATATACAGTCAAGAGAGCCAATGGATAAGGCTGGCGCTTATGGAATACAAGGCATTGGTGGGCGTTTTATACGTAAAATCAATGGCAGCTACCATGGGGTTGTTGGTTTACCACTGGTTGAAACAGACGAGCTAATTCAGCGATTTTTAGCGTTAAGTGATGGTAAGGGGAAGTCATGACTGCGGAACTATTAGTGAACATTACACCATCTGAAACGCGCGTTGCTTATATTGATGGTGGGATATTACAAGAAATTCATGTTGAGCGAGAAGCAAAAAGAGGATTAGTAGGGAATATTTACAAAGGCCGCGTGAGCCGTGTCTTACCGGGGATGCAGGCGGCCTTTGTTGATATTGGTCTAGATAAAGCGGCCTTTTTGCACGCTTCGGATATCATGCCCCATACGGAATGCATTGCGGGTGACGAACAAAAAAACTTTCATGTCAGGGACATCGCTGAGCTCGTTAAGCAAGGGCAAGATTTAATCGTTCAAGTCGTCAAGGACCCCCTTGGCACCAAAGGCGCTCGTCTTACTACGGATATTACTCTCCCTTCTCGTTATTTGGTCTTTATGCCAGGGGCTTCCCATGTGGGAGTTTCTCAACGTATTGAAAGTGAAGTTGAAAGAGAACGCCTAAAAGAGTGTGTTTCACAGTATTGTGATGAAAATGGTGGTTTTATCATCCGTACGGCAGCAGAAGGGGTCGGGGAAGAGGAAGTTAAACAGGATGCGGCCTTCTTAAAGCGCCTGTGGGCGAAAGTGATTGAACGAAAAAAACGTAATGTGACTCGCACAAAAATCTATGGTGAATTAGCGCTTGCTTACCGCATTATCCGTGATTTTGCTGGTGCTCATCTTGATCGTATTCGTGTTGACTCCCGTTTGACCTATACTCAATTGCAAGAGTTTATCGAAGAGTATGTACCAGAAATGACGGCTAAGCTCGAACTTTATCAAGGTAATCAGCCAATATTTGACTTATTTGACGTTGAAAACGAAATTCAGCGAGCCATGGATCGAAAAGTAGAGCTAAAATCAGGTGGTTATCTGATTATCGACCAAACTGAAGCCATGACGACGATTGATATCAATACTGGAGCATTTGTTGGTCATCGTAATCTTGAAGAAACCATCTTCAATACTAATATCGAGGCGACTCAAGCGATAGCAAGGCAACTGCGTTTACGTAACTTAGGCGGTATTATTATTATTGACTTCATCGACATGGTTGACCCTGAACATCGTCGCCGTGTGCTAGCATCATTAGAGCAGGCATTGAGCAAAGATAAAGTCAAAACCACCATTAATGGTTTTTCGCAACTGGGTTTAGTTGAAATGACGCGTAAGCGCACAAGAGAAAGCCTAGAACATGTGTTATGTGATGACTGCCCAACTTGCCAAGGTCGCGGAACCGTTAAGTCGGTAGAAACAGTTTGTTATGAAATTTTACGTGAAATAGTTCGCGTTCACCGTACTATCGATGCAGATAGGTTTTTAGTTTATGCATCCCAAGCGGTGGTTGATGTCCTTAAAGGGGATGAATCACATGCCCTCGCAGAAGTTGAAATCTTTGTTGGGAAGCAAGTTAAAGTTCAGACTGAACCTCTTTACAGTCAGGAACGTTTTGACGTCGTAATGATGTAATTAAGGAGATTTGAGTGAGACGACTGCCACGTGTAGCACTGGTGACGACCGCGGTTATATTATTGCTGTGTGCATTAGTGCTGTCAGGGCTGCGTTTTCTTCTGCCTAATATCGACAACTATCGACAGGATTTGGTCGATTATGTTGAAAAAAAGACCGATGTATCTGTACAAATTGGTAAAATCGAAGGGGCTTGGCAATCTTTTGGCCCTGTACTGACGTTATCCGATGTCGCTTTACAGAGTAAAACTACGGATGTCACCGCGAATACTATTACGGTTGAATTAGATATCTGGGGCTCATTATTTTCTCTACGCTGGCGCTTTCGTGATTTAACCTTCTATCAGTTAAATGTTGATTATAAAGTCCCTTTTAGCCTTGGAGACTCCGCGAAAGGCGAGTCTTTAGATAGCATTGAAGAGCTATTTTTACGGCAATTCGACCACTTTATATTAAAAGAAAGCCAATTAACCTTCCTCACACCTTCTGAACAAAAAACAACGCTGATTTTACCTGAGCTTTCATGGCTTAATGATAATGAACGGCATCGTGCTCAAGGTTTTGTGAGTCTTGAAACCATTAATAAGCAGCATGGCTATCTGCAAGTAAAGCTTGATGTGTCAGATAAAAACGGCGTGTTAAGTGACGGTATTTTTTATCTACAAGCGGATAATATTGACATGCAGCCATGGCTTAGCCGCTGGATGCGTGACAATACTTCATTGCGGGATGCCAATTTTAGCCTGTCTTCTTGGGTAACCCTGAGAAATCATCGAATTGATAGCGGCCTTATTCAACTACGACAAGGCGAAGCTAACTGGGGAACGGGCGAATTAGCCCAAAACCTACAAGTTAATGATTTGCTTTTGCGAATGAAAAGGCAGGGGAATGGGTGGTTATTTAACATTCCTGAGCTTGATACCTTGAAAACCAATGAGTTTATCTGGCCGCAAGGGAGCGTCTCTGTATTGTATTTGCCTGCCAGCAAAAAATATCAAGATAATGACCATTGGCGCATCCGTGCTAAAGATATTGAACTCGAACGTTTAAGCGAAGTTTTGCCCACATTTTCTTTTTTGACACCTGAAATGGTACAAGATTGGCAACATCGCCAACCAACTGGTGTAGTGAGTGAATTTGCCCTTGATATCACACAAAACATGCCTGAAAACGTACAAATCAACATGGATTGGCAAAATGTCAGCTGGAAAAAATGGAAAGAGTTGCCTTCAGTCAATCATTTTTCGGGTGTTTTAATTGGTGGCATGCAAAGTGGTAGTGCCACAGTTAGCTTGCAAGATAGTGAAGTGGACTATCGCGATGAATTTAAAGCTCCTTTTTTAATAAAGACGGCAACAGGTCAGTTCCATTGGGTAAATAATGACAGTGAATTTAAACTGTGGAGCCCATCATTAGAGGTACAAGCTCAGTCTCTTTGGGCAAATGGTGAGTTTCGTTACGCAAAAGCGAAAAAAGGAAATTATGCCGATCTCGCCATTCTTGCCGGAATTCGTTTAGATGATGCAGGGGATGCGTGGCGTTATTTCCCACAAAAATTAATGGGGCAAGATGTGGCGGATTACCTGACGAAAGCCATTATCGCAGGTAGTGTAGATAATGCGACGTTGGTCTATAAAGGTGACCCAGCTCATTTCCCATACGATAACAATGATGGGCAATTCCAGGTTTATGTCCCTCTGCGTAATGCGACATTCGAATATGACAGTGAATGGCCTGCATTATTGAACTTAGATATGAATTTAGACTTTAGGCGTGCAGGGCTATTTATGCATGCACCAACGGTAAAATTGGCAGATGCCACGGCAACCAATCTTGATGCCAATATCCCTGATTACACTAAAGAAATGCTGTATATCAATGCAGATATCAATGGAACTGGAAAACAAATCCAGCAATATTTTGTGCATACCCCGATGAACCACTCAATTGGCGATACGCTTGAAGAGTTACAAATTGGGGGAACTGTTAATGGCCAGTTAGGGTTATCTATTCCACTGGTGGCGGGTAAGGATGTTGTTGCTAAAGGAAAGGTCAATCTCAATAAAAACGATTTATATATTCAGCCAATTGATAGCACTATTTCTGCTTTAACGGGTAGCTTTGAGTTTAACAATGGAGATTTACGCGGTGAAAACCTGCGTGGACACTGGTTTGAACAGCCAATTACTGTCGATTTCACTACCACTGACCAAGCAAAAAATTATTTAGTGGATGTGAATATTAACGGAAACTGGGCGGTGAATAAGTTGGCAATGTTACCTGCTGATATTAAACAAAAATTATCAGGAACCACTGACTGGAAAAGCCAAGTCGCTATCACCATTCCGAATACGGCAAAAGAACCCGTTGGCTTACAAATAGACGTCACCGCAGGGCTAAAACAACTGAAAAGCCAACTACCTGCTATTGATAACGCTTTGTTAGCAGAGCTTGGGCAAATTAATGTTCAAGCAAAAGGAACCACAGAACAGTTGGTGGTTGGTGGTGATATCGGTAAGCGCATTGGTTTTAATACTCAATGGGGGTTGAGTGACAAACCTCTGAGTTTATTAAAAGCCCATATTGCTCAATGGCGTGATGTTATCCCTGAACTCCCTAAAAACTCAGCTTTTATTGTCGATTTGCCAGCGATTACTGATATGAACTGGGAGAAATTAGCTGGGTTACTAGTGTCATCCCATAGCCGCGAAGGTGGTATGAATATTGGCTTGCCGGATATGCTCCAGGTCAATATTCCATCAATCTACCTCGCTGGGCAGCAATGGAACGCAGTAAACTTTTCTTATGATTTACAACGGCCTGAGCAATTGGTCAGTATCAACAGTGAAAACCTAAAAGGCTCGTTACAAATCTTTGCTTCACAGCCTTGGCAGGTCGCTATTGATTATTTGTATTACAACCCTAGCACTTCCTCTAGTGCTCAAATCAATGACCTTGCCACAACACAATTTGATTTTAGCCAATGGCCACAATTGCAGTTTCATTGTAAAGAATGTTGGGTTGCTGGGCAGAAATTGGGTGAAATTAGTGCGAATATCCAACCTAAAGGGACGTTATTGCAACTGACCGATGGCACGCTAGATAACAGTGTTACGAAATTAACGCTAGATGCTATTTGGAATAGCGAAAACGGCAATAAAACGCAAATTGCAGGTTCATTGACCGGCGAAGCTTTTGACGAAACAGCAGCGTATTTTGGTATATTGGTTCCCATTATCCAATCACCTTATACTATTGAATTTGATTTAGATTGGGCTAATTTGCCTTGGTCACCAGATATTGCCTCTTTAAATGGTAAAATGTCTGCAAAATTGGGTAAAGGAGCGATTGCACAAATGGGGGGCGGTCGTGCAGGGCAAATATTGCGTCTAGTCAGCTTTGATGCGCTGTTGCGTAAACTACGATTTGATTTTAGCGATACATTTAGTGATGACTTTGATTTTGATTCCATTAAAGGTGATGCGACCATTAAAAATGGTGTACTGGTTTCGAAAAATACCTATGTTGATGGTTTAGTTGCCGATATTGCTTTTAATGGTCAAATTGACCTCGTTAAACGCCAAATTAATGTTGAAGCCGTCATTACACCGGAAATATCTGCTACAGTAGGAGTAGCAACCGCGTTTGTGGTAAACCCATTTGCAGGCGCTGCCGTATTTGCGGCAACAAAAGTGCTCGGTCCACTATGGAGTAAAGTTTCCGTTATTCGTTACCGAGTAACAGGTAGCTTGGACGAGCCGAAAATTGATGAAGTATTACGTCAACTGAAGGAGACTCAAGAGTAATGAAAAATGGCAACGTTGCACTTTTGCAGTTATGTAGCGGAAATAATACTAAACACAATTTGGCGCAAATCGAACAACAGATCAAACAGTTACCAGAAACTGTTGAGTTAGTACTGACACCTGAAAACGCATTGTTATTTGCAGATGCAGCGACCTATCGTAAACAAGCGGAAGAGCAAGGAAAAGGCCCTTTGCAAAAAGCGATCAGCGCAATGGCCAAACGTTATCATGTTTGGATTTTAATTGGCTCAATGCCAATGATTAGCCGTGAAGATCCCGAACGTATTACAAGTAGTAGCTTATTATTTGATGCCGAAGGAAACATTAAAGCGCGCTACGATAAAATTCATATGTTTGATGTCAATATCGAAGATGAACAAGGCACTTATAACGAATCCGTGATTTATCAGCGTGGTGAACATATTACCGTTGTTGATACGCCGGTGGGCCGCCTTGGCATGACGATTTGTTATGATTTACGCTTTCCTGGTTTATTCCAAGCATTACGTGAGCAAGGTGCAGAAATTATCTCTGTACCAGCGGCATTTACCCGTTACACCGGTCAAGCACATTGGGAGCCGTTATTACGAGCCCGTGCGATAGAAAACCAATGCTATATTTTAGCACCTGCTCAAGTCGGTGTGCACGGTACACGTCGCACGTGGGGGCATAGCCTTGCGGTTGATGGGTGGGGTAAAGTGATGAAAAAGAACGTGGATGCCGTCGCTTCTACGGTACTGAATATTAAAACAGACAGCTTGAGTGTCATGCGCGAGCAAATAAAAGTGGTAAAACACAACCGTTTTAGACCGCAATTGACATCATTGATTAAAAAAGAAACCAAAGAGTAACGAATATGAGTTTAGTTTCTGTCAGCGAACATTTGCTGGCCGCCAACCGCCTTGGGCAAGAAAATCTGTATGACATTTTAGGTTTGTTATCTGAGCGCCATCTAGATTATGCGGATCTGTTCTTTCAATCGAGCTTCCATGAGTCATGGGTGCTTGAAGATAGGATCATCAAAGATGGCTCTTACAATATCGACCAAGGTGTTGGTGTGAGAGCTGTTAGTGGTGAAAAAACGGGTTTTGCTTATGCAGACCAAATTTCGCTACACGCGCTGACACAAAGTGCTACCGCTGCACGCAGCATTGTGAATGAGCAAGGCTCTGGTAAATCACAAATTTTAACTAACGTTGAATATAAAAAATTGTATTCAGTGGCAGATCCACTGCAAAGCTTATCGCGGGAACAAAAAATTGATTTGCTGCATCGTGTTGACCAAGTTGCACGCGCAGAAGACCCGCGTGTCATTGAGGTCAATGCTAGTTTAACCGGTGTTTATGAGCAAGTGTTAGTCGCCGCAACAGATGGTACTTTGGCGGCAGATATTCGCCCGTTAGTGCGTTTGTCAGTCAGCGTGCTGGTGGAACATGACGGTAAGCGTGAACGCGGTGCAAGTGGCGGTGGTGGTCGTTATGGTTATGAATATTTCTTGGAAATTCACCAAGGGCAAGTAGTTGCTGAACAATATGCACGCGAAGCGGTGCGTATGGCACTGGTGAACTTGTCTGCAGTTGCGGCTCCTGCGGGAATGATGCCTGTTGTGCTAGGTGCCGGTTGGCCTGGGGTTCTATTGCATGAAGCTGTAGGGCATGGTTTAGAGGGTGACTTTAACCGTCGCGGCACATCTGTATTTTCAGGCCAAATTGGTGAACAAGTCGCATCACCACTGTGTACCGTCGTGGATGATGGCACGATAGCGGGCCGTCGTGGCTCTCTCGCTATTGATGACGAAGGGGTGCCTGGGCAGTATAACGTCCTAATAGAAAATGGTATTTTACGTAATTATATTCAAGATAAACTGAATGCACGCCTGATGGGAGTTGCTCCAACAGGTAATGCACGCCGTGAATCTTATGCGCACTTACCGATGCCGCGTATGACCAATACCTACATGTTAGCAGGGACATCAACGCCAGAAGAAATTATTGCTAGTGTGGATAAAGGCATTTATGCACCAAACTTTGGTGGTGGTCAGGTAGATATCACCTCAGGTAAATTTGTATTTTCAACATCAGAAGCTTACCTGATTGAAAAGGGTAAGATTACTTCTCCTGTGAAGGGGGCGACGTTAATAGGCTCGGGTGTTGAAGCTATGCAGCAGATTTCAATGGTTGGTAATGACTTAGCGCTAGATAAAGGCGTTGGTGTTTGTGGTAAAGAAGGCCAAAGTGTCCCTGTTGGTGTCGGCCAACCTACATTAAAACTGGACAAACTGACCGTTGGCGGTACCGCATAATCGTTTATGGCGATATAAACTAGGCTCTGCTCGCCCTGGTGACAACTTCTTGTCGATGTTGTGACTAGGGCGATTGTGTGCCTGCAAAGCACAAAACAACTGAGGTGTTATGAATAAACGTTTTTTACCTGTCGTATTGATGGCTATTTTGATTGTGATTAGCCTTTATTTTAATGGTGGAGATAAAACACCATCTGAACCATCCATTAATCAAAGCAATCCACCTTCTCGTGAAGTGATAACGCCAAAAGAAACACCACAACCGATTGATAAGCTAACTGCACAAGACAACGTGGTTAGTTTTATGGAAAAATATCAAAAACTTCCAGCTTTCTATATGACGAAGAAACAAGCCCGTGAAGCCGGATGGGATGCGAAAAAAGGTAACCTTTGCGATGTGTTACCTGGAAGAGCAATTGGCGGAGACCGTTTTTCTAACCGTGAAAAAAGTTTGCCAATTGCACAAGGGCGTCAGTGGTTTGAAGCAGATATCAATTATCGCTGTGGTCATCGCGGGGCAGACCGTTTGCTGTACTCATCGGATGGGATGATTTTTGTGACTCATGACCACTATAAGAGCTTTACTCAAGTCAACTAAAGGAAAATCATAATGAGCAAACAGGTGAGCTTTGATTTCAGGCAGATAAACTCATTGAATGATTTTTATGACCAATTTGCTCAACAATTTTCCCTTCCTGATTGGTTTGGCTATAATCTTGATGCCCTGTGGGACATGGTTTCCGCAGGCATTGAGTTGCCTGTAACCATTACGTTTTCACATATGACGGCCGAACAACGTATAAAATTCGCAGATGTTATTGATGTGATGAATGACGCACAAGATATGTGGGAAGAAGAGTTCGTTTTTGCTTTAGATATAACAAAAAGCTCTAACTAATATTCCTATCACTCATGGTAAAGTCTAAATAAGATAACTGAGCTGATAGGGGTCTTTAGGATGAATAACGTTACCTGCACTGCATTTCCGCTAAAAGAAAAAAAATTCCTTATTGTTCACGGCTATACGGCATCCCCTGATAAAAATTGGTTTCCATGGTTGAAATCAGAGCTTGAAGCCTTAGGCGCTTTTGTTAACGTACCCATCATGCCTGACTCACTCGCTCCTCATCCTGAAAGGTGGCAGCAGCGCTTACAACACTTACCTTTTGATATTGATGAAAATACGGTTTTGATTGGTCATAGCTTAGGTTGCATTACCGCATTACGATTTTTGCAAAATACGAGGCAATCGGTAGCGGGTTATGTATTGGTATCAGGGTTTGATGAAACGCAAGAAACATTGCCAGAATTACAGCATCACACCCTTGAGCCATTGAATTATGATGAACTCATACAGATAGCAAATAATCGAATATCGATTATATCAACCAATGATGAAATTGTGTCACCAAGGTCTTCGAAAGCATTGGCAGAGGCTTTAAAAACACAGGTTATTATTGAAGAATCTGCCGGGCATTTCCTTGATAGAGAAGGCTATACTGAGTTCAAAACACTACTTGATACAATCAAAGCGCATTTTAGCTAGTTATGGCTGGTAAGAATACTAGGTACATTTACCAAGAAAAATCCCCTAGCCGTAGCATAGGGGATAATTTATTAAGCCATTTCAGACAGATCTTTCAAATATTGAAAGATTTGGCGATAGGCTTTTGGCGGTTTATTGCCTTCACGCTCTTTTTTCGCATTACGGACTAATGCACGCAATTGTTGCCTGTCTGTTTGTGGGAACAGGGCAACTACGTCTTCAATGACTTCATCACCGCCATCTAATAAACGGGTTCGTAAGTCTTCCAGTTTATGTAAAATGACTACTTGTTGGTTGTGACGGTTTTTAAGCTTATCCAGAGCCTCTGTAATCGGCTCAACCTCACGTGAACGTAGTAACTTACCAATCAATTGTAATTGGCGACGACGGCCTTCACGTTTGATTTTTTGAGCAAGTTCAATAGCTTCAAGTAATTGAGTATCTAACGGAATACGTTCTAATTCACTTTTACTTAAATCAACGAGCTCAGCCCCTAATTTTTTGAGGATCTCAGCATCGCGCTTAATTTCGCTTTTACTGACCCAAATGATTTCCTCATCTTCTTCGTCTTGCGGCGCTGGGATATCATCCAGCCAGTCATCAGGCTGTTTGGCCATATCGATTTTCCTTTTTACCGAACACAGTGGTTTAATTACGCGTAATTAATATGATTTACTGTGTTGTGAGTGTTAACATTCATCTATTATATATTGTAACTGGGAAAACCCCTCTATGACTACCTAGCATTTACGTGTTAGGGCAGAAAATCACGTTTCCCCCATATTATTGATTGGACTAAAGCATGAGTGTAACTGAACAAGTCACTGAACAACGTAAAAAACTCGAAGAAGCCGTCGCACACGCATTAGATTTTGCAAAAACACGTTGTGATGCTGCGGAAGTCGCAGTAAACAAAAGCACAGGAATTAGTGTGAGTACCCGCCAAGGGGAAGTCGAAAATGTTGAGTTTAACAGTGATGGGGCATTAGGGATCACCGTTTATCATCAACAACGTAAAGGTAGTGCCTCTTCTACAGATTTAAGCCCTGAAGCGATTGAACGCACCGTTCAAGCGGCAATTGATATCGCTAATTACACCTCAGAAGACCCGTGTGCAGGGCCGGCAGACAAATCTTTGTTGGCTTTTGAAGCTCCTGACCTCAATTTGTTTCAAGCGAGCGAACTTTCTCCCGAAGAAGCTATCCGCTTAGCATCAGTTGCAGAAATGTCAGCATTAAATGCAGACCCCCGCATTGTGAATACCGAAGGCGGCAGTTTTAATGGGCACTATGGTGTACGTGTATTTGGCAACTCCCATGGTATGCTGCAAAGCTACTGCTCAAGCCGCTATTCGATGTCGAGTTGTGTGATTGCAGAGCAAAATGGTGAGATGGAACGTGATTACGCTTATACGATCGGTCGTAGCTTAGGTGCATTACAGTCCCCTGAGTGGGTTGGGCAGGAATGCGCTCGACGCACCTTATCTCGTTTATCACCTCGTAAATTACCTACGATGAAAGCGCCTGTCATTTTTGCGGCCGAAGTGGCTACAGGTCTGTTTGGTCACTTAGTTGGTGCCATTAGTGGCAGTAGTATTTACCGCAAATCTTCTTTCTTGCTCGATAGCTTAGGAAAGCAAATTCTACCAAGCTGGCTAACTATCAATGAGCAACCGCATTTAATGGGTGGATTAGCATCATCACCTTTTGATAGCGAAGGTGTTCGCACTTGTGAACGCAATATCGTCGAAAATGGTGTTCTACAAACGTGGTTGATGACCAGCTATTCAGCAAGAAAGCTAGGTTTACAAAGCACTGGCCACGCGGGCGGCATCCATAACTGGCGTATTGCAGGCCAAGGGCTTTCATTTGATGCATTACTGAAACAAATGGGAACAGGGCTAATCGTTACTGAGTTAATGGGCCAAGGGGTGAGTGGGATTACAGGAGATTATTCTCGTGGCGCTTCAGGTTTTTGGGTCGAAAATGGTGAGATTCAGTACCCAGTGAGTGAAATTACTATTGCTGGAAACCTAAAAGATATGTGGGCGAATATGGTGACTATCGCTGATGATATTGAAACTCGCAGTAATATTCAGTGTGGTTCGGTATTGATCCCAGAAATGAGTATTGCGGGAGAATAGTTCTCTACTTTGCTTATTTAATGGCAACAAAAAAGGCACTCAATTGAGTGCCTGAATATGCCAGAGGGCTTGCCTGAGTTTTTTAAATAAAAACTTTTTTCGCTAAGCCTTCTTTAATTCAGCCGTTGTCGTGATTAACGGTGGAACTCACCAGCTGCTTCTGGTTGATAAACGATTTCAAGTACACGAACACGTGTTTGAACACCGTTTGGCAATTCCCAGCTGATTTCATCGTTTACATGCAAGCCCAACAAGGCTGCACCAATCGGAGCCATCACAGACAGTTGCTCCGCACTATCTTTCAGTGACGCAGGGTAAACTAAGGTGCGTGTGCGTTCTTCGTTGCTGATTAAATCCAAAAAGCGAACGGTACTGTTCATCGTGACCACATCCGCAGGGATTTCTTGTGGGCTAAGAATATCTGCACGGTCAAGTTCATCATTTAGCGCTTCGGCAACCGGTGTGCCCGCATAAGCCGGCTGTTCCATCAGTGCATCTAAACGTTCAGCATCTAAATCATTGATAATAATTGTTGGCTTTGTCATACCACACTCCAATAGAGACATACAAAGCAAACACCCCCCACCCATAAGGTAGGGGGTGTCGCTAGAAATAAGTTTGTTTAAAATATTAGGCGCTATACGCTTTAAAGGGAAGAGATCATGATCACGATCTCTAAGCCTGCCTAGATAAAAATCTACTGATTGACATGCTATAGCTAGCTTGAAACTCTGCTATTTTTCATCATTTCATCAACTATTCTTCGTCAAACCTGTTTTCGAATAGGTTGATAATTGCAGACAAGGCCTGATTTTCATCCGGACCGCTAACCTCGATATCAATCTTACTGCCTTGTTCTGAGTCTAACATCAACATCGCAATAACGCTATCGGCCTCCGCCTCAATTTGATTATTATTACGCAAAATAACTCTAGAGTTAAATTGTTTAACTAAATCATAGAGTAACATGGCAGGCCGTGCATGCATCCCAAGCCGATTTTTGAGCGTTATTGTGGCTTTTACGGTCATTGCTGTTATTTACGCTTTTCCAATGTTCTGTGGCGTGACTGCACATTTTTACCACGGGAACGGAAATAATCGGCAAGTTGTTCTGCGACGTATACTGAACGGTGTTTCCCTCCTGTACAGCCAATCGCAACAGTTAAATAGCTACGGTTATTGGTTTCTAACATCGGTAGCCATAATTCTAAATAACTACGAGTTTGGTAGATGAAGTTATGGACTTCAGTATGCCTATCTAAGAATGCAGCAACGGGCCGGTCAAGACCTGTCATTGGGCGTAATTTCGGATCCCAGTGCGGGTTTGGTAAAAAACGCACATCGAATACATAATCGGCATCAATAGGAATACCATGTTTGAAACCAAAGGATTCAAACACCATTGTCAGTTCACGCTCACGTTTGCCCATCAAACGTGTTCTTAGCATTTCAGCTAATTCATGAACGGACATTTCTGAAGTATCAATAACTAAATCAGCACGAGAGCGTAAAGGTTCAAGTAGCTCATTTTCCTCATCTATTGCGCTTTCAAGCGAAAGATTTTTACTTGAAAGTGGGTGCAACCGACGAGTGTCACTGTAACGACGTATAAGCGTGTTACGGTCGGCATCTAGAAACAATAATTGAGGAGAGAAGGTTGATGGTAATTTATCAATCGCTTCTTCGAAAATCTCTGGATTGTCGGGCATATTACGCACGTCGATGCTTACCGCTGCTGAAATATTACGATCAGCCAGTGAATTCGCTAACTCCGGCAGTAATACAACCGGTAGGTTATCTACGCAATAGAAACCCATATCTTCCAGCGCACGTAAGGCAACGGATTTCCCCGAACCGGAACGGCCGCTGACTATCATCAGCACCATGAGCTTGCTCCCTTTTGTTTCTTAATAATGTGTTTCTTGAAAAGCAGTACTTGCCAATTAATATTACTTAGAAACCATAACAATATCATTTGCATATGGCAAGATACATAATTTATCGCTTACTCTGTAATTATGCTGTATAGCTCTTCATCACTTTGTGCACTGCGCAGGCGTTTACAGAGCGTTTTATCGGCTAGTTTTTTGGCGATAAGCGACAACGTATGCAGGTGCGTTTTACATTGGTCTGATGGCACGAGTAAAGCGAAAAGCAAGTCAACAGGCTGGTTATCAATTGCATCAAAAGCAATCGGCTCTTCTAAATGTAAAAAGACACCGACAGCACGGCTACTTTCACCTTCGTTCAGCTTTCCATGAGGAATGGCAATACCGCCGCCAATACCTGTTGTGCCAACTTTTTCTCTGGTTAATAACGCTTCAAATACCGTATTTTCAGGTAATTCCAATTCAACGGCAGCCAGCTCACTAATAATTTCTAAAGCTCTTTTTTTACTGGTGCACACAATATTATTACGTGTACAGGCTGATGATAAAACAACGTTTAACTGGATTTCTATATCACTATTCATTTTATTGTTCACTTAGGACTACAAAACCAGATGATGTATCCCACCATCTGGTTTGAAACATTATTCGGCTAATTAATAAGCCGCGTCAATGTATTAATGTTGTCTCAGTTTTTCTTTATGTTTGGTTAATTGGCGCGACAGTTTGTCTACGAGTATATCTATAGCAGCGTACATATCGTTTTCTTCCGCTGATGCGTGGAGATCCGCTCCATTAACTTGCACGGTTGCTTCAGCAATTTGCTGAACTTTTTCAACTTTCAAGACAACTTGGATACCATTAATACGATCAAACAATTGCTCCAATTTTTTGAGTTTTTTCTCAACAGTCTCGCGCAATGCAGGAGTAACTTCAATATTGTGTCCAGTAATCTGAAATTCCATACAATCTTCCTTATTTTATCAATTAAACCAGCTGCTTACGCTGGTTAGAGGGCGGAATGGATAACGATTCTCGATACTTAGCAACAGTTCTGCGAGCGACTTGAATGCCTTGTTCTGCCAGCATACTCGTCAATTTACTGTCACTCAATGGTTTTGCTGGGTTTTCAGCAGCAACCAGTTTTTTCACCAATGCTCGAATTGCGGTTGAGGAGGCTTCGCCACCTGTGTCCGTATTAACATGGCTGGAGAAAAAATACTTCAACTCAAAAATGCCTCGTGGACTATGGAGAAACTTTTGAGTTGTTACTCGTGAGATGGTTGATTCATGCATGTCCACTTGATAGGCGATATCGGCCAGTATCATCGGTTTCATATATTCCTCACCCAGCTCAAAGAATTCTTGTTGCTGTTCTACAATACAAGTCGCGACTTTTAAGAGTGTCTCGTGGCGGCTTTCAAGGCTTTTAATCAACCATTTTGCATCTTGCAGATGACTACGAATATATTGCGAGTCATCTTCATTTGCTGAATTATTTAGCATTGAAGCATAATGGTTATTAATACTTAGTTTAGGGATGCTATCTGTATTTAACTCAACTTGCCAGTGTCCAGCAATTTTTTTCACTAAAACATCAGGAATGACGTATTCTGATTCCCCAGTATTGATGGATTGGCCGGGTTTTGGATTTAGCGTTAAAATCAGGTTTATCGCGGTTTTTAGTGCATCTTCTTTTAAGCGAGTTAATTTACCCAGCTGGCGAAAATCACGGTTAGCCAGCAAATCAATATGGTTACTAATAATGCGCTTTGCATCTTGTAGCCCATCAGTTTGCTGAGGATACAGCGACAATTGGATTAATAAACACTCTTTTAAATCTTGTGCTGCAACACCCAGCGGGTCGAAATGCTGAATACGCTTTAGGACAGCGATGACTTCTTCTATGCTAATTTCAGGGTTATCAATCCCTTCATGTATATCAGAAATTGCTGTTGTCAGATAACCGGAATCGTCTATTGAATCAATAATGGCAGTAGCGATTGCCCTGTCTGTGTCAGTAAAAGGGGTCAGCTCAGCTTGCCATGTCAAGTAATCTTGCAGCGTTTGTGTCGTTTCACCTTGATAAACAGGCAGTTCATCAAAACTATAATCGTTACTGGTCCCTGACGGTGTTCCTGCCGTATATATTTCATCCCAATCAGCATCTAAAGGGAGCTCATCTGGCATATCATGATTTTCAAGAGCGTCTTTGGTGTCGAGTTCACTGGTATCGGTATTTTCATTTAGGGAGTCAATAGATTCGGACTCGGAATTCAACTCTTCTTGTTCAAGAAGTGGGTTGGTTTCCAAGGCAAGTTGAATTTCTTGCTGAAGCTCAAGTGTAGACAGCTGCAACAAGCGGATAGCTTGCTGCAATTGAGGGGTCATTGCAAGTTGTTGACTGACTCTAAGCTGCAAACTTTGCTTCATGAATCTGTTTTATTCTCCCTAAAAAATGACAACACGATAATTTATAACCGGAAACCTTCACCTAAGTATACACGTTTCACTTGTTCGTTCTCTAAGATCATGGTTGGTGACCCATGCGCAATTAAGTGCCCTTGGCTGACAATATAGGCTCTTTCACACACATCTAAGGTTTCCCGCACATTATGGTCGGTAATTAAAACGCCGAGGCCGTAATCTCTTAAGTGCTGAATGATTTTTTTGATATCTAAGACGGAAATAGGGTCTACACCCGCAAAAGGTTCGTCTAATAAAATAAATTTTGGGTTAGCAGCAAGTGCACGCGCAATTTCCACACGGCGGCGTTCCCCACCGGATAGCGACTGCCCCATACTGTCCCGAAGATGGGTGATACTAAATTCTTCCATCAATTCCTCAGCACGTTCTTTACGTTGCTGGGAGCTCAAATCTTCGCGAATTTCTAACACAGCCATTAAGTTATCATAAACGCTGAGGCGGCGAAAAATTGAGGCTTCTTGAGGAAGATAGCCAATTCCACGACGAGCACGTTCATGCAGTGGTAGAAGGCTGATATCTTCACCATCAATCATAATTTTGCCAGCGTCCCGCTGAACAATACCCACAACCATATAAAAGGTTGTGGTTTTACCGGCACCGTTTGGTCCCAACAAGCCAACGATTTCTCCTGATTTAACTTCCAGGCTGACATCTTCAACGACCTTACGTTTTTTATAGGCTTTAGCTAGATTTTCAGCGGTTAGTGTAGCCATAACAGTTATTTACTCTTACTTGCTGATGAATTTTTATTCGCTGCTGGGCCTTTTTCTTGCAATTGGGCTGGCAGTATTACAGTGGTGACGCGTTTACCTTTATCACTAAATGCTTCCATTTGCTGCGTAGGAACCAAATAGGTAATTTTGTCACCTTGGATATTGCTGTCTAACTGCTCAAGATAAGCATTGCCTGTTAAGGTGACGAGCTGTTTATCGACCTCATAACGGGCTTTGCTGGCATGGCCTTTAATTGGGTTTGCCATCATCCTGTAATTGGTAAAAGGTAACCGGGGTACCAAAGGCCTCAATCACAATTTTATCCGAGTCACTACTTGGACGTGTTACAACCACTTTATTGGCTCTGATATCAATAGAACCTTGTTTAATAACAACATCATCAGTAAAGGTGGTGACGTTTTTTTCTAAATCAAGAGATTGTTTGACCGAATTAATCGTCATTGGCTGCTGCGTATCACTTTTTAATGCCATTGCAGGTAGGCTAAGAGCCAAGATTGCACTGGCAACAGCTCCTTGAATAAAACGTTTCTTAGTTACTTGATTCATTTTAATGCTCTTCTGGTTGTAACACATAATGAGTTTTAACATCTTCGATTAATTCAGCCGTTCTTGTACGAAGGTTTCCCTTCATTTTCATACCGGTAGAATTGAGACCTTGTCCAATAATGGTCACTTTATCATCAGATGAAACGTCTTGTGTTGTCAAATTGACAACTGCACTCTCAGTTGTAATTCGTTGGATCTGCGAGTCTTTGGTTAAGCTATCAACCTGAACATCGCTATATAAATAGAGAATTCTATCGTTCGTTAACCTAGCCTTGAAAGCCTTAACCGTCCAAGTTGGCTCGCCCGCTTCGTTATAAGTGGTTAGAACCGGTTTTGAAAACCACGTGATTTTTCCTTCAGTGTAGTTATCTATTTTATCTGAAACGAGTTTATACGCTAAATTACCCGTTGGATTATAGACAAAAGTCACTGAATCATCAGTTTGATAATTAGGTTGACCATCATTAATTACTTTATCCTCTTGGTTGTCAGAATCACTACCTGCTAAATTCCAGCCGATAAGCCCTAATACAACCAAGGATAAAATAATAATTAACCACTTCTTCGCATTGCTCATGAATTCAATCTATTCGTTATATTGATAAACCTTTTGCTTCTTCCAGTTTGCCTTGAGAAAGCAAAATAAGGTCACAAAGTTCGCGGACTGCGCCTTTTCCTCCGCCAATGCGAGTCACATAATCCGCTCGCGGTAATAACAAAGGATGGGCATCCGCGACGGCGACGGATAAGCCTACTTTAGCCATAACAGGCCAGTCAATCAGATCGTCCCCAATATAAGCTATTTCTTCAGCTGATAATTGTAGTGTATCTAACAGTTCGTGATACGCCAAAAGCTTATCGCTTTGACCTTGGTAAAGATATGTAATGCCTAATGTTTGGGCCCTATCTTCAAGAAGCTTCGCTTTTCTTCCTGTAATGATGGCGACCTCAATACCGGAAGTTAATAAGCAACGTATCCCATAGCCGTCACGGACATTAAAGGCTTTGAGTTCTTCGCCATTATTTCCCATATAGACCAAGCCATCAGACATGACACCATCAACATCGCAGATCAATAATTTGATTTTTTCTGCTTTGGTTAAAACAGTATTGGCAACAGGGCCATAGCAGGTTTCCAACAAGGTAGACGTCATGGTATTTCCTTATGTTATACAACACCTGCTTGAAGCAGATCATGCATATGTAGCACACCAACTAATTTGTTATCATTTGCAACTAATAACGAAGTCACATGCCGAGATTGCATTAAATTAAGCGCTTCAACCGCTAACATGGTTGGTGATACTCGAATTCCACCGGGGGTCATTAAATCAGCAATTTTAGCGTTATTCAGGTCGATTCCCATATCAAAGATACGGCGTAAATCCCCATCAGTGAAAATACCTTCAATATTCATATCATCATCACAAATAACGGTCATACCCAGTTTTTTGCGGGTAATTTCCACTAAAGCCTCGCGTAAAGACGCACTTTTAGGAATATGGGGGATTTCATCACCCGTATTCATTAAATCACGAACGAGGAGTAAAAGTTTGCGCCCAAGTGCGCCACCCGGATGCGAAAGTGCGAAATCATTCGCAGTGAAGCCGCGGGCGGTTAATAAGGCTATCGCTAATGCATCTCCCATCACGAGTGTAGCTGTTGTACTCGTGGTAGGAGCAAGCCCCAATGGACAGGCTTCTTGAGGGACTTTGATACATAAATGAACATCTGCATATTTTCCCATATTACTTTCAGGATTGTTAGTCATACAGATTAAAGGCACTTTAATTCTTTTTAAAACAGGAAGTAAGGCTAAAATTTCTCCTGACTCACCAGAATTTGAAATGGCTAACACAACATCGTTATGAGTAATCATCCCAAGGTCACCGTGACTGGCCTCTCCCGGATGAACAAAAAATGATGGTGTTCCTGTACTCGCTAGTGTGGCGGCAATTTTACGGCCAATATGCCCCGATTTCCCCATTCCCATTACGACGACTTTACCTTCACAGTTAAAAATGAGCTGGCAAGCGCGGTCAAAGTCAGTATTGATATATTGTTCTAGGTTTTTTAAACCTTCGTGTTCGATATGGAGAACTTCTTTACCTACTTTCTGAAAATCGAAGTTTGACATTTCTAGTTCCATGCGTAGCTTTTAAGTTAATCGGATTAGCGAAATTAAATTGTATAACGAATACTTGGTATCAGTAAGTATTTTGTCAGTTAAGCTATTTTTTAATGTTAGTTTTATACTTAATGAGTATTTTTCGGGACTTCGATGTAGAATTTAATACGTACAAGACGATTTCATTAGCATCTTGAACCAAAAATGGATAGGCAAATTCGAGTATCCTCAAGCTAGGTAAATCACAACATTCTAAGAGCTATCTGCTGTTAATAGTGAAAGCTTTTGCTGACTATAAGTAAATTATATTGTTTTTTCTCTGTTATCTGAAGGTAAAAACAGGGTTGTAACACTAAAAGTCATATTTTCAACGCTATAATACTATAAATTCTATTTTGTTGTGATATTTGACGATTTTCAGTTTATCTTTCGGTAACATCTGAACGGATAAAAAATATTTACGCGTGGTGTATAACGAGTTATTTAACAATGCAAGCACAGACAGACAACTTAATTGAAGTACGGAACATGTCCTTTACTCGTGGAAGCCGGAAAATATTTGAAAATATTAATCTGGCGGTTCCTCGTGGAAAAATTACGGCAATTATGGGGCCATCAGGGATTGGTAAAACCACATTACTGCGCTTGATTGGTGGGCAATTACGGCCAAATGAAGGTGAAATTTGGTTTGATGGCGACAATATTCCAGCGTTGTCACGCTCAAAGCTGTATCAATCTCGTAAAAAGATGAGCATGCTGTTTCAATCCGGGGCGTTATTCACGGATATGAACGTATTTAATAACGTGGCTTTCCCTCTACGTGAGCACACTAACTTGCCAGAATCGCTGATTCATACGACGGTGATGATGAAACTAGAGGCGGTTGGTTTACGTGGCGCTGCTCAATTAATGCCATCTGAGTTGTCAGGAGGTATGGCACGGCGTGCTGCGTTAGCACGTGCTATCGCGCTTGACCCAGATTTAATCATGTTTGATGAACCTTTTGTCGGCCAAGATCCGATTACTATGGGGGTTTTGGTTAAATTGATTGATGAGCTTAATCAAGCGCTGGGTGTCACCTGTGTCGTGGTTTCCCATGATGTTCCAGAGGTATTGAGTATCGCAGATAATGCTTATATTGTTGCGCAGCAGCATGTCATTGCTCAGGGAACGGGTGAAGAATTGCGAGAAAACCAAGACCCTCGTGTACGACAATTCCTTGATGGCATTGCTGATGGGCCTGTTCCATTCCGTTTTCCCGCCAATGATTATCTGGCTGATTTATTAGGGTAAAATAAAATGATATTAAAGGCGATAGCAGGCTTCGGACGCCGATGGATTGATATATTTTCCGCGTTTGGTCGAGCAGGTTACATGCTGTTTCGCGCCTTACTCGGTAAACCAGAGTTTCGTAAACAATGGCCATTACTGATGAAGCAATTGTACGCCATTGGTGTGCAATCATTGCTGATCATTGCTGTCTCTGGGTTATTTATTGGGATGGTTTTGGGGTTACAAGGCTATTTGGTTCTCACGACGTTTAGTGCTGAAGCTAGCTTAGGTATGATGGTGGCGCTTTCACTATTGCGTGAGTTAGGCCCTGTTGTAACCGCATTGTTGTTTGCTGGACGAGCGGGCTCTGCATTAACTGCTGAAATTGGCTTAATGAAAGCGACAGAACAGATTTCTAGCCTTGAAATGATGGCGGTTGACCCTCTAAGGCGCGTCATCGCGCCACGTTTTTGGGCTGGTTTTATTAGTATGCCGTTGTTATCTCTAATTTTTGTTGCTGTCGGTATTTTAGGTGGCGCACTAGTTGGGGTTGACTGGAAGGGGATTGATGAAGGCTTTTTCTGGGCTTCAATGCAATCTTCCGTTGATTGGCGGCTAGATTTAGTCAACTGTGTGATTAAAAGCTTAGTCTTTGCTATCACAGTTACTTGGATCGCATTATTTAATGGCTATGATGCCATCCCAACTTCGGAGGGGATAAGCCAAGCTACAACAAGAACAGTTGTGCATGCGTCATTGTCTGTTTTAGGACTGGATTTCGTACTTACCGCACTGATGTTTGGGAACTAAGTCATGCAAAGTAAAAAAAGTGAAATATGGGTTGGTTGTTTTATGTTGCTGGCGATTGCCGCAATTATCTTTTTGTGTTTAAAAGTCGCTGATTTAAAATCGATAGGAAGCCAATCCACCTATCAAATTTCAGCATCTTTTGAAAATATTGGTGGCTTAAAAGAAGGCTCGCCAATCAAAGTGGGTGGTGTGGTGATTGGTCGAGTTGCCAGTATCACGCTAGATAAAAAGAACTATGTTCCTGAAGTTAAAATTGATTTATTGAGTGAATACGACAATATTCCTGATTCGAGCTCACTATCAATTCGGACGTCAGGGTTGTTGGGAGAACAATATATTGCGATGAATATTGGTCCAGATGACGAAGAATTAGGTATCGCAATCTTAAAAAATGGCGGGCGTCTTGAAGATACTAAGCCGGCTATGGTATTAGAAGACTTAATTGGCCAGTTTTTATATAAAAGTGGTGATAGCCAAGGTGCAGAGCCAGAGTCAACTGCACAGTAATTTGGTGTTCCCTTTGAAGAATAAAGGAATGAATTATGTTTAAACGTTTAATGATGGTTGCTATGTTGGCAATCGCGCCATTTGCCATGGCAGTAGACCAAACCAACCCTTATAAATTAATGGATGAAGCGGCGGCGAAAACGTTTAACCGCTTGAAATCAGAGCAACCGAAAATTAAGCAAGACCCCGAGTATCTTAGAACAATTGTTCGTGAGGAATTATTACCTTATGTACAAGTTAAATATGCAGGGGCTTTGGTGTTAGGAACCTATTATAAAGGGGCAACTCCAGCACAGCGTGAGGCTTATTTCAACGCATTTGAAGATTACCTCGAACAAGTCTATGGTCAAGCATTGGCAATGTACCATGGCCAAACGTATCAAATAGCCCCAGAGCAACCGTTGGGAGATAAAAACATTGTCGCCATTCGCGTGACTATTGTTGATACCAACGGCCGTCCTCCCGTCCGTTTAGATTTCCAATGGCGTAAAAATAGTAAAACAGGTTACTGGCAAGCTTACGACATGATTGCAGAAGGCGTGAGTATGATCACGACTAAGCAAAATGAGTGGGGTGATATTTTACGTAAGCAAGGTGTCGATGGCTTAACAAAACAGTTAGAAATCAGTGCAAAAGCGCCAATTACTTTAGAAGAGAAAAAGTAATATGAGTCAGTTGTTAGCATGGGAACTCAATGAAACAACACTTTATCTCACCGGGACGTTAGACCGTGATTCGCTAATGTCGTTTTGGGATAAAAAAGACTCATCGCTGGAACGCATTGAAAATATAGATGTTTCTGGTCTCAAACATGTTGACTCAACAGGGTTGGCGATGCTAGTTCGCTTAAAAGGTGAATTCCAAGCTAAAAACCGTTCACTGAATATAACCGGTGTCAGTGATAACTTGAACACATTGATTGAGCTATACGGGGTTCAAGGGGTTATCCTCAATTAGGTTAAATATCCTAAATTGGGTCAAGTTATGTAAAAATAAGCGCCTCTATGTGCTTTTCGGCACGAGAGGCGTTTTCTTTGGTTTAAGTGTTAAGCCTAATCCTTTAGGATAGAGGATTGAGCTCTGACTGTTCTTATTGCGATGCCTCTGTATGCTATGCATGCAATTTGCACTATTTAGAGTAAAATTATAAATCACAAATAATTAATAAATTGAGTCATTATGGATACCAACGAAATTAAGCAAGTATTGATGGAAAAATTGTCTCTGAATGAGGCTATTGTTACTGGTGATGGTAGCCACTTTCAGGTTATCGCGGTCGGTGACATGTTTGACGGTATGAGCCGTGTTAAGCAACAGCAAGCAATTTATGCGCCTTTAATGGAGTATATTGCGGATAACCGCATTCATGCTTTGTCTATTAAAGCGTACACCCCTGCGCAATGGGAGCGCGATCGTAAACTTAGTGGCCTTTGATTACAAAGCCTAAGCGAACAGACTGTAAAATTCGACATACGAGAATACTTGAATGGATAAGTTTTTAGTTAAAGGACCAACCCGCTTACAGGGTGAGGTCACTATATCTGGCGCAAAAAATGCGGCATTACCAATTCTGTTCGCTGCTCTGTTGGCTGAAGAGCCAGTAGAAATACAGAATGTCCCTCATTTGAGGGATATCGACACAACGATTAAATTACTGAATCAACTTGGTACTAAAGTACAACGCAATGGCTCAGTGTACGTCGATGCAAGCACTGTAACGACATACTGTGCACCTTATGACCTTGTTAAAACCATGCGTGCATCCATTTGGGCTTTGGCGCCATTGGTCGCTCGTTTTGGTCATGGTGAAGTTTCTTTACCAGGTGGCTGTGCTATCGGTGCTCGTCCAGTTGATTTACATATTTCAGGTTTAGAGCAATTAGGCGCAAAGATTGCTTTAGAAGATGGTTATGTAAAAGCAACGGTCGATGGCCGCTTAAAAGGTGCTTGCATTGTGATGGATAAAGTCAGTGTGGGTGCGACAGTCTCTATTATGACGGCTGCGACTTTAGCTGAAGGAACCACAACAATTGAAAATGCGGCACGTGAACCTGAAATTGAAGATACTGCTAATTTCTTAAATACCCTTGGTGCAAAAATTACGGGTGCAGGGACTGACCGTATTGTTATTGAAGGTGTTGAACGTTTAGGTGGGGGTGTTTATAAAGTACTACCTGACCGTATTGAAACGGGAACATTTTTAATTGCAGCCGCGGTTTCGCGCGGCAAGGTTATCTGTCGTAATGCTCGTCCAGATACTTTAGATGCGGTGTTAGCTAAATTGCGTGAAGCAGGAGCTAAAATTGAAATAGGTGATGACTGGATTAGCCTAGATATGGAAGGCAAACGCCCGAAAGCAGTGACATTACGTACGGCGCCACACCCAGGGTTCCCAACGGATATGCAAGCACAGTTTAGCTTACTTAATCTTGTTGCTGATGGTGCTGGCATGATCACTGAAACGATTTTTGAGAATCGTTTTATGCATATCCCTGAGCTAATCCGTATGGGGGCTCATGCTGAAATTGAAAGTAATACTGTGTTATGTCATGGTGTTGAAAAATTAACCAGTGCACAGGTGATGGCAACGGATTTACGAGCTTCTGCGAGTTTAGTTATAGCGGGTTGTATTGCGGAAGGGACAACGACAGTTGACCGTATTTATCATATTGACCGTGGTTATGAGCATATCGAAGATAAACTACGTGGTTTAGGTGCTGATATTCAGCGCGTGCACTCAGATGATTAATACCTTGATAAGGTAAATAGGCTGGTGGCTTTATTTACCTATTCGATGAATCAAAAAAGGTTGTTCGATATCGAACAACCTTTTTTATGCAAATGTATTTCTAATGATTACCCAGCCTGTTCTTCAGGAATTTCTTCGATAATCACATCAATATTTTTAATTTCGCCATCTCGTAAAATTTGTACTGCCGTTTTACTTCCGGGACGGATTTCTGCAACTAAATCCATAGTTTCCGCGGCTGAAATAGCCGGTTTACCATCAACCGATAAAATAATATCCCCTTGCAGTATACCAGCCTTAGCCGCTGGCCCATTTGGGGCAACTTGGAAAACCCGTAAGCCTTGTATTTGATTGATATTATTGTTATTTGACCTAATTTGAGGCAATTCGCGTGCGGTAATACCAATATAACCGCGGATCACTCGGCCATCAGGAATTAGCTTATCCATGATTTTGGTGGCTAGTGCGGTAGGAATAGCAAAGCTTAGCCCTTCAGAACTAATGCCTTGACCTGCAGTGAAAGAAAGCGTGTTGATGCCTACTAACTCACCTTCGGTATTAATTAATGCTCCGCCAGAGTTACCTGAGTTGATTGAGGCGTCGGTTTGAAGAAAGTTTTGTCGGCGAGTAGAGCTTAACCCAACACGACCTGTCGCACTGATAATCCCCTGAGTAACGGTTTGACCTATGTTATAAGGATTTCCAATTGCCAGTACGACATCACCAACATGAGTGACTCGTTGCGTATTAATTGGAATAACAGGTAAGTTATCGGCATCAATTTTCAATACGGCGAGGTCAGTCAATGGGTCTGAGCCAACTAGGAGGGCATCAAAAATAGCACCATCTTGTAAAGCCACTAAAATTTGGTCTGGGTTATCAACCACATGTTTATTCGTGATGATGTAGCCATTTTGGCTCATGATCACACCTGAACCGAGGGATTTTAATTCACGTCCTGATTGAGAAAAACTGCCTTTTGAACTGCTATAAACATAGACCACTGCAGGTGCAGCACGACGTACCGCTTTATTATAACTGACGGGCTCACTATTTGTTTTACCATATAATAAGTCGGCTAAACCTTGAGGGCGCAAAGAAGGAACCGCAACGATAATAATCAATGCAGTCAACAGGCCAAGCATGACAGATAAAGTTAGCTTCTTCACCATAGGATATAGAATATTTAGTTATTGCTTAAACATGTTCAGAGCATAACATAAAAAAACAGGTACAGCAGAGTGATACTGTACCTGTTTTATTGGTTTTCAGATGGTTTTTGATGAATTAATTTCTCATCAGTAAATATAAGGTTTCACCATCACGCAATACTTTCATGGCTAATACCGGAGGTTTAGCATCGATAATCTTACGGAATTGTTCAATCGTCTCAACACGAGCGTCATTGACACCAAAGATTAAATCGCCTTTTACTAGGCCAATGGCAGCCGCCGGTGATTTAGGCGCGACGCTATCAACTTGAACACCTTTGGTGTTGCTTACCGTTGCATTCGAAATCGTTGCACCTAATAAAGATTCACTCAATTTTTCGGCTTTAGTTGCAGAGCCTTCGTCGTTCTCGAGAACCACTTTGACTTCCATTGGTTTACCTGAGCGAATCAAGCCAATAGTAATTTCTTTACCAATTTGGCTAGTACCGATTTTAGCTCTTAACTCTGCAAAGCTATTAATACGTTTACCATCAACAGAGACTAAAACGTCACCGGATTTAATGCCTGCTTTAGCTGCGGATGATTTAGGTAAAACTTCGCTCACGAAAGCGCCACGCTGTGCATCAATATTGAATGCTTTAGCGATATCGGAGTTCATTTCAGTACCTTTGATACCTAAGATCCCGCGTTTTACTTCACCATGCTTAATTAACTGCTCGCTAAGGTTTTTAGCCATATTACTTGGGATCGCGAAGCCGATACCGATATTACCGCCGCCAGGTGCTAAGATTGCGGTATTGATACCGATTAATTCACCGTTTAGGTTAACGAGTGCGCCACCAGAGTTACCACGGTTAATGGAAGCATCGGTCTGGATAAAGTTTTCTAGACCTTCAAGGTTCAAACCGCTACGGCCTAATGCGGAGATAATGCCTGATGTCGCTGTTTGCCCTAAACCAAATGGGTTACCGACGGCAACCGCAAAATCACCCACACGTAATTTGTCGGAGTCTGCAATACTAACAGCTGTTAAGTTTTTGATATCTTTTGCATTACTGATTTTCAATAACGCGATATCTGTTTGCGGGTCTTTACCAATTAAGTTAACGGCAATTTCACGGCCATCATTTAATTGAATTTGAATTTTGTCAGCGCCATCAATAACATGGTTATTGGTTAAAATATAACCTTGCTGAGCATCAATAATGACCCCCGAACCTAAGCCTTCAAATGGACGTACGCTTTGTTGCTGTTGTGGTACATTTGGGCCAAAAAAGAATTTAAGTTCTTCTGGAATTTGCTGGTTTTGTACGCGCGTACCCGACACGTGAATATTAACTACAGCAGGCAATACTTTTTCAAGCATTGGAGCTAAGCTAGGCATGTTCTGGCTTTGTGCTGTTGCAGGTAAAGTTGCAGGTAATGCTGCGCTACTTACGGCAGGGATAGCCGCTAAAGATAAACCTAAACTCATTGCTACCGCGGTAAGAAAAAAGTTTTTTCTTTTCATAATTTAGTCGATTCTCTCAAGAATAAATTATCAACTCATTGTAAATACAATTTTAGAATAAACACAATGCGTTGAGATAATATTGGTTGGTATCAGATTCAATTTTACTGATGACTATGACTACCGATTATGCGCAAAAGTTCCCCTTACGGGTAGCGAATATCCACTCTTTTACATCTATTTACATGCAACTTAAGTGAAACCATAACTTCTATACAGTAGGTAAATAAATTATTAATTTATATTTGGATGGAAATCTTGTTCAGAATTATTAAATAAAAATTTAATCATGAAAGATACACGGAAAGCGACTAAATTTAGTGTATTTGGTAGAAAATCACCAGTAAGTGGTGCTTACTGGTGATAAAAGATAAAAACTTACTTCTCTTTCTCTTCGATAGGCCTGAAAAGACCCGATGCACCATCTGAGTAATCTCTTGGTGGCATTTTAACTGGCGCTTGATCGTTATCTGCTTCAGATTCGGTTAAACGATAGTTAAATGGGTTGTCTTGCGCTGGCATATCAGGCATTAATTCAGACGAACTTTGTGCCATGTGTTGATAAAGCTGACGGTAATCACGCGCCATTTTATCCAATAATTCTGCGCTACGAGCAAAATGGCTCACAAGCTCTTTACGGTACTCTTCAAGTTCAGTACTTTTTTTGTCTAGCTCAGCCTGCGCTGTTTTTTGCTGGCGAAGCTTTGGGTTGCCATAGCGCACAACTAATGCACCGATGATAAAACCCACAATCAATCCGATTAATGCATACTCCCAGGTCATGCTGACTCCTTCATTACTTCAATGTTCACAGATTCAATGTTCGCAGAAACGTAGTGTTGTTACCGTTACTATACCTTAAATAATTCAAGTTGCATGTAAGCGTCAAGTAAAGCGTCTTAACATATTGTAATTTGACTAGTTAAGTGATGACAAAATCGACAAGCTTTGAATTAGACAGGCTAAATTAGTCAACAACTTATTAAGATATTAAGAGTGGAATCTTAAATCGAATTTCCTTACTCTATAGCGGCTCGTTAACCGAAAGTTAAATGATAACTGAATCTGGTTATAATAAAGGCAGTGTATATCAAATAACGGTAAAAAAACCGAAAAATTTTTAAGGATTATTCAGTTAATGTCGCCGATGACCCCTATAATGCGTTATCAACAAGCGCTAGCTGATGGAAACTATCAGCCAGATGACGTACAAAAGCTCGCTGTAGAACGCCTAGATAAAATATATCAGCAGCTTGTTGATGCAACCTCTTCCACTTTACAAGATAAGCCTTCAGGTTTAAAGCAGCGCTTTAACCGCCTTCTAGGTAAAACGTCAACAGTACCGGTTGTCCCCATACAAGGGCTATATATGTGGGGCGGGGTGGGGCGTGGAAAGACGTGGCTAATGGATATGTTTTATGAAAGTTTACCGGGTACGCGTAAACTTCGCTTACATTTTCATCGCTTTATGAAAAAAGTACAAGAAGATTTGATGGCACTGCAAGGGCAAGAGAACCCACTAGATATCATTGCGGATGAGTTTAAAAAACAAACAGATGTCTTGTGTTTTGATGAATTTTTTGTGTCAGATATTACAGACGCTATGATCCTAGGCACTTTACTAGAAGGGCTCTTTGCTCCGGGGCATCACTCTTGTCGCCACTTCAAATATCATCCCTGATAATCTTTATCGAAATGGTTTGCAGCGGGCACGTTTTTTACCTGCGATTGAGCAAATTAAAAAATACTGTGATGTGATGAATGTCGATGCAGGTATTGATTACCGTTTAAGAACTTTAACGCAAGCACATTTATTTTTATCGCCAATTAACCATGAAAACCGACAACATCTTGATGAGGTGTTTGTGAAATTGGCAGGAAAAGAAGGTGAGGTGAACCCTGTTTTAGAGGTTAACCACCGAAAAATGCCCGTTATCCGTGCTGCAGAAGGTGTTCTTGCGATAGGCTTCAAAGTATTGTGTGAGGAGCCTCGTAGTCAAAATGACTATATTTACCTGTCCAACTGTTATCACACCGTCTTACTGTACGATGTACCTGTGATGGGAACCAACGATGAAAACCCGGCTCGGCGGTTTTTAGCGTTAATTGATGAGTTTTACGAACGAAAAGTTAAATTAGTGATTAACGCTGAAGTGCCAATGGAATCGCTGTATCAGGGGCAATTGTTAGCATTCGAATACCAACGTTGCTTATCTCGATTGCAAGAAATGCAAAGTGAAGAGTACCTGAAAATACCGCATTTAACTTAAGGTTAACGATAAAACCGAGTTGTTAGCGAACAAATCATCTAAATCGCATAATTTAAATACAAGATGCGATGTTTATTTGAGCAAACGTAAAAAAAATGCATTTGGGGTCGATTTTTGTTTCTGACTTCTCTATAATCTTGCGACCCCACGTTACAGCGTTGTTTTTTATTTCCCAAAAAATAACGCATTAATGCCAGTTAGGCTGCTCGAAGGGGTAGGTTTACTGGACAAAGAGTCGTGTGAACCTCAGAAAGCTTATGAACATGAGTGTTCACCAACGTGTAACTTCAATATTGGGTAAGTTTTAATGAAAACTTTTACAGCTAAACCAGAGACCGTAAAACGCGACTGGTACGTTGTTGATGCAGATGGCAAAACTTTAGGCCGTCTTGCAACTGAAATTGCTAGCCGTCTGCGCGGTAAGCATAAAGCGGAATATACTCCGCACGTGGATACTGGTGATTACATCATCGTTCTGAATGCAGAAAAAATTGCTGTTACCGGCAATAAACGCGAAGACAAAATCTACTATCGCCATACTGGCCATGTAGGTGGAATCAAGCAAGCAACTTTCGAAGAAATGATTGCTCGCAGTCCTGAGCGTGTGCTTGAAATCGCGGTTAAAGGCATGTTGCCAAAAGGACCTCTGGGTCGTGCAATGTACCGTAAACTGAAAGTTTACGCAGGTAATGAGCACAACCACGCGGCTCAACAACCGCAAGTTCTTGACATTTAATCGGGATTATAGCAATGGCTGAAAATCAATACTACGGCACTGGTCGCCGCAAAAGCTCATCTGCTCGTGTCTTTATTAAGCCGGGTAGCGGTAACATCACAATCAATCAACGTACACTGGAACAATACTTTGGTCGCGAAACTGCGCGCATGGTAGTTCGTCAGCCGTTAGAATTGGTTGAAATGTTGGAAAAACTGGATCTGTACATCACTGTTAAAGGTGGTGGTATTTCAGGTCAGGCAGGCGCAATCCGTCACGGTATTACACGTGCACTGATGGCTTATGATGAGACTCTTCGTTCTGATCTGCGTAAAGCTGGTTTCGTTACCCGTGATGCGCGTTCTGTTGAACGTAAAAAAGTGGGTCTGCGCAAAGCACGTCGTCGTCCACAGTTCTCCAAACGTTAATTTATTACCCTTTGGGTATAAAATTGATGAAAAAACCCGTCTTATGGCGGGTTTTTTATTGCCTATTGTTTTACTTACATTTTTATTATTTATGACAGGTAACAGTGTCTAATTATGACTCTTTATAAAAGAACGAATATAATCTAAAGTTAAACATCATAATTTAGTCTAAAATAATCACTAGTGAGCGATACTGAGATACTTTAATTAAACATAGTCCAAACTATAGAGTTAACTTTAAGGTTTTTATTCTGTATTTTTTTGTTTTTATATTGTTATAACTCTAAATTTTTTACTATTTTATCCTTAAAATGAAATAAATCTATGATTTTTTCGATGTAGCCCCCCTAAGTTGTACAAAATCTGTTAGAATACGCCCCTGTTTTTTTATTTCGCATTTCTCGCCTTTACTGTGCGGGAGGGTTGTGTTGACTTCCAATATGGATAAATGAAAGTTAAACACAGGGGATTTTAAAATGGGTAATGGGTAATTAAAAATTAATTACATTTCGTCCATTTTGTATTTTGGAGGTTTTAATGGCTGTCGCTCCTAATAAACGCTCGGTAATGACATTGTTCTCTGGCCCTACTGACATTTTTAGCCATCAGGTACGGATTGTTCTGGCTGAAAAAGGGGTAAGTGTTGAAATTGAACATGTTGAACCCGGTCATCTGCCTCAAGATCTGATCGATCTCAACCCATACCAGAGTGTTCCAACATTAGTCGATCGTGACCTGACTCTCTATGACCCACACATTATCATGGAATATCTTGATGAGCGTTTTCCTCATCCACCATTAATGCCTGTTTACCCAGTTGCACGTGGGACGAGTCGTCAATTGATGCACCGTATTCAAAGCGATTGGTATTCATTAATGAGCAAAATAGAGAACGGTAGTGCGCAAGAGGCAGCAAATGCCCGCCGTCAACTATCTGAAGAGCTGATCGCGGTTTCACCTGTTTTTGCTGAAATGGAATTCTTCATGAGTGAAGAATTTAGTCTCGTAGATTGCTATTTAGCGCCGTTACTATGGCGTTTACCTGTACTTGGTATTGAATTGAACCCATCTAGTAGCAAATACTTGCAGTTGTATATGCAACGTGTATTTGCACGTGACGCATTTTTAGCATCGTTGACTGAATCTGAGCGCGAAATGCGTTTGTCTACAAGAGGCTAAAAGAATGATGGAAATGACAGCAATGTCACCACGTCGCCCTTATTTGTTACGCGCTCACTATGAGTGGTTGCTCGATAACGATATGACTCCGCATTTGGTGGTTGATGTCACCGTTCCTGCTGTTAACGTTCCTATGGAATTTGCTCGTGATGGGCAAATTGTATTGAATGTTGCGCCAAGAGCTGTTGGTAATTTTGAAATAACCAATGAAGAAGTGCGTTTTAATGCTCGCTTTGGTGGAATACCTCGCCAAGTTTATGTCCCAATGGCCGCAATTATGGCGGTATATGCACGTGAAAATGGGGCTGGAATGATGTTTGAGCCTGAAGCTGCGTATGATGCAGAGTTATCAGCAGGTTTTGAACAAGTTGAAGAGCTTGAAGACAACATTGCTTTAGTTCATGAAGCTGAATCTGTGGATGAAAATTCACATGAGCCATCAGATGATGAGCCACCGCGGCCACCAAAAGGTCGGCCTTCATTAAGGGTTGTCAAATAATCCATTGGTCAGGTTAACAGTATATTAATCAACAGAGGGCAAAACCCTCTGTTTTTTTATATCAATGAGAAATTAAACTTCTAGAAATAATAAAATACCTTCGGCAACATTACGCCCATCAGCAACAGCAGTCACAACAAGATCTGAGCCTCTGATTATATCCCCTCCGGCAAATACTTTTTCATGAGAAGTTTGAAACGGAAATCGGCTATTACGGTTTGCTAAAATATGACCATACTTATCACGCTTAATTAACGGTTTTTCTAACCAAGTTTGGTTATGAGGGGCAAATCCATAAGCGACAATTATGGTGTCGGTTTCGATAAAAAAGGTTGAATCTTCAAGTAGTTCTACTTGATAACGACCATTTTCTAATTCGCCATTTTGTGTACGAGTGGCATAAACGCCTATAAGTTGTTGCTGCTCATTAACGACAAATTCAGTGACTTGTATATTAAAATGGAACTGAGTGCCTTCTTCTAACGCATTGGCGACTTCTTTTTGTGAGGCTGGCATACTTTGTTCATCTCTACGATAGAGACAGCTAACCTGCTTTGCGCCTTGACGAATAGCGGTACGTACACAATCCATCGCGGTATCTCCACCTCCTAATACGATAACTCTTTTTGAGTGTAAATTAACATAGGGTTCGTTTTTAGAGATGGGAAGTTGCATTAAATGGCGTGTATTTGCGATTAGATAGGGAAGTGCTTCAAAAACGCCCTGAATCGATTTTTTAGGTAAGTTGCCTCGAATTGCTTGGTAAGTACCTGTACCAATAAAAATGGCGTCATAACTGCAAAGAAGCTCATCTAGAGAGACATCTATACCTACCTCGGTATTTAATTGAAATTGAATGCCCATTTCTGTAAATATTTC
This sequence comes from Providencia rettgeri, assembly GCA_900455085.1. Classification (NCBI taxonomy): domain Bacteria; kingdom Pseudomonadati; phylum Pseudomonadota; class Gammaproteobacteria; order Enterobacterales; family Morganellaceae; genus Providencia; species Providencia rettgeri. Next base: position 3,709,322 of record UGTZ01000001.1, on the reverse strand, counting down.
CCGTCGTTGGATCATCAGTTCCTTTTCTAGCTTAAATGACGGAATACCAAAGGTTAGTAGCCCACCTATTTCAGGGTGCTTATCAAAAACGACGACATTTACACCATTACGAATAAGCACATCGGCGCAAGAAAGACCCGCCGGGCCTGCGCCAACAATGGCGACACGCTTGTTAACGGGGCTAATATGGGAAAGGTTTGGGCGCCACCCCATCGCAAAAGCAGTATCATTAATATACCGCTCAATATGACCGATAGTGATAGAACCGATTGTATCATTAAGTACACATGCTAATTCGCACAGTTTTTCTTGTGGGCAAACACGCCCACAAATTTCAGGTAAACTATTGGTATGATGAGATAATTCAGCAGCTTCGATAATTTTTCCTTCAGCAGCAAGCCTGAGCCACTTTGATATTGGATTATGTAGTGGGCACCTCCATTCACAAAATGGGCTACCACAAGATAGACAGCGGCTCGCTTGCTGTTGTGCATCGACTGCATTATCGGGCGCATAGATTTCAGTAAACGCTATTTTGCGGATTGCCAGCGCTTTTTTGGACGGCTCGCGACGTTGGGAAGCGAAAATATTTGAATTCATGGCATTCCTTACTGAATTTTGTCTGATTTTACTTGAGATAGCAGGGGCTTTTTCTTTGATTTTAGCGGTCTTGCTCAAGGAACAATAGCGTTATTGTTTTGATTTTTATGTAATTATGATTAAAAACTATCCAAGGTAAATTTTTACTTTATCTAACACAAAGAAAATACCTGATTGTTTTTTATCATTAATAGTAAAAAATGGCTATTGAATGAGCGGGATCGACATTTCGAGTGAATAATCATCCGAAACTGCCTTGTTTGATATATGATTCAAAGAGAATTTAACTAAGGGGTGGTTATGAAAGTACTTCGCGGCCTTGCGCAATACTATGTCGATTTAATGATGAAGCTCGGGTTAGTGCGTTTTTCCCTATTACTCGCATCGGCACTCGTTGTTCTCGCCATGATAATGCAAATGGCAGTGACAATTTTTTTAAGAGGGCATGTTGATAGCCTCGATATGGTCGGGTCAATTTTCTTTGGGTTAATCATCACTCCGTTAGCCGTTTATTTTTTGTCAGTGGTGGTCGAGCAACTTGAGGAATCTCGGCAGCGTTTATCGCGAATGGTTGATAAACTTGAAGTTATGCGAAAACGTGATGCTGATTTAAACACTCAATTACAGGGAAATATTGAACAGCTTAACCTTGAAATTCAAGAGCGAGAAAAAGCTGAGCGTGCTCATTTAGAGCTCCTTGAACAATTAAAGCAAGAAATGAAATATCGTGAGCAAACACAAATTGAACTTGAGCAGCAATCTGTTTTACTTCGTTCATTCCTTGATGCCTCACCTGACTTAGTTTATTACCGCAACGAAAATAATGAGTTTTCAGGTTGTAACCGGGCAATGGAACTGTTGACCGGAAAAAGTGAAAAACACTTAGTTGGGCTAACTCCGTTAGATATTTATGATGTTGAAATTGCCTCTAAGGTTATGGAAACCGATGAAAAAGTTTTTCGTCATAATGTTTCTCTTACCTATGAGCAATGGCTGGTATATCCAGACGGCCGTAAAGCCTGTTTTGAACTCCGTAAAGTGCCTTTTTATGATCGAGTTGGAAAACGACATGGTCTGATGGGCTTTGGGCGCGATATAACGGAACGTAAACGCTACCAGGAGGCGTTAGAGAACGCAAGCAGGGAGAAAACCACCTTTATTTCTACAATCAGCCACGAGCTTCGTACACCCCTTAATGGCATTGTCGGCTTGAGCCGAATTTTATTAGACACAGATTTAACTTCGGAACAATCTAGCTATTTAAAAACGATTCATGTAAGTGCCGTCACGTTGGGTAATATATTCAATGATATTATTGAGATGGATAAAATTGAGCGTCGCAAGGTTCAGTTAGATAACCAACCAATCACATTATCTGAATTTGTGAATGATTTAGAGAATTTAAGTGGGCTATTAGTACAGCCGAAAGGGCTGAAATTTGTCATGGATGTCGCTCCTGCATTACCAAAAACGGTTTTAACCGATGGGACTCGTTTACGGCAAATACTCTGGAATTTAATTGGCAACGCAGTTAAGTTCACGCAAAAAGGTGAAGTGAAGCTTAGTATTTGGCAAGACACTGAAAATAAATTGTTTTTTAGGGTTCAGGATAGTGGCATAGGTATCCCTAGGGATGAGCTAGATAAAATCTTTGCAATGTATTATCAAGTGACAGATTCTGCTGGCGGTAAACCGGCTACTGGAACGGGGATTGGGCTTTCTGTATCTCGTCGTTTAGCACAAAATATGGGCGGCGATATACAAGTTGAAAGTGAAATAGGGCAAGGTTCTACTTTTACTTTATTTATTACAGCGCCAGTGGTTGAAAGTGACGTTATTGAACAGCAAGAGAGTGAAGACGATTACCCATTGCCTGCATTACATATTTTACTCGTAGAAGATATCGAACTGAATGTCGTTGTTGCTTGTTCTGTATTAGAAAATTTAGGTAATACAGTTGATGTGGCAATGAATGGTAAAGATGCCCTCGAAATGTTTGCTCCTGGTGAATATGATTTAGTGTTATTGGATATCCAATTACCTGATATGACAGGTCTAGATATATCTAGGCAACTTAAACAGCAGTATGATAAACAAGACTTACCACCATTAATTGCATTAACTGCAAATGTTCTGAAAGATAAAAAAGAATACTTTGATGCAGGTATGGATGGTGTATTGAGTAAGCCATTATCAGTTCCAGCACTGACCCATATTATTGAGCAATTTTGGGGGGAGCAATCCGCTCGACCTGAAGAAGCACCGAGTAAGCATGAGGCTTCAAGTGTTGATGAATCCAAATTAGATTGCGATATGCTAGAGCAGTATATTGAATTAGTTGGTCCTAAGCTTATTTATGACGGGCTAGATGTCTTTGAAAAAATGCTTCCAGGCTACTTAGCTATTCTTGATTCGAACATGGTGGCTAAAGACCAAAAAGGTATTGTGGAGGAAGCCCATAAAATCAAAGGAGCCGCAGGTTCTGTTGGCTTAAAGAACTTACAGAAAATCGCACAACAGATTCAATCTCCTGATTTACCAGCATGGTGGGACAATGTACAGGAATGGGTGGATGAATTAAAACAGGATTGGAAAGCAGATATAGAAACTTTGAGAAACTGGGTTGATGAGCGTACAAAAAAATAACCCCAACCGAAGTTGGGGTGCGCGAATACTGCGCCAACACCAGGGAAATCATTGATCTGCATATGTTTTTTGTTGTTTGCAAATCATTAAATTAGGTATATCACTGTAAAGGGCAACATCAAGATACCAAAATTTAGCTAATCTGTTACAAGATTCATTAAAATCTGTGATGAAGATTGATGTTTATGCACCTTAGTGCCTGAGAGATAATTTACTACAAATGGAGGAAGATATGAAATCAATTGCGGTTATTTTAAGTGGCTGTGGTGTTTTTGATGGAAGTGAGATCCATGAGTCAGTACTAACTATGCTAGCTTTGAGTGAAAATAGTGCCGAAGTTCATTTTTTTGCACCTAATGAGTTGCAACCTGCTGTTATTAATCATATTAATGGTGAGTTAAAATCAGAGGGACGTAATCAAATGGAAGAATCTTCACGTATTACACGTGGAAAAATATCGCCTTTATCCTCAGCTGATGCTTCAAAGCTTGATGCCCTCATAATTCCTGGTGGTTTTGGTGCGGCAAAAAATTTATGTGATTTCGCAGTTAAAGGAAGTGAATGTGAAATTAATAAAGAACTATTAAGTTTAGTACGCCAAATGCACCAACAAAAAAAACCGCTAGGGCTGATGTGTATTGCTCCTGTGATGCTCCCTAAAATGTTAAATACATCAGTAGTACTAACTATTGGTGATGATAGTGAAACGATTGCCCAAATAGAACTTATGGGTGGGAAACATATTAAATGTGCTGTTGATGATATTGTAATTGATGAAGTTAACCGAGTTGTTACAACACCTGCTTATATGCTGGCTCAATCAATTTCTGAAGCAAATACGGGCATTAATAAGCTTGTTAAGAAAGTATTGGAAATGGCGTGATTATTTGAATGCGAATTATTGTTTCTAAATTATGGCACTGGTTAAAGAAGATCACATTTTCATTACTTGTGGTGTGGATTTGTTCAGTCGTTTTATTTAAATACATACCAGTGCCTTTTTCTGCGGTGATGATTGAACGACAAATCACCGCATGGATAAACTTAAATTTTTCTTATGTATCCCATTCTGAATGGGTAGATGAAAATCACATTTCTCCGTATATTTATTTAGCAGTAATTGCTGCGGAAGATCAAAATTTTCCTCATCACTGGGGTTTTGACCTTGATGCAATAGAGCGTGCTTACAAACACAACTTGAGTAATAAACAAACAATTAGAGGGGCTTCAACGATCTCGCAGCAAACAGTGAAAAACTTGTGGTTATGGGATGGAAGAAGCTGGTTAAGAAAGGGGCTGGAGACAGTAATGACTCCTATTATGGAGCTCTTATGGTCAAAGCAAAGAGTATTGACAGTTTACCTTAATATAGTTGAGTTTGGTGATGGTGTTTTTGGTGTAGAAGAGGCTGCAAATAAATTCTTTAATAAGCCGGCTAGCAAGCTTTCAATGAATGAAGCAGCACTATTAGCAGCAGTTTTACCTAATCCTCATAGGTATAGCGTGAAAAACCCATCTTCTTATGTTCTCAAAAGGCAGGCTTGGATCTTGAATCAAATGCACTTATTAGGAGGTAGGAATTATCTGAAAATAAACCAATTAGTGGATGAATAAGAAAAAAGCCATGGTTTTTAACCCACGGCTTTTGTTTTTATAACAATATATTATTGTTTATGATTAATTAAGATAAGTGAAAGCGGTCGTAACTCGACGAACACCGTCTGTTTCACTAGCAATTTTTGCCGCTGCATCACCTTCTTGCCTTGTTAAAACACCTAGTAAGAAAACCTCACCATTTTCAGTGATGACTTTCACACTACCAGATTTAACGCTATCACTAGCAAGAATTTTCGATTTCACTTTGGTTGTTAACCAAGTGTCTTTTGAGGCCGTACCCAAATCAACGGGCTCACCGCTACGAACTTCATTATAGACTGCGATAGTGCCATCAACGTTAGAGGCTATTTGTTTTGCTCGTTCAGCCCAAGCCATATCAGGGCTTTGGCCAGTTAACAGGACATTACCTTTATAAGCGGTCGCAATGATACGAGCCTTACCTGTGATTTCTTTATCTTTATTCAGTTGCCCACTAACTCGAGCTTCTAAGGTTCCATCGTCAACCTGCTGACCAACGCTGCGAGGGTCTGTGGCACTTTTCGTTGCAACAGCAGCAGAACCTACGACTGCAGCCCCAATACAGCCTTGTAATAAAACAGTACTGATGACTATGGCAAAAATCGGTATTAATCGCATTTTGTCTCCTTAATCGTCCTGATGTGGGAAAAGAGTATTGTCTATAAGGTCACTCAGACAATTTACAGTAAGAAGATGAACTTCTTGAATTCGAACACTTCGTTGGGATGGAATACGGATTTCAACATCTTGAGGGCCTAGTAAGCCTGCGAGTTCCCCTCCGTCATAACCTGTTAAAGCGACAATTGTCATGTCTCTAGTCACCGCAGCTTCAACGGCCTTAATAATATCGCTACTATTACCATGGGTTGAAATCGCCATCAAAACATCACCATGTTGCCCTAATGCTCTAACTTGTTTCGCATAAATTTCAGAAGGTTGCTTACTACCTGAAATCGCAGTTAGCACGGCATTATCGGTATTAAGCGCTAAGGCGGGTAAGCTAGGGCGCTCAGTTTCAAAGCGATGGATCATACTCGCAGCAAAACGTTGTGCGGTAGCGGCGGAAGCACCGTTACCACAACATAGAATTTTGTTGCCATTGAGTAAAGATTGAACCATCATCATTGCGGCTCTTGATATGGCATCAGGCAGCGCTTCAGCCGCTGCTATTTGAGTTTGGATGCTTTCAGTGAAACAAACTTTTATTCGGTCTAGCACGAGTTTTTCCTTTGTCGCCTCGATATAATTCAAATCATTTTTGTGTTGCTATTATATTTGAATTATAGCTTTGTTGACTGCATGATCAGTATATAAAGCTGACTATATCATTTGTTAATAAACATCATTTTCGTTAAATGCATTTTGTATCCAATCAAATTGGTTTCCAGTGATGGCGCAGATATCAAAACGGCATGCGCTGGTTTCAAAACTTTCTTGCCTTTGTGAGAGCCAAAATTTGGCGGCAGCTAATAGCTTTCGACGTTTGCGCCAGTTTACTGATAAAAGTGCATCTCCGTAATCACAATTTTTGCGAAAACGAACTTCAACAAATACCCAACCTGTATTATCTCGCATAATGAGGTCGATTTCTCCGCCTCGGTTTCTTGCATTACGTTCGACAAATGTTAGTCCCTGCTGTTTCAGGAAAGCGAGCACTTGATTTTCATAGTGCCGGCCTGTTAACCATTGTATGGCTTTTGGCATAATTTTCATGACGTCCTTGTCTGAAAAAAAATGAAGTATTGAACGATTCTATTGCGCGGAAACCACTTTACCTTGTTTAAATTGCAACCAAGGTAATTCTCGGAACACCACACAGTTTGGTGTGGTACTCAAGGTTCCAGATGCGCCATTAATACGAAATTGCCCCGATTGTTGCAGTTTGTCGTAATTGTTGGCTAAAGACCATGCGTCAATACCCATGGCATATAAGCGGAATAAAGAGTAATCATTGTTCAGCTTTTGTTGGGCTTGTTTACGCAAGTTATTGTTTGCACCTGCGAGTAAAGGGATTTCGCTAAATTTAACGCCATCCATTTCAAAGCGATAGTCTGCGCCAGACCCTGCTTGGTTACTGCGAGAGCTTGTATAAAGTGCAGGGCGAGAACGAGAACTAATTGCCATTTCAATCATTGGTTTGATTAAGGTGAGCTCATCACGAGTGGCGACAATATAAACGCCGTCAATCGCACCAGCCGAATCGACATATTGTGAATCTATTGATTGCGCTCCGGTATTCACTGGCGTTCCTGTCATACGGATACCCGCACCATGATTAATCGACTCTTTTAAAGAGGGGATAGAACCAAAGGTTTGCATTAAAACGGTTCCCCCTCCTTTTTCTTGCCACCCTTGAGCAAAGGCTTTGGCTATCCTATCGCCGAAAGCATTAGCGGGAACTAATACCAATGGCATTTGCTTACCTTCGGCTTTCATATAAGCGGCCGCATTCTGTGCTTCATCTTCTGGTGATAATGAAAAATAGCAAAGATTTGGTCGAGGCTGTAATTGGTTCGCATCAAGCTCATTGAGCGCAAGCACGCTAACTGGAGCCCCCATTTGGGTAATTACTTGAACGTCACTTTTTAATAATGGCCCAACAATCAGGTTAAAGCCTTCATTTTTTGCTTGCTCAATAAGCGCAGGCATTTGTTTATTAGTGGTATCAAACACCTTGACGCTTTGGGTATTCACAGGGGCTGCATCGATACGTAAAGTGGATGCCACTACATCGCTATCGCTAGCAGTAGGGGTATTACCTGTTGTTGCAGCAACTTGTTCATAAATTTGGTCGAGGACATCATTTCCACTACTTGGGGGATCTATAGCGTCTTGAGAGGGAGACCCTTGAGGCAGACCTTTTTGCGCATCCATAAAGCCTTGCATAATCGCCTGGCCGAATACTTGTCCTTGCCCACTCATGGGTAAAAACAACGCAATCTTAGGATTTTTACCCACTTGAGGTATCATCGCTTGCAGTAAAAGGGTTGGTGTTGTCGTCACTCCAGGGTTATTTGAGTAACGCATTTTCCAATCGTTGTAGCCAGCAAGTAAGGCATCTGTGTCATCTCGGTTATTTTGATAAATATCTAAAAGGTCGACCCAGCCTTGGAGAATATTTTCATCGGCACTAATTCCATGAATTTGTTCTGGCGTTAACTGTGTTAACATCTGCCATAATCCATCAATGTTAGCTTGGCGTTCAGTGGTTGTTTTTAATAAAGGTTCTTGGCTAATGTAGGCGCGTATCGCCTCCATTGAAGGCTTACCTTGTGCTGCATCAATGATTGCTTGGTAACGGCTAGCATCATCAGATGCGCTTTGCTCAGGTGTTTTTTGGGTTGACGGAAAATATTCCGAGACAATTTGGCACCCAGACAGAGCAAATGTGGACAGCATTGCTGTGCAGATTAACCCTTTTTTCAAATGCAAAAAAATTGAAGGACGCATACTGTATCCAATGGTGTATTTTTCAATTGCTTAATTTTAAACCGGCTATTCGGATGAAACAATGAACCAACCTAATCAAGCTGTGGTTATGGCATCCACGCTGTATATCGTTCCTACCCCAATTGGTAATATGAGGGATATCACGCAACGTGCGTTGGATGTTCTTAAACATGTTGACCTTATTGCTGCAGAGGACACTCGGCATTCAGGCATTCTATTACAGAATTTTGCGATAAATGCACGGTTGTTTGCTCTGCATGATCATAATGAACAGCAAAAGGCAGATCAATTAATTAGTCGACTTCAACAAGGTGATAGTATCGCATTAGTCTCCGATGCGGGTACACCTTTAATTAATGATCCGGGTTATCATCTCGTCAATCGTTGTCGCGAAGCGGGTATTCGTGTTGTACCTTTACCGGGGCCTTGTGCTGCTATCACAGCGTTATCCGCCGCGGGTTTACCTTCAGACCGTTTTTGTTATGAAGGTTTTTTACCGGCTAAAACAAAAGGTCGTAAGGATGTTTTACAATCACTCGAACAAGAAACTCGCACACTGATTTTCTATGAATCAACCCATCGTTTGTTAGACAGTTTAGCAGATATGGTGGAAGTCTGGGGACCGGAGCGTCATGTTGTTTTAGCGCGTGAAATCACTAAAACATGGGAGTCTATTGAAGGTCGCCCTGTGGGAGAGTTACTCGCTTGGGTAAAAGAAGATGAAAATCGTCACCGTGGCGAAATGGTGTTGATTGTCGAAGGGTATAAAAAACCCGTAGATGACTCCGCAGTTTCCCCTGAAGTGGTGAGAACATTAAATTTATTACAAAAAGAATTACCTCCTAAAAAAGCAGCGGCGATCACGGCTGAAATTTATGGCCTCAAGAAAAATATGCTGTATAAATTGATGCTTGATAATCAAGATGGTGAATGATTCTTGAGCAAATAGACGAGTTCATTTATATAAGTGGTAAATGAAAGTCGTTAGAGTCTGTACAAGACTCAGCAAAGTGCCTATAATTCGCCGCGGAGTTGGCCAGACAACCGCTGCTTTATCGTAGTCCCTTCGGGAGACGGGTAGAGGGGAGGAAAGTCCGGGCTCCATAGGGCAGGGTGCCAGATAACGTCTGGGAGGCGCGAGCCTACGACTAGTGCAACAGAGAGCAAACCGCCGATGGCCTGTTTACAGGATCAGGTAAGGGTGAAAGGGTGCGGTAAGAGCGCACCGCGCGACTGGCAACAGTTCGTGGCACGGTAAACTCCACCCGGAGCAAGACCAAATAGGGGTTCATATGGTGCGGCCCGCATTGAACTCGGGTAGGTTGCTGGAGCCAGTGCGCAAGTGCTGGCCTAGATGAATGGTTGTCCAAGACAGAACCCGGCTTATCGGCCAACTCCCATTTTTTCGTCATACTTCAAGCTGTGCCTGTGTTGGCGTCACTCGTCAGCCCTAGTCACATACTTTTGTATGCTCCTAGGGATTTCCTCATTTTGCCGCCTTGGCACACCTCGAATTATTTAGAAAAAATTTCAGTTTATAATGCTTCGAGCTGTACCTGTGTTGGCTGCATTCGGCCACACGGGTCACATACTTTTGTATGCTCCCCGCGCTGTCTTCATTTTGCCGCCTCGGTATAACACGAACTATTTAGAAAAAATCATAATCTTTTGATTTAATATAAAAATACTTCTCTTCTTTCTTTTCTGGCTTGTCTTCACCATTTGATATATCAACTCATCAACTCATCAACTCATCAACATCACAACCCTCTGATGCAAATCAATGCGCCCTGTGAATATGTAAATACAATAGTGGTATTTATTATGCATGTTAAAGAGATGTGCGGACATGAAAGAAAAACCACGTGTAAGGTACCAACGTCGCCCTGGTACTACAGGGGGTAAGCTCCCTTGGAATGATTGGCGTAATGCATCAACATGGCGTAAATTTGTACAGTTTACGCTATTGGCGATCAATATTTATATTGGCATCACCTTCTATTTTTGGGTGCGTTACTACGAAACCGGAGGAGCGACAGTTCACCTTCCTCGCCCTGGTGGAATTGAAGGTTGGCTGCCGATTGCGGGGTTAATGAATTTAAAATATACGTTGGAGACGGGGAGTTTCCCGCCAATTCATGCGGCTTCAATGTTTCTGCTTGTTTCTTTTATTTTGATTAGCTTACTGCTCAAAAAAGCATTTTGTTCATGGATGTGCCCGATAGGCACTATATCGGAATATACGGGAAAAATAGGCCAAAAACTGTTTGGTTATCAAAAACAAATCAGTTTACCTAAATGGCTAGATATCCCCCTACGAGGTTTAAAATATTTACTATTAAGCTTCTTTCTCTATATTGCATTTTCCATGTCTGCGCAGATGATCCAATACTTTATGATGTCACCTTATGGGATCATCATTGACGTCAAAATGTTGGATTTCTTTCGCTATATTAGCTTGTTTGCGCTGGTCAGTGTTGCGGTTTTAGTGGTGGCAAGCTTGTTTATTCGTAATGCTTGGTGCCGTTATTTGTGTCCTTATGGTGCATTGCTAGGGCTGTTTTCGTTATTTTCACCATTTAAAATTCGGCGAAATGTGGAAAGTTGCATTGATTGTGGAAAATGTGCGAAAAACTGCCCATCCCGCATCCCTGTTGATAAATTAATTCAGGTAAGAACGCTCGAATGTACGGGGTGTATGACTTGCGTGGAATCTTGCCCTGTTGCATCAACACTGGATTTTTCATTGCAATTGCCAGCAAAAAAACATCAATTTCGGTTATCGGGTAGGATGATGGCTATTTTAACCTTGGCAATTTTATTTATCACTATTGGGGTTGCTATGTATTTTGGCGTTTGGGATAGCCCAGTACCCGATAATTATTGGTTTCATATTATTCCAAATGCAAGAATGATAGGCCATTGATGCACAATAAAAAACCCCGCTACATATGATAATAAGCGGGGCAACTTGTTGTTTTGTCGTGATGACAGATTTTGTACTGCTTATTTATACTTATTTCTCGCTTATATTTATTTTCTTACATACTACTTACTACCCCATCAGTTAACCGCTTGCTTAACCATCTGCAATAACTGACGTACATCTTCAGGGCGCGTATTGCCAGTATCTTTATCAATAATTGAGCTATAGATATGAGGAATGATTTTTTTCACGCCTGCATCAAGAGCAATTTGCAAAATTTCAGCAAAGTTATCTAAATCAATGCCGCCTGTAGGCTCTAAAGAAAAATCAAAGTCAGCGCAAGCTTTGGCAATGGCTTTATATTCTTCAATATATGTTAACCCTTTCATATTAAAGAATTTAACAGAGTCAGCACCCATGTCTTTAAGCATCATAATGGCAGTTTCAATCGGAACAATGCCATCTGGCGCTTGAGAACTTAATGGGCCTGTGGAAATTTTTACCATACCCACCGTGCCTGTCGGTGATATGAGCGCATTCACGAAGGTTTCGTTTTGGCCTAATAGTGCACGGCTAATTGGGGCACCAGTGAATACTTGGTTAACGTGCTGCGGTTGCACTTCTTTTGAAATCAACGATACCATGGTTGATTGATTTGGGGCGCCAGCACCCAGGCCAACTGATAATGCATTATCGGTTTTTTGGGCATAAATACGCATATCTGCAATCGCGCTTTCTAAGTCAGGGTAATTTTTAGATAAAACACCAACAACAACAAAGGTTTCTGCTGCAGCATAGATATCTTTTGCATTTTGATGGCTGCCTGCCAAGACGTTTAAACACACGCGGTCACGATAAAAATTCGGTGACAATTTCATTTTAAATTCCTTCTACTAACAAACGAATATTCTGAGAAATAACATCAAGTTGTTCAGTACTAACACTACGAATGTCAGCTTCCACTTTTCCTTCGTTGGCTTTGTACTCACGGAAGTAAATCGCGGTATCACCTTGTTTTAACTCAGCCATGATTTGGTAGGTAGTTTTGCCTATTGTTTTTTCATCAAAGCTAATTTCAGTACGAGCAATATCACGTCCAGCGCCATCCCAGACCACTTGAGCAGAGATACCTTTAATTGCATTCAAATCGCTGATGAATTTACTCATTCGATTGACCATTTCTGGGCCAGTTTCTTTTGTCGCTGTCAGGTACTGTTCGATAGCAAGAGTGAGGCCTAAAATACCTTCTTTACCCACTTTCATCGCACGGCCAATACCTTGGCTTTGGCGTTTTACCCACTCAACATATTGTTTTTTACCAATAACTAGGCCACTTGTTGGGCCTTCAATCGCTTTTGCGCCACTGTAAATCACAATATCGCCGCCTGCTTGGTAGTAAGCTGTGAGCTCTTCTTCAGCGGCAGCATCAACGATCAGTGGTAGCTGGTGGTCATGAGCCACTTTGGCGGCTTGTTCCACGGTTAACATGCTTTTTTGTACGGTATGATGGGATTTGATATACAGAATAGCGGCGGTATTGGGGGTGATTTTTGCAGCTAACTGGGCGGCGTTGCACTCGTTAGCAAAGCCCGCTTCGACCACTTTACCACCACCTAAGCTCACCATTGTATCGACAGGAGCACCGAAATTAACGTTATGGCCTTTAGGTAAAATAATTTCACGAGGCACAACTTTGTCGGATGAATGCAAATTAAGCAGTAAATCATCATCATCTTGTACAATCACCGCTGCAACAGCTTGTGCGATACCGGCAGATGCGCAGGAAACAACAACTGCGGCTTCAACATCTAATAGATTAGCAATGTATTCGCCAGTTTTATTAACTAAGTCTTTAATTTCAAAATAATTATTTAATCCGTAAGCAACACGTTCAACAACTTCCGGAGTTGGCGTTGAAACACCCAGAATTGTCATGCGGCCAGAGGCATTAATAACGTGTTTTAACTGATATTTATCATAAATCGATTGCATGTTCTGATTCACCTTGTGCATGAATAATGTGTTTTCCACCGACGATAGCAGCCAATGGTACGAAGCGGTGAGTGCCTATACGGTGTTCGCCTTCTGCATCCGTGAGCTCGGTTTGCTCTTCTTTAAGGTCAAAAAGGGTTATGTCGGCGTCAAAGCCCGGCCTTAAATAGCCTTTCGCGGGTAATGATAAGAAATTGGCGGCTTTTTCGGTAACGCAGCGAAGCACTTGTTCCGCACTAAAGCCCATACACAGGAATTTGGTCATCACAAAAGCGAGGCTATAAACAGGGCCATTAACGCGGTTGCGGTGGTAAATATCGGAACTGATAATGTCAGGGTAAGTGCCGATGCGCATGGCTTGTTCGGCAACTTTAAAGCTAAAACTCTCACCGCCATGGCCAACATCTAATATGACACCCCGTGCGAGTGCGCGAGCAATTGATGGTTTTAGGTAGCCATCTTCGCCTAAAATCTTATTGGGTTTGCCATTAAAGCAGTGAGTGATGATATCGCCACGTGTCAGTAAATCAGCGACTTCATCGATATCCGGTGGGTTGTTGCCGATATGCACCATGAGTGGAAGATGGTGTTTTTTCTGCATTTCTTTAGCTTTAATCAGTGGTGCAATACCATTTTCACCAACCACACTTTTACTCATACGCGCTTTCATACCAACAACAAAGCCTGAGTGGCGCTCGATAGCGTCTTGAAAGCAGGCATCATTGATGTTGTTCATATCGGACAATTCATTTTGTGCAATGATGCCAATGCGTGAAATATTTAACAGAGAAAAGACATTGGTTTTCGATTTTTGTGTCAGTTGATAAAATTTATCAATATCATCAGCACCGACACTGCCTGCATCAACCAGTGAGGTAACTCCGCCAGCGGCTCCTGCTAAATCAGGGTCATCGAAGTAAATAGGTGACTCAACAAAACAGTGTGCGTGAGAATCAATCCATCCGGCGCTGACATAAGTTTTACCTTGGAGATCAATAATTTTGTCAGCTTGCTGGTTACAGGCTAACTCAGGGCCTGCTGCTTCGATTTTTCCATCTTTGATAAGAATATCGATAATCGAGCCATCGATACGCTTACCTTGTTTGATGATTAGAGTGTACATAGTTGCCCTCTTTATACTCATACTCGATGCTCGTCATACTTCAAACCGCAGCGTTGTTGGCAGCACTTCCGCTACCCTAGTCACATACTTTTGTATGCTCCTAGGGATATCGTCGTTTGCCGCCTAGCTGCAATTTGAATTATTTAGAGCATGCTTAAATACTTGAATACTTGTTCTAAATAATGCCAACCGCAGCGTTGTTGGCAGCACTTCCGCTACCCTAGTCACATACTTTTGTATGCTCCTAGGGATATCGTCGTTTGCCGCCTAGCTGCAATTTGAATTATCTAGAGCATGCTTAAATACTTGAATACTTGTTCTAAATAATGCCAACCGCAGCGTTGTTGGTTACTCTTACGCTACTCTTTGAACTATTTCGAGCCTGTTTTTAATGATGTTATTCAGTAACCCGGAGCAGATGCTCCGGGAGGATACTAGTTAGGCGACGATAGGAAGAAATAACCAAATAACATCGCACCTAAAATGGCGCCACCGGCAACCGGTTTTTGCCATACATAGAAAATCAATGCGCCGATTAATGAACCAATTCCGATTGGAATAGAAGCTGCCATGGCGGCTAAGATAATCAATGGGCCTAAGAATCGACCTGAAGTATTACCCGCACCCATCATGACGTCTGCACCAAAGGTTGAGTTGGCTTGGGCAATGGTGAATTTACGTGCAAAGACAATCAGTAAACCGATTAATACCCCAAGGAATAAACCTGTCACTAATGAAAGCCAGAAGTTAGTGACTAGAATATCCCAACCCGCAGCGAGGAATAGAGCAGGAACACCCAGCCCAATACCAGTTTGCAGCGCCCCACCAATATCTAAAATACCAACCAGTGACCCTTCGATGATTCGAGCAAATAAGAAACTTGCACCGAATGCGGCGACTGCACCGTAAACCCCTGTATCTAAGCCTGCACGTAACATGGCGACGAACGCTACTTCGTTAAATGCACCAAAGCCGTAGACGACATACATGTGGGTACCGGCGAAGATCCCAGCAGATAGCAATCCAACAAAAATCGGGAAGGACCATTCTGCGTACCAAAAATCTTGTTTGTTAATTTCAGTTGTCATGATTATTTCCCGCTCAGCAGACCGTGGACGTATTCAAGCCACAATGGTTTATCTAGGTTGAAAGAGGTGATCATCTTCAGGTCGAACTCACGGAAGAAGCCGCTGAGAACGAACAAGAGAACCACGGTTATCATCATTGTGCGAGTGATACGGTTCCAGCCGTTGTCATCAACGCCTTTACCAATCAAGATACCTAAAACTAAACCCGGGATAGCATTCCCCATGATTAACTGAGCACAACCACCAAATAATGTTGCCCAGAAACCTGAACGACGACCAGCATCCATAGCAGCTAACCAGAAGATGACTGGCATCACTGTGTTAACTAACAAGTTTGCGGCAGGCACTAGTACATTAATGGCTGTCGTTTGCAGTGCAGCCGGAACTGCGGAAGCGGTTGTGTTTAAGAAGGCGACAACTAATGCCCCGATGATGGCACAAGCAATCGCCATTTTTTTCGGGTTATGCAGTGTGTCAGCGACACTACGGTTTTTGGTTAACAGCGCTGCCGCACCCCAGTTTGGGATGATGCGGTGGTCAACGTCTTGTGTAAATGCCCCTGCAGCAACTGATGATGCCCATGCATTAAAGAAAAATCCTAAGCCAAAAGAAAAGTGAGATGCTGGGTCGCCTTCACACGCGTTCAGCTCACCCAATGTACGGAATGCCCCCATACCTTGTACGGTTGGTGCGTGGAACATACGCGCAGCCCCTGCGCCTAAGCCAAAGCCGCAGAGCCCACCGATGATCAGGGACATGCCCAATATTTCTAGAAAAGATGCAGTTTCACTCATGGAATTAACTCCAGACCTGATTGCTATTATTGTTCTGTAAATGGTATTTCGTTGACAGAAAGTAAAGTGACATCCAGCGAAACGTCGAGTACAACACGAAAATGTTCACGTTTGCGTGGCAAAAAGAGAAAAAGAAATTTTTCTGTCCGCGAATGAGAGTGAGCACTAATCACTTCAACATCCTTTGGTTCAATTCGTAGGATGATGTCTGTGCTGTTTTTCAGTACGGTTTTTTGAATTGAATTTAAGGCGTCAGCTATCGCTTTTTGCTTAGTGTCGCCTTGCCCTGTAACCCGTACAACCGTTTCGATAGATTTTTTCATTAAGCGTTGCCGTATTTTTTATTGAATGCTTTTACTAAGCGCTCGCCTAACTCTTCCTTGTCCATAAAACCGAAACCTAATACATTGCAACCGTCTGCAATTGCGGTTTCTCCCTCTTCAATGGAGCGCATCCCATAGCGAGCTTTATAGCCATACTTAGTTTGAGCTGTGATTGCACCAGCGCCACCACTTCCACAAAATGAGATACCTAAATCGGCTTGTTCTGCGTTCATCACATCGCCAAGTTTCATGTCAGCGGCGACACCTGGAACAACAATCGCTTTACCGCCAGCAGCTTCAACACCCGCCGCTACTTTTTGGCCTTTACCTAAACGGTCACCGATAACAACAACTATCTGTTTCATAAAATATTCTCCAAATCCTACCAAATTAGTAATTAATCATTTGAACGTGCAACTTCAAAGTGAACAGAGAGTAAATAGGTTTCTTCAGGTGCTAAACCGGGAAGTGTGTCAACAACCCGTTGCGCGAGCGTAATCGAATGTTCAGAGATTTCATCAAATAGGCTGATATCAACTTCTGGTAAGGCTTCACCCGTTTTTGCTCTACCGACCATGGCACGTAAATGAGATTCCAACATCTGTTGTTGTACATCCGTGGTGTAGCAATCCTCCTGCTTGAGCCAGTCAGTAATCACTGCTAGCAGTTTTTGTGTCACCTCATCAATATCAAGGTTATGTTCTAACATTTTAAAAACGACAACTGATTCACTCATAACTATTTAAAATCCAAAGTAATATTGCAAGTTAGACTACTCTGTTCCTTCATGCCTTATACATTAGACGTTTATTGGTATTTTTTGCAGGCAGTGAATTTCCACTTCAAAGTGGAAATTATTTGGAAATAAATATTAGTTGGATTGGTATGTTTTTTGTTCTATGTGGAAGTTAAGTGGAAAAATTGACATCAATCAATTATCTAAAAAGGATAAAAATAACAATACTTCGAATAAAATATGTTGTTTATCAATTGATTATTTTTTTACATAAAAAATGGAATTGAAAAAAGGAACTGGAAAGAAAAGTGGAAACAATAAATAGAAATTATGTTGTGTTGATTGTAATAGCTTCCACTTAGTTACTCTGTGCGTAAAACAGGCCGTTTAGGATAGGAAAATATTTGCGAGAGTTGTGGTTAGGATCACGTAAAAGTCAGCAACTTCCACTTTTCCACTACGAAGTGGAAGTTGCTATCAGATTAGAGGATACGTGCTAAGCTATCTTTAGCTATCACTTGGAATTCATTGAAATTTTTGACACTTACTAAGCGACGAGTCGTTTTTTCCTTTACAAAGGTAACGAATAAATCATAAATAGCCATCGCTTCTTCATAGTCTGTTTTACTAATAGCCAACAAGAAAATGACATAAGCGTTCTCTTTGGTTTCTTTATTCCATTCAATGCCTTTTGGGGCCACAACGGTTGCAACCACCGTTTTATTGGCAAGTAAGCCTAAAGAGTGGGGTAATGCGATGCCTTCCCGAGCAATGTGGAAACAATTGATTCACGTTCTTGTAGTGATGGATAAAAATCGGGGGTTACATAGCCTTCTTGCTGTAATTTATGGCAAACCATTTGAAAGAGCTCTTCTTGGCTAATTTTTTCATTAATTACCATGAAGAACCGTTCATCAAAAAAACGCTCAATAATATAAGGGCGAGTTTGATCAACCATAGCTAGGCGGCCAACTTGCTCTAGCTGATAGGGCGTTGGGAAAGGCGCGATTTTAATAACAGGCTTGTTTTTCTCTGAAATTCGTACTGTGGTTATCACAAAATCTTCAGTGACTTCATCCAAGGATTCATACTCTTGTAATGTTAACCCTCGACTAAATTTGAGTTGTGGAAACTCACGCATGATTTTAGATTCAACCACGCGAAACGTGGAGTTTCCTGCATCGGTGACTACCAGTACTTCTGTTTGGCGAATTGACCCTGCGCCATAGTTACGTTCGAGGCTAACACCGATATGAACTGCAAGATAACCCAGTTCATCTTCACTGATTGGGTGGGGGAGTAATTGTTTACTTGCGCTGGTTAATGCACTGAGTGTGACGTCATAGGCAAACGGATAGTATTGTTTAATATCAGATAATAGCGGATTTGGTGTAGAAATATGATACTGCAGGCGAGTGATTAAGGCCGCAAGATGCGTATTGAGATCTTTTTTGAGCTTTTCATCATTTCGTAAGTCATAATTATATAATTCATTAATATAATTTAAAATATATTCACATAGCTCATTATGAGTACCACTTTTTTGCGTGCTAGAGTCTTGGTTACTAATACGTTGGGCAACAATTTGGTCATGCAAATAGCTCAGTTCTGCCCCAGAAAGGTCATTGCCAAGAAAGTAGATCAAACCTTTGGAGATTTCATCGCACGCTTTACGGATCACTTCTTCACTGTCATCATTTTTTACCGCGGTGGTGAGCTCATGACCGCGAGTGATACGCAAAATAGTGACCGCACAATTAAAAACTAGGTATAAATGGCCTTCATTGCTAATCCGAATATCAAAACGATTCAAACTGTTATGTAACACCTTATCGATATATGACAGGTCTAAATTATCCAAACAATCGGGGCGGAAAGTGGTTAAATCAGGCGCTATCTGTGCGCAATAACGACGCCATAAAGTTTCAGTCATACAAGCTCGAACTGCCCACTCGCTACCATTTAAACGAATACCTTGGTGAGGAATACTTTCTAATGCAATTTGGTATTTTTGCAGCTGTTCTCTCACCGCGCCCATATCTTGTTGTAAAGTGCCTCGGCTGATAAACCATTCTTCAGCTATATCATCAAGCTTTACGGGGAGTGATAGCATTAAAAGCTTTAATAGCAGTGCATCAATGCGCTCTTTGCTCGTTCGGGGGATATGATTGTCTTCATCATTTTGCTGAGTAAAGGTTGCAAATAGGGCTTCATCTTCAATGTTCAACCGATAACCACGACCTCGTTCATACACAATATGTGCACTATATGGCTGTATCAATTCATTGATTTCATTGATATCAGAACGAATAGTTCGAGTAGAAACGGAAAAGTTTTTTGCTAATTCGTTTTGAGGAACAACCTCATTCAGAATTTGAGCAAAAATTTGATTATGTCGCTGTTGAATGAATAGAGCCACGGAAACACCTTTAAAATCAAAACGAAAAAGCATTTGAGCAAGAAAATTACGTGTTTTTTGCTCGCTAATGGCAGGACTCTAACACAAGCGTGTCAATATGTAGGATATGTAAATCATTAAATTTGCGAATCCGTTCGCAAAATTCATGCTGTTATAGCAGGAAAGTGGCTAGTTTTGTTCCCCAAGGTCGATTAACAGGCCTCTAAACGGTTTATCTGCACTAATGATGATTTGATTATCATCTTGGATAAATGCCCCATCATTGCAATTCATCCCGAGTTGTTCGCCTTTTGGTGTTCGTAATGTTGCTCCACCATGTATAGACTGAAGGAATGAATTTTTTCCTTTTAGCGTGATCGCTGTTGATTCATCGGCTGCCAAGTGAATTTGAGTGATCCAAATTTGTTGACGTAATTGAATGCTTTGATCTTCCCCATCAGGAGAGGCGATAAGCTTACTCTCATTTTCACTAATGGCTATTTTTTGCAAGGGTAAAGATTCTTGCTGTGGGCAAGCATTTAACCAGAGCTGTAAACGCGTTAGTGGTGTTTTGGGGCACACATTTTGTTCGCTGTAGCTAAGATCTGGGCGTGGTGAGAAACGCACACATTCACCTTCATCCGCTTGGATGGTATTACCTAAACTGTCTCGATATTCTGCGTGCCCTTTTAGGATGATATTTAAAATATCAACATGAGGGTAGGTTCTTGGCTGTAGCGCATTTTGTGGCGCAATAACCTCTTGATTCAGCACTCTGAGTGTTTTAAAGCCCATAAAATCTGGGTCAAAATAATGGCCAAATGAAAAGGAATAACGCGCTTGCAGCCAACCATAATCAGCTTTTCCGCAATGGTTAGCGGGTCTCAGTGTCATCATAATGGTTAACCCCCATCGAAAATAAATAAGTTAATAATCTATTGTTATAATAAATAGCTGGACGTTGAATTGTTAGCCAGTTAATCTGTTTCCCTTGTTCAAATTTCCTGAAAGAGAAACTTCATGAGTAAAGAGAGAGCATTAACGCTTGAATCATTAAGGGTTATGGATGCAATCGACCGCCGTGGTAGTTTTGCTGCAGCTGCTGAAGAGTTGGGGCGGGTCCCGTCTGCACTAAGCTATACCATGCAAAAATTAGAAGAAGAGCTCGATGTCATTTTATTTGACCGTTCAGGGCATAGAACTAAATTTACGAATGTCGGTAGGATGTTACTTGATAGAGGAAGGATCCTACTTGAAGCCGCTGATAAGCTAACATCTGACGCGGAAGCCCTTGCAAAAGGATGGGAAACGCATTTAACCATCGTGTGTGAAGCTTTAGTTCCTGCTCATTCACTTTTTCCACTGGTGGAACGACTGGCGGAAAAATCAGAAACACAGTTATCTTTGATTACTGAAGTATTGGCGGGAGCATGGGAACGCCTTGAAAGCGGTAAAGCGGATATTGTCATTGCCCCTGATATGCATTTTCGATCATCTTCAGAAATTAACTCTAAATCGTTATACACCATTAATCATATTTATGTTGCGAGCCCGGATCACCCCATTCATCAAGAACCTGAACCATTATCTGATGCGACTCGAGTGAAGTACCGTGGAATTGCAGTAGCTGATACCGCACGTGAGAGACCTGTGATAACGGTGCAGTTGTTGGATAAACAACAACGATTAACGGTGTCGACAATTGAAGATAAACACAATGCTTTATTGGCTGGTCTTGGTGTTGCAACAATGCCGTATCCAATGGTTGAACAAGATATTCGTGAAGGGCGTTTAAAAGTAGTTGGCGCAGAGTATAGCCATGAGACGAATATTATTATGGCGTGGCGGCGAGATAGTATGGGGGAGGCTAAGTCGTGGTGTCTCCGAGAAATCCCCAAACTTTTCCGATTATAACTTCGTCATACTTCGCACTGTAGCTGTGTTAGCTTCACTCACTAACCCTAGTCACATACTTATGTATGCTCCTAGGGATTAGTGAGCTTGCAGCCTTGCTACAGTACGAATTATTTAGAAGTTAACTTGAGGTTGAAAAATAAACCCATCAATATCAATTTGCTGCCTACCGACAACTCAAACTGTTTAGAGCTTACGAGTCGCGTGATATTAGTGGTGATTCAACAAGAATAAATAAAGCTGCCCAGCTTAATTTTCATTTACTGATAACGATGATTTAGTTTCTATTAACTTCAAAACAATTATTTTGAATAAAAAAATACCTCCCGAAGGAGGTATAAGTTGGACAAAAAATGAAGCTAAATTAATAAGGGTGATAATGAAATCGGAATTACCATTTTTTATTTAATAAATGGTCAATACTAAATTTTCCTGGGCCGGTCACAGCTAACAGTAAGAAACCGCCGGCAATAGTAAAGTTTTTCATAAACATTAAGCTATTTGGCGCAACGCTAAAGTCGATATGGAACAGGAGTGCGGTTAATACCGTAAAGCCTGCGGTAAATAAAGCGACAGTCCGAGTTAAGAAACCGAATAAAACCGCTAAGCCACCGCCAAGTTCTAATAAAATGGTTAAAGGTAATAAAAAGCCTGGAACGCCCATTGCTTGCATGTATTGTTGTGTTCCTGCGTATGCATCTCCCAGTTTTCCATACCCAGCGACAATGAACAGAATTGGCATCATAATGCGAGCTAATAATACCGCACCACTTTCTAAATTTTTCATTGAGATTCTCCAGACTAATAAGTCATTAAATATAAATTAGTTGCGATATATGTCGCTTTGTAGTGTTGTTTTCAGCACAAATAGGTAAGAAAACATTCGATGGGCTTATAATAGTCATTTGCTTATTCAATAAAAAGCAAAGCTTATTCACAAAGATGGTCAAAAAATTTGAACTGTGGTGAGGGGGAAATGAGTTGAAGTGTAGTGGTTAGACTAACCTATTGATTTTAAGTTGAATTATTTCTTTCCTGCATTAATTGTACTTTGAATTGTTCTTACTATGCCCCACATTGTGAAGGCTTTTTTCCCTAATTGAAGTATACGTTGTGGTTTTTTTAGTGAATAAATCGAAAGCAGGCCTGTTGCTGCAATAAACAAAGGACGGAAGGTAACGAAGGCTTTCCATGTACGGTCATAAGGGGCTGTCACATGTAGCCAATCCTCAGAACTGGCAGCAAGGTCATTCCGTTGCTGCTCAATTCTGTTGAGTAACCGTTGTTTTTTTTCGGCAAGTAATTGGCGTTTATTTCTGGTCATTATCCTTACCTGCTAATGCATTTGCATCTTGGCTTAGTTGCTCCCGTGTGGAGCTCAATAAAGTGGACTGTTTCGCTTTTTTGAGCGCCCAACTAGCAAAGATAATGGCGAGTAGAACCAAACTCCCTGTAGTGATAGCCAGTGCTTGATAACGGTAAACAGGGTCTACAGACCAAAAAATGAGCCCAATTAGACACATCAGGCCAAAAGCAGTAAAAAGAAGCGCTAGCCCAACTAATAATAGCAACTGGATAAAATTAACTTTCTCTTCTTCGAGCTCAACGGCAATGAGCTGAAGGCGAGTTTCAACAATATTAACGGTAATACTGGCGATGCGTTGCAGTATTTCAAGGACCCCTTTACCGGGGCCCTGACGTTGTTGATTTTGTTCCATAAGCAATTAACGTTTCGCGAGAAGTACGCCAAGAACTACACCAACGGCAGCACCAATACCGATACCAGTCCATGGATTTTCTTTGACATAGTTGTCTGCGCGACCCGCAATTTCTTTAGTTTGTTCAGTGATCCTTTCGGTGGTTTGGCCGAGCTTAGCACGAGATGAGTAAAGTACATCTTTCGCTTTGGATTTTAAGCTTTCAATCTCTTCTTTCGACTTCTCGCCTGTATCATTCAATACGGCTTCAAGAGAATCTGCTAACGCTTTTAGTTCCGCACGTAGGTCTTCTGATGAATGATTTAATGACATATAGAACCTCCTATCAATAGAAAAGAAACTTCACTGTATTAACAATAACTGTTTTTGCATTAAGTGCAATGAGTTATTCGATAATAAATTATGGGATCAGAAAAAATGTAAAAAATAGTATTTAGGAAAATATTTTTAATATTAGTAGGTTAACTTAGTTGTAAGGGATAGAAATATTAAGACGTAAAATTAGGTAAAAATAAAAATGCGAGAACTCGAAGTTCTCGCATAGGCGGATTAATTTGCTTTTTTGCTAGACAGTTTTTTCTTTACGACAACAGCAATACTACCGATTAACCCAAGGATTAATAAGCCTACAGGAATTAGCATCAATACATTCATAATGTGATGCTCATATTGTAGGAAGATTGGGCTTTTACCAAAGCCATAACCGATAGCCGTTAAAATTAACACCCACAACAGACCACTTAACCAATTAAATACTTGGAAACGGCCATTCTGTAAACCTGCGAGGCCTGCAATTGTTGGAAGTAGTGTTCTAACAAAAGCTAAAAAACGGCCAATTAATAAGGCAGCGAGGCCATGACGATGGAATAAGCCATGAGCGCGTTGGTGGTAGTGTTCGGGTAAGTGTGCTAGCCAGCCTTTAACAATACGTGTGTTCCCTAGCCATCGCCCTTGTATATAACCTACCCAGCAACCTAAACTGGCGCCAGCGGTTAAAATTACGATGGTGAGTGGATAACTTAATGTGCCTTTAGCGATGAGTACACCAACTAAAATCAACAAGCTATCGCCAGGTAAAAACGCTGCAGGTAATACCCCGTTTTCAAGAAACAAGATAGCGAACAGCATGAAATAAATCGACCATACTAACGCAGGGTTAGATAGGGTGACATAATCTTGGTGCCAAAGGGCGAAAAAAAGTTCTTTAACTAATTCCATTAATGTTTCCTAAACGGCAATAACAGCAACAAACTTGTTGTTGGGCAGGGAGAAATGGATTAAGTGAATGCCAAAGTGAAAGTAGTGTTTCCTCAGGCTGTTAGTGTAAAGCACGCTCACTTTAACAAAACAGAAAATAACTAAACAGCAAATTTTAAGCTTATTTTTAGAATTCATTTAAGTTTCGGCCGATTTTTACAAATTACAGTGTGCCATGTAATGATGTAAAGTGCTTAAAAACGGCTTTTAGCCTGTTTTTTGCTTAGAGTATGCGAAATATACTGGTTAATTTATCTTTTAATGTAAAAAAATAACGATAAAACAATAATGGCTAATTATTGCATTTTAAGACTATTTACCGTATCTTATCGCCATAGCAAAGGGGAGTAACTTCTTCTTGTCGGTTTATCGTCATTACGGTGTACTCATTACACCCGGTAGCCGAGCACCACAGTTCCCTGTTTTCGGGTTATTTGTGTTGTAAGTGAGACCTTGCCAGAAGGCGAGGTTTGCTCATAATTTACAACCAAAAGACATAACTTGTGGTTAATGAATTTTAAGCGGCTGATGTCTTCTGGATATCAGCCGTTTTTTGTTTTTAAGGGAAAGGAAAATGCACTCAGTTGGTAACCCAATTTTATGGGGTAGTTTTGCCGTTATTATTTTACTTATGTTACTCATTGATTTGTTCTGGCAAGGGAAACACAAAGGCCAAGCAATGTCGATGAAACAAGCTGCAGCTTGGAGTATCGTGTGGGTAACGCTTTCGCTTCTCTTTGCGGCGGGCTTTTGGTGGTATCTTAATGAAAACGTGGGACGTGAGTTTGCCGATAGCCAAACAATGGCGTTCTTAACGGGTTATTTATTAGAAAAAGCATTAGCTGTTGATAACGTATTCGTTTGGTTAATGCTCTTTAGTTATTTTGCAATCCCTGCAAATTTACAGCGTCGTGTGCTGGTTTATGGAGTATTAGGCGCTATCGTACTTCGTACGATTATGATTTTTGCAGGTAGTTGGTTAGTCACACAATTTAGCTGGATTTTATATGTATTTGGCTTGTTTTTGCTATTTACTGGTTTGAAAATGGCTTTTGCTAAAGAAGATGACTCGCCAATCACGGATAAACCGTTAGTAAAATGGGTTCGTTCTCATTTACGTATGACGGATGAATTACATGGTGAAAAATTCTTTATTAAACGCAATGGTGTCCTATTTGCGACCCCACTTATTTTAGTGCTGATTTTAGTTGAAATTAGTGACGTGATATTTGCGGTGGACAGCATACCTGCTATTTTTGCGGTAACGACTGACCCATTCATTGTTTTAACATCGAACTTATTTGCCATTTTAGGCCTACGTGCGATGTATTTCTTGTTGTCTGGAGTTGCTGAAAAGTTCTCAATGCTAAAATACGGCTTAGCAGTAATTTTAAGCTTTATCGGTATAAAAATGCTATTGATTGATATTTTCCATATTCCAACGCCGATTTCGTTGGGGGTAATTGCCTCAATCTTAGTCGTAACGTTAATCATTAATGCCATTGTTAATAAACGTAACGAAGCAAAAAGTTAATTTAACTTTTTTATTTTTAAATCCTCTACTGTAAAAGTAGGGGATTTTTTTTAACCCTATGAAAATACTCAACCATTTTACTCCTCTCATTCTACTATAAGAAACAAAACTCTATTGAGATCACAGTTATGTAAAATGTTTGTTAAACAAAGTCAATCATTGTGTATATTTTGAATAATTGCCTTTTCAGGCGACTATTATTCCTTATACTTGCTGTGCAAACACATTTAATTCCTAATAAAGATAAATAATATAGGTCTATTATGGATACAAATAAAACAGGGTTATGGCGAGTTATTAGCCAAGGTAGTCTAGTCAAACAGATACTGGTTGGCTTGGTCGCGGGTATTTTGCTTGCATGGTTATGGCCATCTGCTGCAAAAAATGTCGGGTTGTTAGGGGATTTATTCGTTAGTGCGTTAAAGGCGGTTGCTCCGGTATTGGTATGGGTGTTAGTGATGTCATCCATTGCTAACCATCGTCAAGGGCAAAAAACCAATATCAAACCGATCCTAGTGTTGTATATTTTGGGAACATTTTTTGCCGCGGTTGTTGCCGTTATTGGTTCTTTCCTGTTCCCGTCAAGTTTAGTTTTAGCCGTGGGGGATACACAGTTAAATCCACCGGGTAATATTGCCGAAGTGTTAAAAGGTTTGCTAATCAATATATTTGCGAATCCTGTCGACGCACTGATTAAGGGTAATTATATTGGTATATTAGCGTGGGCGATCGGGCTGGGTATTGCGCTGCGCCATGCAAATGAAACCACAAAAAATTTAGTTCATGACTTTTCTAATGCAGTAACACAACTGGTACGTGTTGTGATCCGCTTAGCGCCTTTAGGGATTTTTGGCTTAGTTGCTTCAACTATCGCAACGACAGGCTTTGCAACCTTAAAAGGCTATATACATGTTCTCGCAGTATTAATTGGCTGTATGTTAATTGTTGCTTTCATTGTTAATCCACTAATTGTGTATTGGAAAATGAAACGCAACCCATATCCATTAGTTTTCGCTTGTTTACGTGAAAGTGGGGTAACGGCATTCTTTACACGTAGTTCTGCAGCGAATATTCCTGTGAATATGGGGATGTGTCGTCGTATGAATCTGCATGAAGATACCTACTCTGTTTCTATCCCATTAGGTGCAACAATCAATATGGCAGGTGCAGCGGTAACGATTACTGTTCTGACGTTAGCTGCGGTACATACGTTAGGGATCCCTGTTGATATCCCAACGGCATTATTATTAAGTGTTGTGGCAGCAGTTTGTGCATGTGGCGCCTCTGGGGTTGCGGGGGGCTCACTATTGCTGATCCCATTAGCTTGTAACATGTTTGGTATTTCAAATGAGATTGCGATGCAAGTGGTCGCAGTTGGTGTGATGATTGGCGTGTTACAGGATTCAGCAGAAACGGCGCTTAATTCTTCAACTGACGTGTTATTTACTGCGGCGGTGTGTTTAGCGGAAGATGAGAAACTGGCGAACGCGGAAGCGCGGTTATCTCACCGTGATTAATGAGCAAGTGAACTAAATAAAAAGGCAGGGATCGTGAAAACAATCTCTGCCTTTATTTTTGAAAATACGGTTAATTGTCAGTGACAAACCTCACCAACAGAACGAGCAATCAAAGCTGATACGCGATTTTCATTCCTTGTTCAATTGCGCGGCGAGCGTCAAGCTCGGCTGCTACATCAGCACCGCCAATAACATGGGCATTAATGCCACGTTCTGCTAATTGTATTTTTAATGGACGGTAAGGCTCTTGTCCTGCACATAAAATCACATTGTCAACGGGAAGGCACTGCGTTTTATCTTGATAGCGAATATGGAGCCCTTCGTCATCAACTCGCATGTATTCAACACCATTTAGCATATGAACACCACGTTTCATCAGTGATAAACGGTGAACCCAACCCGTCGTTTTACCAAGGCCTGCCCCAACTTTACTATTTTTACGCTGTAATAAGTACAATTGACGGGCTGATGCCATAGGGACTTTTTGTGGGGGAAATACGCCACCTTTAGAATGAATTGAGGTATCAATATTCCACTCTTTATTAAATAGTGAAGTATCTAAACTGCTACTTTTCCCTTCCTGGGTTAGCAATTCAGCAACATCAAAGCCAATCCCTCCAGCACCAATAATAGCGGCGCTTTTACCAACAGAACGCTGTTTGGTGATGACATCGATATAAGAAATGACTTTATGGTGTTCAATGCCTTCGAGCTGGATTTTCCGTGGGGTGACGCCCGTTGCAATAATGACCTCATCAAATCCCGATAAACAGTCAACATCGGCTTGGTGTTCAAGGCGTACATCAATATGTAATAGTTCTAGTTGTCGGCAGAAGTAACGGATAGTTTCATGAAACTCTTCTTTACCGGGTATTTGCTTTGCGAGGTTAAATTGCCCACCTATGTGGTTAGATTTTTCAAACAAAGTGACGCGATGCCCCCGTTTTGCCGCGTAAATTGCACAAGACAACCCAGCAGGCCCTGCGCCAACAACTGCAACAGATTTACTCTGTGGGGCTTTTTCGTTGGGGTAATCCATTTCTCTAACGGCTTGTGGGTTAACTAAACAACTGGCCAGTTTGCCACTAAAAATGAGGTCGAGACAGGCTTGGTTGCAGCCAATGCAGGTGTTGATTTCGTCTGCTCTATTTTCTGCCGCTTTACGAACAAACGCTTCATCAGCCAGAAACGGCCGAGCCATTGAAACCATATCGGCTTGATGATTGGCAATAATATGTTCTGCAACAAAAGGGTCATTGATGCGGTTAGTAGTTATCAGCGGAATATTCACTTTTCCCATTAATTTCTGGGTAACCCAACTAAATGCACTACGGGGAACTTGCGTTGCTATCGTCGGTATTCGAGCTTCGTGCCAACCAATACCTGTGTTAATCATACTGGCGCCTGCATTTTCAATTTGTTTGGCGAGTAATTCGATTTCTTCCCATATTGAACCTTCTTCAACTAAATCCAACATGGAAAGTCGATAAATAATAATAAAGTTAGCGCCAACAGCTTCCCGTATTCGCCGTACGATTTCAATAGGAAAACGAATTCGGTTTGTGTAACTTCCACCCCATTTATCGGTTCTATGGTTGGTACGTTTGGTGATGAATTGGTTAATTAAATAGCCTTCGGAGCCCATAATTTCGACACCATCATAGCCTGCTTGTTGAGCGAGTTTGGCTGTTGTCACAAAGTCATCAATCGTTTTTTCAACGTCATCAGTTGAGAGCTCTCTGGGGGCGAATGGAATAATTTCAGCTTGAATAGGGCTTGGGGCAACTAATTTGGGGTGTAGCCCATAGCGCCCTGCATGCAAAATTTGTAAGGCGATTTTACCGTCAGCTTGGTGGACGGCATCCGTGATTTGTTGATGAAATGACAGCTGTTTTTCATCATTTAGTACCGCGCCATGTGCGGTAAGCGCCCCTTCAGGATTGGGGGCGATGCCACCGGTAATGATAAGGCTGACACCATTTTCAGCGCGTAAGCGATAGAAATGTGCCAGTCGTTCGCTGCCTTGTGGGTGCTCTTCAAGCCCAGTATGCATTGAGCCCATCAAAATGCGATTTTTTAGGACGGTATGGCCTAAATCAAGCGGGGTAAAAAGGTGTGGAAAATTGCTCATTATTATACTCCCATTCGGGATTTCATTAACAGGTCAGATGAGTTAACTGTAGCGTAATGAAGCTGCAATTTGGTAAAGATGTTAAAATTTTGTGATTTTTATCATATGTTTTCGGTTAAATAGCTGAGTGTCATAAAAAATAGGTGTTTTTTTATTTTTATGTCATAAACAGAGATTAAAAAAAGAGACACACAGCATAAAGAACGATATAGGGGAAACAATGATGAAAGAGATTTGCCAAGCTATTACTTTAGAAGGTGAATACGTTCGCCTTGAACCTCTATCTCACCAATATGATGTCGAACTGGCAGATATCATTCGACGAGATGGGTTAAATAATTTGTGGTATGCCTTAGTTCCTGAGCCTGAGCATTTTTCTCAAGATGTGGAAAAGCGTCTGGAAAATTTCCAGAAAAAGGAATGTTTACCTTTTGTGGTGATTGATAAACGCACTGGTAAGCCTGTTGGTATTACTTCTTATAACCGTGTGGACCATGCGGTAAGACGGGTTGAAATCGGAGCCACTTGGTATGGGGTCGAAGTACAACGCACTGCATTAAATACAGAGGCTAAATATTTGCTGTTAAAGCATGCTTTTGAGGAATTAAATTGCGTTGCAGTGGAGTTTCGTACGCACTTTTTAAATAGCCAAAGTCGTCGAGCTATTGAACGTTTAGGGGCCAAGCTCGATGGTATTTTGCGCAACCATATGAAAACTAAAACAGGTGAGCTACGTGATAGCTGTGTATATAGCATTATCGAATCAGAATGGCCGTCGATAAAACATCACTTAGAATGGCAGATGGTGAAACCGCGCTAAGATTAGGTGCCAGTAATCGCCCACCGAAAGGTGGGCGATGATGCCAACATCAAGCTTTAACATTTCGCTGCTTTATGTAGCGCTTGTACTTTAACCTCTGTTGGCCTCGCTCCTGTGATTTCGCCTATATTTTTGCCAATAACCGCTTTATTGATTTCAAAAGTCGCCACAACGTCAGCACCATGTTCTTACAAGTAACGGATCAAACATTTACCCATTTTTCCGCAACCATATTGAACTGCATGTACTTTTTTCATCATTTTTGTTCTATATGAGAATTATCTATAAACTATATTGTGAGGTCTGAATGTAAAAAATATTGTTTTATATCAATTATTTGAATGAAGAACTTTTAATAAGTTTAGTTGCCATTATGATGTTGTTTTTATTATTAATTTGATATTGGTAAAAGTTAAATATAGATAAGGTGTGAGAAACTGATTTAAATAAAAAAGAGTAGAGCTCATTAAAATTGCAGAAAACGACTTTCAAATGATAGCAATTGCTTATGCTATCGCATTGAATTATAAGTGGAGGGATTGAGTTGAACACAATTTCAGCATACGGTTTCGAAACACTAGACCTAAGCTAAAACTACACGTATAATCCTCTCCACTTTGGCCCCTTAGCTCAGTTGGTTAGAGCAGTCGACTCATAATCGCTTGGTCACTGGTTCAAGTCCAGTAGGGGCCACCAAATTTATCAAGGAGTTAGATGTTAATCATCTAACTCCTTTTTGTTTTTAGCTGATTTTGGGTCAGGTAATGGGTCAGGTAAGGTTTTGGGTCAGATAACTACAGATTTAGACCTTTAGCTTAATCTTATTCAAATAAGTAAATTTTCGATTTAATGATTGAGCTAAATGTAGCGATTAAAGGAGAGGTGAGTAAAATAATACTCACCTATTACAATAGTTACATCAATACTTCACACATTCAAATATCCCCAATGTGTTTATGTTCGAGGTACTAACCCATCCGAGTTTAGCTGATTCAGGTAAATCATCAAAAAGCGTGATGGCATGGTAGAGTTGTAGCCATTGTTCATCAGCCGTTCGTTTAGCGACCCAGAATTGTTCTTTTCCTTATGTGGGCTGATAGTTGATAGACTTGGACGCCCTATCGGGTTGTTCATAAATCTGAAGCCTATTGGCAGGAGATGAGTTGAGCGCGACACAATCTCGATAAGTTGGTTTAGTTTGTTCGCCGTAATAAATCCCC